>NZ_DASPNO010000020.1:0-34067 GCF_035626535.1 Brevundimonas sp.
TGACAGCACCCTGTGGGCCGCCGGCATGCGCTTCCCCATCGAGGTCGGGCCGGCCTATGCGAACTCGCAGGTCTACGGTTACGGCGGCTATCTGGCGCCCGGGCCGGGCGGCCAGTGCGACGCCCGCAACTACTCGTATCCGTGGCGCGACAATTTCTGCGAGACGCGGTCGTGGACCAACGGCATGTGCCCGGCCGGCAAGGGACACCAGGGTCAGGACATCCGGCCGGCCACCTGCGAGAAGAAGGTGCACTGGGCGGTCGCCGCCGAGAACGGGCGGGTCACCTCGATCGGCAGCTACACCGTCACCCTGCTCGGCGATTCCGGCCGCATCTACCGCTATCTGCATCTCGATATGGCGGGGGTGAACGCCCTGTTCCCGACCCCGGCGTCGCGCAACGTGACGCGGGGCCAGCACCTGGGCAAGGTTTCGGCTGACTTCGGCGGAAGCGCCACCACCATCCACCTGCATTTCGAGATCAAGGCGCCGGTGGACAGCGGCGGCGGCGCGACAGTGATGTTCGTGCCGACCTATTCCAGCCTGGTCGACAGCTATGGCCGGTTGCTGAACGGGGCAGCCTAGGTTCCGCGCGGCTTGGCGCGGGTGGTGGGTTCGGCCCTTGTCGGGTCCTCGGGCCACGGGTGGCGCGGGTAGCGGCCGCGCATCTCGGCGCGGACGGCGGCCCAGCTGCCCTTCCAGAAGCCGGCCAGGTCCCTCGTCACCTGCACCGGGCGGCGCGCCGGGGACAGCAGGGCCAACGTCAGGGGGACGCGGCCGCCGCCGACGGTGGGATGGACGGTGACCCCGAACAGTTCCTGCACGCGGATGTCGACGCGCGGCCCACCCTCCGCGGCGTAGTCGATGGCGGCTGAACCGAGCGGCGTGTCGAGCCGGGCGGGCGCGAGTTCGTCGAGGGCGCGCTGGCGATCCCACGGGATCAGGGCGCGCAGCCCCTGCTCCAGCGCGGCGTCCGGAATGGCGTCAAGCGACTGCACGCTGTCGAGCAGCGGCCAGAGCCAGGTCTCGCGCAGTTCAGACAGGCCTTCGTCGGACACGTCGGGCCAGCCGTCGTCGAGCGTGCGGAGAAAGGCGAGCCGGGCGCGGATAGCCGAGGCCCGCTCGCCCCAGCGCAGCGCGTTGAGGCCGTCGCGTTCCACCTCTGACCTGAGCGCGGCCGTGATGGCGGCCCGGTCCGGGGGGCCGGCGATCCTCTCATCGACGACGATGGCTCCGATGCGCCGGACGCGCTTCAGCGCCATCCGGCCGGAGGGCTCTCGCGACAGCCGGTCCTCGCTTTCGAGGCGATGGCCCAGCGCCGCCGGATCAACCGGAGCGGCGAGGCGGATACGGTCGCGGGCATCTCCGCCGCCGAGCTCCGCCACGGCCAGCCAAGGCTCGCGGGCCAGCGGCTCCGTCGGGTCGAGAAAGGCGCCGCGCCCGGAGGCCAGCAGCATTTCGCCCGGCTTGCCCCGGGCCTTGGCGACCCGCTCGGGGAAGGCTTCGGCGAGGAGAGCGCCGGGATCGGGCTCGCCACCCTGCCCGCCTCCGGCCGCCCGCGCCCAGCGACCGGCCAGCTTCAGCGCGTCGCGCGCCCGCTGCGACCGGTCGCGCTCCAGCCCCCGCAGCCGCTCGCGCAGGTCGGGGTCGTTTCCGCCGAGACCGGGTTCGGAGAGCACCGCGGCGATCCGCGCGCCCAGCGCCGCGTCGCCGGCGTCGCTGGCCACGGCGACCATGTGGGCCAGCCGCGGCGGCAGCGGGATGCGGGTCAGGCGGCGCCCGTGCCCGGTCAGGCCGCCTGCCTCATCAAGGGCGCCGAGCCGCTGAAGCACCTTGCGGGCTTCCGCGAAGGCTCCGGCCGGCGGCTGGTCGAGCAGGGCGAGGCCTTCGGTCGTGCGCGCGCCCCAGCGGGCGAGGTCGAGGGCGAAGGCGGTGAGGTCGGCCTCAAGGATTTCCGGGCGCTGGTGCGGGACGAGACCGCGCGTGGCCTCTTCGTCCCACAGCCGATAGCAGACGCCCGGCTGCGTGCGCCCGGCCCGGCCGCGGCGCTGCTCGGCGGAGGAGCGGCTGACCCGCACCGTCGCCAGGCGGGTCAGGCCGCTGGACGGTTCGAAGCGGGGCACGCGCGACAAGCCGCCGTCAATGACCACCCGCACGCCCTCGATGGTCAGGCTGGTCTCGGCGACGGAAGTGGCGAGCACGACCTTCCGGCGGCCGGGCGCGGCCGGCTCGATGGCGCGGTACTGCACCGCCTTGTCCAGGGCGCCGTAGAGCGGGACGATGTCGACGAGGGGATCGCGGAGGCGCTCGGCGAGCCGCTGGGCGACCCTGTGAATCTCGCCCTGTCCCGGCAGGAAGACCAGCACGGATCCGGTCTCCTCTCCCAGCGCGAGCAGGACGGCGCGGGCCATGGCATCCTCGAACCGTTCGGCCGCGTTGCGGCCGAGGTAGCGGGTCTCGACGGGGAACATCCGGCCCTCGCACTCGATCACCGGCGCGTCGTGCAGAAGCTTCGAGACGCCAGCGATGTCCAGCGTCGCCGACATGACCAGCAGCCGGAGGTCCTCGCGCAGAAGAGCCTGGCTCTCCCGGGCGAGGGCGAGGCCGAGGTCGGCGTCCAGACTGCGCTCGTGAAATTCGTCAAACAGGACGGCGCCCACGCCGTCGAGGCCGGGGTCGTCGAGAATCATGCGGGTGAAGACGCCCTCGGTGATGACCTCGATCCGGGTCTTCGGCCCAATGCGGCTTTGCAACCGGGTGCGATAACCGACCGTCTCCCCCGCGGTCTCGCCCAGCGTGGTCGCCATTCGCTCCGCGGCGGCCCGGGCCGCAAGCCGGCGCGGTTCCAGCACCAGCAGTTTGCCGCCGGCCAGCCAGGGCTGGTCCAGCAGAGCGAGGGGCGCGACGGTGGTCTTGCCCGCACCCGGCGGCGCCGCCAGCACGACCGCATGGGCCGCGGCGAGCGCGGCTTTCAGCGGTTCGAGGACGGCGTGGATGGGCAGCATCGGTGCGGTCTACCCGCAACGGTCCGGGTCACGAAAGCGTCGTCGGCCGTTCATCGATTGGAAACCGCGTTGCCAGCCGGGTCCCGCACCGCTAGCGTCCGCGCCATTGAAGGCGGTCCGGGGAGGACTCGCCGTATTCAGGGGGCGAGACTCTATGTCCGCAGAAGGCCTCAGGCCCAGGGGGAACCGTCTGTTCCTCAAGAAATCCGTAGCCCAGATCCAGAAGGAAGCGGCCAAGAGCGAGCTGAAGCGCTCGCTCGGGCCGATCAACCTGATGAGCCTGGGCATCGGCGCCATCATCGGCGCCGGCATCTTCGTGCTGACCGGCCAGGTCGCCGCCGACTACGCGGGCCCGGGCATCATGCTCAGCTTCGTCGTCGCCGGCATCGCCTGCGGTCTCGCCGGCCTGTGCTACGCCGAGCTTGCCTCGACCATGCCGGTGTCCGGATCGGCCTACACCTACGCCTATGGCACCCTGGGCGAGGTCTTCGCCTGGATCATGGGCTGGCTGCTGGTGCTCGAATACGGCATCGCCGCCTCCACCGTCGCGGTGGGCTGGGCCGGCTATGTGCTCGAAATCGCCAAGGACTTCACCTTCTCCGCCAATCTGTTCCCGGCCATATCGTACGCCGGACAGGAAGGCGCGCAGTGGGCCACGCCGTTGATCGAGGCGGTGCGCGGAGACACCGGCACGACGCTGCAGATGACCGGGACGTTCAACCTCGTCGCCGCCATCGGCATCGCCGCCGTCTGCGCCCTGCTGGTGCTGGGCGTCAGCGAGTCCGCCAATGTCAACAACATCATCGTGGTCATCAAGGTGATCGTGCTGCTGACCTTCATCGGGGTCGGCTTCTCATATGTGAACCCGGACAACTGGGTGCCCTTCATCCCTGAAGCGGACCCGAACGAGCCCGGCCGCTACGGCCTGGGCGGGGTGTTCCGCGGCGCGGCGATCATCTTCTTCGCCTACGTCGGCTTCGAGGCGGTCTCGACCGCCGCGGCCGAGGCCAAGAACCCGTCGAAGGACGTGCCGATCGGCATCCTCGGCGCCCTGTTCGTCTGCACCCTGATCTACATGGCCGTCGCGGCCGTGATGACCGGCGTGGTGCCTTTCGCCGAACTGTCCAGCCCCGCGCCGGTGGCCGTCGCCATCGACCGCATGGATCTGACGTGGGCCAATATCGCCGTTCCGTTCGCGGTCGGCGGCGAGATGAACCTGATCAACTTCATGATCAAGATCGGGGCCATCACCGGGCTGAGCTCGGTCATGCTGGTGCTGTGCTACGGCCAGACGCGCATCTTCTACACCATGGCCCGCGACGGCCTGCTGCCGAAGGTGTTCTCCACCATCCACCCGAAATTCCGCACGCCCTGGCTCGGCACCATCCTGCTGGGCGTGGTGATCGCGGTGGCCGCCGCCTTCCTGCCGATCAGCCTGCTGGGTCAGCTGGTTTCGTTCGGCACGGCGCTGGCCTTCTCGATCGTCTGCCTGTCGGTCATCTATCTGCGGATCAAGCATCCGGAGCTGGAGCGGCCGTTCCGGGTGCCCGGCGGCATCATCACCGCCGTGCTCGGCATCGCCGCCTGTCTGTTCCTCGCCTGGCAGAATTTCTCGCCGATGATCGAACAGGCCTTCCCGACTCCGGAGCAACTGGCCAACGGCGTCGTTCCCGACCCGCTGACCCTGCAGCTGCTGGGCGGCTACGCCCTGATCGGCGCCGTCGTCTACGCCCTCTACGGCTTCTGGCACTCGAAGCTGGCCAAGGGCATCGACATCACGGACGATCCGAAACTGTCGACCCCGGACCAGGCGCTCGGCGGCAACGTCGACAACGTCCGCGAAGACTGATCTCCGGATCAGACCGGCCTCAAGTAGCGCCAACGCGCGATAGGCCGCCAGCAAGGCAAAGGCCCGGGAGCGATCCCGGGCCTTTCGCTTTTCGGCCGCCTCCCCTAGAGGCTACAGGCAGAACCTGCGGATGTGGCGGAACTGGTAGACGCACTGGATTTAGGTTCCAGCGCCGCGAGGCGTGGAGGTTCGAGTCCTCTCATCCGCACCATTTGTTTGTGCCTGTGCGCGCCGCGCGGCGGCTCGCGGCTTGAGGCCCGGGAGCTCGCCGGGGCTGTCGGGCATTTTTGTCGCGCCAAGGGTTCTTGCTTTGTTCTCTTTCCGCGCTATCCTCCCCTTCATGGCTGAAGCGGCGAAGGGACGGGGGGCGCGGTCGAATGCGACCGGGCGGTTCGAACCGGAGACCGTGGAGGCCTTCGACGACGGCTGGACCGGCGACGATGTCGAGGCGGCGCCCCTGCGCACCACCCTGACGCCCGAGCACGCCCGGACGATCATCGCGCGGAACACCAGTCCGGACATCGGTTTCGACCGGTCCATCAACCCATACAAGGGCTGCGAACATGGCTGCATCTACTGCTACGCCCGTCCGTCCCATGCCTGGATGGGCCTATCCCCGGGCCTGGATTTCGAGAGCCGGCTGTTCTTCAAGCCCGAAGCCGCGCGTCTCCTGGAACAGGAGCTCTGCAAGCCGCGATATGTCTGCAGGCGCATCCACATAGGCGGCAACACCGACCCCTACCAGCCGGTCGAGCGCGAGCTGAAGTCGACGCGGTCCATCCTCGAGGTGCTGCAGCGGTTCCGGCATCCGTTGAGCATCATCACCAAGTCGGTGCTGATCGGGCGCGACGCCGACATTCTGGGGGCGATGGGGCGCGAGGGGCTGGCCTCGGCCTATGTCTCGATCACCACGCTCGACCGGGGACTGGCCCGGGCCATGGAGCCGCGCGCCTCGACGCCGGCGAAACGGCTGGAGGCGATCAGCCGTCTGGCCGAGGCGGGCTGCCCTGTCGGGGTCGGCTTCGCGCCGGTGATCCCGGGGCTCAACGACCATGAGCTGGAAAGCGTGCTGGAGGCGGCGGCCAGGGCCGGCGCGACCTCGGCCATGTATGTGACGCTGCGCCTGCCGCTGGAGATCAAGGACCTGTTCCGCGAGTGGCTGGCCGACGCCCGGCCGGACCGCGCCGCGCGGGTCATGTCGCTGGTTCGCCAGACCCGCGGCGGGCGCGACTACGACCCGGACTGGAACCAGCGCATGAAAGGGACCGGGCCGGTGGCCGAGCTGATCGCCACGCGGTTCCGGGCGGCGGTGAAACGCTACGGCCTCGACGGCCCGAGGCATGTGCTGGACGAGACGAAATTCCGGGTCCCGCCGGACATGAAGAAGCAGATGGATCTGTTCGACCTCGCCGAAGCCGGTTGACTCAAGGCCAGGCTGGACAGGCGTTCGTCCAGCGGTCGTAATGGCTCTGCATTGGGAGAGATGACCATGGCGTCACGGACATTCAGGCTGGCGGCGATCGCGGCGGCGGCGGCGGCCCTGTCCGCCTGCCTCAAGGTCGACGTGCCCGAGGACGCCTTCTTCTGGCCCGACAGCCGTCTGGCCGCGGAGCAGGTCGTGCTGACTCCGAACCCGCCGCCGGCGGGCGCGGAGGCCCTGATCCTGTCCTACGCCGGCGGAACCATCGGCGCGACGCGGGTGCGCGCCACGGCGGCGCCGCGGCCGCTGATCCTGTTCTGCGGCGGCAACCTGTTCCGTCGCAGCAGCGCGGGCGGGTTCGCGGCCGCCAAGCTGGCGCCGTTCGGCGATGTGCTCATGTACGACTACCCCGGCTATGGCGAGACCGGCGGCGAGGCGGATTTCGCCAACTTCAGCGCCGCCGGCGCGGTCATGGCCGAAACCGCCCGGGCCCAGGCCGACGCCGAGGGCCGTCCGCTGATCGCCTGGGGCCATTCGCTGGGCGGCGTTGTCTGCACCGACGCGGCCGTGAAGGCGCGGGCCGACGTCCTCGTGCTGGAGACCACCACGCCGGGCGCGCGGGCCGCCGTCGACCAGCAGGCGGGGCTGATGCGGCCGTTCGTCAGGGTGAACATGGCCCCGGCGCTGGCCTCGATCGACGTGCCGGCCGCGCTGGAGGGCTTCGGCGGCAAGATCCTCGTGCTTGAGGCCGGCCGGGACGAGACGCTGGCGCCCGCGCTGAGCCGCAGACTGGCGCGGGAGCTCGAGGAACGCGGGCTGCGGGTCGAGCGGCTGGTCTTCCCGAACGCGGGCCACAACGATGTCGGGCGGCAGCCGGACTTCGAGAGCCGCGTCGCCGGGGCGCTCGCCCGCTAGCGCCGGAACACTCCGACCAGCTCGACGTGGGCCGACCACAGGAACTGGTCGACCGGCGTGACCCGCTGCAGCTGGAAGCCGGCGTCGATCAGCACCCGCGCGTCGCGGGCGAAGGTGACCGGGTTGCAGGAGACGTAGACGACCGTGTGGGCCTTCGTCTGAGCCACCTGCTGCGTCTGTTCCAGCGCCCCGGCGCGGGGCGGGTCCAGCACGATGGCGTCGCAGCCGCGCAGGTCCCAGGGAGCCAGCGGGCGACGAAACAGATCGCGGGCCTCGGCCGTGATCGGCCTCAGTCCCCGAGCCGTGCCGACCCCCGCCCTGAGCGCGGCTATGCTCGCGGCCGAGGCGTCGGCGGCCAGCACCGGCGCGACGGTCGCCAGCGGAAAGGTGAAGGTGCCGGCCCCGCAGAACAGGTCGGCGATCTTCTTCGCGCCGCGCACCGCCTCGACGGCCCTTGAGACCATGGCCGCCTCGGCCTCGGGCACGGCCTGCAGGAAGCCGCCCGCCGGCAGGGGCACGGTGGCGGGGCCGAAGGCGACGATCGGCTGGCGTGACATCACCAGTGCATCCCCGGCCAGGCTGAGCCGGGCGAGATCGGCGGCGGCCGCGGCCTCGATGGCCCGCATCTGCGCATCGCGCGACAGGCCGCCGTTGCGCCGCTCAACGCCGGTGACGTCGACGTCCAGCCCGGTGAGGGTCCAGGTCACGTGCAGGGTCGGGGCGGATTTCGGATGCTCGAGGAACGCTTCGGCGACCCGGGTCAGGGCCGGGATGGCGGCGACCAGCCGGGGATCGGCCACGGGGCAGACGCGGACCTCGACCAGACGCCAACTCTTGCGGGCCTTGAAGCCAAGCTGGACGCGGCCGTCGGCCCCGCGCCGCGCGTGCAGGGCCAGGCGGCGGCGCGTGCCGGGCGCCACGGCGACGGTGGGCTCTACTTCGGTTTCGATCCGCTCACGGGCGAGGGCCAGCCGGACCTGCTCGCGCTTCCACTCCAGATAGGGTCCGGCGGCCCAGTGCTGGAGCGAACAGCCGCCGCAGTCGCCGTAGTGGGGCGAGACGGGCTCGACCCGCTCGGGACTGGCGCGGAGGATGGCGACGGCTTCGGCGCGACCGTCGCGCACCTCGGCCATCACCGTCTCGCCCGGCAGGGTGAGCGGCGCGAATACGGGGCCGGCGGGCGTCTCGGCGATGCCGTCGCCCTGTCCGCCCACGCGCGCGATGGTCAGCGTTTCCGTCATCCGGCGCTTCTAGAGGCTCCGCGCCGTGCGCGAAACCTGAACGAAGATGAACGGCCCGCTCAAAGGCCGTTCAGCTTCGGGGCCTTAACGATGATGCAACAGACAGGGGTCGCCGTTCGTTCGGCCTCCATCTCAACCGAAGCCAGGAACGACCCGATGTTCGCCCGACCCATCGCCGCCACCGCAGCCCTCGCCGCCGCCGGCATGCTGCTGGCGCCCGCCACGGCTTCGGCCCAGGCCTACACCTACCAGGGCGAGCAGCCCTACGCCTACAGCCCGTCGTACGACTACGACCGGTATGATGACCGCTACCGCTACGACGACCGGCGCGACTATCGCTACGACGACGCTTGCCGCAGCTATCGCAACGACCGCCAAGCCGGAGGCGCTGTGATCGGCGCCACCATCGGCGCCGTGGCCGGTTCGCAGCTGGGCGCGCGCGGCCGCCGCACCGAAGGCAGCGTGCTGGGCGGCGTGCTCGGCGCCGTCGTCGGGGCCAGCGTCGGCGCCGGCTCGGGGCGCGACTGCAACCGCTACGGTTCGGACTACCGCTACGACGATAGCCGGTATGGCGACCGCTACGGCTATCAGTCCTACGGCCGCTACGACGAGCGCTACAGCTACGGCGACGACCGCTACTACGGCGACGATCGCTACCGGTCCGGTTCCCAATACGGCAGCCGCTACGAGACCGGCTACGGCTCCGACCGTTACGGTTGCCGCACCGTCGAGACCCGCGCCTACACGCGCGAGGGCCGTCTCGTCACCCGTTACGAGCAGTCCTGCCCGGACCGCTACTGACCGAATCGCGTCGCCGATTATTTTTCAGCCCCCCTGTCGATCGGCGGCGTGACGGAGACCCCCGGCGGAGCAATCCACCGGGGGTTTTTCCTTGTTTGAAGGGGCGCCACCGCTCGCGACGCGGTCGCTCGCTGCTTGGGCGCAGTGGGGCGCTAGTTCCGGCGCCGCGCCCAGAGCAGGAATTCGACGTTGCCGTCGCCGCCGGTGATCGGGCTTTCCGTGGTCGCCTGCACGGCCCACCCCTGCCCTTCCAGCCAGGTTGAAATCGATGCGACCGCCGCCTGATGCGCCTCGGCGTCCCTGACCACGCCCTTCTTGCCGACGCCCCCGGGGCTGTCAGCCTCGAACTGAGGCTTCACCAGGGTGACCAGGTCGGCGTCCGGCGCGGCCAGCGACAGGGCGGCGGGAAGGACCTTGGCGAGGCCGATGAAGCTGGCGTCGCAGACGGTCAGCTGCGGCGGGACCGGGATCAGTTCGGTGGTCAGGTCACGGGCGTCTGTGTGTTCGAGGTTGATCACCCGGGGATCGGCGGCGAGGCGCGGATGCATCTGGCCCGAGCCGACGTCCACCGCATAGACCCGGGCGGCGCCGCGCTCGAGACAGACCTCGGTGAAGCCCCCCGTCGACGCGCCGACATCAAGCACCGTCCGCCCTTCGACGGGAACGGGCCAGAGCGACAGGGCGTGATCCAGCTTCAGGGCGCCACGGCCCACCCAGCGGTGAGCATCGGCGTAGGTCAGGATCGCGTCCTCGCCGACGATCTGTGAGGCAGCCCGGGCGGGCGCGCCGTCTACAGTGACGCGTCTCGCCTCGATGGCGGCTTTCGCCCTCGCGCGACTTTCCGCGAGGCCGCGCGCGACCAGAAGCTGGTCGAGCCGGCTTTTCGTCACCCCACCGCGTCCAGACGGGCGAGCGCCGCCAGCAGCCTGGCCTTGCCGGCTTCGGCCTCGGCGAGTTTCTCGCGCTGTTCGTCGACGACTTCGGGCGCCGCGCGGGCGACGAAATTCGGGTTGCCGAGCTTCTTGTTGACGTGGCCGATGTCGCTGTCGAAGGCGGCGATCTCTTTCTGGAGCCGGGCCCGTTCGGCGGCCAGATCGATGATCCCGGCCAGCGACAGGGCGGCGGTCGCGCCATCGGAGACGAAGGTCACGGCGCCCGTGGGGGCCGTATCCGCGACCGCGATCTCCGACACCCGGGCGAGGGTCAGGAGCAGGTCGTGGTGGCGGGCGATCCGTTCGGCCGTCGAGGCGTCCGGCGCGATGAAGGCCAACGGAGGTTTGGCCGACGGCGGCACGTTCATCTCGGCGCGCAGGCCGCGGACTTCGGTGACCAGATCGACCAGCCAGCCGATCTCGGCCTCGGCGGCCGCATCGACGAAGGCCTCGGGCAGGTCGGGCCAGGCGGCGCCGATCAGGGTCGCCTCCGCACGCGGCGCCCCCTGGTCCGCCAGCTTGTCCCACAACTCCTCGGTGATGAAGGGCATGACCGGATGCATCAGCTTGAGAGTCTGGTCGAGGGCCCAGGCCGTCATGGCGCGGGTCTCCGCCTTCGCCGCCTCATCGGCGCCGGTGAACACCGGCTTGGCCAGCTCCAGATACCAGTCGCAGAACACGTTCCAGACGAAGCGGTAGAGGGCCGAGGCGGCGTCGTCGAAGCGGCCGCCCTCAATGGCCGAGGAGACCTGCCGCTCGGCCTTCGTCAGCTCGCCGCGGATCCAGCGGTTGATAGTCTGCTTCACGCCGGCGGGATCGAAGCCCTCGACGCGGCGCGCCTCGTTCATCTGCGAGAAGCGCGCGGCGTTCCACAGCTTGGTGCCGAAGTTGCGATAGCCTTCAATGCGTTGGCGAGAGAGCTTGATGTCGCGCGTGCCCGATAGAATGGCCATGGTGAAGCGCAGCGGGTCGGCGCCGAGCTCGTCGATGATGGTCAGGGGGTCGATGACGTTCCCCTTCGACTTGCTCATCTTCTGGCCCTTCTCGTCGCGGACCAGGCCGTTGATGATCACGCGGCGGAACGGAACCTCATCCATGAAGTGAAGTCCCATCATCATCATCCGGGCGACCCAGAAGAAAATGATATCGGCGGCGGTCACCAGATCGGACGTCGGATAGAAGCGCTCGAGGTCCTCCGTCTTCTCCGGCCAGCCCATGGTCGAGAACGGCCACAGGGCCGAGGAGAACCAGGTGTCGAGGACGTCCTCGTCCTGCGTCAGAGGGGTTTCGGCGCCGTAGTGATGGCGGGCGGCGGCGCGGGCGTCGTCCTCGCTCTCCTCAACGAAGATCGTGCCGTCGGGGCCGTACCAGGCCGGGATGCGGTGGCCCCACCAGAGCTGGCGCGAGATGCACCACGGTTCGATGTTGCGCAGCCACTCGAAATAGATCTTCTCGTAGCTCTTCGGCTCGAAGACGGTGTCGCCCAGCTCCACAGCCTTGATGGCCGGCTGGGCGAGGGTGTGGGCGTCGACGTACCACTGGTCCGTAAGCCACGGCTCGATGACCACGCCGGAGCGGTCGCCGTGCGGGATGACGTGGCGGGTCTTCTCAATCTCCCTGAGCCAGCCCTCTTCCTCCGCCCGGGCGACGATGGCCTTGCGGGCGGCGAAGCGGTCGAGGCCCTGAAGTTCCTGCGGGATGTAGTGGGTTTCGTCGAACTGCTCGTGGGTCCACGCGCTCCTTTCTCCGAAATCACTGTAGTCACCCGTCGCCTTGTCCAGTCGCGTATCGGCGAGATGAGTGCCGACGATTCGTCCGAAGGCGTCCAGGACGTTCAGGGCCGGCAAGCCATGACGTTTGCCGACCTGGAAGTCGTTGAAGTCGTGGGCCGGGGTGATCTTGACGGCGCCCGATCCCTTGGTCGGATCGGCGTAGGCGTCAGCGACGATGGGGATGGCTCGACCGGTGATCGGCAAGATGACCCTGGCCCCGACGATGGCCGCATACCGTTCGTCATCCGGATGCACAGCCACGCCGGTGTCGCCCAGCATGGTCTCGGGCCGGGTCGTGGCCACCACGATGAAGTCGCGGGTCTCCCACTCCGTCGGCTGGCCCTCGTCATCGAAGGCGACCGGGTGTTCGTAGGTCACGCCGTCGGCCAGCGGATAGGCGAAATGCCAGTAAAAGCCGTCCATCTCCCGCTGCTCGACCTCGAGATCGGAGATGGCGGTCTGGAAATGCGGGTCCCAGTTCACCAGACGCTTGTCGCGGTAGATCAGTCCCTCGCGGTGCAGTTGGACGAAGACCTTGCGGACGGCGGCGTTCAGCCCCTCGTCGAGGGTGAAGCGCTCGCGGCTCCAGTCGCAGGAGGCGCCGAGCCGGCGCAGCTGCTGGACGATGGTCCCGCCGCTCTCGGCCTTCCATTCCCAGACCTTGTCGACGAAGGCGTCCCGGCCCATCTCGCGCCGGCTCATGTTGCCGGCGGCGGCGAGCTGACGCTCGACAACCATCTGGGTGGCGATGCCGGCGTGGTCGGTGCCGGGCAGCCACAGCACCGCCTTGCCGCGCATGCGGTGATAGCGGGCGAGGATGTCCTGCAGGGTGTTGTTCAGCGCGTGGCCGATGTGCAGCGAGCCGGTCACGTTCGGCGGCGGGATGACGATCGAATAGGCCTCGGCGGCCGTGTCCTGGCCCCGATCGGTTCTGGGCGCGAAGACGCCGCTCTCCTCCCACCTCGCGTAGAGGCGCGGTTCGGCGGCTTTCGGGTCGAAGGTCTTGTCGAGCATGGGGAGGGTCTTACACGCAAAAGAGAAGGGCGGCCCCGCTGGAGCCGCCCCGGTATGATCTAGCCTTGATCAGGTCGCAGGTGAAGCTAGCCGGCGGAGCGGGCGATGCGTTCCACTTCCTTGCGTACCTGGGCCTCGACGATGCCCGGCAGGTTGGCGTCGAGCCATTCCTTCAGCATCGGGCGCAGCAGCGAGCGGGCCAGTTCGTCGAGCGTGGGGCCGGAGGGAGTCGAAGGTTCCATGGGCTCGGGCTTCTTGAGGGTGGAGGCCAGCCCGGCGAAGGCCGAGGCGGCGCTGGCGGCGGCGCTGTCGCCGACGAGGGTATCGTAGCCGGCGTGGCTGGTGGTGTCGGCGGGGTGTTCCGGCTCGGACGCGAACACCGATTCGCTGACCGCCTCCACCGGGAACGGGTCGACGTCGGCGGCGGGAGACACCTCGAGGTCGCCGATGCTCTCGGCGGCGGGGGCTTCGTAGGTGTCGGTCAGTTCCAGCACGTCCTCCTCGGAGGCGGCGGGCTCTTCCATCGAGGGGGTTTCGTCCATCAGGGCCGGCGAGACCGACCCGGCCTCGAACGGCTCGGCCTCGGCTTCCGCCGCGGGCCCGGACGGAGCCGCCGCGGCCGCCGCGGTTTCGGCAGGCGCGTCATCTTCGGAAATGATCCGGCGGATCGACGCCAGGATTTCCTCCATCGTCGGTTCCTGGGCGGTCTGGTCGGTCATGTCGAAACCCCGGGCGCGCGCGGCGAACGCAAAGTCTGAATGGTGGACGGCGCGGGGGCACGGCCCCTACCCCACCCGATGTCGTCGCATCTCAGCCCGCTGGAATCAACGGGCGTTTTATTCGCGTCACAGGTTAACGGGCCGCGCCCGAGTCGCCTACCAGGCGATCCGGCGCCGGGTTCAGTGCCGGGGCGCGGTCTGCACGATTTCGGACTTCAGCTGCTGGTCGATCGGCGCATCGGCGGCGTCGTTGGCGGGCGTGATCGGCGGGGCGACGATGCGGTCGACGGCCTCGATCAGACTGTCCCACGGCAGGGCGCCCCGATTGCGGACGCGCTCGTAGTTGTCGGCCGGATCGTAGACGGTCAGCGTCGGATCGAGATCAGCGCCCTCCAGCCGGCCCATGGCGGCCAGCAGATTGGCCTGGGCGACGTATTCGTTGCGACGGGCGCTGGCCAAGGTGATCTCGGCGTTGCGCAGCTCCAGTTCCTGGTTGAGCACGTCGAGCGTGGTGCGCAGGCCGACCTGGGCCTCCTGACGTACGCCCTCGGCGGCGACGGTGGCGGCGCGCACGGCCTCGACGCCGGCTTCGAGGCTGGAACGGGCCGAGATCGCCTGGGCGTAGGCCGAGCTGACGGACTGCAGGGTGTTGCGGCGTTCGCCCTCGACGTTGATCTGGGCGACGTTGGCGCGTTCGAAAGCCTGGGCGACGCGCGAGCCGTTCAGGCCGCCGGTGAACAGCGGCACGGAGACGGAACCGCCCACGGTCAATTCGGCGTTGTCGCCGATGTCGCTGAAGGCGTCGAAGTCGTTGTTGGAGCCGCCGTAGGAGGCGGTCAGCCGGGCCGAGGGCATGTATTCGGCCTTGGCGGCGGCGACGTTGGCCTCGGCGGCGCGCAGATTATAGGCGGCCGCGCGGATGCCGGGGTTGTCCAGCAGGGCCACGTCGAGGGCGGCGTCGAAGTCGTTCGGCACCCCCGGCAGCACCGGCATCGGGGCCAGATCGCCCGGTGATTGGCCGACGACGGCGGCGTAGG
Organism: Brevundimonas sp.; assembly: GCF_035626535.1. Classification (GTDB taxonomy): domain Bacteria; phylum Pseudomonadota; class Alphaproteobacteria; order Caulobacterales; family Caulobacteraceae; genus Brevundimonas. The sequence continues at coordinate 14,704 of NZ_DASPNO010000020.1, forward strand.
ACGCGCGCGATACGGAGAGCTGGGCCTGGGCGTTGGCGAGGTCGGCCTCGGATTGGGCGAGGCGCGCTTCCGACTGGGCGACGTCGGTGCGGGTGATCTCGCCGACCTCGAAGCGGGCCGAGGCCTCCTCGAGCTGGCGCTGAAGCACCCCGAGGTTGGCCTGGCGGATGCGAAGGATCTCGGTGTCGCGGATCACGTCGGCATAGGCCTGGATCACCGAGGCCAGAACGGTCTGCTCGATATCGCGCAGGTTTTCGCGGCCGGCGAGGATCTCCGCCTCTGCGGCGGTGATGCCATGGCCGATGCGGCCGCCGCTCCACAGCGTCTGCGACAGGCCGATGCTGGCCGAGGCGCTGTCGCTCTCGGTTTCGTTGTTGAAATCGCGGATATGATTGCCGGTGACGGTGACGTCCAGCCGCGGACGCAGGCCGGCCCGGGCCTGAACGATCGATTCGTCCAGCGCCCGCTGGTTGGCCCGCTGGGCCAGCAGCGAGGGGTTGGTGCGATAGGCCAGGGCGATCGCTTCCTGCAGCGTTTCGGCCCAGACGGGTGCGCCCATGCCGGCAGCGACGGCGAAGATGGCGACCGAGGCGAGCGCGCGCGAACGTTTCAGCATGACTGTTCCTGCCTGGCGCGCACGAGGATGCGCACGCCCCTTGTATCCCATAGGCCTGATGCGGGACGGTTTCCTCCCACGCCAGTTAAGATTTTTTCACGCTGCCCCCGAACAGGGCGTCGGCCGGCGCAGTCTACAGGGCGAAGGCGGGCGCCGGCGCGAGCTCGGCGAGGACGGGCGGGGCCGCGTCGAAAAGTTCGCGCCGCGACAGCCCCGACGCGCCCTTCACATACAGAACCGCCTTGCCGGCGGGTCCGGCGCGCTCGACCACGGCCAGCCGGCCGCCGATCCTGAGCGCGGCCAGCCAGGCCTCCGGGCGGACTGGCACGGCGGCCTCTGAAACGATGACGTCATAGCCGCCGCCGACCGGTTCGGCGAACGGGGCCACGACGCCCTCGACGCCCGCCTCGGCCAGGGCGGGGGCGACCACTTCCAGCACCGCCGGATCGGCTTCCTGGGCGGTGACCTTGAGGCTCATCCGCGCCAGCACGGCGGCGGCGTAGGGGCCGGCGATGGCCAGGGCCGTCTCGCCGGGGAGCGGCTCCAGCGCCATCAACAGCTTGGACAGGTCGCGAGCCAGCATCAGGCGCCGGCCGGCGGCGATCTCGGGCTCGATCTCCGCATAGGCGGCGAAGGCGCGCTCGGCGGGCAGGAAGCGCTCGCGCGGCACCGAAAGCAGCGCGGCCTGCAGGTCGCGATCGGTGACGTCGTTCACCCGGACCTGACTGTCCACCATGACCTTGCGCGCGGCGGCGAAATCCATCTGTCGATCGTCCCGAAAAGGCAAAGCGCGGTAACGCGCCGGAAATCTGGCGCGCTTATAGGTCTGTGCGTTGCGGGCGACAATCCGATCTGATAGCGAACGCCCCTCGCGATGGCGTGGTCGTCCCTCCGGAATGTTTCCGGGGCGGCCCAAGGGCCTGATGGCGGAGTGGTTACGCAGAGGACTGCAAATCCTTGCACCCGAGTTCGATTCTCGGTCAGGCCTCCATCGCGATTTTCAGACAGTCAGACGCCGCCTAGACCGGCGCGGTCATCCAGCCGATGACGGTGGCCGCGCTCACCGTCGCGGCCACGATGGTGACCGCCACGGCGACGCGCGCGTTGCGGTTCACGAAGAACAGAATGCTGTCGAACATAACCAACTCCCCCCGGACGCGCACACAGCGCCACAGATCGCGACGTTCATCAAGGTATACGAAGGGTTAATCGCGGATCGATGAACGCTTTACGCCTTGCGGGTGAAATGATGCAGGGCGATGGCCCCCGCGGTTCCCACGTTGAGGGAATCGAAGCCGCCGGACATCGGAATGCCGACCGTTTCGCAGCGCTCGAGCAGGTGAGTCGGCAGGCCGGGGCCCTCCGCTCCGAGGACAATGGCCGTCCGCCCGCCCCTCGCCGCGAGGTGCAGCGGGGCCGGTGAGGATGGGGTCATGGCCAGGACGCGAAAGCCCGCCGCCTTCAGCCCGTCAATCAGATCCGCCCCTGTGAGACCGGTCGCCATCGGCGTGCGCAGAACCGCCCCGACCGAGACGCGGATAGCCTTGCGGTAGAAGGGATCGCAGCAGCGGTCGTCGAGCAGCACGGCGGCGGCTCCGAAGGCGGCGGCGGCGCGGAATATCCCGCCCATGTTGTCGTGGTTGCCGATGCCGCAGGCGGCCACGACCACAGCGTCTTCAGAGGCGCCTGCCAGCTGTTCGGACAGCGGCCGCGGAGCGGGCTTCTCGCCCAGGGCCAGGATGCCGCGGTGCAGATGGAAGCCGACGACACCGTCCAGCACCGACTGAGAAGCCGACCAGACCGGCGTCTCCGGCGGCAGGGCCTCGATGACATCGGCCAGCCCGAGGATCCGCTTTTCGGCGATCAGCGCGGCGACGGGACGGCACAGCGAGGCCGGCGAAGCGAGGACCCGCAGGACCACCTCGCCCTCGGCCACGAACAGACCCTGCCGGCCGGTCAGGTCGCGCTCGCGGATATCGCGGAAGGCGGCGACGCGGGGGTCAAGCGGATCGTCGATAGGGATTACGGCCAATCGGATATTTCCCGTTGCGCGAGCCTGACTCGCGCTGCTATAGCGCCCGCCTTCCCGAGAGGAAGTGTTCCGCGGTAGCTCAGTGGTAGAGCAGCCGACTGTTAATCGGCTGGTCGTAGGTTCGAATCCTACCCGCGGAGCCACTCTCCCGTCCCCGACAACCGAGCAGAAAAAAGCCCGACGCGAGCGCCGGGCTGAAAAGGTTCGGTGATGGTGGGTGTCCTCGAAAGGAAGACATCCTTTCGTTCGACTGAATTGGTAAACGGTTCGTAAATCCGGTCAGGACGCCCCCCGGCCGGGCAGCCATGTCGTCTGGCGCGCCGCGCCCGGGCCGGTCCAGCGGATGCGCCAGCCGGAGTCCAGGCTTTCCACCACCAGGTCCTGCGACCCGGCCGCCTCGCCCGGCCAGACGAACTCCCGGCCCGCTACCCGGAGGGGCTCGGCGCCGTCGCGGGGCGGCAGGATGACGCTCCAGCGGCCGCGGGCATCCGGGGCCACCTGCACGGTCTCGCCGCCGCTCTGCACCTCGACCACCTCGGTCCCCGGGGCGGTGCGGCCGGAAGCCAGCCGCATGCGGCCGTCGCTGTCGATCGCCCCCAGCGCCGGAGCGGCGTCGAGCCGGCGGGTGGGGCCGCCCGGACGAAGCACCACGATCGGCCCCTCCCCGGCCGCGAGGATCAGCAGCCGGTCCGGCGAGGGCGCGGCGTCCTGTCCGATCTGGGTTTCCGGGCGAAGCAGGAGATGACCAGCGGGGGCCGGGAGGCGAACCTCGAACCGGCCTCGCGAATCGGCGGTAGCCGCGAACGCCGCGCCGTCGTCGCCGCGCAGGACCACCCGGGCCCCGGCGTCTGCGACCCCTGACACCGTCAGCGCCGGCCCGGCCCGCACGACCCCGTCGATGGTCGGGGGACGGGCCCACTCGCGGGTCGCCTCGGCGTCGCCGGCCGCCTGTTCGGGCGGAGTCGGGGAACAGGCCGCCGCGACGCCCGCGGCCACCGCGGCGATCATCCACAACATCGCCCGTTTCATACTGCCTCTCCGCCCGTTAGGAGTGTCGCCCCAGATAGCGCGGCCGCGCGCCCGCTGTCTTTCACTGTCTTCATGAGGCCCCATGTCGTCGCCCGTCACCATCCAGCCGTTCGACGGCAAATCGGTCTGCCTGTTCTGCGGTTCATCGGAAACCGTGCAGCCCGAGTATCTGGCGGCGGCGCGGGAATTCGGCGAGGCGACGGCGCAGGCGGGCTGGCGGCTGGTCTACGGCGGCGGCGGCGTCGGCCTGATGGGCGCGTCGGCACGGGCGGCGCACGGCGCGGGAGGGCGGGTGCTCGGCGTCATGCCGGGCTTCCTGCGCAGCCGCGAGCGCCTGTTCGACGAGGTTGAGACCCTGGTCGTGCCGTCGATGCACGAGCGCAAGACCATCATGTACGACCAGTCCGACGCCTTCGTGGTCGCGCCGGGTGGCGTCGGCACCTTGGAAGAGGCCATCGAGGTGCTGTCCTGGAAGCGCCTCGACCTGCACGCCAAACCGGTGATCTTCTTGAATCTGAACGGGTTCTGGGATGCCCTGCTGGCGGTGATGGAGCACAGCATCGCAGAAGGCATGACGCCGGCCTCGTTCCGGCAGGCGTGGGCTGTCTGCCACACGGTGGCGGAAGCGATCGAGGCGGTCCGGGCCTCGGACGAGATGCCTCACTTGCAACATGATCGGCGATAAGTAATCACTGGTCAGTCAAAGACCGCGCGTCGCAGTTTCGCGGATCGCTGACGTCGCCGGGCGGATCAACGCCCCTGCCATCTTCGGAGACCTCCCCATGCGTGCTCTGCTTATCGCCGCAACGCTGCTCGTCGCCGCCCCGGCGTCCGCCGGCGCTCCCGTCTCGAGCGCCGTGCTCGCCGACGCTTCCAAGGCGCCCGCCGAACGCACCATCATCGACGGCGCCGCCTGGCGCTGCGAAGGCGCGACCTGCACCGCCAGCGGCGGCGCCAACCAGACGGCGACCCGCGCCTGCCGCCGGGTCGTGGCCCGCTTCGGCGCCGTGACCGCCTTCACCTACAAGGGCGTCCAGCTGACCGCCGAACAGATCGCCGCCTGCAACGCCTGACCGGTGCAGCGGCTGTCGACCAAAGACAAGGGCCGCCCTTTCCGAAGGGCGGCCCTTTCTGCGTCGTGCGGATTGGGTCAGGCGGTCTCGCCCCGCAGCCGCTTCTCGATCCGCTCGCGTCCGATCAGGGGAACGAGGCTGGCCATGTCGGGACCGTGCGCCTGACCGGTGAGGATGTGGCGCAGGGGCATGAACAGGGCCTTGCCCTTTGCGCCGGTGCGCTCCTTGACGGCGTTGGTCCAGACCGACCAGGCGTCGGCGTCAAGCATTTCGGGGAGCACTTCCAGCGCCGCCGCGGCGAAGGCGGGGTCTTCAATCACCGGAGCGACGGGACCGCTGATGATCCGTTCCAGTTCAACCACATCCGAGAACTTCTGAAGGTTCGGGCGAAGGGTGTTCCAGACGGCTTCGCTCATGCCGGAACCCAGCGCCGCCAGCCGCGGCTTCGCCGTCGCATAATCCATGGCGTGCAGCGCCTGGGCATTCAGGCGGTCGAGGTCGGCGGTGTCGTAACGCGCCGGCGAGCGACCCATCTTCGAGAAGGAGAAGCTCTCGCCGAGGACTCCGATGGAGGGCGCGACCTCGAGCGGGTCTGAGGTGCCGATGCGGCCGAGGTGGCTGGTGATGGCGATCGGCTCATAGCCCTGGTCCCGCATTTCGGCGATCGACAGGGAGCCCAGCCGCTTCGACAGCGCCTGACCGTCGGCTCCGATCAGCAGCGGCATGTGGGCGAAGGCCGGCACCAGTCCGCCCAGCGCCTCGAAGATCTCGATCTGCGCGCCGGTGTTGGTGACGTGGTCCTCGCCGCGGATGACGTGGCTGATGCCCATGTCGATGTCGTCGACCACCGACGGCAGGGTGTAGAGGAACAGGCCGTCCTCGCGGATCAGCACGGGATCCGACATCGAGGCGGTGTCGACCTCGGCATGACCCCGGGCCATGTCCTCCCAGGCCACGCGCTTGCCGTCCAGCCTGAAGCGCCAGTGAGGCCGGCGGCCCTCCGCCTCGTAGGCGGCCTTTTCGGCGTCGGTCAGTTGCAGGGCGGCGCGGTCGTAGACCGGCGGCAGGCCGCGCGACAGCTGCACCTTGCGGCGGCGGTCGAGCTCCTCGGCGGTTTCGTAGCAGGCGTAGAGCCGGCCCGAAGCCTTCAGCCGGGCCGCCGCCTCCTCGTAGCGGTCGAACCGCTTCGACTGGTTGTGGCGTTCGTCCCAGACGAGGCCCAGCCAGGTCAGGTCGTCTTCGATGCCCTGCTCGAACTCGGTCGTCGAACGCGCCAGATCGGTGTCGTCGATGCGCAGCACGAACGATCCGCCCTGCCCTTTGGCGAACATCCAGTTCACCAGGGCGGTGCGCACATTGCCTACGTGCAGCTTGCCCGTCGGCGACGGGGCGAAACGAACCTTGACGGACATTCTCTGACCTTGAAAGCGAGGCGCGGTAGGTCGCGCTCCCGCCGGGCGAAGTCAAGGCGAGGCGTCGGACCCGAACACGAGACGCAGTCCCCGGCGCCAGGCGTCGGGCGCGTTGGCGGCATGGGTGCCGTCCTCGATCCGCACGCCGTGCAGCCGCCACGGCTTGTCGGCTCGGCCTTCCCACGCCGAAAGCCATCGGGCCGCCTCGGCCTGAAGATCAGGCCGGTCGCGCGTTCCGCTGGTCACCACCAGCGTCAAATCCCGCCGGGTCGCCCGGCCGGCGGGCTCCAGCAGCGACTCGATGCCTGGCGTGATCGAGGGATTGCTGGCGATCCGGCCCCAGAACAGGTCCGGGTCGGTGACGGCGGAATACAGCACGAAGGCGCCGCCCCGCGACTGGCCGAACAGGATCCGGCGCGCCGGGTCGGAGCGGGTTCGCCGCTCGATCTCCGGAATCAGTTCGGTCCTGAGAAACTGCTGGAATTCCTCGGCGCCCGCCTGTTCGGCGGTCAGACCCTCGCCCGGCGACTGGAAATCGATGTTGCGGCGGTTCACCGAGGGGTCGAAGCCGCCGTAGGCGATGCCGACCACGATCGCCTCGGGCAGGCCGTCGTCATAGGTCAGGAACAGGTGGTTGGCCGCGAGAATGGGGAACAGGCTGTCCCCGTCGGTCAGATAGACGGTCGGATAAGGCGTCGCGGCGGAGGGATCGTAGCCGTCCGGATAGCGGACGTAGATGTGATAGGGCCGCCCGGTCGCCGTAGACTCGATGCGGAAATAGTCGCCGCGCAGGGCCGGCAGGTGATCCAGCGGCGTGACGTCCTGCCCGGCGGCGGGCGCGGGCGCGGCGGAGAGAACCGCCAGCAGGCAAAGCGCGGTCGCGATCCGCATGTTCGCCCCTCCCGTTACGCCTCGGTCGGCGTTCAGTCGTCGCGGTGGACCCGCTCGCGGCGCTCGTGACGTTCCTGGGCCTCGACCGACAGGGTGGCGGTCGGACGGGCTTCGAGACGGCCGAGGGTGATCGGCTCGCCGGTTTCCTCGCAGTAACCGTAGGAGCCGTCCTCGATCCGCCGCAGCGCCTCGTCGATCTTGGAGATCAGCTTGCGCTGACGGTCGCGGGTCCGCAGCTCGAGGGCGCGGTCGGATTCCGACGACGCCCGGTCGACCAGATCCGGATGATTTTCCGTCTCGGCCTTCAGGTTGACCACCGTACCCTTGGACTCGCGAAGGATTTCATCCTTCCAGGCCAGGAGCTTGGCCTTGAAATAGGCCAGCTGCCGTTCGTTCATGAACGGCTCGTCCTCGGAGGGCCGATAACTGTTCGGCTCGCTCACAGACGCCAATGCGTTCATCGCACTCACGCTCTTAAACAGCGCCCCCCTGTGGCGCAGTGCATGCCTATAGGGATGGCGAAGAGTCGCGGCAACAACGCTCGCGCGAGCGTGACCGGGATTGATCGGGTGGGTGGCCGAGCGTGACATTTCTTCATCACCCGGCGCTCACCGATCACGCTTTTGCGAAAAATTTCACCGACTTATGCTGCACTGCGGCGAAGATCGGCCTTGGCCAGCTCCACCGCGGCCCTCAGGTCGATCTGGGCCAGCAGGCTGTTCAGGCCCGGATCGGCGTCGACCGGCCGCTCCTCGAGCAGGCTGCGGCCAAGCCGCTCCAGCGCGCTCTCGCCCGCCTCTCCGGCCAGCAGGGCCAGCTTCAGCTCGTCGAGCCGGTCGAGCAGGCCGCCGCCGCGGCGGATGGCGCGCCGGCGACGCTCGGTGGCGTCCTCCACGCCCTGCAGGGCCATCAGGGCCGACACGCCCGCGACGCCCGACACCCCGGCGGCCGCGGCGGTCGCGCCCGTGGAGGCGGAGGCGCCGGCGGTCGGCACGGAGAAGCCGCCGCTCGCCCTGGCGGGGCGGGCGCCCGGCGCGGCGGACGGTCCGGATGGGCCGGTGACCTTCATGGATTGCGACTCCAGGACATGCCCGACCATCGGCGGCGCCGGGTCACCGTTTGGTTAACGCCCCGGCAGTTTCTGCCGCATCTCACCGGCCATGCGCCCTGCCTTGGACTGTTTTCTCACGACTTTCCGGCTGGCACGGCACTGGCATCGCGTTCGGCACAACAGTTCGCGGACCCTGTACCGATGCAGAAACTGCTCGCCTCCCTCCTCACCGCCGCCGCCCTGGCCGGACTCGCGGGCCCCGCCGCCGCCCAGTCCCGGATCAAGGATATCGCCGCCGTCGAGGGCGTCCGCACCAACCAGCTGGTCGGCTACGGACTGGTGGTCGGCCTGAACGGCACCGGCGACAGCCTGCGCAACTGCCCCTTCACGCGGCAGTCGCTGGAGGGGATGACCGAGCGGCTGGGCGTCAACATCCGCGGCTCCAACGCCAACTCCAAGAACATGGCGGCCATCATGGTGACGGCCGAACTGCCGCCGTTCGCCACTCCCGGCTCGCGCATAGACGTCAACGTCTCCTCGATGTGCGACGCCAAGAGCCTGCTGGGCGGCACCCTGCTGGTCACCAGCCTGCAGGGCGCGGACGGCGAGGTCTATGCGGTGGCGCAGGGCTCGATCCAGACCGGCGCCGTCTCGGCCTCGGGCGCCTCGGGCTCGTCGGTGACGCGCGGCGTCCCGACGGCGGGCCGGATCGCCTCGGGCGCGACTGTAGAGCGCGAGACCGGCTTCCACCTCGCCAATATGAACGAGGTGCGGCTGACGCTGCGCAATCCGGACTTCACCACCGCCCAGCGGGTCGCCGCCGCCATCAACCAAGTCTATCCGAACGCCGCCCTGGCCGAGAACGGCACGGTCATCGCCCTTCGCGCCCCCGGCCAGATGGGCGTGGCCGGCTTCATCAGCCGCGTCGAGAACCTGCCGGTGCAGGTCGACGCCCCCGCCAAGGTGATCATCGACGAGGTCAACGGCGTCATCGTCATGGGCGACGCGGTGCGAATCTCCACCGTGGCCATCGCCCAGGGCAACCTGACCGTCTCCATCCAGGAGACGCCGCTGGTCAGCCAGCCGGAACCGTTCAGCCGCGGCGGCGAGACGGTGGTCGTGCCGCAGTCGGACGTGGAGGTCGAGGAGGACCTCGGCCGCCAGATGCGCATCGTCGGAGGCGGCGCCTCACTGTCCGATCTGGTCAACGGCCTGAACGCCCTGGGCGTCAGCCCGCGCGACATGATCAGCATTCTGCAGGCCATCAAGGCCGCCGGGGCGCTGCAGGCCGACATCGAGGTGATGTGAGGATGAGCGACCTGTCCATCTCCCCCGCCCTGCTCCAGCCGACCCCGACCCCGACCGCGCGGATGCGGGAAACCGCCGAGGCCTTCGAGGCTTCCTTCCTCGCCCAGATGCTGAAACCGATGTTCGAGGGCCTCTCGACCGACGGCCCGTTTGGCGGCGGCGAGGCCGAGGGCACGTGGCGCAGCTTCATGATCGAGGCCATGGCCAAACAGACGGTCAGGGCGGGCGGCGTCGGCCTCGCCGATCAGGTCGTCGCCCAGATGCTGAGGATGCAGGAGCAAGCGCAATGACCGGAACCGCCGAACTCAACGCCACGGCCCGCATCCGCCAGCTGATCGACCTGACCGAGCGGCTCACCGCCAGCCTCGGCGCCGAAGCGAAGGCGTTCGAGGCGCACCGGCCGCAGGACGCCGCCGCCACACTCGCCGGCACGCAGGATCTGGCCAACGCCTACCGCCGGGAGTCGGCGCAGGTGAAGGCCAATCCGACCGTTCTGGCCGCCGCCCCGGCGAGCGAGCGGATCGCCCTGATCCGCGTCACCGAGGCCTTCGAGGCGGTGCTGAGCCGTCATTCGCGGGCCATCGAGGCGGCGCGGATCATCTCCGAAGGACTGGTCAAGACCATCGCCGCCGAGGTCGCCGCCCAGCGCGGCAGCCCTTCGGCCTACGGCGCCAGCGGCCGGGCCAACGCCGGCGACGGCCGGGCGGTGGCCTTCAATCGGACCGCCTGACAGCCGAGTGAGCTGATTATTAATGCCTCTTGGTGCACGCAATCGCCATGAGTACACGTTCACGCCTGTTGGGTATGGCATTCGCCGGGTCGGACCTGCTGTTCGAACTCAATCAGGAGCGAGTTACCTATGCGGTCGGCGCCGGGCCCGTAACCGGTCACGAACCGGCGACCGAGTGGCCGGGGCGGTCGATCGCGGATATCCTCCAGCCCGTTTGTCGTGACCGCCTGAAGACGCTGCTCGCAAAGCTGGCTCCGGGACGGCGGTCCGAGCCTCTCGACGTGGTGGTGCTGACCGGCGATGGACACGGCCGCAAGGCCACCCTTCGAGCCTTCTGCCTGCCCGACCTTGCCCCGATCGTCTCATGCGCCCTTTCGTGGACGGCCCCGGCTTTCGTTGTAGAGCCGCCGCGTCAACCGCTTCTGGATGCGAGCGGGCTGCTCCGGCGGCTCGGCGAGTTGCTGACCCAAGGGAGCACCGGGCCAGAGCTGTCCATTGACATCGTCGAGGTGCCCGGACTTGGTGTCGGAGACGAACGCCATCGACTGGTAGGCGAACGCATCGAGGCCCGACTGCAGTCGGCTTCAATCGGGGGATCGAGCGCGGCCCGTCTCGCACCCGACCGCTTTGCTCTTATGCGGGACTCCTCCGACCTGACCAGCCTGGCGGACGAAGTCCGGGCGACCGCGGCGGCGGAAGGGCTTGAACTGTTCGCAGTCACCAGCCGCGGGCTGGTCGGCGATGCAGACGCGGCAGTCGCCGTTCGCACCCTGCGCCTGGCGCTTGACGATTGCTTGCGCGAGGGTGCGGCGGCCGGTGAGCATTTCGGCGACCGTCTCAAGCGCACCTTGAAGGACGCCGAGACGTTCCGCAGCATTGTGCGCGATCGTCGCTTCGCCCTGGTGTGGCAGCCGATCGTGGCGCTGGACACCGGAGCGGTCCATCATTTCGAAGCGCTGACCCGGTTCGACGCCCAGAGCTCGGCGCCGGTCGGTAAGATCGCGATGGCCGAGGAACTGGGCCTGATCCAGGGATTCGATCTCGCCGTCGCCGAGAAGGCGCTGGTCCAGTTGCGGGCTCCCGGCTTTGGCCTCACGCGGGCCGCCGTGAATGTGTCCGCGGCGTCGCTCTCCGACGACGGCTACGTCGAGGGCCTGCTGCGCATGACAGCAACGGAGCCGGGTCTGCGCAAACGGCTGATGATTGAACTCACAGAAACCGCTGTCGTCGCCAGTCTCGACCGCGCTGAACGCCGGCTTGCGGCGCTAAGGGACGCCGGCATCCGGATCTGCCTCGACGACTACGGCGTATGCGCCGCCTCGCTCACCTACCTGCGCCGGTTGCCGATCGACGTAGTGAAGCTGGACGGCGGTTTCGTGCATGACCTCGAAAGTCATTCCAAGAGCCGCAGTCTGGTAAAGCATCTGGTCGAGCTATGTCGCGAACTACAGGTTTCGACCGTTGCCGAAATGATCGAGGAGGAGGCCCAGGCCACGATGGTGCGGCAAGCGGGGGTTCAATTCGGCCAGGGCTGGCTGTTCGGACGCCCCTCAGCAACTCCGGTAGCACCTGCTCCGGCCGTCGCACGGCGGAAGGGCGCTGTGGTGGGCTGGGGCTAGGCCGCCCCATCACTAGCGAACGGGCCCGACCAGACGAGTGCATGCGGCCAGTCCGCTCTTCCGACCGGCGCGACCAATACCTGCGATGAGGCCGACCACCGCAGGCCGGGCTTGATGAGGTACGGAACCGTCGGACACGCTCGTGCGACCGCCTCGCCTGAAGACGAGGCTCAGGTTCAGTAGCGTTTGACCGTCAGGCGTGCGGGCCGCGACGCGATCGAGCGTCACGGGTGCGGATGCGGACCGGCTTGGGGCGAGGCTGGGTGAGGACATGGACAAACGCGAGCAGCGAAGCGGAAAGGGCGAAACCAATTCCCAGTGCGCTGATCATGTTCGTCGGGCCTCCAGTGAACTCACTCGAAGCGATAGGATGGGTGCAAAGACCCGACTTCGCAAGCAATTTCGGCGGGAGCACCGTCTGACGAAGCCGTTACCAGACCCCGTGAGGACCGGCCGCTGCGGCGCCGCGGACGCTGGATTCCGGCTCCTTCGGGCCCTGGATGGCGGCGATGAATTCCGCCGCCGAAACTCCCGGCGCCGCGAGCCGCCGCGCCGCCGTCGTCGCGAAGATCCAGACCGAGACCGGCATCGACGAAGCCTTGATCGCCCGGCTGGTCGACGGCTTCTACGGCCGCGTGCGCGCCGATCCGCTGATCGGTCCGGTGTTCAACGATCGCATCATCGACTGGGAACCGCACCTCGAGCAGATGCGGCTGTTCCGGTCGTCGGTGGCGCTGATGAGCGGCGTCTATCACGGCCGGCCGATGCCGAAGCACCTGCCCCTGCCAATCGACGCCCGCCATTTCGACCGCTGGCTGGAGTTGTTCGAGGCCACGGCCCGCGATCTGTGTCCGCCGGCCGCCGCCGGCCATTTCATCGAACGCGCCCGCCGCATCGCCGAGAGCCTCGAACTGGGGATCGCCGGGGCCGCCGGCGTGCTGCTGGGCAAGGGAGAGCGTTATCTGCGGCCGACGGAGGCGTGGACGCCGTCCGACTAACGGACGCATGGCCATGGCGCCGCCGCCATGGCACGGTCGACGCGGAGGATTTCCCATGCGCCGCTTCGCCTTCGTCGCCGCCGTAGCATCGCTCGCCTCGGCCTGCGCCCATGCCCCGGAGCCCGCGGCCGGCCCGCCGGACTATACCCCGATCGTGGGCAACCCCGCCCCATCCAATGCCCGGCTCTACGCCAACTGCTTCCGGCAGGCGGCGGAAACCGGAAGCTACCGCAGGGCCGCGGACGGCGGCGGCGACGAACTGCTCCTGTTCACCTGCACGGGCGCCCCGGCGCGCGCCTTCTACGAGGCCCTCGGACCGTGGAGCATGGAGATCGGCTCGGGCTTCAAGCACGAAGGCCGAACGCACCGTTCGACGGCCAAGGTCCGGGCCAACATGTTCGGCGTGGATTCCTGCTCGGCGGCTGACGGCGCGGACCATCGCTGCGTCATTTCCTTCAACGCCGGCGACTTCCTTGATCGGTAGGCGGGATCAGATCGCGAGTTCGATCTCACGGCCGTCGAACTCCGCGACCATCTTCAGCTGTCCGCCCTTTGCCTCAACCAGCTTGCGCAAAACCGCAATTTTGGTGTCACGACCGGCTTCCATCTTCGAAACGTTGGATTGGGTCGTTTGCAGAATTTCAGCCAATTCAGCCTGCGAGAGGCCGATCTCCTTGCGCAGCATCTGAAGCGCGGACACCCGACGGCCGATCTCGACCTCCAGCGCATCCACCCGCGCTTGCTGACTCGCCGTCAGTTTCGGCTTCCAGACCGTGGATTTCCTGTCGCTCACCAATTCACCCGCGCCCTTTCGCGCTTCATTCATTCCAGCCTTACGATCACGATCCTGAAGTTCGGCTGAATTTCCAACGCCATCCTTCCAAGGCCCGACGGCGTATCGATCGCGAGCAACAGGCTGACCGGCGTGGCGAGGTCGCGCCACGCCGGCACGCCCTCCAACTCCGCCTTGATCAAGCCCAGCCCTTCGGGTCCGCGGCGCTCCAGTCCTTGCTGGATGGCCAGCAGCTCGAATGTCGTTCCTCGGACCATTGGTCCAGCTCTCTCAGAAGATCGTCATCGATCTCGACGGTCCACGCGTCCATGGGGAGCCCCGGCTCAGAAAGTGTTTCATCATCTTTCCTCCACCAGGCCCGCAGGGTTGCGGGAGCAGCTCACCAGCCGTGGACAGCGGAAATATATTCCTGTTTGGAATAATGTCAAGGATGGGACTGCTGACAGGAGTTGGCAGCAGACTAGCTCTGCTGGCGTTTTGTTCTTACATTGTTCTTGCTGAATCCAGCGAATTGATCCCCATATAGCGACGTCGCGCCGGAGCCTGCTCCGGTTCCCCCGCGTTCCCGGATTCCATGACCGAAAAGCACAACTTCATCCGCGTGCGCGGCGCGCGCGAACACAATCTCAAGGGCGTCGACCTCGACATCCCGCGCGAGAAGCTGGTTGTGATGACCGGGCTGTCCGGCTCGGGCAAGTCCTCGCTGGCGTTCGACACCATCTACGCCGAGGGCCAGCGCCGCTACGTCGAGAGCCTGAGCGCCTACGCCCGCCAGTTCCTCGAGCTGATGGGCAAGCCGGACGTCGACCTGATCGAGGGCCTGTCGCCGGCGATCTCGATCGAGCAGAAGACCACCTCGAAGAACCCGCGCTCGACCGTCGGCACGGTGACCGAGATCCACGACTACATGCGCCTGCTGTGGGCGCGCGTCGGCGTGCCCTATTCGCCGGCGACCGGTCTTCCGATCGAGAGCCAGACCATCTCGATGATGGTCGACAAGCTGGCCGCCCTCCCCGAGGGCGAGCGCCTGCTGCTGCTGGCCCCGGTGGTGCGCGGGCGCAAGGGCGAGTACCGCAAGGAGATCGCCGAGTGGCAGCGCTCGGGCTTTCAGCGGCTCAAGATCGACGGCGTATTCTACGCCATCGAGGACGCGCCTGCGCTCGACAAGAAGTTCAAGCACGACATCGACATCGTCGTTGACCGGATCGTCACCAAGCCGGGGCTGGAGGGCCGCTACGCCGACAGCCTGCAGACGGCGCTGGGACTGGCCGACGGCATCGCCGTGGCGGAATGGGCCAATGCGCCGGAGGGCGAGGAGCCCCGCCGGCTGACCTTCTCGGAGAAGTTCGCCTGTCCGGTTTCCGGCTTCACCATCAGCGAGATCGAGCCGCGGCTGTTCTCGTTCAACAATCCGTTCGGCGCCTGTCCGGTCTGCGACGGTCTGGGGGTCAAGCTGGCCTTCGACGCCGACCTGGTGGTGCCGGACCGCGACAAGAGCCTGCACAAGGGAGCCATCGCGCCGTGGTCGCGGGGTCCGTCGCCTCTCTACACCCAGACCCTGCAGTCGCTGAGCCGCCACTACGGCTTCTCGATGGACAAGCCGTGGCGCGAGCTTCCGGAGACGTCGCACCAGGTGATCCTGCACGGTTCGGGCGGCGAGAAGATCAAATTCACCTATGACGACAATGCCCGCACCTACGAGACGACCAAGGCGTTCGAGGGCGTGCTGCCGAACCTCGAGCGGCGCTGGCGCGAGACCGATAGCGCCTGGGTGCGCGAGGAGCTGGGCCGGTTCCAGTCCGAGACGCCGTGCGAGGCCTGCGGCGGCAAGCGGCTGAAGCCCGAGGCGCTGGCGGTCAAGATCGCCGGGCAGGACATCGCCGAGGTGTCCTGGCTGTCGATCAAACACGCCCACGAATGGTTCACCGCCCTCGACGGCCAGCTGACCGACAAGCAGATGGAGATCGCCCGGCGGATCCTGAAGGAGATCACCGACCGGCTGCGCTTCCTGAACAACGTCGGTCTCGACTACCTCAACCTGTCACGGGCCTCGGGGACGCTGTCGGGCGGCGAGAGCCAGCGCATCCGTCTGGCGTCGCAGATCGGCTCGGGCCTGACCGGCGTGCTCTATGTGCTGGACGAGCCCTCGATCGGCCTGCACCAGCGCGACAACTCCCGCCTGCTGGAGAGCCTGCGCGGCCTGCGCGACCTCGGCAATTCCGTGCTGGTGGTCGAGCACGACGAGGAGGCCATCCTGACGGCCGACTACGTCATCGACATGGGGCCGGCCGCGGGCATCCACGGCGGCGAGGTCTGCGCCCAGGGCACGCCGGCCGACGTCATGGCCAATCCGAACTCGCTGACCGGCAAATACCTGACCGGCGAGCGCGAGATCGAACTGCCGCCTGAAGGCCGCCGCCCCGTCGACCGCAAGCGGATGCTGAAGATCAGCGGCGCAACCGGCAACAATCTGAAGAGCGTCACCGGCGAGATCCCCGGCGGCCTGTTCACCTGCGTCACCGGCGTGTCCGGCGGCGGCAAGTCGACCTTCACCATCGAAACCCTCTACAAGGCCGCCGCACGCCGGCTGCACAACGCCTCGGACGCCCCGGCCCCGTTCGACCGGATCGAGGGGCTGGAGCTGTTCGACAAGGTCATCGACATCGACCAGAGCCCGATCGGCCGGACCCCGCGCTCGAACCCCGCGACCTACACCGGCGCCTTCGGGCCGATCCGCGACTGGTACGCCGGCCTGCCGGAATCGAAGGCGCGCGGCTACGGGCCCGGCCGGTTCAGCTTCAACGTCAAGGGCGGCCGCTGCGAGGCCTGCCAGGGCGACGGCCTGATCAAGATCGAGATGCATTTCCTGCCCGACGTCTACGTCACCTGCGACGTCTGCAAGGGCAAGCGCTACAACCGCGAGACGCTGGAAATCGTCTTCAAGGGCAAGAGCATATCCGATGTTCTGGACATGACGGTCGAAGAGGCCGCCAGCTTCTTCAAGGCCGTGCCGTCGATCCGCGACAAGATGCTGACCCTGAACCGGGTGGGTCTGGGCTACGTCAAGGTCGGCCAGTCGGCGACGACCCTGTCAGGCGGCGAGGCGCAGCGCGTCAAGCTATCCAAGGAGCTGTCGAAACGGGCCACCGGCAAGACCCTCTACATCCTCGACGAGCCGACCACCGGCCTGCATTTCGAGGATACCCGCAAGTTGCTGGAGGTGCTGCAGGAGCTGGTCGACAACGGCAACACCATCGTGGTGATCGAGCATAATCTCGACGTCATCAAGGTGGCGGACTGGCTGCTCGATTTCGGCCCCGAGGGCGGCGACGGCGGCGGCGAGATCGTCGCGGTCGGCACGCCCGAACAGGTCGCCGCCAATCCGAAGAGCTGGACCGGCAAATACCTCAAGGAGGTGCTGGACCGGCACGAGGAGCGCCGCAAGGCGCGGGTCGCCGCGCTGAAGAAGCGGGCCTAGTCGGCGGCGGCCGGGACGGGTTCGGCCACGACACCGAAGTCGTGGCTGCGGCCCCTGAAGATCAGCACCGCCGTGCCGATCAGCAGGACGACGGTGGTCACCACGCTGCCCTCCGGACCGAAGGCCGCGCCGGTCACCCACCACGGCACGGTGGTCCGGGTGCCCAGGTCGACGATCAGGGGCGTGGTCTCGATCACCTGACCCGACACCTCGAGGCCGAAGCCGAGGCCCAGCAGCCAGTTCCACGCGGCGTGCCAGCCGCAGACGCCCCACAGCGAACCCTCGCGCGCGGCGTACAGGCCGATGAAGACGCCGAACAGGACCACGTTCAGCACACCGGTCAGCAGCTCCGGCGACGGGTCGATATTGGCCGCGTGCAGCAGGCCGAACAGGGCGGAGCTCAGGCCGACGCCCCAGGCCAGGCCGTGGCGGGACGCGATCACCTGCATCAGCCAGCCGCGGGTGAGGATTTCCTCGGTGGAGCCCTGGACCACGAAGCCGAGCAACAGGACGCCGATGGGAACCAGCGCCGCCCCGACGCTGGCCGCCGCGAAGGCCCCGCCGGCGTCGACCCGGTATCCGCCCAGCGCCCAGATGATCCCGACCACCGCGACGAGGAACGCCAGTCCGACGACGTAGCCGCGCAGGAATCGCTTCAGCCCCGAGCCGTTGAAGCCGATCTCCGCCAGGCCCCGCCGTTCGAACAGGGTGACCCAGAGAATGACGATGCCGGCCGTGAAGGCGAACGAGAACAGCGTGAACGCGGTCCCCTGCCAGCCGACCACCTCCCCTTCCGGCGTCAGCAAGCCCAGCATGATGCCGGGCACGGCCCCGGCGATCTGGCCGACGATGATGAAGGCCACCGCGAGAACGAGCGCCGCGGCCGTCCAGGTGCGGCGGTGGCGAGGCCGGCGCGGCGCGTAGAGTTCGATGCCCGTCATGGAGCCCCCGGAAGCTGTGGCCGACTATGGCCGACGATTACGAGAGGGTCGGGAGGCCCGACCGCCTCAGGCGGTCGGCGTCTCCGCGCCCAGCCCCTTGATGTCGCGATAAGCCGCGGCGAACGGCGCGTACATCACGCCGACCGTAAGGGCGTAGACCACTGCCTCGGCGAGGGCGGAGGCGATAATCCAGGGATTGGTGATATCGAGCGCCCTCCTGAGCGCCTCGGGATCCTGATGCCCGCCGAACGACCACATTTCCTGACCGGTCATCAGGGCCAGCGGCATCGTCACGATCCCCAGAAGCAACTGGACCACGATCACCATGACGATGGTGATGACGGCCATGCCGAACAGGGGCCAGAACCGGCCGGCGGTGACCCCGAACGAGTCGAAGAAGGCGAAACGGTTTTCCGCCACTGTGATCGGAACGGCCAGGCTGAGCCGCACGGCCAGCCAGATGATCGCGGCGACGCCGACCAGACCGCCGAGGATCACGAAGAGCCACATCCAGTTCGCGCCCGAGGCGCCGGCGATGCCGGCCAGCACGCCGATCAGCATGAAGACCGCGAAGCAGACGAAGGTCATCAGAATGGTCAGCACCAGCGTGACGACGAACACCCTGAGCTCGTCCATGCCGAGGCGCAGATAGCCGAAGCCGCCCGCACGCGGATTCAGCACGGCCCGGGCGACCGCCGCCATTAGCATGGCGCCCACGATGAGCGAGACCGGGATCAGCCAGGCGACGCTCAGCATCACTTCGCCCAGGCCCTGGAACGCCGCCAGCACCTCTTCGGGCGTCGCCGGCGAGGTCGACTCGAGCCCCTCCATACGCTCGGCCCAGGCGACCAGCGGGTCTATGGCGCTGGACATCGCGAACAGACCCGCAAGGCTCAGCACAGCGTACAGCAGCGTCCAGGCGACCAGCGCCATCGGCTTTCGTCTGACGAGGCGGAAGCCCTCGAACGCCGCGTCGCTGGCTGAAAATGTCATCGTCCCCTCCTGAACCGATCGGCCGGAATCTAGTCGGCCATTGGAGCTGTGTCAGCGGAATTCGCCGCCGGCGCGGTTTCCGGCTCGGCCGCAAGGTCCATCACGGCCCTGGCGAAAGGCGCGGTCACCAGCAGCTGGGAGAAGCCCTGGACCCAGGCCAGCGGCAGCAGCAACACGACCGCGAGGCCGGCCAACAGCGCGGGTTGCTCGGGCAATCCCTGCAGCCACGCCAGCACGGCGTCCGGATCGGCCGCCGCGACGCCGCCGCCCACCATCATCGCGACGATGACGATCAGCAGCACCAGCGCCATGCCGATCGCCATCGCGATCAGGAACTGCACGATCAGCAGGCCGAGTAACCGCCAGGTCTGGCCCTTGCCCAGCTTCCAGCCTTCGACAA
>NZ_DASPNO010000021.1:0-15466 GCF_035626535.1 Brevundimonas sp.
GCCCGCCTGGCCGGCATGGGCGCCTTCTACGGTCCCGAGCTGGTCGAGGCCGTCAAGGGCTTCCAGGTGCGCCACGGCCTCGCCGCCGACGGACGCATCGGGACCGGCACCCAGCGCTCGCTCTCGGCCTCGGCCGAGGACCGCGCGCGCCAGATCGCTCTCAACCTTGAGCGCCGCCGCTGGCTGAAGCGCGACCTCGCCCCCGAGCGCATCGAGGTCAACACCGCCGCCGCCATCATGGTCTACTGGAAGGACGGCAAGCCGGTGCACTCGAACCGCGTCGTCTGCGGCTCGCCGGCCAACCAGACGCCCAGCCTCGAGAAGCAGTTCGCCTCCGTGGTGGCCAATCCGCCCTGGTATGTCCCGGCCTCGATCGCCCGCAACGAGATCCTGCCCAAGGGCCCCGCCTATCTGGCGGCCAACAACATGTATATCTCGAACGGCACGGTCATCCAGCGCGCCGGCCCGACGGCGGCGCTCGGCTATGTGAAGTTCGAGCTGCGCGACAGCTACGCCATCTTCCTGCACGACACCCCGACCAAGTCGGCCTTCAACCTGGCCATGCGCCAGCGCAGCCATGGCTGCGTGCGGGTCCAGGACGCGGTCGACTTCGCCCGCCTGCTGCTGTCGCCCGATCCCGCCCTCCTGGCCCAGTTCGACGAGGCCCAGGACACCCGCGAGACCAAGCGCATCCAGACCGGCCGCGAGATCACCGTGCGCCTGCTCTACTGGACCGCCTTCGTCGACGGCCAGGGCCGCGTCGCCTTCCGCGAGGACGTCTACAGCCGCGACGAAAAGCTGGCCGACGCCCTCGGCATCGCCGTCAGCCTGCCCAAGCCGGTCGACGACGGCCGCGGCCGCGACGCCGGCGACGTCGGGCCGTAGGGCCTAGTTCCTGAACGCCGCCGCCAGCCGGTCGAGCTGGCTCTGCACAGGATTGACCGCCTCTTCCTCCGGCGCATCGAGATACATGCGGCGGTCGAGGTGCAGGACCCGGTCGTACAGCTTCTCGGCCCGCACCAGATACTCGACCAGGGCGATCGGCAGTTCCGGATGGGTCGGTTCGGTGTCGATCTTGCGGTCGGCGAGGCGGTAGCGGGCGTCGCACGCCGCCGTCGCCGACATGTCGCCCTCGCGCACCGCCCGCTGGACCAGCAGCCAGGACGCGATCTGCATCAGCCGGGTGGTCAGCTTCATGCTCTCCCCGGCGTAGGCCAGGGCCGTGGTGCGCGACAGCAGCTTGGATTCCCGCCGTCCGTCGCCGTCGAGATAGGCCGCGGTTTCCTCGACCAGCTCCATGCCTTCGCGGAAGGTGCGGTCGAACAGCTCCGACCGGGCGAAGTCGTCGACGACGGCCGCCCGGTTGCGTCCGGGGGAAGGGATGAGGTCGTCGCTGGGCATCAACTCGGTCAGACTCATGTGCAAGGCGCATCCGTATCACGGCCGGCACGGTTTCGCGCGGTGCATGAGCCGTCTGCAACGGCCATGCCAACCGGCTGATTCACTAAGGTTTCAGGAGCGGAAGTTGAACATGGCGTCGGCCGCGTTGCGTTGCGACGACTTGCCGTCGATCGCGGCTCGCGAACGCGCGATCTCCGCCTCCAGCCCGGCGATGCGTTCCTTGAGGTCCTCGACCGAATAGCCGTCCAGATCCTCGCGCGACAGGGCGATCAGGGGCGCTCCCCGCGCCGGACGGGGCTCCAGGTCTTCGAACATCGCCGCCTCCTTCTTGGCCAATCCACAGGCAAGCGTCTATCTGAACGCCCGGACAGGGACGATTGCAAGAACGGGGAGCCGATGCGGGCTGTCGAAATCACCGGCGGATCAGGCCCGGCCGAGGCCCTGACGCTCGTCGACAGGCCCGATCCGGTCGCCGGTCCGGGCCAGATTCGCATCCGCGTGCGCGCTGCCGGGGTGAACCGTCCCGACATCTTCCAGCGCCTCGGACGCTACCCGCCTCCGCCCGGCGCATCGGACATTCCCGGCCTCGAGGTCGCCGGCGAGGTCGACCAGGTCGGCGACGGCGCGATGCGCTGGGCCGTGGGCGACCGCGTCTGCGCCCTGCTCGGCGGCGGCGGCTATGCGGAGCATGCCGTAGTCGACGCCCGCCACGCCCTGCCCGTCCCGGACGGTCTCGACATGGTGCAGGCGGCGGCCCTGCCCGAGACGGTCTGCACCGTCTTCACCAACGTGTTCGAAGACGGCGCCCTCAAGGCCGGCGAGACCCTGCTGATCCACGGCGCCACCAGCGGCATCGGCGTTACGGCCATCCAGATGGCGAAAGCCGCCGGGGCCCGGGTGATCGCCACCTCCCGCGGCGGAGAGAAGGCCAGGGCGGCCCGCGCGCTCGGCGCCGACCTCAGCCTCGACGCCCGCGCCGACGATCTGGAGACCGCCATCACCGCCTTCGGCGGAGCCGACGTGGTGCTCGACATGGTCGGGGCCGACTACGCGGCGCTCAATGAGGCGGTGCTCAAGCTGTTCGGCCGCTGGGTGGTCATCGCCACTCTGTCCGGCGGCCGGGCCGAGATCGACCTGGGGCGGCTGATGATGAAGCGGATCGTGCTGACCGGCTCGACCCTGCGCGCCCGCCCGGCCGACGAGAAGGCGCGGCTGATCGCGGCGGTGGAAGCAACGGCCTGGCCGTGGGTGGCGGCGGGTCTGGTCCGGCCGCCAGTCGACGCCACTTTCCCGCTGGAACAGGCGTCGGCCGCCCACCTCAGGCTCGAGGCGGGCGACCACGTCGGCAAGATCGTGCTGACGGCCTAGCGGCGTCCGCCGCCCCGGACCGGGCGGAGCGAGGAAATCCGGTCGTTCATGCCATGCTGCTGCAGGTTCCAGACGTCGTCGCTGAACGTCCGGCACGTGCCGCGGAAATAGGCGTCGGTGCAGACCTCCCACGTGCCGCGGAACCGCATCGAACTGATGTTGTCGTTGAAGTCCGTCTCGCGCAGGTTCGGCATCGCGCCGCGGAAGCTGGTCGAGGCGCCGCGATACAGGGCGTCGCGATAGACGGTGATCTCGTTGCGCCGACCGCCGCCCCAGCCGCCCTCATCGTCGCCGCCGCCGCCCGGGCGGCCCTCATAGGTCCCCCGGTGCGGACCGCAGACCAGCAGGCCGTTGTCATTGCGAATCTCGTAGTCGGAGCAGCGGTTCAGCTCGATGGACGTGCCGCGGATATTGCCGCGCCGGTCCCGGCAGTCCGCATAGAGCCGGCCGCGATTGACGTATGCGCCGCTGCAGCTGTCGCGGTAGTCGCCGCGCGGGGCGACGCGTTCCTGGCCGCCCGGCGCGTAGGGCGCGGCTTCCTGCGAGAGGCCGCCGGACATCATGGTCATGGCGGCAAGGGTTTCGATCAGCATGTGTCCCTCCATCGGGCTTTCATCGACGCACAACGCGTTCGTGGAGGCACTGTTCAGCTTCGCGGATGAACCTTGGCTGTATGGCGTTGTCGGCTTTCGTTTTCTTTTGCCGCGAATGGGCCTATATCGGTGACCTCCGCGCCCGGCCGAAAGGTCGGGCGCCGTCGTATCCGGAACCCGCCCCGGCCCGGGCCAGCGGGCTGAAAAAGAAGCAAAGACGCTCATGACCGACATCCTGATGCCCAAGGCCACCGCGGTCTGGCTGGTCGACAACACCTCCCTCACCTTCGAGCAGATCGCCGACTTCTGCGGCCTGCATCCGCTGGAAGTGCGCGGCATCGCCGACGGCGACGTGGCCCGCGACATCCGCGGCGCCGATCCGCTGGTCAACGGCCAGCTGACGCGCGAGGAGCTGGACAAGGCCCAGAACGACGAAAACTACCGCATGCAGGCCGTGGTCAGCCGCCACGCCGAGCTTATGAAGAGCCACAAGCCGGCGCCGAAATACACGCCGGTGTCGCGCCGTCAGGACCGCCCCGACGCCATCGCGTGGTTCGTGCGCAACCACCCGGAAGTCACGGACGCGCAGATCGCCAAGCTGCTCGGCACCACCAAGTCGACCATCGAGAGCGTGCGCAACCGCACCCACTGGAACAGCGCCAACATCAAGCCGGTCGATCCGGTGACGCTGGGTCTGGTCGGCCAGCTGGCCCTGGACGAGCTGGTCCGCAAGGCCGCCGAGAAGAAGGCGAGGGACGACGCCAAGAAGGGCGGCGCCACCCTGCAGCCCGCCGACGCCGCGGAGACCGCCGAGCCGGCCGAGCCGGAGTTCGTGCCCGAAGCCCGCGAGCGCCGCGGGGCCGAGCCGACCGCCGAATCGGTCTTCGGCCGCAAGGACTGACGAAAACGGCCCCGGAGATCATCTCCGGGGCCGTCGTCTTTTCATTCGGGAGGCGGAGCTAGTGGGCTCGCGCCTCCAGACTGGTGATCTGTTCCTTGAGCCGGAGCTTCTGCTGCTTGAGCTCCCTTACGCGAAGCGAGTCCGCCGCCGGGTGGGTCATTTCGCGCTGGATGATCTGGTCCAGCATGCGGTGACGATTTCCCAGTTCGCGGATACGAGCTTCGATGGTCATGGCTTGCGCCTCCATGTCTAAGGGACCACTAGATTGAGCGCCCGGCTTGACCGGCTGTGGAATCACTTTCCGGTGAGCCCGCCGGCTATCCGGACCCGCCGACTCTGGACTCGAATATGGCCGATGATGTGAACGGAGCCGTACGGAGGACCTCGCCTTCGCAGCCCCGCCGTCTGGTCGTCGGGATTTCCGGAGCCTCCGGCGTGACCTACGGCGTCCGGGCGCTGGAGGCGCTGCGCGAACTGGGGATCGAGAGCCACCTCGTCGTCACCCGCGCCGCCCTGCTGACGCTGTCGCAGGAGACCGATCTGTCGGCCGACGACCTGACCGGCCGCGCCGACGTGACGCACCGGCTCAATGACGTCGGGGCCTCGATCGCCTCGGGCTCGTTCCGGACCATGGGCATGATCGTCGCGCCCTGCTCGGTACGGACCATGAGCGAGATCGCCACCGGCGTGACCTCCACCCTGCTGACCCGCGCCGCAGACGTCGTTCTGAAGGAGCGACGGACGCTGGTGCTGATGGTGCGCGAGACGCCGCTGCACCTCGGTCACCTGCGCACCATGGCGGCCCTGACCGAGATGGGCGCCATCATCGCCCCGCCGCTGCCCGCCTTCTACGCCAGGCCAGCGTCCATCGAGGAGATGGTCGACCAGTCCGTCGGCCGGGCGCTGGACCTGTTCGGCCTCGAATGGTCCGGCGTGAAGCGCTGGGCCGGCCTGAAAGCCGCGACGCAGGAATGACTCCGGACGAGCCGCTTTGGGACTGGGCGGTGCACGCCTACGGCTCGGTCGGCGTGGAGGACGCCTGCCTGCACCTGCAGGACGCCGCCGGGCAGAACGCGCCCCTGCTGCTCTGGGCCGCCTGGGCTGCGCGCTCCGGGCGGGATCCCGACGCCGACACGCTGGAGGCGGCCTGCGATGTCGCCCGGGCCTGGCAGGAGGCGGCTGTCGCGCCGCTCAGGGAAATCCGGCGCCGACTCAAGGGTCGCAATCCTGATCTCGATGACGCCGACCGGGAGGCCGTGCGGCTTCAGGTCAAGGCCGTGGAGCTGGAGGCGGAGCGTCGCCTGCTGGCGGCGCTGGAGAGACTCTCCCCGCCGGCTGCGGGTCCGCCGCGGCCGGTGCTGGAGGCCTTGATCGCAGTCGCCCGCCGGTGGTCGCCGATGACGCCGCGGTCGGGTCTGATCCAGCTCGCCGAACGCCTTCCGGCCTGAGCCGGCGCGGGGTATAAGCCCGGCTCCGGGGTCCGACATGAACGACGACGATCCATTTCTGACCGAGGAGGAGCGGGCGCTTCACGCCCGCCTCAAGGAACTGCGCCAGGAGCATGCCGACCTCGACGCCTCCATCGAGGCCCTGTTGCGGATGCCGCTTCCCGACCAGCTGAGGATCGCCCGGCTGAAGCGCAAGAAGCTGATCCTGCGCGACGAGATCGTGAAGATCGAGGCGATCGTGCTGCCCGACATCATCGCCTGACGGCGCGGACCGGCGAACGTGCTAGGCTGAGGAACACGGTTGTTCAGGCAAGGCACACATGCGCCCTCTCCTCCTCGCCCTTGCGTGCCTTCTGACCGTCCATGGAGCCGCTCTCGCGGACCCGGCGAGGGCGCAGGAGCCCGTCATCACGGTGACGCTGCTGGGCACCGGCGCCCCGCCTCCGCTGGCGGACCGATTCGGTCCGGCGACCCTCGTCCAGGCCGGAGGACAGGTCCTGCTGTTCGACGCCGGTCGGGGGGCGACGATCCGCCTCCTGCAGCTGGAGGTTCCCGGCTCGGCCCTGACAGCGACATTTCTCACCCACCTGCACTCGGACCACGTCGTCGGACTCCCGGACCTCTGGCTTACGGGTTGGCTGCGCGGCGCCCATGGCGGCCGTTCGGAGCCGTTCCGCCTCGTGGGCCCCCCGGGGACCGTGGCGATGGCGGCCAGCCTGGAGCAGGCGTTCGCCGCCGACATCGGATACCGCTTGACCCAGGGCCTGCCTCCCGCCGGCGGCCGGATCGCGGCTCAAGAGTTTGACCACGAGGGCGTGGTCCATGACCTGGACGGTCTGCGTGTCACCGCCTTCCGGGTCGACCACGGGCGAGCGGTGGATCAGGCATTCGGCTATCGCATCGACTACTCGGGGCGGTCGGTGGTCATCTCTGGCGACGCCCGCCCGAGCGAAGCCGTCGTCCGGTTCGCCGAGGGCGCCGATCTCCTGATCCACGAGGTGGCCTTTGCCAGCGACGAGGCGGAAGCCGCAGTACCCGGCGTAGCCCTCATTCTCGCCACCCACACCCGTCCGCGCGAGGCTGGCCGGATATTCGCCGCCGCTCGCCCCG
Source organism: Brevundimonas sp. (assembly GCF_035626535.1). GTDB lineage: Bacteria > Pseudomonadota > Alphaproteobacteria > Caulobacterales > Caulobacteraceae > Brevundimonas. Next base: position 6,822 of record NZ_DASPNO010000021.1, read on the forward strand.
GCATGGCGGTCTACAGTCACATCGTGCGCCCGGCTATCGGCGGCTTCGAGTGGGCGCCGATGTCGGACCTGATCGACCAGACGCGCGAGACCTACGACGGGCCGTTGACTCTGGGCGCCGATCTGACCGCCTTCGACATCTCGGCTGACGGGGTAGTCACCGTGCGGACTCCGCCGCCGTAAGCGGGCTCTAGCGCCCCTTCTTGCGCACCCACATCGCGGCGTCGGCTTCGGCGAGCCAGACTTCCGGATCAGTGTGGGCGGCGAAGGCGCGGACGCCGAACGAGCCGCCGAGGCCGGCCGAGCGGCCCTCCCATTCGAACGGCGCCTCCTCGAGCGCGGCGGCCAGCTTGCGGGCCTTCTCGCGGCCTTCCTCCAGACCGGCGTTGAGCATCAGCAAGCCGAACTCGTCGCCGCCCAGCCGCCCCACCGCGTCCGACTCGCGCAGATTGGCGCGCATCATCTCGGCGACATGAACCAGGGCGGCGTCGCCGGCGGCGTGGCCGAGGCTGTCGTTGACGCCCTTGAAGCCGTCGAGGTCGAGGTAGAGCAGCACGGCGGGCACGTCATGGCGCTGGCAGAAGGCCATGGCGCTCCTCATGGCGGCGACGAAGCCGCGCCGGTTCAGGGCCGGCGTCAGCACGTCGTGATCGGCCGCCGCCTCGGCCGCCTCGGCGCGACGGCGCAGGGTCTCGACTTCGGCGCGAAGCCGCTCGATCTCGGCGATGGGGTCGATGACGGCCGCGTCGGTCACAGGCGAAAAAAGCTCCCCGGCCAGCGACTCACCATGCTCCGGCCGGTTCCGAGCCTAACGCGGTCGGTTGCGGGCGCAACGCGAGTCCTGTATCGCGCCGCTTTCGTCGGAAAGGGCTGCGACTCATGACGACCGCAACGCCACCCGTGGCGATCATCATGGGCAGCCGCTCGGACTGGCCGACGATGAAGCACGCCGCCGACGCGCTGGACCGGCTCGGCGTAGCCTGGGAGGCGAAGGTCGTCAGCGCGCACCGCACCCCGAAACGCCTGTTCGACTTCGCCACCGGGGCGCGCGCCGCGGGCTACAAGGTGATCATCGCCGGCGCCGGCGGGGCCGCCCACCTGCCCGGCATGGCCGCCTCGATGACCGAACTCCCGGTGCTGGGCGTGCCTGTCGAATCCAAGGCCCTCAAGGGCATGGACAGCCTGCTCTCGATCGCCCAGATGCCGGGCGGTGTGCCCGTGGCCACGCTGGCCATCGGCGAGCCCGGTGCGAGGAACGCCGGCATCCTCGCCGCCCAGATCCTTGCGCTGTCGGACGAGGTGCTGGCCGGACGGCTGGCTGCCTTCCGCGAGGCCCAGACCGAAGCGGTCCACGAGACGGTCGAGGACTGAGTGACGCCGCTTCCTCCTGGATCGACCATCGGCATCCTCGGCGGCGGCCAGCTGGGCCGGATGCTCAGCCAGGCGGCCTCGCGGCTCGGCTTCAATGTCGTCATCCTCGATCCAGAAGAGAACAGCCCCGCCGGGCGGGTCTCCCAGGGCCAGATCGTCGCCGCCTATGACGACCCGACGGCCCTGACCGTGCTGGGCCGGGTGGCCCAGGCGGTGACCTTCGAATTCGAGAACGTCCCCGCCGCCTCGGTGGCGACCCTTGCCGAGGGCGGCGCCCTCGTCGCCCCCGGACCGAAGGCCCTGGCCGTGGCCCAGGACCGGGTCGAGGAGAAGACCTTCCTCAACAGCGTCGGCGCCACCACCGTGGATTTCGCCCCGGTCGACGGCCTCGACGATCTGATCGCCGGTCTGGAACGCCTCGGGACGCACGCCCTGCTGAAGACCCGGCGCGAGGGTTACGACGGCAAGGGTCAGGTCTGGATCCGCTCGGCGAAGATGGCCGCCGACGCCTGGCATGCAATCGGCGAGCGCCCCGCCATCCTTGAAGCCAGGGCCGACTTCACCCGCGAGCTGTCGGTCATCGCCGCCCGGGGCCGCGACGGCAGGATCGCCGTCTATCCGCTGGGCGAGAACATCCACAAGGGCGGCGTCCTGAAGACCACCCTAGCCCCCGCCGCGGTCGATACGAAGACGGAGAAGCGGGCCAGGGCCATCGCCAGGGCCATTCTGGAGGGCCTCGACTACGTCGGCGTGCTCGGCGTCGAACTGTTCGATCTCGGCGGCGGCGAGCTGATGGTCAACGAGATCGCGCCCCGCGTCCACAACACCGGCCACTGGACCCAGGACGGCTGCGTCTGCGACCAGTTCGAACAGCACATCCGCGCCATCGCCGGCTGGCCGCTGGGCCCGACGACGGCCCACGCCCGCGTCGAGATGACCAATCTGCTCGGCGACGAGGTCGAGCAGTGGAAGACGCTGTCTGGCAAGCCCGACATGCGTCTCCACCTCTACGGCAAGGCTGAGGCCCGCCCCGGCCGCAAGATGGGCCATGTGAACCGGGTGAAGTCGCTCTAGGGCTTCAAGACGCGGTCAAGGATGTCTTGGATAGCGTCGTCCGCGGCTCGCATCTCGTTCACGAGCGGCTTGACGCCCAGTCTTGCCGAGTAGGGCATCTCCCCACGGTTGCCGTAGATCACGCACACCAGATGTTCCCAGGGCACGTAGGTGGAGGCCGGGTTCTCGAACTCGAACCCCTCCTCCATGTCACACGCGACGAAGAGCGGCCCCCCGTCGCGGGACGTCGCTGTGCGGGAGATCAGGACCAGCGTTGGAAACCGCTGCTCTTCCCGAAGTCCGCCAGTGCACCACACGTGTAGGTCGCCCGTATGACAGCCCCCCTCGTCGCGCCACCGCAAGACCTCCTCGTCCGGCGCAAAACGAGGCCCGCCCAGCATCAGGCCGTGGGGAAGCGACGGCGTCCCAGAGGCGATGCTCAGAACCGCGAGTTCCGTCGATGCTTCAGCGCACCCGGCATTGGCGGGCAGAAGAAATTCTGCGGTCTCGAAGTCGTGGGGTGGCTCTCCAGCGAACTTCAGCTCTCGCGGCAAGAAAACCTTTACAGACGCCTTCGGGATCTCGATCGCCTGTCCGGCGATGACAAAGTGCGCCATCTCAGTAGACCTGTCGGCGCAATCCTGTATCGGCAGAACCGAGCCTTCGAAATAGGTGCCGGGGCGGGTCATTTGCACCTGGATCGTGGGCGTTTCCTGCGGCGCCGCCAGCAACGCCAGAACCAGACTCAGCATGCGGCCTCCCCCCGAAGCGACTAACTCTTCGCCCCGTACCGCACCCGGCTCAGCGTGTCTGCCACCTTGCGCAGCGGCGCGTCGAAATCCTTGCCGGCCTTCCACTTCTCGAAGGCCATGACGTTGTCGATGCGGCGCGCGACGAAGGCCTCCGCCGCCTCCCGCCCGTCGAACCAGCGCAGGGTCAGGGCCGGGATCAGGATGCCCGACAGGATCGCCCGCTTGGAATAGTGGTTCCAGTCCGTCGCCGTGTCGCCGGCCCAGTTCCACAGCAGGTCGGCCGTCTCCCACGCGAGCTGCAGGCCGAGATCGACATTGGTCGGCAGGGCCAGAAAGGCGGCGCAGCGGCGCGTCGCCTCCAGATCGGCGACCCCCGCCTCCATCCGGGCCGAGACGGCGCGGGCGATTCGCTCGCGGATCTTCAGCGACTTCGGATCGATCTCCGCCAGCGACGCCATCGCCCGGTCGTCGTGCCGCCGCGACAGCAGGGCGGCCAGATCGCGCGCGCCGTTGGGAAACAGCAGCTCCTCGTCCCCGAGCGACAGCCCCTCAGCCTCGCAGGCCGCCCGAACCATGCGCCCGTTCCAGCCCAGCGCCGGCGCGCGCTCGACGGCGGCGTCCAGCACCGTCTGCTCCATGCGGTCTGCCCAGTCACCCTTGGGCGGGTCGTTCGACAGGTGTGGCGCCTCGGTCATCCGGCCAGCATAAGCCCGTCGGGCGGGCGTTTCGAGCCTTCACATCTTGCCGCGACGATCTGGACAGCGCGGGGCCGCTCGTGTATCAGCCCGCCTTCACTCGCGGACCCCGTTCGCCGAGGAAGATTTTTATTTGTCTGCCCGTCTCCCTCACAGGACGCGGCGGGCGGCCAAAGGAGAGTTCAACCTGGTACAGATTTTCGTTCGCGATAATAACGTCGATCAAGCGCTGAAGGCCCTCAAGAAGAAGATGCAGCGCGAAGGCAGCTTCCGCGAGATGAAGCGCCACGTGCACTACGAGAAGCCCTCGGAGAAGCGCGCCCGCCAGAAGGCCGAGGCCGTGCGCCGCGCCCGCAAGCTGGCCCGCAAGCGCGCCCAGCGCGAAGGCCTGCTGCCGCCGCCGAAGCCCCGCGTCCCGGGCGCCGGTCCGGCCCGCGGCTAAAGCCGACGTCCGAACAGAAGATCAAAGGCCGCCCCGGGGAACCGGAGCGGCCTTTTTCATGTCCGCCGCCGGGTTTTCCGCCCCTCGCCGCGCCCGCTATGCTGCGGGTCCCCGGATCGAAGACGTAGAGGCTCTGATGGCTCGCTGGACGCTGACGATATCGTCTCTCTACCTCGCCATGATCGGCCTGGCGCTGATGGTCCTGCCCCTGAAGTTCGGCGTCGGCGCGGTCCCCGCGGACGCCTCGCCGGAACTTCTCGCCCTGCTGAGGCTGCTGGGCGGCCCATTCCTCGGCATCGCGGTGCTGAACGCGCTGTCGCGTCGCGCTCCTCCCGGAGACTGGTTGCGGACCGTGCTCGTCGCCAACGCCGTCGGCTTCGGAGCCGTCGCGCTCAACGACGTCCACGGCGTGGCGACGGGCGAGGCGCGCGAGCTGGCCAGGATGTTCCTGGTGGTCCACCTCGCCTTCGCCCTGGCCTTCCTGACGGCGCTGCTCCGCGGCCGGCGCGCCGGGTCCCCGGCGGGGGCCTAGCGCCCCCGGCCGATCGCGCTCGCGAACGCCTTCCAGCTCAGCTTCACGTCCGACAGGGCGCCCGCCCGGAATGCCCGGCCGGCGATCCAGACCATCAGCAGGGCGAAGGCGAACATGCCGCCCATGGTGCCGACGATTTCGATCAGCGGCGGCTCCGACGGCGCGCGGGCGCTCATCAGAAAGGGCGTGAAGAACGGCACCCACGACATGATCTGGACGATCGGCGCATCGGGGGTGCGGATCGCCATCTGCATGACCAGCAGCGGCACGACCAGGATCATCATGATCGGCCCCATCAGGGTCTGGGCGTCGCGCGGCGTCTCGCAGAAGGCGCCGATGGCCGCGAACAGCACCGCGTACATCAGATAACCGCCGACGGCGTAGATGGCGAAATAGAACAGCAGACCGCTGTGGATCAGGACCTCGCCGATCATCGGCGCGTACTGCGGCAGGCCCGCGATCAGCCCCGCCGCGCCAATCCCGCCCCACGCCAGCAGCACGGTCACGGTCAGCAGGGCCACGCCCAGCACCTTGCCGGTCAGGATCTCCGTCGCCGAGGCCGACGACAGCAGCACCTCGAGGATCTTGTTCGACTTCTCCTCCATCACGCTGTTCAGCAGGATCGAGGCTCCGGTGATGATCAGCGACCAGAGCAGGAAACCGGAGAGCAGGCCGATGATGCCAGGCAACTCGTCGCGGAACGAGGTCTCGCCGCCGCTGGCCGAGTTCGGCGACAGCGTCTTCACCTCGGGCTCGAAACGGTCGGTCGACTCCACCACCGCCACGTCGATGCCGACCGACTGGAAGACCTCGCGCCGGCTGGTCTCCTTCAGCGCGCGCTCGACGAAATTGCCGACCGAGCCGTCCGACGCCCGCCGGGTCCACACCCGGGCGCTGGGCTTCCCGTCGATCCGGTCCAGCAGCACGACCGAGTCGAGCTGCTGCGCCTCCGGAACCTCCTCGCCGAGATAGCGGCGAACGAGCTGCTCCCGCGCCTCTCCGGGAGCGGAGGCCGCCAGGTCCGCCGGCGGCGTGACGATGGTCATCTTCAGGCCGTCCAGCTGGCTCAGGGCGGCCCCGGCGGCCGAGGCCCCGGGCTTGCCTCCGGCCTTTTCGGCCTCGGCCTCCGCCTGGCGGCGGCGCTCGTCGCGGCGGTCCTTCTCCTGCTGCAGGGCGCTCTGGACGGCGGCGGCGAGACCGGACGCCTGCGGCCCCTCCTCCAGCACCACCACCTCGCGGATCGGCTCGCTGGTCTTCATCAGGATCGGAATGGCGCCGCCCAGCACGGCGAACAGCGGAAACGCCAGCAGCGACAGCCAGAAGCCGACGGTCTTGGCGTAGGCGGCGAACTCGCGCCGCGCGATCAGCAGGGTGCGTTTCATCGGGCGGCCTCCGCGGCTTTGACGGACTGGTCCTGATCGGGGTTGTCGCCGGTCAGACCGATGAAGGCGTCGTGCAGGCTCGGCTCGCGCAGTTCGAAGCGGCGCACGTCGAGGCCGTTCAGGAAGGCGGCCTTCAGCGCGTCCTGCCCCCGGCCTCCCGAAACCAGCGCGGCCTTGAGCACGCGCACCCCGCCGGCGTCCGACATGATCTCGACGCCGCTGACGCCGGGCAGCCCCGCCGCCTGTTCCGGCGCGATCTCGCCCTCCAGCTCGAGGAAACGCGGCGTCGTGGCGCGGGCCTCGGCCACCGTGCCCTCGAAGGCCTTCCTGCCCCGGGCCAGCAACACGACCTTGTCGCACAGCCGCTCGGCGTGCTGCATCACATGGGTCGAGAACAGCACGGTGGCGCCGTCGGCGGCGAGGCCGCGGATCATCGCCTCCAGCCCCTGCTGGTTGACCGGGTCGAGGCCCGAGAAGGGCTCGTCGAGGATCACGAACTCGGGCCGGTGCACGACCGAGGCGATCAGCTGCACCTTCTGGGACATGCCCTTGGACAGCTCCTTCATCTTCTTGCGCTTGGAGGCGCCGAGGCCCTGGGCGTCCAGCATCTCGCGGGCCCGGCGGCGGCCCTCGCCCGTCGGCAGGCCCTTCAGGGCGCCGAAGAAGGCGATGGCGTCGACCGGCGTCATCTTCTTGTAGAGGCCGCGCTCCTCGGGGAGGAAGCCGATGCGGTCGCGCACCTTGCGGCCGTCGTCGGCGCCGAGAATGGTGATCCGCCCCGCGCTCGCCGGCTGCAGGCCCAGGATCATGCGAATGGTCGAGGTCTTGCCCGCCCCGTTCGGGCCGAGGAAGCCGCAGATGGAGCCCTTCTCGACCTGGAAGCTGAGGTCGCGGACGGCCTGGAAGTCGCCGTAGCGCTTGCTGACCCCCTCAAGCGTCAATGCCGCTGTCATATGCCCTCCCCCGGACTCCGGTACGTCTCGGCATTGGTAGGTCTGTAAAGGGTGTTTGACAACACCCGGCCGCGCCTCCATCCGTGCCTTTGTCGTGAATTCCGTGTCATGTTCGCGGGATAGAAGGCGGCGAACCCCGACCGGAACCCTGAATGCCCTACGATGTCTCGCCCTCGCCCGTCGCGCCGCAGGCTGGTTCACGTCTGTGGACGGCGGGGGCCAGCGCCGGGGTGGCCATCGCCGTCTTGCTGGGACTGGCCGCCTTGCGACCCGAACTGGCGTGGCCGCTGCTGGCCGGCGCGGCGCTGGTGGCGCTGGCGACCTGGGCGGTGAACCGGCGGCCGGGCGCGGGGACGCGGGCGGAGGCGGCGGCCTCCGACGCCGGGCCGGATCGGTCCACTGCGGATCCGGACCTGCTGGAGAGCCTGTTCGAGGGATTGGCGGATCCGGTGCTGGTGGTCTCGGGCGGCGAGGCCGACGACATCGGCGACCGGCGGGTGATGCTGGCCAATGCGGCGGCGCGCGAGCTTCTCAGGATTCCGCGCGAAGGCGGGCTGCTGGTCTCGGCCCTGCGCGATCCTGCGGTGCTGGAAGCCGTCGACGAGGCGCTGTTCGGCGGGCTGGAGCGGACCACCGACTACGCCGGCGTCGGGGCGCAGACGCGGCACTGGCGGGCCCTGACCCGGCCGCTGCCGCCCGCGGACGGCCGGTCGCTGGCGCTGGTCGTGCTGCGCGATGAGACCGAGGTCCGGCGCATGGAGCTGATGCGGGTCGATTTCCTCGCCAACGCCAGCCACGAACTGCGCACCCCCCTCGCCTCCCTGTCCGGCTTCATCGAGACGCTGAAAGGCCACGCCCGCGACGACCCCAAGGCGCGCGACAGATTCCTCGACATCATGGCGGCGCAGGCGGAGCGAATGGGCCGGCTGGTCGCCGACCTGCTCTCCCTGAGCCGGATCGAACTGAACGAGCACATCCCGCCGTCGGGCCGTGTCGATCTGGCCCGAGCGGCCTCGGACGTTATCGACGCCGTCAGCGTCCTGTCGGCAGAGCGCCAGGTTCGCGTGGTGCTTCAAGGCGGGGCGGCCAAGGCCCCGGTCCACGGCGACCGCGACGAGATCGTGCAGGTGGTCCAGAACCTGGTCGACAACGCCATCAAATATTCGGCCGCCGGGGATGTCGTCGATGTCGTGATCCAGCCGGCCGTGACGCTGGAGCAGGCCTCCGCGCCCTGGTCGGGCGGCAACCGGGGCGACGGCGCGACGCGGCTTCCGTTGGTCACGCCGGATCGCGAGCCCGGCCTTCGTTACGCGGCGGTGACGGTGCGCGATCACGGCCCCGGCATGGCGCGCGAGCACCTGCCGCGGCTGACGGAACGGTTCTACCGGGTCGAGGGCCAGAAGAGCGGCGAACGCTCCGGCACAGGTCTCGGCCTCGCCATCGTCAAGCACATCGTCAACCGCCAC
>NZ_DASPNO010000022.1:0-24892 GCF_035626535.1 Brevundimonas sp.
CGGGAATGGCTCCGTAAGTCGCTCTCCGGTCCATCGACGGCTCGGCAACATAAGTTCGATCCGGGAAAGGACTCGTCCCTCGGCGCAGGGGAGCAGCAACGTATTGTCGATGTTCAGTTCATGCGGATTGGTCGGCCAGCCTGAGTCGATAATCAGGAACGGGCGCGTTCGAGAGTGGTGCAGGTGTCCCGAGGGCGTTGGTGGACCGGAAGCTGCGCGGATCGAAGCCATGGCTGACGATACAGCGGTGGCGAAGGTCCGCAACGGGTCGGGAGTGGACGTTCACCCTCCGTTAGCGGGACCCCGCCGCCGTTCCAATGTCGCCAGCAGACCTTCACTCAGTGTCCAGCCGCGCCTCGCGCGGGGGGAGTTCTCAAGGCTGTCAGCCTCGTCTAGTTTCCGGTGATGGGCGGACCCGACGTGCGAATCATTGTCCTGGCTTCGTCGGCATTGATGTTGGCGGCGTGCGACCCCTCCAACGGCCGTGATGCGGAAGGACTCCGCGATCCGGAGATTGCGACGGCACGTCAGATCGAGCCTGATTCCATTGTGACTTTCCCCAAGGGACCAGTGGTGTGCCTCACCGAAGGGGCTCTAAGGGCAGCCTTTATCGACACGCTCGCGGGAAACGAGCCTGAGCTCGGGGCGCGGTTCGAGGGTGACGCCGAGTGCATCACGGTTGATCCGACTTCCCGGTACAAGGTCGTCGGCACAGATCAGCTGGGCCACGAAATGCCTCAGGCCGCCATCCTCAAGGTCGTCGACGAAAGGGCGGCGGCGGAAGCTGAAGAGATGTTTGTGCTCGTCCTCGACAGTAGCTTCGTCAGAGTGGTGGAGCGGCCGGACCGCTGATCCCTGAGAAGCCCCGCGGCCCGTACCAACGATCGCCGTGGCCCCCGCAAGCTCGCGCCCGTGAACGTAGAGCCTGCCGACATCGATGGTCGGCTTTGGCGCTCCTCTGACCACTCGGCAGCGGAGAACTGAGCGTCCGCAATGGATCGGGAGCGGTCTCCGGCGCGTGGCCATTCGCTCGTTTCCTGCAGCTTATGGATCCGCCCCCTCCTCTTCCGCCAGCAGGTCGGCGGGGTCGAAGTCGTAGTCGAGGAGATCCTTCGGCTTGCAGTCGAGGGCGGCGCAGAGCTTGGCGAGGGTGCGGAAGCGGATGCCCTTGACCTTGCCCGAGCGGAACAGGGACAGCTGGGTCTCGCTGAGGCCGACCTCGGCGGCGAGGTCGCGGGCCTTGAGGCCCTTTTTGACGATGAGACGGTCGAGGGTGACGCGGATCGGCATCAGATCATCTCGTCCAGCTCGGCCTGGACCTTGCCCGCCTGCTCCATGACCCCGCCGAGCAGGAACAGGGCCCCGCCGATCATGCCGAGGGTCATGCCCGCGACGTCGAAATAGGCCCAGCCGCCACGGCCGCTCTCGACCAGCCGGATCAGGTTGGTGACGCCGAAGACGCTGAGAAGTCCGCCGAGGCCGAGGGCGATGCCGACCCGGCGCAGGGCGTGCACGAGGGTGGGCTGGATCAGCCGTCCCTTCGAAAGCTGGCCCATGGCCGCGCCGATCGACCAGACGGCGAACAGGTAGAAGGCGGTCGGCAGGGCCCAGACGAACTGGGCCAGCCAGCTGGTGGGGGTTCCGGTGTAGTCGCCGCGGGCCATCAGAATGCCGGGCGCGATCACATGGATCAACGCCAGCAGGGCGCCGACGCTGACCACCATGAACACGGCCAGCCAGCGGAATTGGGCGCAGCGGCGGCGGAAGCGGGCGGTGTCGGTCTGGCTCATGGCGGGGGAATCCGGGCGGGAAAGGCTGTCTGATCTTTAATCTTGACTTAAAGACGCGACGTTTGCAACTTTATGTAAGAGTTAAACGACACGAGAGCGCAGCACCATGCCCGCCGCCATCGAAACCCGCGGTCTGACCCGCTGCTTCAAACGCCATCTGGCCGTCGACTCCGTGTCGATGACGGTGCCGGACCGGGCGGTCTACGGCTTCCTCGGCCGCAACGGCGCGGGCAAGACCACGACGCTGAAGATGCTGCTGGGCCTGATCCGGCCGAGTGAGGGATCGGCCCTGGTGTGCGGCGTCGACATCGGGCGGGACCGGATCGGGGCGGCGCGGAAGGTGGGGGCGCTGCTGGAGGCGCACGGCTTCTACGGCAATCTGTCGGGACGCGAGAACCTGGACCTGACGCGCAGCCTGCTCGGCCTGGCGAAGAGCGAGATCGACCGGGTGCTGGAGGTGGTCGAGATGACCGAACATGCGCGGCGCCGGGTGTCGGACTATTCGCTGGGCATGCGGCAGCGGCTGGGGCTGGCCCGGGCCATGCTCGGGGCGCCGCCGGTGCTGGTGCTGGACGAGCCGACCAACGGGCTGGACCCGGACGGCATCGCCGACATGCGCCGGTTCCTGAGAGCCCTGCCCGAGCGCACAGGGGCGACGGTGCTGCTGTCCAGCCACCTGCTGGGCGAGATCGAGCAGACGGCGACGCATGTGGGCATCCTCAGCCACGGCAAGCTGGTGCTGGAGGGTGAACTGGGGCGGCTGAAGGCCGACCTGGCGCCCGAGATCGCGTTGCAGACCGACGACGCCGTGCGGGCCACGGCCCTGGCCGGGGCGCGCGGGTTCGACGTGCTGCCGACCGACGACGGACTGGTCGCAAGACTCAAGCCGGGCGAGGACGCGCGCACCGCCTCGGCGTCGCTGAACCGGGCCCTGATCGAGGCCGACATCGCCGTGTTCGCGATCGGCGCGCGGTCACGCTCGCTGGAAGGCATCTACCGCGAGGTGTCGCCGCCCGCCCCAACCGCCGCCACCGCCAAACCCCGGCCGGAGTTCGCCTGATGTCCGCCTCCCCCTTTCTCGCGCCGCTGTTCGTCGAGGCGCGCAAGCTGAACCGGTCGCTGGCCGCCCTGCTGGCGGTGGCGGCGCCGTCGCTGATCGCCATCTTCCTCTTCTTCATGGTTCTGCGCGGCAAGGCGCCGATGCCGTGGGGCATGTGGACGATGAACGCGGCTGGCGTGTGGGCCTTCTTCATGCTGCCGATGAGCGTCACGGCGCTGACGGCGCTGGCGGCCCACATGGAGCACGGACCGAAGTCGTGGGATCACCTGCGGGCCCTGCCCCTGCCCCGCTGGCGGCTGTATGCGGCCAAGGTGGTCTGCGTGCTGGCCGTGGTCGCAGTGATGAGCGCGGCGGTGCTGGCGATGACCTGGGGCGCGGTGACGCTGGCCGCGGCGATCAAGCCCCGGCTGACGCCGACCGGGCCGTTCGAGCTGGCGCTCTACGCCGGGCTGTTCGGCAGGATCTATCTCGCCGCGGTGCTGATGATCGCTATCCAGCTGTGGGTCGCCCTGCGCTACGCCAGCTTCGTGCCGGCGCTGGCGGTGGGGATCGGCGGGACCTTCTTCTCGGTGGTGGCGACGTCAGCGAAACAGGGCGTCTTCTTCCCGTGGCAGATGCCGGTGAACATGCTGGCCACCGAGGCGTGGCGGGTGCAGACGGCGCTGGGGCTGGGGCTCGGCCTGGGGATGGTGGTGATCGTCGGGGCCCTCGCGCACCTGAGCCGGCGCGAGGTGCTGTGAGGTCGGGCGGTCCTCGCGCAGCAGACGGGCGAGGGCAGCGCTCCCGGTCATCTGCACGATCATCGCCGACTCCATAAACTGCGAACGGTTCGCAGGTTGCGTGGGCCCGGCGGTCATGGCAAGCCCGAAAGGTCGGCGGCGACCCGGATGGAGCATCACCCATGCGTGAAGACGGAAAGCTGGACTACATCGAACTGTCGGGCGGCGACCTGCCCGCCAGCAAGGCCTTTTACAGCCAGGCCTTTGGTTGGAAATTCATCGACTACGGACCGGAGTACGCGGCCTTCGACGAGGGGCTGGAGGGCGGGTTCGACGCCCAGTCCGACTGCGTGAAGGCGCCCCTGCCCGTGCTGTTCGCGCGCGATCTCGAGGCCATGCAGGCCAGGGTCGAGGCGGCGGGCGGGACGATCGTCAAACCGATCTTCGCCTTCCCCGGCGGGCGGCGCTTCCATTTCCGCGACCCGGCGGGCAACGAGCTGGCGGTGTGGTCGGAGAGCTGAACCCTCCGGCGAAGAGCTGCGGCGCCTGCGGCCTGTGCCGCAAGCTGATGGGGGTGACGGCGCTGGACAAGCCGGCGGGCAGGTGGCGCCGGCATTTCTCGAGGGCGGGCGGCTGCGCGGTCTATGAGACCCGGCCGGACGACTGCGGGGTGTTCAACTGCCTGTGGCTGCTGACCGACGCGCTTGGGCCCGAGCGGAAGCCGACGGCTGCGGGCTTCGTGCTGCACAGCGAACAGGGCGCGGCGCGGCTGATCGTCGAGTCCGATCCGGCGCGGCCGCATGACTGGCGGCGCGAGCCCTACCAGTCGACGCTGCGGCGCTGGGCGGCTGCTCCGGGCATGGAGGTGCTCGTCTTCGCGGGCCGGCGCGGGGTGCGGCCGGGCGCGGTCGATGCGGACGTGAGGCGAGGCTAGCGGACGTCCACCGACTGGGCGATCCGCTCGGCGAGGGTGCGGTCGGCGCCTTCAAGGCTCATGGTCCAGACGTGGATTTCGCGCGGCGTGGCGCCCTCGCGCTGGAACAGGTGCTCGCGGGCGTGGCGAACGCCGTCCTCGGACGAGACCACGGAGGCGCGGCCGCCGGCTTCCAGCACCTCGCCGCTGTAGATCGGAAACTGCGACGCGGGGCCAGCGTAGACCATGGCGAACGAGCGCTCGCCGCGGCGGATGGTGTAGATTCTGAAGTCCGGGCCGGGGCGGCCGGTGACGATCTCGAACCCGGCCGGAAGCTCGACCGTGAACGGCAGGGCGGCGCGGGCGGCGGCGTCGAGCACGGTGACGGCGGGAGCGGACGGCGGGGGCGGAGGCTCGACGGGCGCTGGGGCCGTGGCGGCCGAAGCGGGCGTCACGGGAGCAGGCGCCGGAGCCGGGCGCGTCGGGGCGGGCGTGGGGCGGACCGGAGCGGGGGCCGGCGTCGAGGCCGCGGGCGGAGCCGTCACGGGCCGCGACGGAGGCGGCGTGGATGCGGGGGCGGCCGCGGGCCTTGCAGCGGGCGGCGGCGGCGTGGCCGCCGGACGGGTCGTGGCTGGAGGCGCGGCGGCGGGCGTGGCGGCAGACGGGGTCGGCGCGGGGGCCGCAACCGGCTCAGGCGGCGGGGCGAGGTATTCGGCCGGGCGCGGCGGACCGCTGTTGAGGCTGCTGGTGATGTCGGAGCCGGGCGGCGTCTGGGGCGCCGTCTGGGGCGCGGCGAACAACAGGGCGGCGGCGGAGGCTGCGATGATCATGGTGCGGACTGTCGCGCCTCAGCCCATGAACGGCAAGGCCCTGAGCGCATAGGCCACCGCGGCGGTGACGGCGGAGGCGGCGACGGCGAGGCCCGCGAACCAGGCCAGCCGCTTCCACAGCGGGCCGGAGGCTTCGTCGGGGTCCGGGGGTGGTTCGATCCTAATGATAGCCGGCCTCCGGCGTGACCTTGCCGCGGAACACCCAGTAGACCCAGGCGGTGTAGGCGAGGATCAGCGGCAGGATGAAGGCGGCGCCGAACAGCATCAGGGCCAGCGCGTTGTCGGGCGCGGCGGCCTCGCGGAAGTCGACCGCATAGGGGGCGACATAGGGGAAGAAGCCCGTGGCCAGCCCGGCATAGCCCGACAGGAAGACCAGCACGGCGCCGACGAACGGCCAGACGTGCGACCGGCGCGCGACGCCGAGCGCCACGGTGGCCAGACCGGCGACCCCGGCCAGCGGGACGACGCTGAGCGGCAGAAATTGCGCGGGATCGAATCCGGCGCCGGTCCAGCCCCAGCGCCCGGCGACCTGGGGATGCACCACCAGGGTCGACAGGCTGACCCCGAGCAGGAACAGCGCGGTCAGCACCCCGGCGAACAGGGCCCAGCGGCGGGCGTCGCCGTGCAGGGCGTCGGTGGTCTTCCACATCAGCCACGCCGCGCCGAGCAGGGCGTATCCGCAGACCAGCCCGACCGCAACGAGCAGGGTGTAGGGGGTGAACCAGTCGAACGTCCCGCCGGCGAAGCGGTTGTCCGCCACCTCGACCCCCTGGATGAAGCCGCCGAGGATCAGGCCTTGGGCGAAGGCGGCGAGGATCGAGCCGAAGCCGAACATGGCGGTCCAGAACGGCCGGCCGCGGCGCTGGCCGCGAAAGCGGAACTCGAACGCCACGCCGCGCATGATCAGCCCCGCCAGCATCATCACCACGGGCAGGTAGAAGGCCGGCATCAGGATCGAATAGGCCAGCGGAAAGGCCGCCAGCAGCCCTCCCCCGCCGAGCACCAGCCAGGTCTCGTTGCCGTCCCACACGGGCGCGACGGTGTTCATCATCACGTCCCGGTCCTCGCGCGAGTGCGAGAACGGAAACAGGATGCCGACGCCGAGATCGAAGCCGTCGAGGAGCACATAGAGCAGCACCGCGACGGCGATCAGCCCGGCCCAGATGAGGGGAAGATCGAGGCTCATTTCGGACCTCCCGGCGCTTCGTTCGGGGCGGCGGCGAGCGGCGTCCCGGGCGCGCGCTGGCCTTCTGGCGACGGCTCGACCCGGCCGGCGCCCGGTCCTTCTTCGAGCAGGCGCAGGATGTAGATGGCGCCGGCGACGAAAACCACGGCGTAGACGGTGATGTAGATCAGCAGGGAGGTGGCGACCGAGCCGGTCGTCACCGGCGAGACGGCGTCGGCGGTACGCAACACGCCGTAGACGACCCACGGCTGGCGGCCGACCTCGGTGACGATCCAGCCGGCGATGACGGCGACGAAGCCGGCCGGTCCCATTGCCACGGCGAACTTCAGGAACAGGCGGTTGTCGGTGAGCTTCCTGCGCCACGCCAGCCACGCGCCCCACAGGCCGAGACCGATCATCAGCAGGCCGAGCCCGACCATGACACGGAAGGCGAAGAAGACGAGGAAGACGGGGGGCTGGTCCTCGCGCGCCACCGTGTCGAGACCCTGCACGACCTCGTCCGGCGGTGCGACGATGATCCCTGCGCCGGGGATCGCGACCTCGAAATGGTTCGACTGGGTCGCACGGTCGGGGATGGCGAACAGCACCAGCGGATGGTTGGCCTTGCTCTCCCAGTAGGACTCGATGGCGGCCAGCTTCATCGGCTGGTGCTCCTTCGCCACCTCTCCCGACCAGTGGCCGGCCAGCAATTGCAGGGGCGCGACCACGGCCAGCAGACCGACCGCCATGGTCAGGCCGATGCGGCTTTCCGGCTGCTCGCGATCGCGCAGCAACTGCCAGGCCGAGGCGGCGCCGACCACCAGGGCCGTGGTCAGGAAGGCGGCCATCAGCATGTGCACGAGGCGCGAAGGGAAGCTGGGATTGAAGATCACCTCGACGAAACTGGTCGCCACGAAACGGCCGTCGGGCAGGATTTCGAAGCCCTGCGGCGTCTGCATCCAGCTGTTGGCCGACAGGATCCAGAAGGCCGAGATGGTGGTGCCGACGGCGACCAGAACGGTGGCCAGGAAGTGCAGGCGCGGCCCGACCTTCTTCCAGCCGAACAGCATGACGCCGAGGAAGGAGGCCTCAAGGAAGAAGGCGGTGAGCACCTCGTAGGCCATCAGCGGGCCGATGACGCCGCCGGTCAGCCGGATGAACTCGCTCCAGTTGGTGCCCAGCTGGTAGCTGAGCACGATGCCGGAGACGACGCCCATGCCGAAGCTGATGGCGAAGACCTTCACCCAGAACAGGTAGAGGGTCTTGAAGACCTCGCGTTTCGTCGCCAGCCACAGGCCCTCAAGCACGGCGAGGAATGCGGCCAGACCGATGGTGAAGGCCGGAAACAGGATATGAAAGGCGATGGTGAAGGCGAACTGCAGTCGCGACAGCAGCAGCGCATCGAATTCCACGGCAGACCCCTGTGACTAGCCCTGATCGCGACAGGGGCTACATCCGTGGCAGCGCTTCGTCGATGCGCCTTCCGTCGCGCGACGGAACGCCGCAAACAGCCAAAAGGGTCCGTCGGACCGGCGCGGCGACGGCTTGTCAGGCGGCGGGGAGCTCGACCCAGAAGGCGGCGCCTTCGCCGGGGGTGGAGACCACTCCGATCGTGCCGCCCTGCAGCTCGACCAGACGCTTGGCCAGCGCCAGACCGATGCCGTGGCCTTCCACCGTCGAGCGTTCAAGACCGAGGCGGTTGAAGGGTTCGAACAGCTGGGCCTGTTTCTCGACCGACAGGCCGGGACCGCGGTCTATCACCTCGATGCGGACGCCGTCGTAGATCCTGCTCGCGCGGAAGACGACCAGCCCGCCGGAGCCGCCGTATTTGACGGCGTTGGAGGCCAGGTTGGCGATGACCTGGGTCAGGCGCTGGGAGTCCGCCAGGGCGATCAGGCCGTCGCCCTCGCTGACCACGTGCAGGCGAATGCCGGCGGCCTCGGGGCGGAGGGCGGTGGAACGGCGCACATCCTCGAGCACGCCGGGAACGTCGGTGGGGCGCAGCTCGACCTTGACGGCGCCGGACTCGGCGCGGGCCACGTCGAGCAGGTCGTGGGCGAGCGCCTCGACCTGACGGGCGGTCTTGACCAGCATCTCGGCCATCTCGGCCTGGGTCGGGGTGATCGCCCCGAGCTGTCCGGTCTTCCAGAGCTCGCCGATGCCGATGACGCCGCCGACCGGGCTCTTGATCTCGTGGGCGACGTTGGCCAGCAGGCGCGACTTGGCCTCGGACGCCTGCTCGGCGCGGACCTGACCGGCCTTGGCGCGGTCCGACAGGCGGTCGCGCTCTTCCAGCAGCGAGGCGACGAGCAGGATCGGCAGGCAGCCGAGAAGCACCATCAGTTGCGCCAGCAGGGCCTGGTCCGCGAGATCAGGCCCGGCATGGACGAAGGGCCCGCGTCCGACCATGGCCCCGCCGACGGCGGTGATGGCGACGATCACGAGGGCCGTCGAGACGCCGAGCACGCGGAACCGGGCCGCGAACAGGATCAGCACCGGAATGACGACGAACCCGATCTGCACCTCGGACAGGAAGAACACGCCCACGCAGACGGCGACCAGCAGGGCGAGAAGCACGGCCGCCTCGGTGGCGCGGACCGGGTGGCGCAGCGCGACCAGGTGACGCCTGGTCAGGGACAGTCCGAAGGAACCGATCACGGCGATGCTGAGGGCATGGCCGAACCACCAGGTCTGGAAGCCCTCGAACGGATCGGCGCCGTTGATCAGATACAGGGCGCCGGCGGTCAGGGCCGCGGCTGGAAGTGGCGCGACCACGGCGGCCGCGAGAAGGAATCGACACGCGCCGTCGACGGTCGCCAGATTGAGCGTCGGCGCGAACCGGCGCGCCAGCAGCACGGCCGTGGTGATCTCGACCATATTGGTGACGGTGAACAGGACGGTCAGGCCGTAGGTGTTGCCCGCCAGCAGCTCTCCGGCGGCGATGCCGGTGGCCAGCAGCCCGCCGAAGCAAAGATCGTACAGCGGACCGCGGGCGTTCCGCAGCCAGACCGCAGTGGCCAGCCCGCCGGCGCCCCAGAGGGCGGCGACGAGACCGGCGGTGCGTGCGAACTGGATGGCCAGCACGACCAGGACCAGCACGGCCACGGCGGTGAAGATCGGGGCCAGCGGCTCACGGAAGAAGGCCATGGCGCTGTTGACGGCGACCGGAAGTTCAGCGCGCGGCTTCGCGGCGGCCCCGGAGGCGGTAACCGGTTCGGACGGGTCGAGCGCGCGGCTCATGAGCATCTGGGTTCCGGGGAAGCGGCCTTGTCTTGCGGTTTCCTTAGCCCGCCGCTTCCTAATATCCCCTGAAGGTCAGGCGCTTTCGGCGAGGACCTGATTGAACTCCCGCACCGCCGCGGCGGGGCCCTCGGGATGGCTCCAGACGGCGGAGCAGACGGCCACGAAATCCGCTCCCGCCCGGGCCAGACCGCCGGCGTTGGCGGGGGTGACGCCGCCGATGGCGACGCAGGGCGTCTCGATCGTCTCCTGCCAGATGGTCAGTATCTCCGGATCGGGACGGTGGCTGGTTTCCTTGGTGCCGGTCGGGAAGAAGGCTCCGAAGGCGACGTAGTCGGCCCCGGCCTCGGCGGCGTCCATGGCCAGCTCGCGGCTGTCGTGACAGGTGACGCCGATCATCGCGTCCGGCCCCATGAGACGCCGGGCCTCGGCCAGGGAGGCGTCGCCCTGGCCGATATGGACGCCGTCGCAGCCGGTCCGTTTCGCCAGATCCGGCCGGTCGTTGAGCAGGACGGCCACGTCCCGGGCGCGGGCGACCGGGGCGAGCGCCTCGACGGCCGCCACGATCGCCGCATCGTCGGCCGGCTTGAGGCGGATCTGCAGCGCGGCCACGTCCCCGGCGCCGAGAGCGGCCTCCAGCGTGCGGGCGAAGGCGGCGAGGTCCGCGATCTCCGGCGGGGTGATCAGGTACAGCCGGCAGGGCGGGCGCGGCGGGACGACGGGTTCTCTGGCCATGCCCGGGAAGTGCGGCGGAAGAGCCGCCGGGTCAATAATCCAGATAATAGGGGCGTGGCCCCGGCGGCGTCGGCGGGGTCATGTCGATGCGGCGAAGCTCTCGCATCCGGCCGGCCCTCTCCCGCCCCTCGACGACCTCGTAGCCCAGCAGGGCGAAGATGCGGCCGCCGAGGAAGATCGGGCGGGCGTCGCCGTACCAGTCGACGCAGGAGGCGACGCAGCCGTCGTCGACCCGTTCCGCAACCA
This sequence comes from Brevundimonas sp., assembly GCF_035626535.1. Taxonomy (GTDB): domain Bacteria; phylum Pseudomonadota; class Alphaproteobacteria; order Caulobacterales; family Caulobacteraceae; genus Brevundimonas. The sequence goes on from NZ_DASPNO010000022.1 coordinate 10,699, forward strand.
GCCCCGCGTCGAGCGAGCCGAGCTCGCGCAGCCGGCCGGCGGGGTCGCGGCGCAGATAGGTGATCGTCTCCAGCGAGCCGCGCATGCCGATCGGACGACCGGGCGGCAGGGGGCGGGTGACGGGCAGGCCGAGCACACCCTGGGCGCCGTCGGGGCTGGACGGGTCGGGCCGGTAGTAGAAGGCGTGGCTGCGGCTTTCCGTCTCCTCCGAACCGATCATGACGAACTGGTCGGAAAGGGTCGGACGCGGCGTCTGCAGCTCGATGGTGGTGAAGAAGACGTCCTCGTCGCCGGAAACCGCCAGAGCGTCGGGACCCATCTGCTCGATCCGGCCGATCCGCCCGGGGATGGTGAAGCGCACGACCGGCCCGCCGTCGAGTGGCGCCACTGTGAGCCGTCCCTCCTCATAGGGCGTGGCCTCGTCGTCGTGCGACCGCTCGTAGTGGATCGCCGACGAGTAGATCAGGTGCCTGCCGACGAAGCGGTTCTGGGCGCCCCATGAACCCTCAAGCGCCGGGAGGATGCGGTAGTCCTCTTCCTCGAGCGGATCCTCGCCGTCGCCGAACCGCTCGAACGGCAGGCGCAGCAAGGCCGCCTCACCCCGCGCGCCTTCGCCCCCCCACATGCCCTCACCGTCGCCGTCCGACACGACCATGACGTTGATCAGGCCGTCGTCGGCGTCCTCGCGGAAGGAAAACTGGTCGATGGGGACGCCGCGGGTCGCCGCGGCCTGGGGTGCGCCGCCGTCGAGCGGGATGCGGTAGAGCCAGGCTTCGGGCTCCGTGCCCCTGGGCAGGTTCCAGCGGCTCTCGGACATCCAGACGTAGACCGCCGTGGGCGCCACGTAGAAATTCCGCGAGTCCGGTCCGAGGATGCCGGTGGCGCGGCAGGTCAGCTCCGGGGCCGAGAGGTCGCAGCGGATCACCGTATGGATGGTCCAGATGTGCGAAGGAACGTCGAAACCGGGCGCGCGGTAGACCTCCTCGGCCCGAAGCAGGCGCATGCCCCCGGGCTCATCGTCGTCGCCGGAACGCCAGCGGCTCAGCCTCGGCGTCATCTCCAGCGGATCGGCGGAGGGGCCGGTCGCGACCGGAGTGTAGACGACCAGTTCCTCGCCGACGAGGCGGGAGGCGTAGTTGCGCGAGGAGTAGTAGTCGCTGGACCGCAGGTGGTGGCTGTCCTCAAAGGTCAGGCGCCCGGCGGCGTCCATCAGGAAGCGATTGATCTCGGTGCCGCCGCGCCCGTAGCTGTAGCCGATGACGATGACCCGGTCGCTGGAGACCAGCATCTCGTCCTACCAGTCGTGCCTCGCGTCGACGCCGGTCGGGTAGGCCTCGATGGTGTCTACGAGGCGCAGACGCCCGCCGGCGGTGGTGACGGTGAACAGGCGGCCGCGGCGAAGGATGACGAGGGTGTCGCCCCGGGCCTTGACCACGTCGCCCTCGTCGACGCCGACCTCCTGGTTGTTGGTGATGCTCGGCGCAGCGGCGCGGGCGCCGGTGACGACGATCTCCTGAACCTCGGACTGGTCGTCGAACGCGGCCGGCTCGACCTTGGGACAAAGGGCGGGATCGTCGTCGCAGTCGGGGCCCTCGGCGGCTGCGACGATCTCCTGCAGGGCCTGTTCGGAACCGACCGGCTGCAGCGTCGCCGGCTCCTGGGCGAGCGCCCCTGCCGGACAGGCCAGCGTCAGCAGGACCAGCCCGTCCCGGATGAGCCTTGCGACGCGGTACCCCATGCCTGCCTCCCAACCCCTGCGGGCATGTGACCAGAGTTCCCCGGGACCGACAACAGTCGAAACCTGACGCACCACGCCACTGCGATTGCGGCGTGCGAACGACTTGCATTCGCCGCATTTGGGCTGCTATAGCGAACCATTCGCAATCTCTCGCGGGTTCGCACCCTTGTACGTCTGCAACTGCAACGGCCTTTGCCAGCGTGACGTCGCCCGAGCCATCGAGGCGGGCGCGACGCGTCCGAAGGACGTGTTCGACCGTCACCAGTGCCGTCCGCAGTGCGCCCGCTGCGTCTGCGAGATGCGCGAGATGATCGACCAGACGCGCCAGTCGTTCGCTCTCGCCGCCGAATAGGCCGACCGATCTCCCTTGGGGAGATTCATTCGCATTTTCAATGTTGTGAGAAGTGTTCGCAGGTGAACACAAGGCCTGTTTCCGTGTTAATTACGGCGGACAGGCGCGGGTGATTCAGACCGTCAGACGACGGGCGCACCGCGGACGAAAGAACGACGATGAAGGGCGACCCCGCAATCATCCGCACGCTCAACGCGGTGCTGACCAACGAGCTGACGGCGGTCAACCAGTATTTCCTGCACGCGCGGATGTTCGAAAGCTGGGGCCTGAAACACCTCGGCCAGATCATCTACGACGAGTCGATCGGCGAGATGAAACACGCCGACAAGCTGATCAAGCGGGTGCTGTTCCTCGACGGCCTGCCCAATCTGCAGGACCTGCACAAGCTGAAGATCGGCGAGAGCGCCGTCGAATGCCTGGGCGCCGACCTGTCGCTGGAGCTGGGCGGGCGCGACACCCTGCTCGCCGGCATCGCCCAGTGCGAGGCGGCCTCGGACTTCATCAGCCGCCAGATCCTGACCGAAATCCTCGCGGACACCGAGGAGCACATCGACTTCCTCGAGGCCCAGCACAAGCTGATCGAACAGCTGGGCGAGCAGAACTACCTGCAGTCGGCGATGACCGAGATCGCGCCGGACAGGAGCGCGACGGGGAACTAGCCCCCTCCCCCGTCCATTCCGCTCCCGACTGAGAGGGAGCCCGGCCATGAGCATCGATAACGCCCTGGACGACGCGCGCGAGGCGGCGACGGACTTCCTCAACGCCGAGGGGCGGCACCCGGGCCATGTGGCGCTGGGGATTGCGCTGACCGTCGGGTTCGCGCTGGCGGCGACGGTGTTCGCCAGCCGGACCGTGCGCGCCCGGCCGCGTCAACTGGCCGAGGGCGACGCGCCGATCACCGAACGGCCGCGCGGGCCTCTGAGCCTGATCCTGCCGGCGGTGTTCTCGGTCACCACCCTGTCGGCGGTGCGGGTGTGGAACGCCCCGGCCAGCCGGGAGCGGGGCGTGGCCATGACCCTGTGGGCGGCGGCGCAGGCGCTGAACGCCGTCTGGATCGCCATGCGGCCGGCCGGACGGGCGCTGCAGATCGGGGCGGCGATGTCGTCGGCGGGACTGGCCGCGGCCTTCGCCCACGAGGCGCGCAAGATCGACGCCCGCGCCGGCAAGCTGGCCGCCCCGGTGGGCCGAAGCACCCACATGGCCAACCTGGTGCAGAAGAAGGCCGAGGGCCGGCCGACGGTGCACTGAGGGCCCCCTCCGCCTCCGCCCGCCTTGCCGGAAGACGCGGCTTCCTCTAGGGAGCCCCGTCGCGCGCGCCGTCAGGGCTGCGCCCCAACCCTTCCGAGACACCGATGAAGATCAACGGCAACACCATCAAGCCCGGCATGGTCCTGCAAGTGAACGGCGGCCTGTGGGTCGTCACCAAGGCCAGCCACGTCAAGCCGGGCAAGGGCGGCGCCTTCGCCAACGTCGAGGCCAAGAACCTCGAGACCGGCAACAAGCTGAACGAGCGTTTCCGGTCCGAGGACAAGGTCGAGCGCGTCACGCTGGAACAGAAGGACTACAGCTACCTCTACGACGGCGGCGACACCCTGGTGTTCATGAACGACGAGAACTACGAGCAGATCGAACTGCAGAAGGACTGGGTCGGCGACGAGCGCATCCCCTACCTGCAGGAAGGCATGAAGGTGGTCATCGAGAGCCACGAGGACCGTCCGATCGGCCTGTCGCTGCCGGATCAGGTGACGCTGGAAGTGGTCGAGACCGAGCCGACGGTGAAGGGCCAGACCGCCTCGTCGTCCTACAAGCCGGCCATCGCCAACAACGGCGTCCGCATCATGATCCCGCCCTATATGGGCGTCGGCGAGAAGATCGTCGTCGACACCACCACCGGCGAATACGTCCGCCGCGCGGACTGATCCCGACCCGCCGTCATCCCCGGGCTTGTCCCGGGGACCCATCGTTGAGCTTGGTCGTACCGTTCAGGTTCGGGCATCGTGCGTCAGGCCTTCGGGTCGTGCGTTCTGACAGATGGGTCCTCGGGACAAGCCCGGGGATGACGGATTATCGTTAGGCTGCTTCGACAGGTACCCGACCCATGGCCCTCGCCTCCGCCCTGCTGCAAGTGATGATGGACGCGGTCCGCAAGACCGCCCGGCCGATGCTGCGCGACTTCGGCGAGGTGTCGAACCTGCAGATGTCGAGGAAGGGCCCGGGCGACTTCGTCACGGCCGCCGATATCAAGGCCGAGGACACCCTCTACGAACTGCTGATGAAGGCGCGGCCGGGCTACGGCTTCCTCGGCGAGGAGCGGGGGCTGATCGAGGGCACCGACAAGTCGCACCTGTGGATCGTCGACCCGATCGACGGCACCACCAACTTCATGCACGCCATGCCGCATTTCGCCATCACGGTGGGTCTGCAGCGGACCGCCCCGGACGGCCATTCCGAGATCGTCGCGGGGGTGACCTACAACCCGGTGATGAACGAGCTGTTCTGGGCGGAGAAGGGCAAGGGCTGCTACCTCAACGACCAGCGCATCCGGGTGGCGGGGCGGCGCGACCTGAGTGAAAGTCTGGTCGCCACGGGGCTGCCGTTCATCGGCAAGACGGGCCATGCGCAGGCGATCAAGGACATCCACGCGGTAGGCCAGCGGGTGGCGGGCATCCGCCGGCTGGGTTCGGCGGCGCTGGACTTCGCCTGGGTCGCGGCGGGGCGGTACGACGCCTATTACGAACGCAATCTGCAGCCGTGGGACGTGGCCGCGGGGATCCTGTTCGTCACCGAGGCGGGCGGCATCGTCACGACCATCGACGAGGATGGCGATCCGATGACCGGCGGGCAGATCCTGGCGGCGAACCCGGAACTGCATCCGCAGCTGCGCAAGGTGCTGAAAGGCTGACCACCTCTCCATCGGCGAAGGCCGATGGAGGGGACAGATCGGCGCGCCAGCGACGATCAGGAGGGGGCGGCGCCGGTCGATGGCGATTGGCGCGGTGCTCCCTTGCCGCCTGCGCCGCCCCCTCCTGACCGCTGACGCGGTCTGTCCTCCCCATTCGCCTTCGCTCATGGGGAGGTGAACGGTCAGCCAGCGATCATCCCGAAGTCGGCCACCCGGCCCATCACCGCGCGGACCTGGCCGAGCAGCTTCAGGCGGTTGTCGCGTTCGGCGGCGACGTCGGAGTTGACCATCACGGCGGTGAAGAAGGCGTCGACCGGGGCGCGCAGGGCGGCGAGCGCCGTCATGGCGGCGGCGAAGTCCTCGGCCTGCAGGGCGGCGTCGACGGCGGTCGCGGCGGCGGCGGCGGCGGCGATCAGGGCGGTCTCCTCGGCCGGGGCGCCGGTCAGGGCGACGGGCTCTCCGGACGGCAGCGGTCCCTTCTTCTCCTCGGCCCTGAGGATGTTCGTGGCGCGTTTGTAGCCAGCCAGCAGATTGGCCCCGTCGTCGGTGGCGAGGAAGGCGTCGAGCGCCTCGACCCGCCGCACGATGCGGACGAGGTCGTCGTCGCCGAGCGCGAAGACGGCGTCGACGAGATCGTGGCGCTTGCCCTGGTCGCGGAGAAGGACCTTCAGGCGGTCGGCGAAGAAGTCCGCGAACTCCCCCTCCACCGACAGCTTGTCGACGTGCCGCTGAACCTTGCCGCCACGCTCAATCATTGTGATCGCCGGGCCGAAAGCGTCTCCGCGGAGGCGAAGGCGCACCCCCTTCTCCAGCACCAGCCGGATCACGCCCAGAGCGGCGCGGCGCAGGGCGAACGGGTCCTTCGAGCCGGTGGGCTTTTCGTCGATGGCGAAGAAGCCGACGAGGGTGTCGAGCTTGTCGGCGAGCGCGACGGCGACAGTCAACGGCGCGGTCGGGACGGTGTCGGCGGGGCCCTGCGGCTTGTAGTGGTCGCGGACGGCGTCGGCGATGGCGTCGGGCTGGCCGAAGGCGCGGGCGTAGTAGCCGCCCATGACGCCCTGCAGTTCGGGAAACTCCCCGACCATGCCCGAAGCGAGGTCGGCCTTGGCGAGGCGGGCGGCCAGCTCGGCCTGATCCGGGTCCGCGCCGACCAGCGGAGCGACCTCGCGGGCCAACGCCGCGATGCGCTCGACGCGTTCGGCGAGCGTGCCCAGTTTGGCGTGGAAGGTGACGCCCTTCAGCTTGTCGTTCCAGGCGTCGAACCCGGTCTTCAGGTCCTCGTCCCAGAAGAAGCGGGCGTCGTTCAGGCGGGCGGAGAGGACGCGGCTGTTGCCGGCGGCCAGAGCCTTGCCGCCGTCGGTGGCCTCGACGTTGGCGACGACGACGAAGTGGGGGGCGAGGGCGCCGCTGGCCGGGTCGCGCACGGCGAAATACTTCTGGTGCGTCTTCATCGACAGCTGCACCACCTCGGGCGGCAGGTCGAGGAACTGCGGGTCCATGTCGCCGAGGATGGGCGTGGGCCATTCGGCGAGGCCGGCGACCTCGTCGAGCAGGCCGTCGTCATCGACGAGGGCGAGGCCGCGGTCGTGGCACACCTTCTGCGCCGCCTCGAGGATGCGCAGCTTGCGGTCGGCGACGTCGAGCAGGACGCGCTCGCGCTCCAGCTTGTGGCGGTAGTCGGTGAAATCCTTCACCGCGAACGGCTGGCCGGAGCCGAGGAAGCGGTGGCCTTCCGTCGTGTCGCCGCTGGCGACGCCGTCAATCTCGAACGGGACCACATGGCCGTCGAACAGGGCGACGATCCGCTTCAGCGGTCGGACCCAGCGCAAGGCGCCGGAGCCCCAGCGCATCGACTTGAGCCACGGGAAGTTGCGCACGATCTGGTCGACCATCCCGGGGATCAGGGCCGCCGTAGACTGGCCCTTCTGACTGATGACGGCGAACAGGACGCCGTCGCGCTCGACCAGCTGGCCGCGGGGCAGGCCGGTCTTGCGCAGGAAACCTTCCAGCGCCTGTTCGGGGGCCGAGGCCTTCGGCCCTTTGAGCTCTTCCTCGCGGTCGGGCGTGGCGGCGGGCAGGCCCTCGACGACGAGGGTCAGGCGGCGCGGGCCGGCGAAGGTGGTCAGGGCGTCCCAGGTCAGGCCGGCGGCCTTGAGACGGTCGGCGGCCATGCGCTCGAGGTCGCGGGCGGCGCCCTGCTGCATGCGCGCGGGGATTTCTTCCGAGAACAGTTCGAGGAGAAGCTGGGGCATCAGGCGGTCCGGCGCTCGATCGCGAGCATCAGGTTGGGAGGCGAGTCGTCGCGGGCGGCGAAGTTGACGAACAGGGTCAGGGGCGCGGAGGAGAACGCCGCCGACTGGAAGGCGAGGAACAGGTCCCGCTCGAAGTAGAGGTGGGCGGTGATGCCGTGCTCGTTCTCGCTGACGTAGCCGCTGTTGCCCTCCGGCGAGTGGTCGATCATGCCGAAGCGGACATGGACCGGCGTCGGCTCGGACCGCCCCTCCATCTGAATCTCGATCGGCTCGATCGTCGTCCACTCCGGGCTGGTCGCCCCCATCTCCATGGGCATCCGCAGTTGGTCGTTGGCGAAGACCAGGCAGCCGGCGAGGACCGGCCTGGGCTCGGACCGGCGATCCTTCAGCGAAACGACGCGATCATCGCTCACGCCCGCGCCCTTTCCTGCTCGACCCATTCGGTGGCGCAGGCCTTACAGAGGTCCCGGATGCGGCCGATGTAGCTCTGGCGTTCGGCGACGGCGATGGCGCCGCGGGCGTCCATCAGGTTGAACAGGTGCGAGGCCTTCAGCACCTGGTCGTAGGCGGGAAGGACCAGCGCCTGCCCCTGCGGACCCTTCATGGCGAGGAGGCGCGAGACCTCGGCGACCATGTCCTCGAAGCGGCGCTTGAGGCCATCGACGTCGTAGCCGTGGAAATTGGCCTCGGACTGCTGGCGCTCGTTCTCGAGGAAGACCTCGCGGTAGGTGAGGCCCTCTTTGGTGAACTTCAGGTCGTAGACGTTGTCGACGCCCTGGACGTACATGGCCAGACGCTCCAGCCCATAGGTCAGCTCGCCCGAGACGACGTCGACCTCGATGCCGCCGACGCCCTGGAAGTAGGTGAACTGGGTCACCTCCATGCCGTCGCACCAGACCTCCCAGCCGAGCCCCCAGGCGCCGACCGTCGGGTTCTCCCAGTCGTCCTCGACGAAGCGGATGTCGTGCAGCTTCGGATCGATCCCGATCGCCGCCAGCGACCCCAGATACAGCGCCTGCAGGTCCTCCGGGTTCGGTTTCAAAATCACTTGGTATTGGTAGTAGTGTTGTAATCTATTGGGATTCTCGCCGTAACGCCCGTCTCCGGGGCGGCGGCTGGGCTGGACATAGGCGGCCTTCCACGGGCGCGGGCCAAGCGCGCGCAGCACAGTCGCCGGGTGCAGGGTGCCGGCGCCGACCTCGATGTCGTAGGGCTGGAGGATCGCGCAGCCCTGATCGCCCCAGTATTTGTGAAGCGTCAGGATCAGGTCCTGGAAGGCGAGCGGTTCGGTGGTCACGGTCGGCTGTTTCGTCCCGGGAAGAAGGCGGCGGACCCTAGGGCCGAGGCTCCGCAGTTTCAACCGAAGTGAGGCTTTCGAGGAATCCGTGAAAACGTTCCTTAAGCGCCCGATGGGTACAGATCTGACCATGAAGCAGATCGACCAGATGCGTCGGCGGGCCGCGCGGTATCTCGACGTGGACATGGTCGAGATCGCGCCGGCGCGGGGCGTGTTCTCGCTGAGCTTCGACGATTTTCCGGTGACCGCCTGGACCGAGGCGGGGCCGATCCTGGCGGAGCATGGGGTCAAGGCCACCTACTACGTTTGCGGCGGCCTGTGCGGCGGCGTGAACATGGACCGCGACCAGTACCGGGTGGAGCACCTGCAGGCGCTGCACGCGGCCGGGCACGAGGTCGGGTGCCATACCTTCGGTCACACGAGCGCGCTGCGGATGGACCGTGAGGCGCTGCGGCTGAGCCTCGACGCCAACGCCGCCTGGGTGGCGGAGCGTCTGGGCGGCCATCGGATGACGACCTTCGCCTGGCCCTTCGGGGACGCGACGGTCGGGGCCAAGGCGATGGTGCGGGCGCGGTTCGATCTGGCGCGGGGGGTGCGCGACGGCGTGAATGCCGGGCGCGAGGACCGGGCGCTGATCCGGTCGATCGGGCTGGAGAGCCGTCGGCTGCCCGGTTACGACATCGAAGGGCTGATGGCGGAGGCGGCGGAGCGCCTCGGCTGGCTGACCGCCTATGGGCACGATGTGAGCGACCGGCCGACGGACTATGGCTGCACCCCGGACGACCTGGACCGGGTGTTGCGGCTGGCGAAGGCGGCGGGGCTGGAGGTGCTGCCGATAGGCCAGGCGTGGGAGCAGATTCGCGCCTGAACCCGCGGCTGTCGGCTATTCCGCCTGGGGCGCCGGAGCCAGCGTCTGGGGAGCCGTCATCTTGTCGCAGCAGTCGTCCTTGCAGCAGCAGTCCGACAGGGATTTGGCGGCGGCCGCGCCGGCGACCAGAAGCACGACAGCGCCGGCGGCGATGGCGAATTTCGAGCGGACGTTCATGGGGTTCTCCCTACGGTACGGACGGGAAGCTAGCAGAGGGAACAGCCGCTGTCAGGCCGCTTCCGCAATCGCTTCGGCCTTGCGCGCATCGGCCCACCGGATCAGCGCGGCTCGCGGCCAGGCGACGATCCACGAACGGGCGGTGTATTCGCCGCTCTCGATCAGGGCGGCGCGGGTGGGAGACGATGTGGCCGCGCGCTGGGTGTGGATCTCGCCGGGGCCCTGATGAACCATGAAGGCGCCGTGCTTCAGGGGGTTGAGACGGAGATAGGCGAGGCGCGGGCTGATCTGCTCCAGCGGCGGGTCGTAGAACCAGGACGAGCCGAGCATGCCGGCCATCTCGGGGCGACGCTTGAGTATCTCGGCGGCCGTGGCCCAGGCGCGGTCCCAGCCGGCTTCGTTGAAGTCGCCGAGTTCGCGGCTCTCGGTGTGCACCTCCAGCCACGGCTTCCAGGCCTGGGCGGCGGCATAGGCGGGGATGACGGACCAGCCCCAGCCCTCGCGGGCGTGGCGCAGCACCTGACCCGGGCCCATGGGCGAGGACAGGTCGATCATCTGGGTGCGGGCGCCAGGGACGCTGAGAACCAGCGACATGCGCACGTCCTTGGCCCAGAAATCGCGGTCGTAGGGGTCGGCCGCGGCGATCAGGAAGTCGGCGAGGCGGCCGATCCATTCCGGATAGAGCTCCATCACCGCGGGCGGCAGGTCGGCGGCGGGAACCCGGGCCGGCATCTCCAGCGCCCAGATGGCGACGAGGGCGCGGCGGTGATCGTCGCTCAGGGCCTCTCCGAACGCGGCCCGCAGGGCCTCCTCGGCGCGATGGGCGGGCTGGTCGAAGTCCCAGTGCGGGGCGGAGGCGGCGGCCGCCTCGGCGGCGGCGTCCTTGAGCCCGTGAAGGCGGGCCCGATCGTCGGGCGTGACCCGCGCCAGCACGGCCTCGAAGGCGGCGATTTGAGCAGGGGTCAGCGTGTCCATGCCACGACCCTACACAACACCGGTTGGCCGACCGTTAAAGGCGGCAAGGTCAGCCGAGGCTCGTCGCCGCGATCCACCAGCCGGGGTGATCCCCGGTCAGACGGGCCGCCGCGTCGGCGGCTTCGGCGGGGGTTTCGAACAGGGCGAAGACGGTGGCGCCCGAGCCGGACATGCGGATCAGACGGGCGCCCGGAGCGGACCGGGCGGCGGTCAGCGCGTCACCGATGGCGGGGGCGCGGGGGACGGCGGCGGCCTGCAGGTCGTTCCTCTGCCCGGCGAGCCAGTGGATCACGGTGGCGACGTCCCATGCGGACGGCGGCGGGGGACGGTCGGCGGCGGCCGGGGTACCGGCGTCGTACGCGCGGTAGACCTCGCCCGTCGGCGAGGCGACGCCCGGGTTGATGAGCATGGCGGGGAGCGGCGGCAGGCGTGGCTCGGGCGTCAACCGCTCTCCCCTGCCCTCGGCCCAGGCGGTGCGGGCGTGCAGGCACATGGGGCCGTCAGCGCCGACGACCGCCGCGATTTCAGCCAGGGCGTCGTCATCGAGGGAGAGGTCGAGAGCGTCGCGGGCCAGTTTGAGCGCGGCGCCCGCGTCGGACGAGCCGCCGCCGAGGCCGGCGGCAATCGGCAGGCGCTTGTCGAGAGTCACAGCCAGCGGCGGCTCGCCGAGACCGACGGCCTCCCCGAGGGCGTGGAGGGCGCGGAGGATGAGATTGTCGCCTCCTTCCAGCCCGGCCGCGAACGGGCCCTCGACGGTCAGGGACAGGCGGTCGGCCGGCTGGACCGTCACCCGGTCGCCAATGCCGGCGAAGGCGACGAGGCTGGCCAGCGGGTGGTAGCCGGCGGCGTCGACCGGGCCGACGTGGAGGAACAGGTTGACCTTGGCCGGGGCAAGGGCCGCGCGCTCAGCCATGCCTCAGGGCTGGCTGCCGGTGGTCGGCGGGCCCGGCAGGCCACGGAGCAGCTTCTGCTCGACCTCGGCGCGGCGTTCGGGTTCGGGCTCGAGGGTCAGCACGCGATTCCATTGCCAGCCGGCCTCGCGGAAGCGGCCGACCTGCCAGTAGGCGTCGCCGAGGTGGTCGTTGATCTCGGCGTTGGCGGGCTGTTTGGCCACCGCCTGCTCGAGGGTTTCGACAGCCGCCTCGTACTGGCCGCGCCGGTATTGGGCCCAGCCAAGCGAATCCTGGACGTTGGCGTTGCGTGGATCGGCAGCGAAGGCGCGGGCGATCATCTCGGCCCCCTGGTCGACGCGGCGGCCGCTGTCGACCCAGAGATAGCCGAGGTGGTTCAGGATCACCGGGTTGTCGGGGGCCATCTGCAGGGCGGTCCAGAGTTCGGCCTCGGCCTCCTCGATCCGGCCGAGCCGCTCCAGGGTACGGCCGCGATCGAAGCGGACATCGACGGACTGACCGGCCGTGTTCACGGTCGGGCGGTTGAGCACCGCCAGAGCCTCCTCAAAACGCCCGAGATTGAAATACTGGCCGGCCAGCATCTGCGACACGATCACCTGGTCCGGCGCTGCGGCGTCGGCGCGGAGGTAGGCCTCGAGAGCCTCGTCGTGGCGTTCCTGCTCGGCGAGGCTGACACCGAGGCCGAGTTGGGCGCTGGCGTAGACGATCGGATTGGAGCGTCCGACCCGCGCGAAGGCGTCCCGCGCCGCGGCGTCGTATTGGGCTTCGTCGAGGCTTTCGGCGAGACGCAGGGTGAGACTGTCGTCCGGGTGCAGGGCCGAGGCGAAATGCAGGTAGATGGCCGACAGCTCGTGGATGTCGACCTGACTGGTCTCCATGGCGGCGAAGGCGAGGGCGTCGGAGGCGATCTGCGACAGGTCCGGCGCGGCGGGCGGCCGTCCTCCGTTGCGCATGCGCCGCCCGGCGACGAGCGCGCGCGGGTCCGGGGAGTCGCCGGCCAGCGCCGCCGCGTAGACGGCCAATGCCTCGTCGCGACGACCCTGCCGCTCCAGGAAGGCGCCGTAGTGGACGCGGAACACGCGCGCGCCGTCGGGGGCTGCCAGCAGCGCCCGGTATTCGGCCTCGGCCTCGGCGAAGCGGCGGCGGCTTTCCAGAAGCTGAGCCCGTTGATCGCGCAGGACGAGGCCGGCGGTCTCGCTGGTCGGAACCTCGACCGGGCGAAGGGCCGTGTCCCAGTCGCCGCCGGCCGCGGCGACCGCGGGGAGCAGGTAGGTGGTCACCGGACCGTAGGGATCCGGGAAGGGCTCGCCGCGCAGCAGTGTCAGGGCGGTCGCGCCATCGCCGTCCCGCAGCGTCTGGACCACGCTGGCGAGACGTCCGGCCCCGGCGAACAGCGGGGTGTCGGAGACGAAGGGCGTCAGCCGCACCACGGCGTCGATGTCGCCGGAGAACAGGCTGGCCAGAAAGGCCTCGCCGCCCAGCCGCGGCTGCTCTGGCGTCAGGGACTGGCTGCGGGCCAGCAGGTCCGCGCCGGTGTCCTGCTCGCCCCGCAGGCTGGCGACCCGGCCGGACAGGTAGAGACCGTAGGCGGACTCTCCTTCGGCGGTGAAGGGCGCGGGCGCCCAGATGGCCGGGATCGGCGGCGTGGCCGGTTCGACCGGAACGGTGACGGGTCCTTCGTCGGGCTCGACGACGATCGCCGGCGCGCGATCGGGCGCGGGGTCGGCCGACAGCGGCGGAGGCTCTGTGGCCGGCGCGTCCTGCGCCGCGGCGGGCGAGGTCAGGGCCAGCAGGGCGCAGCCGGAGAGGAGCAGGCGAAGAGAGGTCAGGCGCATGAGCCGGAGCCTCACCGGATTATGCGGCCCCGGCAAGGCCCTTCGCTTACGGCTGTGTCACATATTCGGGTAGTTGGGCCCGCCGCCGCCCTCGGGTGTCGTCCAGACGATGTTCTGCGACGGATCCTTGATGTCGCAGGTTTTGCAGTGGACGCAGTTCTGGGCGTTGATGACGAAGCGCGGGTCGGTCTTCGCCGCCTCGTCGCCGTAAACGACTTCGTAGACGCCGGCCGGGCAGTAGAGGCGAGCCGGCTCGCCGTATTCCGGCAGGTTGACGCGGATCGGAACGGACGGGTCGAGCAGCTTCAGATGGGCCGGCTGCTCCTCGGCGTGATTGGTGTTGGAGATGAACACGGAGGACAGCTTGTCGAACGACAGTTTCCCGTCCGGCTTGGGATAGGCGATCGGCTTGTGCTTCGACGCGGGCTCGGTCGAGGCGGCGTCGGTCTTCCTGTGCTTGAGAGTGCCGAACAGGGAGAAACCGCCGAACAGGGTCTGGAACCACATGTCGAACAGGCCGAGCGCGCCCCCCAGCGAGGTGCCGAAGCGGGTCAGTAGCGGCTTGGCGTTCCGGACGCGCTTCAGTTCCTGATAGACCCAGCTGTCCTCGTAGGCGGCCTGGTATTCGACGAGCTGGTCCCCCGCCCGCCCGGCCATGACGGCGTCATAGGCGCAATCGGCGGCGAGCATGCCGGTCTTCATGGCGTTGTGGCTGCCCTTGATGCGCGGCACGTTGACGAAGCCGGCCGAGCAGCCGACCAGCACGCCGCCGGGAAAAGTCAGCTTCGGGATCGACTGGATGCCGCCCTCGTTGATCGCCCGCGCGCCATAGCTGACGCGCTTGCCGCCTTCGAGGAACGGCCGGATCTCGGGATGGGTCTTCCAGC
>NZ_DASPNO010000023.1:0-23968 GCF_035626535.1 Brevundimonas sp.
GACCCGGCGCAGTATCTCGGCGCGCAGCGGGAAGCTGCCGGCCGATCCAGCGAGGTCCTCAGGCCGCAGCTCATGCAGGAGGTCTGGAACATGTCGTTCATCCGCGGCAGCTCGGCCTGCAAATGCTCGGCGAGGGCCGCGTCATGCATCTCGAAGGTCAGCTTCAGCTTCATATGCGCCGGTCGGCCGTCGGCGGTCTGCAGGTTCACCACCATGTCCGGGAGGGTGTAGAAGGTGACGCCGTCGGGGCCCTCGGAGATGACGCCGAGCGCGGGATTGGCCTCGCCCGAGGCGCCGGCGCCGTGGCCGCCTCCGCCCTTCTTCTCCGCCTTGCCGTGACCGCCCTTCTTCTCGGCCCCGTGGCCGCCGCTCTCGGCCGCCTCGGCCTTGGGCTGCATCAGGAAGAAGGCCGCGCCGCCGCCTCCGCCCAGCACGACCAGGGCGGCCGGGACGACGATGAACAGCAGGGGCAGCTTCTTTTTCTTCGGCGCGGCGTCTTCGCCCTCGACGGTCTCGCCGTCGGTGACGGCCGGCAGGTTGGCGTCGTCGCTCGCCGCCGCCGCACCCTTCTTCTTGCCGAATTTGAACATGCCACGCACCCCGAGAATCTCTCGATCCATTCGAGACGTTTTTGGTTAACGAGGCGCTAAGAACCGGCAAAACCTGCCGGGTTCGAACGACGGCCTTGCGGCCGAAACGCCCGTCCTGACTGGGTTAACCCTGTTGGCACGACCGTTGCGAAGGACCGGGGCGAAAGGAGCCGCCCCGTGGAAAACGCCGCCTACGCCGGACTGTCACGCCAGATGACGCTGCGCCGCGAGCTCGACATCGTGGCCAACAACATCGCCAACGCCGACACCACCGGCTTCAAGGTCGAGCAGCTGCTGCTCGGCGAAGAGGTCGGCGAACGGGCCCGCAACGCCTTCATCCGCCCGGGCGTCAGCTTCGTCATGGACAACGGCGTCGGCCGCGACTTCAGCCAGGGCGCGCTGGAGCAGACCGGCCGCAGCCTCGACTTCGCCATCGAGGGCGAAGGGGCCTTCTTCGCCCTGAAGGACGGCAACGGCGACGCCTACACCCGCGACGGGGCCTTCACCCTCGATCCCGAAGGCCGGCTGACCACCCAGGGCGGCGCCGCGGTGCAGGGCGATGGCGGCGACATCGTCCTCGATCCCCTGCTCGGACAGGTGGCCGTGGCCGCCGACGGCACGATCAGCCAGAACGGCCAGCCGGTCGGGCGCCTGAGCGTGGTCCGCTTCGACACCCTGGCGGTGCTCGAGAAGGGCGGCGACGGCCTCTACCGCAACGCCTCCAACGCCGCGCCCGCGGCCGCCAACGACGTGCAGGTGCGCCAGGCGATGCTGGAGGGCTCCAACGTCAATCCGATCCTCGAGATCACCAACCTGATCGAGATCCAGCGCGCCTACGAGAGCGTGACCCGGATGATCGAGAACACCAACGACCTGTCCCGTCGCGCCGTCGAGCGCCTGGGCCGGGCCGCGTAAGGAGAACGGGACATGAGAGCGCTCAGAACCGCCGCCTCGGGCATGGCCGCCCAGCAGCTGAACGTGGAGGTCATCTCCAACAACATCGCCAACATGAACACGGTCGGCTTCAAGCGTCAGCGGGCGGAATTCCAGGACCTGCTGTACCAGAACGTCGAGCGGATGGGCGCGCAGTCGTCCAGCCAGGGCACCGTGGTCCCGACCGGCATCCAGATCGGCGCGGGCGTCAAGGCCGGCTCGGTCTACCGCGTCGTCGAGCAGGGCACGCCGACCCAGACGGGAAACCGCTACGACATGGCGGTCGACGGGCGCGGCTATTTCCAGATCCTGATGCCCTCGGGCGAGACCGCCTACACCCGCGCCGGCAACTTCTCCGTCAACGGCGAGGGCCAGCTGGTCACCGACGACGGCTATGCGGTGCAGCCGAACATCTCGATCCCGCAGGACGCCATCGACGTGTCGGTGTCCAAGTCGGGCCAGGTTCAGGTCATCACCCAGGGCGAGACCGAGCCGCAAATCGTCGGCCAGATCGAACTGGCCAGCTTCTTCAACGAGGCGGGCCTGGAAGCCATCGGCGACAACCTGCTGCTGGAGACCGCGGCCTCGGGCCCCGCCAATGTCGGCTCGCCGGGCGAGGTCGGCTTCGGCGAGCTGCTGCAGGGCTACACCGAGGCCTCCAACGTCGACGCCGTCGCCGAGATCAGCGCCCTGATCATCGCCCAGCGCGCCTATGAGATGAACTCCAAGGTGATCACCACCGCCGACCAGATGCTGTCGGTCGCCGGGCAGGTGAAGTCGTGAGAGCCCTGATCGCCGCCGCCGCGGCGCTGCTGATCGCCGGCCCCGCCCTCGCCGGTCCCGTCACGCTCAAGACCCATCCGGTGGACGTCGACGGACAGGTCACGCTGGGCGACGTCTTCGACGGCGCGGGATCGGCCTCCGGCGTGGTGATCGGCGCCCGCTCGGGCCCTTCGGCGGTGTTCGAGGCGGGCCAGCTTCAGGCTCTGGCGCGCCAGTCCGGCCTCGACTGGGCAAATCCGACCGGGCTGCGCCGGGTGGTCGTGCGCCACGCCGCCGTCGCCCCCGCCCCTACCGCCATCGCCGCCGCCGATGAAGCCGCCGCGCCGGCGCCGGTCCGCGCCCAGCCCGCTCGCACCGCCTACGCCGACCGGGTCATCAGCCGAAACGACATCGTCGAGGTCATCTACGAGGCCCCGGGCGTGCATCTGACCATAAGCGGCCGCGCCGAGGGCAACGCCGCCGAAGGCCAGCGCCTGGCCATTCGCAACCTGCAGTCCGGCCGCGTCTTCGACGCCGTGGCCACGGGGCCCGGGCAGGCCGTCGCCGGCCCCGCCCACCGCCCCCAACAGTTCGCCGCCCGTTAGACGGAAAGAGTTCCCATGCGCATCGCCCTGATCGTCACCGCCGCCGCCCTGACCTCGACGCTGGCGCTCGGCGCCTGCTCCACCGCCGTCGAGGCCGTACGCGGCCCCGAGCTGGCCCCGATCGGCTATCCCGCCGCCCTGGTGCCGACCAGCCAGGTCTATCTGCCCTCCCCCGAGCAGGCCGAGCGTTCGGCCAGCGCCAACAGCCTGTGGCGCACGGGGGCCCGGACCTTCTTCGGCGACCAGCGGGCGCGCCGCATCGGCGACATCCTGACCGTGAACATCGACATCGACGACCGCGCCCAGACGCAGAACTCGACCCAACGCAGCCGCACCAACGACATTTCGGGCGGCATCACCAACTTCTTCGGCCTCGAGAACAGCCTCGGCCGCGCCTTTCCGGGGGGCTTCGACCCCGCCAACCTGGTGGGGCTGGAAGGCGAGTCCAACGCCAACGGCTCCGGCTCGGTGAACCGCTCGGAGAAGGTCAGCCTGACCATCGCCGCCGTCGTCACCGAGGTCCTGTCGAACGGCAACCTCGTTATCCAGGGCCGGCAGGAAGTGCGCACCAACCGCGAGGTCCGCGAACTGACCGTGGCCGGCATCGTGCGGCCGGAAGACATCAGCTCGGCCAACACCATCGCCCACACCCAGATCGCCGAGGCGCGCATCAGCTACGGCGGCCGCGGCGACATCAGCCGGGTGCAGGCTACGCCGGCGGCCCAGTCGCTGGTTGAGCGCTTCAGTCCGTTCTGATCCAGGCCTGGTCTTGTCATCCCGGAAGCGCCGCAGGCGCTATCCGGGACGCATCGATCAACATTTGAGACCTCCCGGACAGCCACAGGGCTGATCCGGGAGACGACTGGCCGCCACCGGGACGAGGACGGGGAAAACGAGGGCCGCCCTGCCCTTCTCCCGGATAGCCGCTGCGCGCCTTCCGGGAGGTTGGCGTCGAGGCCCTGCCCGTCCCGGCTCTCCGCTTCGCGTCGGCCGGGATGACAAGGCGTCTGTGCTCGACCGGCCGTCGCTCGGCCCTGTGGCTTTTTCGTCAGTACAGGCCAGCAACCCACATTCCTTAAAGCGGGGCCGTGAACCGTTAACGGAAACCAGCGTTTGCCTGCCAGACGCGAGTACCGTTTCCATGTTCAAGTTCGCCATCCCCGCCGTCGCCGCCCTCGGCCTGATCGCCGTCGCGGCCCAGTCGCGCGCCACCAACGCCGACGTCGTCGTCGAGACGGGCGTGGCGCCGATGGGCTGGCACCTGAGCCACGAGGGCGCGGTCGCCAAGCTGGCCTATGGCGTGGCGAACTCGGACCAGCTGGCGCTGATGATGACCTGCGAGCCGGGCCAGGCCCAGGCCGTGGTCTACGGCGACGTCCAGCCCGCCAGCCCGCGTCTGCTCAAGGCGTCGATGACCGCGGCGCCGATCGATCCGCTGAGCGGCGGCCTCGCCGACGAGGCTCGCATCCCCTTGCGCGACCCCGCCCTGCGGAAGCTGGCCCGGAGCGGCAAGCTCGACGTCGAGGGCGACGCCGGTCACTTCGTATTGACCGCCGACGTCGACGAACGGCGCCTGGTCCGCGAGTTTTTCGCCTATTGCGGAACCGACAAGGTCTGATCACATCCTGTAGCGGACCATTCAGCGGGGGCTGAACCATGATCGCCAGTCTTGCCGGCCTTGCCTTGATGGCGATGCAGACGACGCCGCCAGAAGCAGCCTGGACATGGACGCTCTACACGGACGAGGCGCGCGTCGCCCTCGCCAACGAGGTCCCCGACACCCCCAGCCTGCGCTTCACGCTGGAGTGCGATCCGGCCTCCGGAGTCGCCCGCGTCGCCTTCTATGGCGGAGAGGCGGAGACCGGCATGGCCCGGGTGACCGCCGGCGAAGCCTCCGCCGTGACGGAGTCCACGGCCGAGCGAGGCGCGCTGAAGCTGACCCTGCGCACCGATCACCCGGTGTTCGCAGCCTTCGCGGCCGAGGGCCGGATGGCGGCCGTGGTCGGCGAGCAGCGTCGCGCCGTCGAGGTTCCGCGGCCCCACCTTGCCAAACTGCGCCGCTTCACCGAACTGTGCTCGGGCTGATCGCCCGGAGACTTCTCGATGCGCACGCGCACCCTTCTCGTCCTGTCGGGCCTGGTCCTGGGCGCCGCCGCTTGCGCCGGCGTCGAAACGGGCGCCCCGCCCTCGACGCCGCCGATGGTTCCCGTCGCTCCGCCGGCGCCGATCGAGAACTACGACTGGCTGTCGTACATCGAGGGCGACCAGGCGAGCCTGGCGTTCGGCCTCGACGAGAGCGACGACGTGTGGCTGGCCCTCGAATGCCGGAGAGGGACCGGCAGGCTGGCCATGGTCGCTCCCGCAGCGCTGGACGAGCCGCCGTTCATCCGGCTCGAGGCGGGCGGCGAAGCCGTCGCCTATGCCGCGGAGTCCGAGCCGTCGGAGCTACACGAAGGGGTCTTTCTGGTCGCGAACGCCTCTGCGGCGGACCCCGTCTTCAGACGGTTCCGCGAAGCCGAATGGATGACTATCGAACATTCGGACGGACGCCACGCCATGGTTCCCCACCCGGGCTCCGCCGCCAGGATCGAGCGCTTCTTCGCCTTCTGCGGCTGACGGGCCGCTTGACGGGCGGCCCCGCCTCCGGTGCAGTCCCACGCCAGTCAGAGGGGACGCCATGAAGACCATGATCGCCATCGGGGCCGCCGCCCTGCTCGCCGCCGCCGCGCCCGCGACCGCGGCCCCGCAGCCGCAGACGCCGCCGACCGCGACGAAGAACGCCGACCATCCGGCGCTGGCCTCGATCCTCGCCGATTACGAAGCCTATCTGCGCGCCATCGACCCGATCTCGGCGGGGATGGAAGGCGACAAGGAGGCCCTGTCGCGCCTGCCGGACGTGTCGCGCGCCTTCGAACTGGCTCAGGAGCCGGTGCTGAAGGGGTTCGCCGACCGGCTGGCGGCGATCGATCCGGCCACGCTCACCGACGACGATCGGCTGAACCACGCCTTCCTCGGCTGGGTGCTGCAGCGTTCGCGGGCCCGCATCCCGCTGGATACGGGCCGGATCGGCGCCTTCAACTCGGAGGGCGGGCCGGGCCAGTCGGCGGCCTATCTGGCCAGCGTGACCCGCATCGCGACGCGCGAGGACGCGGAGGCCTGGATCGCCCGGCTGGAGGCGATGCCAGACTTCTGGCGGCATCCGCTGGAGGACGCCCGCCGCGGGCTGGAGAGCGGCCTCGTGCAGCCGCGCTCGATCGTCGAGAACGCGCTGAGCCTGATGGAGCCCGAGGCGGCCTATACGCCCGGGTCCGATCCGCTGCTCAAGCCGCTGGCCAGCCTGCCGGACACGATCCCCGCCGCCGATCAGTCCGCCCTGCGCGCCCGCGCCGCCCGCGCCGTGGCCGAGGGGATCATGCCGCAGCGCCGCGAATGGGTGCGCTTCCTGCGCGAGGACTATCTGCCGCGCGCGCCGCAGAGCCTGGGACTGGTGCATCGGCCGGGCGGGCGCGAGCTCTATGCCTTTCTGACGCAGGGCTACACCACCACCGACCTGACGCCGGACCAGATTCACCAGATCGGCCGCGAGGAGGTCGCCCGCATCCGCGCCCGCATGGATACGGAGATGCAGGCGGCGGGCTGGACCGGCGATTTCGCGTCCTTCCTCGCCTTCCTGCGCAGCGATCCGCAGTTCTACGCCACGACACGCGAAGATCTGCTGGAGAAGGCCTCGGAAATGGCCAAGCGGGCCGACGACGGCCTGCCTGCGCTGTTTGGCACCCTGCCCCGCACGCCCTACGGGGTCCGGCCCGTGCCGGCCGAGATCGAGGCCAACTACACCACCGGCCGCTATTTCAGCGGCTCGATGGAGAACGGCGTCGCCGGCGGCTACATGGTCAACACCTCGCGGCTGGACCAGCGGCCGCTGTACGAACTGCCCGCCCTGACGCTGCACGAGGCCGCCCCGGGCCACCACATCCAGATCGCCCTGCAGCAGGAGGCCGAGGAAGGCCCCTATTTCCGCAAGGACGTGAACGTCACCGCGTTCACCGAGGGCTGGGGCCTGTATGCGGAGTTCCTCGGCGAGGAGATGGGCTTCTACCGGACGCCCTACGAGCGGTTCGGGCGGCTGAGCTACGAGATGTGGCGGGCCTGCCGGCTGGTGGCCGACACCGGGATCCACTGGCTGGGCTGGGAAATCGAGGAGGCCCGCGCCTGCTTCCGCGACAACTCGGCCCTGGCCCCGCACAATATCGAGACCGAGCTGCAGCGCTATATCGGCTGGCCGGGCCAGGCGACGGCCTACAAGATCGGGGAGATCCGGCTGAGGGCGATCCGGGCGCGGGCGGAGCAGGAACTGGGCGACCGGTTCGACGTGCGCCGCTTCCACGACGCCCTGCTGGTCGACGGGCCGCTGCCGCTGGGGCTGCTCGACGAGCGGATGGACCGCTGGATCGCCGAGGAGAAGGGGCGGTCCGCGAACTAGGCGAGACCCAGCGCCGTCCGCGCCTTCTTCGTCAGCGTCGCGGCCACGATCGAGTGGGCGATGCCCAGATGTTCGGCCAGCTCGTCGTCGGGCCAGTCGTCGATACGCGGCAGGTTCACCCATTTGTTGCGCGCCAGATAGGGCGCGGGGCGGGCGCGGCCGTCCTCCGTCAGCACCTCCCAGGCGATGTCCGAGACCTTGAACGAGACGCCGCCCCGCTCGCCGACCATGCAAAACATCTTTCCGCCGACCCGGTACGCATCGTGATGCTCGCCGAACGGGTGGTCGAGCGTCGCCGCCGGCAGCGCCAGGCAGACCTTGCCGACCCCCGCCCGGTCCATGCTCAGGCCTCGACGCCGACGCCGATCGGGCAGGTCACGCCGGTGCCGCCGATGCCGCAGTAGCCGCCGGGATTCTTGGCCAGATAGGCCTGGTGATAGTCCTCGGCAAACCAGAACGGGCCGGCCGAGGCGATCTCGGTCGTGATGTCGCCGCGGCCCGCCTTCTTCAGGGCGGCCTGATAGGCGTCGCGCGAGGCCTCGGCCTCGGCCTTCTGGGCGTCGTTCAGATAATAGATCGCCGAGCGGTAGGTGGTGCCGATGTCATTGCCCTGGCGCATGCCCTGGGTCGGGTCGTGATTCTCCCAGAACACCTTGAGCAGCTCGCCGTAGCTGATCTCGTGCGGGTTGAAGACCACCTGCACCACCTCGGCGTGGCCGGTCAGGCCGGTGCAGGTCTCCTCATAGGTCGGATTGGGCGTGTAGCCGCCCGAATAGCCGGCGGCGGTGACCCAGACGCCAGGCAGCTGCCAGAACACCCGCTCGACGCCCCAGAAGCAGCCCATGCCGAAGATGGCGGTCTCGAACCCCTCCGGATGCGGACCCTTCAGAGGCCTTCCGTTGACGTAATGGACCTCGTCGGTGCGCACCGGCTCGGCGCGGCCCGGGAGGGCGGCGTCGGGGGTCGGCATCTCGTGGGATTTCCTGAACTGCATGGCGGGCCTCCGGGGTCGAATGTGCGAGGCCTATATGGGATGTCCGGCGGCGCTTGCCGAGGGGGTCGGCTTGTTCTATCAGCCTGCCTCCGCCGGAAAGACCGATCCGGCGGCTCACGATGCGTCGTGGAACGGACAGGTGGCGGAGTGGTCGATCGCGCACGCTTGGAAAGCGTGTGTAGGTGAAAGCCTACCGAGGGTTCGAATCCCTCTCTGTCCGCCACCGCATATCCTACTGGATATAGGTAACAATTCAGCATCGCAGGTATACCCGTTCAATCCCGACTGCCTGTGAAGTCGGGCGTTTCGGGCCTGGAAAGGCGGTCGCGGCCGCTTGGCGCCAATAGCGGACATACGGCCGTGGCCGACAAGCGGATATCCAGAGGCCTGCGGCGGGGCTTCCCTAGAAATCGACCGCCAACGTCAGCGAGGCCCGACGCCCGTCGCTCAGGCCAAAGCTGCGGCTGCCGAAGACGGTGAAATAATACTCGTCAGTGACGTTCGCGATCTGGCCGCGCAGAGTCGCGGGCCGCATGCGGGACATGGACGTCGAGGTGAGTCCCGACTCCACCGCCACCCGGAGCGCGCGCCGATGAGACTCACGGCTACGCTGATCGTCGCGGCGCTCGTCGGAACGGCCGCCCCCGTGGCGGCCCACAAGGGACATGGCGGCCTCACGGTCGTGCAGATCGATACGGCGAACGGCCAGATCCATGTCGCCCACAGATTGGCGGCTCATGATGTCGAGCCCGCCCTGCCCAGCATTGCACCGGACGCTCAGCCATCGCTGGACGACGCCGACGCCGTCCGGGCGCTGGAGCAACACCTCGGCAGCCACTTCGAGGTCTCGCTCGACGGCGAGCCGGTGACGCTTTCCCGCACCGACACTCACCTTGCCGGCGACAGTATCCGGGTTGAGTTCTCCGGGTTCACCACAGATCGCCAGATCGGTGCAGTGGGCGTCGACCTGAACTTCTTCCCCGGCGTGCACGAGGATCAGGAAATTCTCGTCAACGTCCGGATCGACGGAGTGACACGGTCGGCCAGGTTCAGGAACGGCTCATCGACCCAGACTCTCACATTCTGACCATTGACGGCGCAGGTCAGGGGGACGGCGGGCGGGCCCTCTACAAGCCTTTTCATCGGAGGCCCGGTTAAGTCCCCGGCGTTCCAACACCAGCGGCCGAACGGGACACCTCGAACTCTCCATATCAGAACCGCTGCGCCGAAGCGTCGAAATGGCGCACGGCCAACCCGCTGTTCGACGAAGCGACCGGGGCGGCGGAGCGCACCCTCACGACGCCGTGGCGTTGTTCATCCGCGATCGATGCGGCGAGGTGTCGGAGCCCGCTCCGGTCGACATGGCGCAGGCGCCTCGGCTGCTCGACCTGCGGGGCTTCCATCTGACGAGCGTGGTTGTCGAAGGGCGCGGATTCTGCCGCGCCTGTCAGGCCTGACCGCCGTGACAGCGCGGCCTGCGCCGCCAGTTCAGGATGTGCGCCCCGGCCAGAACCAGCCCGCCGGCCACCGAGAGCGGGGTTTCGAGCTCATGGCTGGGAAACCCCGCCGCGCCCCCGACCAGCAAGGCCAGCCCGGCGCCGGCAAGCGCGATCAGCAACCAGGTGCGCCGTTTCGGATGGAGAAACGTCCATAGCGAGACCGGCGCCGCGAGGAGGACGAACAGCCAGTGCACCCACTCCGCTTCAGCCCAGGCGCCGGCGACGGGCAGAAGGCTCGCGACGAGCGGCAGGGCCAGACAGTGGGCCAGGCAGAGGCTGGACAGACCAATGGCGAAACTGTCTCCGAAAGCGGCGGCTCGAGGCGTCGGCATGCATGGTCTCCCAATTGTCGCCCGTATCTGTTACTTTATAACATCACATGCAAGACCTGGCTCCCGGGAGACGTAAGATTTGTTGGAGACCTTGGGACTGACTGTCGGACGTGGCCGGACGCCTGTCGGCAGCCTGGAGGACGCGGCGCTCGGCGCAGGCGACGCAGCGCTGATCCTGGGGCCGTCTGGGTCAGGCAAGACGACCGCGCTTTTCACCCTCGCGGGCTTGCTGCCGCCGATCGACGGAATGGTGCGGCTCGACGGTGAGGCCTTCAGCGGCCTGCCCGCCCATCGCCGGGCAACTGTGCGCGGACGCAGAATGGGTGTGGTCTTCCAGGACATGCACCTGCTGTCAGGTCTCAGCGTCCTCGACAATCTGCTGCTGGCCCCCTTCGCCGCCGGCTTGCCGCAGGATCGCGCCGCAGCCTTCGAGCGGCTTCGGGCGGTCGGGCTCGAACATCTCGCCGACCGGCAGGCCGAACGGCTGAGCAGGGGTGAGGCTCAGCGCGTAGCTGTCGCGCGGGCCATGCTGATGACGCCGCGCCTCCTCCTCGCCGACGAGCCGACCGCCAGCCTCGACGACGCCAACGCGCATCAGGTGGTCGATCTCCTGCTCGAAGCCTCGCGCTCGACCGGAGCGACCCTGGTGATCGCGACCCATGATCAACGGCTCACTTGCCGGATCCCTGGTCGGCTGGCGCTGCATCCCTGCCGGATCGAGGCCGCCGCATGACGCCGCTCAAGCTCGTCCTCGCCTTCATCCGCCGCAAACCCGCCACCTGGTCCTTCCACGGGCTGACGCTCGCCGTAGCCGTGGCCGCCACCGGCGCTGTCCTGCTCGTCGAACAGGCCGCACGCGTGCAGCTGGCGCGCGATCTCGCCGGGGTCGATCTCGTCGTCGGCGCGGAAGGCAGTCCGCTGCAACTGGTGATGTCGACCCTCTTCCAGGCCGACGTCCCCACAGGCAACATCCCCTTGGCGGAGGCGGATAGTCTGGCGGCGGATCCCTTGGTGGCGACGGCCGTCCCGCTGTCGCTCGGCGACAGTTTCGGAGGCGCGCGGATCGTCGGCACGACACGCGACTACGCCGCGCTGTACGGGGCCCGGCTCGACCGCGGCCGATGGTGGTCATCTCCGCTTGAGGCGGTCGTCGGCGCGGAAGTGGCGCGACGCCAAGGTCTCGCTGTCGGCGACGCCTTCGCCGGCGCGCACGGATTGTCGCCCGGCGGATACGCCCACGAAGGCGAACCCTATCGGGTGGTCGGGGTTCTCGCCCCGACCGGCGCGGTGATCGACCGGGTCATCCTGACCGATGTCGCGAGCGTCTGGGCCCTCCATGATCACGAGAACGCCGGCGCGACCGATGCGCCCCATCCGGACGAAGTGCACGGCCACGGAGGTTCCGTTGCGCCTGAGGCGGATCGGCAAGTCACCGCGGTCCTCATCCGCTACCGGTCCTCGCTGGGCGCGGTCGTTCTGCCGCCAAAGGTGGCGCGGATCGCCGGCCTGCAGGCCGCCTCGCCGCCGCGCGAGACGCAGCGCCTCAACGGTCTGCTGGGGGCGGGCGCCGGAGCCCTGGCCCGGCTCGGCCAAGGCCTGCTGGCGCTCGCCGGCGTCGGCTTCATCGTGGCGATGAGCGCCGCCATCCTGGCCCGCCGCCGCGAATTGGCGTTGCTGAAGGCCCTCGGCGCCAGTCGAGCCCGCCTGGCGGTCCTGGTCTCCACCGAGGGCGTCCTGCTCGGGCTCGCGGGCGGGATCGCCGGCGTGGTTCTTGCGCGGGGCCTGTCCGAAGCAGTGGCGCGCTGGGGCGGCGCGCCCCTGTCGTTGCCAATCGCGCCGCCCTCGATCCTTGATCTCGCCCTGGTCGGCGCGGCCGGTCTCATCGGACTGCTGGCGAGCCTGCCGGCGGCGATCATCGCCGGACGGACCGACCCGGTCGACGTGCTGGGAGAAGGCTGATGATTCGCCTGACCATACTGATGATCCCGCTTCTGGGGCTTTCGGCATGCGGGCAAGAGCCGGTGGAACGGTCGCCGCATCAAGGTTCCGCGGGCCAGAAGACTTCCTCTACCCAGCTCGAGACCGGCGGGCCGGCGCTGGACCGGACCGGCGCCCAGCCGCCGCGCTCCTCGGCGCAGGCTGCCCAAGCCGCGTCGCCAGGCCAGGCCAGCCCTCCCGATCCGCTGGACAGGACCCTCGACGATCTGCCGCCGATCCGGACTGGTCCAATGGCGGCCACGAGCATCGGCCCTTGGAATGACGAACTCGCCGCGGAGCGCCAGGCGCAGCTGAACCTGCCGCGGGCGGATGGTCCGCTGTGGGAGACCCTGCGCCAGACGCGGATCGCCATCGACGAGCGGAGCCAGCTCTTCACCGCCTCCCATCCCGCGCCGGTTCGGGCCATAGCGGGGCGGCGCGTTACCGTGCGGGGCTATATGCTGCCGCTGGAGGCGGCGGCCAGGACCGGGCATTTCCTCATCTCGCCCTACACGCCGGTCTGCTTCTTCCATCCACCGGCCGAGCCCAACGAGGTGATCGAGGTGCGCCTCTCGCGACCGATCGAGGCGGGCTATCATCTGGTCGAAGTAACCGGGGTCCTGCAGCTCGCCAACGACGGGGAGAAGGGCCTGTTCTTCGTCATCCCCGAAGGAGCCGCCCGGATCATCGAACGGATCTTCGCCTGACTCTGCCTGATCCGGCCCGCAGCGGTCGGCGGCGGGTGGCGATGGACTGGCTGGGCCTCTTCCTTTTTTCCGCGAAACGCGAGGTAGGCGCGAGCCGCGGCAGCGGCTTTCAGCATCAGGTGAGCGGTGGATGAGGTGAGCGCTGGTTTCCGCTGCATCCGGGGTGAAGCTCCGGACGGATCGAACCGGTGCAGGCCGCCGCGCACGCCGCAGACCAGCGAGCCATCCTCGGCCGGCAGGGCGAAGCCGGTCTGGTCGGGCGTGTCCCAAGACCGCTTGGCGCCATCGGCGGGATCATAGCGATGCAGCCTGCGACCCTTGATGTCGACGAGCCAGAGACAGGCCCGGGCGTCGTCCCAGACGGGCCCCTCGCCCAGTTCCGCCTGGACGTCCCAGAGCAGTTCCGCGCCCCCGCTTATCGATCAGCCGGCCGAGTAGGAGGTCTTGGTCTGGGTGAAGAACTCCACCGCCGCGAAACCCTGCTCGCGCGGGCCGTAGCTGGACGATTTCGAGCCGCCGAACGGCACGTGATAATCGACGCCCGCGGTCGGCAGGTTGACCATGGTCATCCCCGCCTTCGCCCGCCGCTGGAAGTCGCGGGCGTGTTTCAGCGAACTGGTGACGATGCCGGCGGAGAGGCCGAATTCGACGCCGTTGGCGATCTCCAGCGCCTCCTCGTAGTCCTTGACCCGGATGGTCGAGGCGACGGGGCCGAAGACCTCCTCGTTGTTGATCCGGCTCTTCGCGTCGGTGTCGGCGATCAGGGTCGGCTGGACGTACCAGCCGGGCGCGGCGAGCGTCAGCCGCTCGCCGCCGGTGACGATGCGGCCGCCTTCTCCCCTGGCGATGTCAATGTAGCGGTAGGAGGTCTCACGCTGGTCCTCGCTGACCGCCGGACCGATCTGGGTGTCGGGGTCCAGCGCAGCGCCGACCCGCAGCGCCGCGACCTTTTCGGCCAGCGCCTCGACGAAGCGGTCATGAATTCCGTCCTGGACGATCAGGCGACTGGACGCGGTGCAGCGCTGGCCCGTGGCGTAGTAGGAGCCGTCGAGGGCGATCATCACCGCCCGCTCCAGGTCGGCGTCATCCAGCACGATCAGCGGGTTCTTGCCGCCCATCTCCAACTGCACCCGCGCCTGCCGCCGGACCGCGCCCGCAGCGACACCCGCGCCGACGCCCTGCGAGCCGGTGAAGGAAATCCCGGCCACATCCGGGTGGTCGACGATGGCCTGGCCGACGCCGCCGCGGCCGATCACCAGGTTCAGCACGCCCCCGGGGAGTCCGGCCTCATGCAGGATGGCGACCAGCGCCTCGGCCGTCGCCGGGGTCGGGCCGGCCGGCTTCATGACCACCGTATTGCCGAACGCGAGGGCGGGCGCGGCCTTCCACGCCGGGATGGCGACGGGGAAGTTCCACGGCGTGATCAGGCCGAACACGCCGACGGCCTGCCGGTAGGTCTGGATCTCGACCCCTGGCCGCACCGACGCCAGATTCCGGCCGTGGAGGCGCAGAGCCTCGCCGGCGAAATACTTCAGGATGCGGCCGGCACGGACGGTCTCGCCGATGCCCTCCGGCAGGGTCTTACCCTCCTCGCGCGACAGCAGCCGGCCCAGCTGCTCGCGCCGCTCCATGACGAGGGTTCCGGCCTTGTCCAGGATGTCGGAGCGAACCTCCGGCGAGGCCTCGGACCAGGCCGGGAAGGCCGCCCTGGCCGCCGCCACGGCCGCGTTCACCTCGTCTACGCCCCCGTCGGGGGTGCGGGCCACCAGATCGCGCGTGTCCGACGGGTTCAGGCTCTCCGAGGGCCGCCCGTCCGCGACCTTCTCGCCATTGATCCAGTGGGACAGTTCGATCGTGTCAGTCATGGCCGGTCCTCAACAGTGACACGGGCGGCGGGGGAGCGCCGCCCGTGAGGGGTAGATAGGGGCTGACGCGCGCGCGGTCAGCCCGTCATGTCTTCCAGTTCACGCCCGCGGGTCTCCTTGATCCACGCCTTGACGAGGAAGCAGGAGACGAAGGCGCTCACCGCGTAGAAGCCGTAGGTGACGGTCAGGCCCAGCCCCGCCGCCATGGACGGGAAGCTGACCGAGATGCCGAAGTTGGCGATCCACTGGGCGAAACCGGCCACCGCCAGCGGCGAGCCGCGCATCTGGTTGGGGAACATCTCGCGCCTTGACATCCGCCATGAGACCGTGCGGCTCTGGTGGAACCGGTTGGGCCGATGTTCGCAGCGGAGATCCGCAGCAAGCGGGTCCAGAAGATGCGCGCCTACACCCACTGGCGATGGCACCTCGATGAGGTCGGGGCCCGCCGTCAGCAGTATGGGTCGTCGGGGAACTGGTTGCAGTAGCTTTGGCCAAGCTTGACGAACACCTCGACGGAGGCGTTGGCGGTTCCGCCCTGGCCGTCGTTGGCGGTGTAGCTGAAGGTGTAGCTGCCGGGCGTGCCCGGAGCCACGTAGGTGACCGAGGCGCCGCCCGACGGAATGGTCGCGGTTCCGCCGGTGGGCGTGGTGACCGCCGAGACGTGCAGCGGGTTGCTGTCGGGATCACTGTCGTTGGCCAGCACCAGCAGCGCGCTCGAGGTGCCGACCCTACGCTCGAAATAGTCGCCGACCGCCACCGGATTGGAGTTGCCGCCGCCCGGCCCTCCGCCCGCGGTACCGGTGGTGACCTCGGTCCGGTTGCCGGCGGGGTCGTAGGCGTAGGTGATCACCGTGCCGTTGCCGTAGGTGACCGTTACGACGCGACCCAGGGCGTCATAGCCGTACTGGACCGCCTCCTGGGCTGTCGGGGCTGAGGCCATCATCAAGGTCGCGAAGGCGGCGGTGACGCAGGCGGCCGTGGCGCGGTTTCGGATCGACATTCCACAGTCTCCTGAGGCCGGGCGCGCCCGCCCCGGACAAGTTCCGGTTGACATTGCAAGACCATCACCAGTTAGCTGGTACTGTCAAGCTGAGAGGGTGGGGCCTGCTGATGATGCTTTCGACGTACGTCCGGACTTTCGCTGCAACAACGGCTCGCCTCGGCGCTGCTCTCGGAGCCGCTCTGATATTCCTCGCCGGACCGGCGCTGGCGCAGATTCCTCAGCCGGACGCCTACCAGCCCGTCGATCGCAATGGCGTCAACCTGCTGTCCGGCAAGATCAAGGGACCAGGTCACACCATCTCGATCGGCCAGCCGGGTCAAGGCGGGCTCAGCCTGACCGTCAACTACGACACCGCGGCGAACACGTTCATCCACGACATGGCCGGGCTGGCCAACAAGGAACCGATCATCGGCGACGGCTCCGACTATCCGTGGGTCTACGTCACCGTGCCCCAAGGTGCGACGACCTACTATCAGCGGGACGTCGACTACAACTACGACCTCGTCAACGGCTCAGGAGAACTGGTCGGGGGAAACACGACCAATCTCGTCTACACAGCGCTGGACGGCACGCGGACGGAATTCAGCCTCAATCTGCGGTCGGGTGCACCCTATGTCGCGCGGCTCGGCATGGTCTCCAGCGTCACAAAGCCCAACGGCGAGGTGTGGACCTTCCACTACGAGGCCGAGACGGGCGACCCCTACAAACGCCTGAAGTCCGTCACCAACAACCTCGGCTACCAAATCCACTTTGAATACTTGACCAACGAAAAGACCTTGGCCGGGTGGGGAGAGCTGGCGAAGGTCACCGCCTTCAACAACACGGTCGACTGGTGTGCGCCGACAGCGGCGACCTGCACCTATTCTCAGACTTGGCCCAGTCTGACCTTCACCAAGAGCTCAACCGAGCGGACCATCACTGACTCCTTCGGCAACACCACACGCTATTTCTTTAGCGGCGGCTGGCTCACCGGATACAGTCGTCCGGCAGCCGGGACCGGACAGGTAATCTCCGTTACTTGGGGCACAACCCCTGACCTTGATCTGGGCAAGGTAGTGACGGTCAACGATGGCGCCGGCACTTGGACCTATTGGTATTCGCCACCCCCGCCCCCGCCGATCCCCGCCTATTTCGAGACGGCGACCTATGTGACCGATCCGCTCGGTCAGCAGAGCCGTCTGATAATCTCGTCTAGTTTCGACGGCCCGCCCGCGGGGCGGCGCATTACCAATCCGCGCTCCTTCCGCGATCCGCTGATGAACGTGACCGAGTACCAGTACGAGACAGGCCGCCTGACCCAGGTAACCTACCCGGAAGGGAACAAGGAACAGGTCGGCTATACCGACCGGGGCGACGTGACCGGGGTATTTCGCATCGGCAAACCGGGGTCCGGCCTGACGGGCACCAGCATCACCGCGGCCTATGCCAACTGCAGCTCGCCCATGATCTGCGGTCGTCCGACCTCCATCACCGACGCGCGAGGGAATGTCACGGACTACACCTACAGTCCGGTACATGGCGGCGTTCTGACGGAAACCGCCCCGGCGCCGACGCCGGGCGCCGTGCGACCCCAGACGCGCTACACCTGGGAGCAGCGTTACGCTTGGTACAGGCAGGACGGATCGGGGGCGATCACCCAGGCGCCGAGCCCGGTGTGGGTGATGGTCGGGCAATCACAGTGCATGACGGGAGCGACCTGCTGATGGCCGTCCGGATCCAGACCGCACGCCGCGGACGTCGCTCGCTCCTGCTCCCGATCGCAGCCTTAGTGGCGATGCTGGGGGGACCAGCGCTGGCCCAGAGCGCGGACGAGGTGAAGACCACCACCACCTACCAGACCGGCTCCCCGGGCGTCGGCAGCAACCTGTTGCCCGTGTCGGTGACCGTGGCCTCGGGCGACGGTGCGCTCGCGGCGACCACCACCACCACCTATGACGTGGTGGGCAATGTGCGGACTGTGGACGGGCCGCTGCCGGGAACGGTCGACCTGACCTGGTGGACCTATGACGCGCTGCGCCGGCCGGTCGGCTCGATCGGTCCCGACCCGGACGTCACGGGCGCGCTCGGCTACCCCGCCACCCGCACCACCTATGACGCCAGCGGACAGATCACGCGGGTCGAGCGGGGCGAGACGACCGGCCAGTCGGACGCCGCCTTCGCCGCCTTCTCGTCGCTCAGCCGCACCGACACCGCCTGGGACTCCGCCGGCCGCAAGGTCCGCGACAGCCAGTATATCGGGTCGGGGCTGGTCGGCGTGACAGACTATGCCTACGATGCCGCCAGCCGGCCCCTGTGCACGGCCGTGCGGATGAACCCGGCGGCGTTCGGCTCGCTTCCCGGCGCCTGCGCTCTGTCCGCGACCGGCACCGACGGCCCCGACCGAATCACCCGCAACACCTACGACAACGCCGGCCGCCTGACGGTGGTGCAGAATGCCTACGGGACGCCGCTGGTGCAGGCCACCCAGACGCAGGCCTGGACGCCCAACGGCAAGGTGGACTGGATCGAGGACGCCAACGGCAACCGGTCCGATTACACCTATGACGGCTTCGACCGGCTGCTGCGGCTGAACTTCCCGTCGCCGGCCCTCGGGGCCCACGCGGCCAACGCCAACGACTTCGAGCAGTACGGCTACGACGCCAACGACAACCTCGTCAGCAAGCTGCTGCGCAATCCCAGCGCTCCGGGTAGCGCCCCGAGCCTCACCTTCACCTACGACGCCCTCAACCGGGAGATGGTGAAGGCGACCTCCGGAACCGGCGGAACGGCCGACGACGTCTTCTCGACCTATGACAATCTGGGCCGGCGGCTGTCGGCGCGGTTCGACAGCGCCAGTTCGTCCAACGCCATCATCTGGACCTGGGACGCGCTCGGCCGCCAGCTGACCGAGACTTCCTACGGCCGCACCCTGACCAGCCACTACGATCTGGCGGGGCGCAGGACACGCCTCTACTGGCCCGGGACCGACTACATCGAGTTCGTCTACGACCGCGCCGACCGGGTTATCCAGCTGCGCGAGAACGGGGTCTACACCGGGGCCCAGCTGCTGAACTTCTATGTCTACGACAGCCTCGGCCGGCGCGACTACCTGGCCCGCGGCAATGGCGCCACGACGGACTGGAGCTACGTCGCCAACAGCCGCGACTGGTCCATGACGCACAATCTGGCCGGCACGGCGCAGGATCTGACCCAGGCCTTCGCCTTCAACCCGGCCGGTCAGGTCCGCCAGAGGAGCCTGTCCAACAGCGTCTACAGCTACGTCCAGCCGACCGTCGCCCAGACCTACGCCCGCGACGGACTGAACCGCTACACCTCCGTGGCCGGCGCGGCCTTCGGCTATGACGGCCGGGGCAACCTGACCGCCGACGGCGCGCGAAACTACACCTACGACATCGAGAACCGCCTGACATCGATCAGCGGCGCCTCGAGCATGACCCTGTCGTACGACCCGCTGGGTCGGCTGCGGCAGACGGTCTCCGGCGGGACGACGACCCAGTTCCTCTACGACGGCGACCGGCTGGTGGCCGAGTACGACGGCGCCGGGACGCTGACCGCCCGCTACACCCATGGGCCCGGTCCCGACGAGCCGCTGGTCTGGTACGAGGGCTCGACCCTGACCGATCGCCGCTGGCTGCACGCCGACGCCCAGGGTTCGATCATCGCCACGACCGGCTCCACGGGGGCGCTCCTCGGCCAGCCCTATCGCTACTCGCCCTATGGTGAACCAGATGCGGACTACGGCTTCAGCGGCGGCTCGCGCTTCCGTTACACCGGCCAGATCACGCTTCGGGGCGCCCCGCTGTGGCACTATAAGGCGCGGGCCTATGACCCTGGGCTCGGACGGTTCCTGCAGACGGATCCGGTCGGCTACGAGGATCAGATGAACCTCTACGCCTATGTAGGGAACGATCCGCTCAATAAGCTCGACCCGACAGGAACCGTGGCAAAAGGAGCCGCGACAACAGGGGCCGCGGCAGACGATCCATGGTGGAAGAAGTGGGTCAAGGCCTGCGGGTACGTCTGCGAAGCGCTTGGTGCATTGGATGGCAGTCCACCGGAAGCAGAGGATATTCCCGAACAACGCCCGCCTGTTGCCGCGCCGCCCCAAGCGAGGCCCAGGCCCGGTGGAGCACGCCCCGGTGGCGCAAACCCACCGCCGTCCCCGGGATCGACTCCACCGCCCGTAGTGGTTCCGCCCAGACCTCCGGCGTCGCCTCGCCCCACGCCCTCACCCTCGCCTAGCCCTCCGCCGCCGCCGCCGCCGCCGCCAGGGGAAATCGATCCGCTAGCGATCGTCGCAGGAGTAGCAGTTATCGGTGGAGCGATATGCGTTGTGCTTGAACCGTGCGGCCTAGCAGTCTTTGGCGGTCTCGGCTTAGTTGGCTTGGGAGCCGTGGCCGCCCAATAATAGCTTCGACCAGGATCATGTATGCCCAGCACGAAC
The DNA here is from genome assembly GCF_035626535.1 of Brevundimonas sp. Lineage (GTDB taxonomy): Bacteria > Pseudomonadota > Alphaproteobacteria > Caulobacterales > Caulobacteraceae > Brevundimonas. Next base: position 20,195 of record NZ_DASPNO010000023.1, read on the forward strand.
TATGACATAGATGCTCGGAACGACCCGCTCTTTCTCGAATATGAACGTGCTCGGGACTTGATCCCAACCCAAGATTGGCGCCGCGGTCTGGAAGAGCTCGAGAGGCTGTCTCATCAAGGTTCAATCATGAGCATCCTATTCGTCGCCGATGCCATGAGGGTCGGCAGCATGTATGAGCCAGATCTTCCTGGCGCCGAAGCTTGGTACAAGGTGGCGGAGAAGTCCGGCTCCGTACGCGGCACTTTTGGCTTGGGACTAACCTACCTCCGCATGGGCCGGATAGCTGAAGCTAGACGAAAGTTGGAGGAAGCAATTTCGAAAAACTACCCGCCAGCATTCAACGCGTTGGCCGGGATATACTTTCGCGGAGATGGTGCTGCGCAAGATTTGCAACGGGCAAGAGACCTTTGGCGCAAAGGAGCCTCCTTGGGACACTTGCCCGCCAGAAGAAACCTTCTTGCCCAACAACTCCGCGGTCGCTATGGCGTGTTAGATTTCATTGCCGGGGTGATTAGTTTCGTTCCGACAATCGCAAGTATTGTATCGACCCGACTGAAAAACCCTTACACAGACTTACTACGGTAGTTTGATCACCTTACCCGCGCAGGAGCTTGCAAGGGTAACTGAGCGGGGCTTGCCCCGGGGGGAATCGAGCCCGCCTGAAATGAGACCCGCGAGTAGCCCGCCGCACTTGGCATCCCCCGGAAACTCGTCATTATGGTCCGCAGGGGTGTCGGGGGCTGAATGACCAATCTGTCGAGTAAGTTTCGCGTGAGTCTCGCGGCGGCGCTGGCAGCCGGCGCGCCCGTGGCGGCGCAGGCCCAGACGGCGCTCGCCGATCCCCGGGGCTCGGGCCCGATCGTTTCCGCCGTGCAGTGGTTGCAGGGCACCCTGCTGGGCACGGTTGCCACCGTGGTCGCCGTGATCGCCGTGGCCTGCGTCGGCTTCATGATGCTGACCGGCCGGATGAACTGGCGCTATGGGGCGGTCGTCATCCTGGGCTGTTTCATCCTGTTCGGCGCCGTGAGCATCGTCGCCGGGATCCGGTCGACCGCCGCGTTCGCGGGCTAGGGCCGTGGACGAACTGGACCGCACGCCCCTGTTCACCGCCCTGACCCGGCCGCAGATGTTCGCCGGGGTGACCTACAGCTATTTCGTGATCAACGCGGTGGTCGCCGCGGAGCTGTTCCTGGTGTTCCGCTCGATCTGGGTGCTGCCCGTCGCCCTGGTCGTCCACGGCGTCGGCGTGCTGCTCTGCCTGCGCGAGCCCCGGATCATCGACTTGTGGCTGACCCGCGTCGGTCAGTGCCCGCGAGTCCGCAACCACCGTATCTGGCGATGCAACTCCTACCGACCCTGAGCCAGGGGGCTCGCACGGTAAGGCTCGAGCAACCGGCCGGCGTTCACCTCCCCTACGCCCGGCACGTCAACGATCACACGATCGAGACGCGGGACGGACTGCTTCTGCAGGTCATCCATCTGCGCGGCCTGCTGTTTGAGACCGCGGACACCAGCGAGCTGAACTACCGCAAGACCCTGCGGGACGCGATGCTGCGCGCCATCGGCTCGTCCCGCTTCGCCCTCTATCACCACGTGGTGCGGCGGCGGGTCGAGGTCGACCTCGACCAGATGTTCCCCGACGACTTCTCCCAGGCGCTGGGAGACCGCTGGGCGGAGCGGCTCGCCACCCGACAGCTGTTCGTCAACGACCTCTATCTGACGCTGGTGCGGCGTCCGCTGCAGGGCCGGATCGGAGTGGCGGACCAGGTCCGCAACTGGTTCGTCCGCGCCGGCGAGACTCCGGACGCCGGGCAGGTCGCGGAGCTCGGCCAGCTGGACGCGGGCCGCGACGCCCTGCTCTCGGCCCTGGGAGAGTATGCGCCGCGCCTTCTGGGGGTCTACGAGACCCCGAACGGCGTCTGCTCGGAGCCGCTGGAGTTCCTCTCCGGCCTCTACAATGCCGAGCAGCGGCCGGTGCTGTTGCCGCATCAGGATCTGGGATCCTACCTGCCCTATCGACGGGTCAGTTTCGGCCAGGACACGGTGGAGCTGTCCGCCGCCGGCCACGTCCCCCGCGACTTCCTCGGTCTGGTTTCGATCAAGGACTACCCCGCCTGGAGTTCGCCGGGCATGTTCGACGAACTGCTGCGCTTGCCGTTCGAACTGGTCATCACCCAGTCCTTCGCCTTCGTCGAGCGGCAGACGGCGCTGGATCGGATGAACCTGGCCCTGCGGCGGATGCGCTCCGCCGAGGACGAGGCGCTGTCCCTGCGCGGCGAACTCGCCCACGCCAAGGACGATGTCGCAGCGGGGCGTGCCGGCTTCGGCGAACACCACATGACCATCGCGGTGCGCGGTGCAACGCTGGACGAGATCGACGCCGGCGTCGCCGAGGTGACGGCTGCGCTCGCCGACATGGGCATCGTCGCGGTGCGCGAGGAGATCGCCCTGGAGCCGGCCTTCTGGGCCCAGTTCCCCGCCAACTTCAAATACATCGCCCGGCGGGGGCTGGTGTCGACGAACAATTTCGCCGGCCTCGCCAGCATCCACAACTTCCCGACCGGCGCCGAGACCGGATCCCACTGGGGCGACGCCGTCACCCTGCTGGAGACCACGGCGGCGGGCCCCTACTTCTTCAACTTCCACCAGGGCGACCTCGGCAATTTCACCGTCATCGGCCCGTCGGGGTCCGGCAAGACGGTCGTGCTCAACTTCCTGCTGGCCCAGGCGCGCAAGCTGGAACCCCGTATCATCTTCTTCGACAAGGACCGGGGCGCCGAACTGTTCATCCGGGCGATCGGCGGCCGCTATGACCTGCTGCGTCCCGGCGAGGCGTCCGGCCTCAACCCGCTTCAACTCGAGGATACGCCGGCCAACCGCGGCTTCCTCGTCGACTGGATCGTCCAGCTCGCGGGCGGGGCGGACGTCGCGGACCTGGCCAGGATCCGGGACGCAGTCGCCGCCAACTACGACCAGCCGGCCAGGCACCGCCGGCTGCGGCATCTGGTCGAGCTGTTCCGCGGCGATCAGCGGCCCCACGCCGGCGATCTGTGGTCCCGCATGCGCCCTTGGTGGGGCGACGGGGAGCGCGCCTGGCTGTTCGACAACCCGAAGGATCTGACCGACCTGTCGGCGCAGACCGTCGGCTTCGACATGACCGTGCTACTCGACGATCCGACCGTCCGTACGCCGGCGATGATGTACCTGTTCCACCGGGTCGAGGAGCGGCTCGACGGCACGCCGGCGATCATCGTCGTCGACGAAGGCTGGAAGGCGCTGGACGACGACGTCTTCGTCCGGCGCATCAAGGATTGGGAAAAGACGATCCGCAAGCGCAACGGCATCGTCGGCTTCGCGACCCAAAGCGCCCAGGACGCCCTCGAGAGCCGCATCGCCAGCGCCATTATCGAACAGGCGGCCACCCAGATTTTCATGGTCAACGCCAAAGCGCGCGCCGAGGACTATGTCCAAGGCTTCGGCTTGACGCCCCACGAGTTCGACCTGATCCGCACCCTGCCGGACAGCGCCCATTGCTTCCTCATCAAGCGCGGCGGTGAGAGCGTCGTCGCCCGCCTCGATCTGTCGGGTGAAGACGACCTGCTGACCATTCTGTCGGGCCGCGAACGGACCGTGCGCCTGCTCGACGACCTTCGAGCGTCCGTGGGCGATGATCCCGCCGAGTGGATGGCGCCGCTCCTGGAGCAGGCATGAGCATCGCCGCCTGTCCTTCCCTGTCCACCGGCGACGCGTTCCTCTCGACGCTGCTGCGTCACA
>NZ_DASPNO010000024.1:0-71072 GCF_035626535.1 Brevundimonas sp.
CAGGCCATGGACGTGCTGGCCGGCATCAAGCTGGAGGTGCGCGGGCGCGAGCGGCTGCCGCAGGGCGCCTTCATCATCGCCGCCAAGCACCAGAGCTGGGGCGACGGCTTCACCGTCTACGACCGGTTTGAGGACCTCGCCTTCGTCACCGGCGACCACCTCGAGAAATTCCCGCTCATGGCCACGGTGCTGCGCAAGCTGGGGGCCATCGTGGTCAACAACTGCGGCGGCCGTGAAGCCCGCGAGGCGCTCAAGCACCGCGCCGCCGACGCCCATGCGGCCGGCCGCCGGATCCTGATCTACCCCGAGGGCAATCTGGCCAGGGTCGGCGAGAAATTCCGCTACCGGGCCGGCGTCTGGCACATGTACCGCGACTTCGACATGCCGGTCGTGCCGCTGGCCACCAACCTCGGCCTGTTCTGGCCGCAGGAGGCGTTCGAGAAGCGCCCGGGCACGGCGACGCTGGAGTTCCTCGACCCGATCCCGACGGGCCTGCCGAAGGACGAGTTCCTCGCCCGGCTGGAAGCCGCCGTCGAAGGCAAGACCGCCGAGCTGGTCTCCGAGGCGACCGGTCAGCCGCCCACACCGGCTGTTCGGGTTCTGGCCCCCGACGAGGCGGCGCGGGCGGCGCGCGTCGCCGCTACGGCCTAGACCGGGGCTTGCGCGGCTTTTTGGCGGCCGCCTTGCGCAGGGCCGCGTCGATCGATTTTCGCGCCCAGTCCGCGGCCTCGTCCGGGTCGTCCAGCGCGCTCTCCGGCAGCGACCAGTAGGCCATGGCCATCGTCGCCCCGTCCCGGGTCGGATAGGTGAACTGCCGCGCCCCCGCCTCCGCCAGCAGCGGCGCATTGAGCTCGTCGGCCTTCAGCCAGATCACCCCGTCGTCCAGCAGGGCGAAGATCAGCCCGTTCGCATAGACCGCCGCTCCGCCGAACATCCGCTTGATCTCAAGCGGGCCCAGCGCCGCCAGATGCTCGCGCACCCATTCGCCGAAGTCGGGATCGTAGGCCATCCGTCAGGCCGCCGGGATCACCGCGCCGTCGTATTTGGCGGCGATGAAGTCCCTGACCGCCTCGCTGCGCAGCATGGCGGCGAGCGCGACGATCCGCGGGTCGTCCCGATTGTCCGGCCGCGCCACCACGTAGTTCACATAGGGGCTGTCGGCGCCTTCCAGCGTCAGGGCGTCGGTCTTCGGCTTCAGTCCCGCGTCGAGCGCGTAGTTGGTGTTGATCACCGCCATATCGACCTGGTCCAGCACTCGCGGCAGGGTCGCCGACTCCAGCTCCCGGAAACGAAGGCCCTTCGGATTGTCGACGATGTCGCGCAGGCTCTGCAGCGGATTGGCCGGGTCCTTGAGCCGCACCAGTCCGGCCTTCTGCAGCAGGATCAGGGAGCGTCCGATCGAGGAGGCGTCGTTGGGCACCGCCACCTGGGCGCCCTGCGGCAGCTCAGCCAGCGACTTGTAGCGCCGCGAATAGGCGCCCAGCGGCTCGACGTGCACGCCGGCGACTGTGATCAGGTCCGAGCCGCGCGAGGCGTTGAACTCGTCCAGATAGGGCTTGGTCTGGAAATAGTTCACGTCGAGCCGGCGCTCGGCCAGCTGGGTGTTGGGCTGGACGTAGTCGTTGAACACCTTGATCTCGATGTTGACCCCCTCGGCCGCCAGCAGCGGCTTGATGTGTTCGAGGATTTCGGCGTGCGGCACGGCGGTGGCGCCGACGATCAGCGGCCCGCTCGCGTCGGCGGCCTTGTTCGCCCCCGGCCCGCAGGCGGCGAGCGCCCCCGCTGCTGCGACGGCGGCGGCGAGTGTCAGAAGAGTGCGGCGGATCATGGCGGGCCTTTCGGGGGAGCGATCAGCGGTGGGAAACGGCGGCGACCAGCCGGTCGCCGAGCATCTGGAGAGCCTGCACCAGCACCAGCAGCAGGACGACGGTGACGATCATGACATCTGTCTGGAAGCGCTGGTAGCCGAAGCGGATAGCCAGGTCGCCCAGCCCGCCCGCCCCGACCACGCCGGCCATGGCGGTGTAGCTGACGAGGGCGATGGCGGTGACGGTGGCGCCGGCGATGATCCCCGGCAGGGCCTCGGGCAACAGGGCCCGGATGACGATCTGGAACGTCGAGGCGCCCATAGCCTGGGTGGCCTCGACCACGCCCTTGTCGACTTCGCGCAGCGCCGTCTCGACGAGGCGGGCGTAGAAGGGCGCGGCTCCGACGACCAGCGGCGGAATGGCCCCGGCCACGCCCAGCGAGGTCCCGACCAACAGCACCGTCACCGGCAGCATGACGATCAGCAGGATGATGAAAGGCACCGAGCGCAGAATGTTGACGATCAGCGACAGCACCGCGTTGAGCAACGGATTGGCCGCCAGCCTCCCCCGGCCCGACAGATAGAGCAGCACGCCCAGCGGCACGCCCAGCGCCACGGTCAGCGCCATAGAGCCGCCGAGCATCAGCAGGGTGTCCCACGTCGCCCGCCCGATCTCGGGCCAATCGACATTACGGGCCACATTGGCGAACAGGGTATCCATCACGCCGCCTCCACCACGACGCCGCGCGCCGTCAGCTGCGCCACCGCCGCCTCCGCGTCGCCACCGGTGAAGGCGACCACCAGCTGGCCGTAGGGCTCGCCGCGGATGCGGCTGATGCGGCCCGACAGGATCGAATAGTCGACGCCGACCGAACGCGCCACGCGGCTCAGTTCCGGCTCATAGGTCGAGCCGCCGCGGAAGGTCAGCTTCGCCAGCCGCCCTCCGGCCGGAGCCAGGCTGGCGTCGAACGCCTCCTCGCCCTCGGCCAGCATGGCCTGCGTCGCCGGATGTTTCGGGTGCAGGAAGACGTCGGCGGTCGCCCCCTCCTCCACCACCCGGCCATCCTGCATCACCGCCACCCGGTCGCAGACGCGGCGCACCACCTCCATCTGGTGGGTGATGAGCACGATGGTCAGGCCAAGCTCGCGGTTCAGCTTGTCCAGCAGGCTCAGTATCTCGTCCGTGGTCTCCGGGTCGAGCGCGCTGGTCGCCTCGTCGCATAGCAACACCTTCGGCTCCGTCGCCAGCGCCCGTGCGATGCCGACCCGCTGCTTCTGCCCGCCGGACAGCTGCGCCGGGTGCTTCTTCGCGTGCTCCGTCAGCCCCAGCCGCTCCAGCAGCTCCGCCACCCGCCGGTCCGCCTCCGCGCCCGGCCGCCCTTCCAGCCGCAACGGGAAGGCCACGTTCTCGGCGATCGTCTTCGCGTTCAGCAGGTTGAAATGCTGGAAGATCATCCCGATCCGCCGCCGCGCTGCGCGCAATTCAGCCGGCGCCAGGGCGGTGATCTCCTGACCGTCGACGGTCACCCGCCCGGCGTCCGGCCGTTCCAGCAGATTGATCGTCCGGATCAGCGTCGACTTTCCCGCACCCGAGCGTCCGACCACGCCGAACACCTGTCCGGCCGCGACCGTCAGATCGACGCCATCCAGCGCGACGCGCTCGCCCGCGGCGCTCCGGAAGCGCTTCGTCACGCCCTCGAGCTTGATCATCAGCCGGCGTCCAGGGCCTTGGCGGGGATGATGGTGACGCTCTCGCCACAGCCGCAGGCGTCGGTCTGGTTCGGGTTCCGGAAGACGAATTTCGACGCCAGTTTCGTGGTCTCGTAGTCGATCTCCGAGCCGATCAGGAACAGCACCGCCTTCGGATCGATCAGGATGGTGACGCCCTTGTCCTCGACCACCTCGTCCAATGGCTCGACCGCCTCGGCGTAGGCGAAGGTGTATTCCTGTCCCGCGCAGCCGCCGTTCTTCACACCCACGCGTAGGGCGACGTAGGGCTTGTCCGCGTTGACCATGATCTCGCGCACACGGGCGGCCGCGGCCTCCGTCAGCGAGACGACCTTGGGCCGCGGACGGCGGGGACGGGTGCTGGTCTGAAGCTCGGTCATCGCGTCCTCAGAACATGTTCAGGGCCAGCTTGGCCTCGTCGCTCATCTTCGACGGATCCCATGGCGGGTCGAAGGTCAGATCGGTAGTCGCCGAGCGGATGCCCTCGACCTTCATCACCGCCTGCTCGACCCAGATCGGCATCTCGCCGGCCACCGGGCAGCCCGGCGCGGTCAGGGTCATCTCGACCGCGACATCGCGCTCGTCCGACAGGTCGACCTTGTAGATCAGCCCCAGCTCATAGATGTCGACCGGGATCTCCGGATCATAGACGGTCTTCAGCGCGGCGATGATCTCGTCGGTCAGCCGGTCCAGCTCGTCCTGGCTGATCTTGCCCGAGGCCACAGCCGCGGTCCGGCCGCCGTCGTCCTGCGGGGCGTTCTCGAGAGTGGTCGTCTGGTCGCTCATGCAAAGAACTCACGGGCCTTGATCAGGGCGTCGGCGAAGGCGTCGGCGTCCTCGAGGGTGTTATATAGGGCGAAGGACGCGCGGGCGCTCGACGTCAGGCCGAACCTTTTCGCCAGCGGTTCGGCGCAGTGCAGGCCGGCCCTCACGGCGACGCCGTAGCGGTCCATCACCTGGGCGATGTCGTGGGCGTGAGCGCCATCGACGGTGAAGGTCAGGATCGCGCCCTTCCCCTCCGCCTCGCCGATTACGCGCAGCCAGTTCACCCCTTTCAGCCGCGTCCGGGCGTGGTCGTACAGCGCCTTTTCGTGGGCCGTGATCGCCGCCTTGTCGAACTGGCTCAGCCATTCGACCGCCGCGCCCAGGCCGATGGCCTCGACAATCGGCGGCGTGCCCGCCTCGAACCGGTGCGGCGGCCTGGCATAGGTGACCCGTCCGGCCTCGACCGTCTCGATCATTTCGCCGCCGCCCTGATACGGCGGCAGGGCCTCCAGCGCCCCGGCCGTCCCGTACAGCGCGCCGATGCCCGACGGGCCGTACAGCTTGTGGCCGGTGAAGACGTAGAAGTCGCAGCCGATGGCCTGCACGTCCGGCGCGGCGTGCACCGCGCCCTGGCAGCCGTCGATCAGCACCTGCGCCCCGGCCGCGTGCGCCATTTCCGTGATCGCCCCCGCGGGATTGATGGTGCCCAGCACATTCGACATGTGTGTCACCGCCACCATTCGCGTCTTCGGCCCCAGCAGCTCGGCGTAGGCCGCCATGTCCAGCGAGCCGTCGTCGCGCGTCGGTATCCACCGGATCACCGCTCCGCGCCGCTCGCGCAGCAGGTGCCACGGCACGATGTTGGAGTGGTGCTCCATCTCCGAGACGATGATCTCGTCGCCCGGCTGGATCGACTGGCCGATGCCCGAGGCCACCAGGTTGATCGCCTCGGTGCCGCCCTTGGTCCAGACGATGTTGGTCGCCGCTTCCGCGTTGAGGAACCGCGCCACGCTCTCGCGCGCGGCCTCGAACGCCTCGGTCGTCTCGTTGGCCAGCGTATGCAGCCCGCGATGGACGTTGGCGTAGCTGCCCTCCATGGTCCGCACCATGGCGTCGATCACCGCCCGCGGCTTCTGCGCCGAGGCGGCCGAGTCCAGATAGACCAGCGGCTTGCCGTTTACCGTCCGCGACAGGATCGGGAACTGGGCGCGCGCGGCATGGGCGTCGAACGTCTTCACAAGCGAGCCGTCAGCCATTCCCGCACCACCTCTTTCGCGCCGTCATGTTCGATGCGATCGACCACCTCGACCAGAAACGCCTCGGTCAGCAGCGCCCGAGCCTCGTCGGCCGGGATGCCGCGCTGCTGCAGATAGAACAGCGCCGCGGGGTCCAGATTGCCGACCGTATTGCCGTGCGCGCACTGCACGTCGTCGGCGTAGATGACCAGTTCCGGCTTGGCGTCGACCTCGGCCCGCTCGCCGAGGATCAGGGCGTGGTGCCCCATCCGCGCATCCGTGCCGTCGGCGCCCCGCTCGACCACGATCCTGCCCTGGAACACGCCGCGGGCGGTGTCGCGGACCACGCCCTTGGTGAGCTGGGAGGTCTGGCCGTCGGCCGCCACGTGATCCACCACGGTCGTCAGATCCGTCTGCCGCGCGTCCGATAGCAGATACAGGCCATCGAGACGCACATCCGCGCCCTCGCCCCGGTGCGTCACCTCGGTCTCCAGCCGCTGCAGCTTCGCGCCGGAGGACACGATGGTCTGCCGGTAGCGGCCGCCCGGTTCGACTCGCGCCTGTGCCTGGGTGATCGATATGGCGTCTTCGGGCTCGTCGGTCAGAACGATCCGCGTCACCTCGGCGCCGCGCGCGACATCCAGATCCAGCCGATTGTGCGCGACATAGGCCGAGCCTTCGCCCTCATGGGTCTCGAGCAGCAGCAGCTTCGCCCCAGCCCGCACCGAAATCCGGACGGCGGCCGCGTGGCCGGTCGCCTCGGCCTTCGAAATGAAGCGTAGCCGCACGGTCTGTTGGCCGGAGACCACAAGGGTGTTCACGCCAACGGCCCGGCCGTTGACGAACACCATCGCCTCGCCGCCCAGCGTCTCGAAGGGCCCGCCGCCGGCCACCGGCACTTCCGCCGACGGCGAGGGCGTGGGCGCCTCGCGCAGGTATTTGCGCAGGTCGCTGTATTTCCACGCCTCGACGCGGCGCGAGGGGAAGCTCGACGCGTCCTTCAGATCAATGAGCGGAAGGGCGTTCACGCCGCCTCCGGAAGGTATTTGTCGTAGCCCTCGGCTTCCAGTTGGTGCGCCAGTTCCGGCCCGCCCGAGGCCACGATGCGGCCGGCCGCCAGAACATGCACCCGGTCCGGTTTGATGTAGTCGAGCAGCCGCTGATAGTGGGTAATGACCAGCATGGCCCGCTCCGGCGAGCGCAGGGCGTTGACCCCGTCCGCCACGATGCGCAAGGCGTCGATGTCGAGGCCGGAGTCCGTCTCGTCGAGGATCAGCAGCGACGGCTCCAGCAGGGCCATCTGCAGGATCTCCATCCGCTTCTTCTCGCCGCCCGAGAAGCCGACATTGAGCGGCCGCTTCAGCATGTCGAAATCCATCCGCAGCGCCGCCGACGCCGCCTTGACCATCTTCAGGAAGGCCGGCGCCGAGACCTCGTCCTCGCCGCGCGCGCGCTTCTGGGCGTTCAGCGCCGTGCGCACGAAGGTCAGGGCCGGAACGCCGGGGATTTCGATCGGATACTGGAACGACAGGAAGACGCCCTTCGCCGCCCGCTCGGCGGGTTCAAGGGCCAGCAGGTCCTCGCCCTTCCACGACACGGCGCCCTCCACGGCCTCATAGCCGGGCCGGCCCGACAGGGCGTAGCCCAGCGTTGACTTGCCGGCCCCGTTCGGCCCCATGATGGCGTGCACCTCGCCCGCCGGCACATCGAGCGTCAGCCCCTTGAGGATCGGCTTGTCGCCGACGGAGACGTGGAGGTTGTTGATCTTCAGCACGCGATTGAACCTTGAACCAGAAATTCCGTCGCCCTCGGGCTTGTCCCGAGGGCCCATTCGTCAGCACACGTGGACCGCCGATCATGGCACGCGAACCGCAGGGCCGAACTCGAAGGATTCGGCCGGTTGAACCACAGGTCCTCGGGAGAAGCCCGAGGGTGACCGCGGGTGGGAGCGCGAGCGGGACCTACTCGTCCGTCCGCCCGTGCTTCCAAACCGGCGGCTGAGCCCAGTCCAGTGACAGGTCCAGCCAATGAGGGTTGTCGCGCTCGATCAGGTTGATCTTCCAGTCGCGCAAATACCGCTTGATCGACTTCTCGCGCTTGATGGCCGTGGTCATGACCTCGAACGTCTCGAACCAGACCAGCCGTTTCAGCCCGCAGGTCTTGGTGAAGCCACCGAATGTCTCCTCGCGATGCTGGCGCACTCGCTGGTACAGGTTGCTCGTCACCCCGACATACAACGTTCCGTACGGCCCGTGGATGTAGACGGCGATCAGGACGCGTTCCCTGCCCATATGGTCGAGCTTGCGCCGCAATGGGTCCTCGGGACAAGCCCGAGGATGACGGACGGAAGGGATCAGCCAACGGAACCCTCCAGCGAGATCGCCACCAGCTTCTGGGCCTCCACCGCGAACTCCATCGGCAGTTCCTGCAGCACGTCGCGTACGAAGCCGTTGACCAGCAGGGCCACCGCCTCCTCCTGCGACAGGCCGCGCTGCTGGGCGTAGAACAGCTGGTCGTCGGACAGGCGCGTCGTCGTCGCCTCGTGCTCCAGATGGGCCGAGCCGTTGCGGGCCTCGATATAGGGCACGGTGTGCGATCCGCAGTCCTTGCCGATCAGCAGGCTGTCGCACTGGGTGAAGTTGCGCACCCCGGTCGCCTTCGGATGCACCGAGACCAGACCGCGATAGGTCGAGTCCGACTTTCCGGCCGAGACCGCCTTGGCGATGATCCGGCTCTTCGAGTTCTTGCCCAGGTGCACCATCTTGGTGCCGGTGTCGGCCTGCTGGCGCCCGTTGGTGATGGCGATCGAATAGAATTCGCCCGAGCTGTCCTCGCCCTTCAGGAGGCAGGAGGGGTATTTCCAGGTGATGGCCGAGCCGGTCTCGACCTGGGTCCAAGACACCTTCGAGCGGTCGCCGCGGCAGTCGGCGCGCTTGGTGACGAAGTTGTAGATGCCGCCCTTGCCGGTCGCCGGATCGCCCGGATACCAGTTCTGGACCGTGGAGTATTTCACCTCGGCGTCGTCCAGGGCGACGATCTCGACCACGGCCGCGTGCAGCTGGTTCTCGTCGCGCATCGGAGCGGTGCAGCCCTCCAGATACGAGCAGTAGCTGCCCTTGTCGGCGATGATCAGGGTCCGCTCAAACTGGCCGGTCTGGCTGGCGTTGATACGGAAATAGGTCGACAGCTCCATCGGGCAGCGCACGCCCGGCGGGATGTAGACAAACGAGCCGTCCGAAAAGACCGCGCTGTTCAGGGCCGCGAAATAGTTGTCCGAGACCGGCACCACCGATCCCAGGTATTTCCGCACCAGCTCCGGGTGCTCGCGCAGCGCCTCGCTGATAGGCATGAAGATCACGCCGGCCTTGGCCAGTTCGGCCTTGAAGGTGGTCACCACCGAGACGCTGTCGAACACCGCGTCCACGGCGTAGCGCGGCGCGCCCTCGACGCCGGCCAGCACCTCCTGCTCCTTCAGCGGGATGCCCAGTTTGGCGTAGACGGCCAGCAGTTCCGGATCGACCTCGTTGAGGCTCTTCGGCCCCTCCTTCTGCTTCGGCGCGGCGTAGTAGAACAGGTCCTCGTAATTGACCGGCTCGTATTTCACCGAGGCCCACGTCGGCTCTTCCATCGCCTGCCAGCGCTCATAGGCGGCAAGGCGCCATTCCAGCATCCAGTCCGGCTCGCCCTTCTTTTCGGAGATGAAGCGCACGATGTCGGCGTTCAGCCCCCTGGGTGCGAACTCGGTTTCGATGTCCGAGGTGAAGCCGTGCTCGTATTTCTCGAGCGCGGCGACCGCTTCGATGGTTTCCTTAACAGCGGCCATGACTTACGCGACTTCCCTCACGCGGTCCGAATGGCGCGCGCGGTACTTCTGATATGAGGTCACCCAGGCCTCGGCGAACCGCGACCAATCGTCCTCGACCGTGCCCCAGCCGCCCGAGACCCGGACGCCGCCGGTGGCCAGGTGGTCCAGCCCCATCGCCGAGATGGCCTTCGAAGGCTTGGTCTTGCCCGACGAACAGGCGCTGCCCGCCGACACCATCACGCCCATCAGGTCGAGGGTAATCAGTTGCTGGGGACTGTCCCAGCCCTCGACGGCCATGAACAGGGTGTTGGGCAGCCGCTCGACCGCGCCGCCGATGATGGTCGCGCCGGCGGCCCTGACCTTCGCCTCGGCCGCATCGCGCCACGCCTTGTGCGCCATGGCCGACGGCAGGTCGCGCGCCGCGCAGTCCGCGGCTGTGCCGAAGCCGGCGATGCCCGGCACGTTCTCGGTGCCGGCGCGCAGCCCGCGCTCCTGCCCCGCCCCGTGCAGGGTGCGGATGATCGGCGCGCCCTCCTTCGACACCAGAGCGCCGACGCCCTGCGGCCCGCCCAGCTTGTGCGCTGACAGCGTCAGGGTGTCCGCGTCCAGCGTCCGCATGTCCACCGGGATCTTGCCGGCCGACTGGATGGCGTCGACGTGCAGCCAGCCGCCCGCGGCCCGCACCAGCTTCGCCGCCCCGGCGATCGGCTGGATGACGCCGCTCTCGTTGTTGGCGTGATGGATGGCCACCACCGCCCGGCCCGGTCGCTTCAGCGCCCCGGCCAGCCAGCCCAGATCGACCACGCCGTTGCTGTCCACCGGCAGAATCTCCACCGGCTTGCCGCTGACGTTGGCCGCCTCGGCCACGCACGGATGTTCGGTCGCGCCAACGATCAACCGTTCGCAGCCCGCCGCCAGCGCGCTCAGGATGGCCTGGGCGTTCGACTCCGTGCCGCCGCTGGAAAACACCACCGCCGTCGGATCGGCCCCGACCAGATCGGCGACCTGCGCCCGGGCCGTCTCTATGCGCGCCCGCGCCCGCCGCCCGGCCGCGTGCACCGCCGAGGGATTGCCGTTGTCGGCCAGCGCCCTGGCGATCACGTCCTGCACTTCCGGCCGGACCAGACCCGAGGCGTTGTAATCGAGGTAGACCGGACTCACGCCGCCACCCCCACGCCGGCCGCAGCCTCGCGGCGGCGCCCCGTGCGGTTCATCACCACATCCTCCAGCGACACGCCGGCCAGATAGCGGTGGATCTCGTCGCCGAGGTCTTCCCACAGATTGTGGGTGATGCAGCGTTCGCCGGCCATCATGCAGCCCTTGGGCGAGGAATGGCCGATGCAGCGCGTGGCCCGGATCGGCTCGTCCACCGCCAGCACGATTTCGGCCACGACGGTCTCGTGCGCGCCCTTGGCCAGCCGGTAACCGCCGCCCGGTCCGCGCACGCTCTGAACCAGACCGCTCTTCCTGAGCCGGGCGAACAGCTGCTCGAGATAGCTCAGCGAGATTTCCTGGCGCGCCGCGATCTCGGCCAGCGACACCGCCCGCTGCACCCCGTCCGTACGGCCGTTCTTGGCCAGATCGGCCATGGCCATCACGGCGTATCGTCCCTTGGTCGACAGTCGCATCGCGCACCTTCAAAAATCGCGCGCTTTTCGAGGGTCCTGTGCTAGAACCCGCGCCTTCGCAAAAGCGCTGGCACGCAGGGCGGACTTAGAAAGTCCTACCGCTGCGGTCAAGTATTACGCAGCTGCGAAATGATGTTTGAACACGGGAATTCGCGCCGCCCATGCCTGAAGTCATTCTGCCCGGGGCCTCGGGCCGCATCGAAGGCCGTTATTCGCCGGGCAAGCGCCCGAACGCCCCGATCGCCCTGATCCTGCACCCGCACCCCAAGGCCGGCGGGCACATGAACAATCCGGTCACGGTGACCCTCTACCAGCTGTTCGTGAAGCGCGGCTTCGCCACCCTGCGCTACAACAGCCGCGGCGTCGGCAAGTCGCAGGGCGAGTTCGACTCCGGCATCGGCGAACTGGCCGACGCGGCCACGGCGCTGGACTGGCTGCAGGCCTCGAATCCCGCCGCCAGCCAAACCTGGGTCGCCGGCTACCAGTTCGGCGCCTACATCGGCATGCAGCTGCTGATGCGCCGGCCCGAGACCGACGGCTTCATCTCCGTCTCGCCGCCGTCCAACATGTACGACTTCAGCTTCCTCGCCCCCTGCCCCGCCTCGGGCCTGTTCCTGCACGGCGCCGCCGACACCATCGTGCCGCCGGTCGAGGTCGAGCGCGTCGTAAACAAGCTGCGCACCCAGAAGGGCATCGTCATCGACTACGAACTGGAAGAGGGCGCGACCCACTTCTGGCAGGACCACATCGACGCCGTTGACCGCCGGGTCGGCGCCTACCTGGACAAGCGGCTGGAAGAAAAGCCGGCGTAAGGCTCTCTCTTCCCCCTCTCACCGCCGTCACCCTCGGGCTTGACCCGAGGGCCAGACCATCCGGTGCTCCGTCGAAAACGATGGGTCACCGCGCGCGCGGCCCTCTGCGATGGCCAGTCACGCCACCACGTCTGATCCTCGGGTCAAGCCCGAGGATGACGGGTCAGGTGGTAGTCCTCAGTACAGCAGGAACCGCTTCCGCTCTTCCCGCCACGCCAGCTCGTCCGGCACGGCCAGCGCATCCAGCTCGGCCGGCGTCGACCCCGGCGCATCGACCCAGTCGCGCAGCGCCGGCCCGCCGTTGATCACGTCGATGGCCAGCTTGCCGAACTCGTATTCGTACGGGAAATCCCGCCACAGATCGTAGTCCGGATACAGCCGCCGGATGGCCTTGAAGGCCAGCGCCTGCACCCGCCACGGCCTGAACGCCGCATGGTCGTAGCCCGGCCCGGCGACATGCATCTGCACCCCGTTGCACAGCGTGCCGACGTGCTTGTGGAAGGTCGGCTCGAACCAGATGTCGCGCAGCACGCAGCCCTTCAGCCAGTCCGGCGCCAGCGCCTGCATTTCGGCGATCACCGCCCGCGCGTCGATATCCGGCGCCCCGAACAGCTCCAGCGGCCGGGTCGTGCCGCGCCCCTCCGACAGCGTCGTCCCCTCCAGCATCACCGTGCCGGCGTAGGCCCGCGCCATCGACACGTTCGGCGCGTTGGGGCTGGGGTTGATCCACTCCCGCCCCAGCAGCGGCCAGCCGTAGCCGGGGCCTTCCTCGGGCCGCCACCCTTCCATCTCGATGACCCGGTAATCGACGTCCAGCTTGAACCGGTCGATGAACCACAGCCCCAGCTCGCCCAGCGTCATGCCGTGCCGCATCGGCATCGGCCCGGCCCCGACGAAGCTCTCCCAGCCGGGCCGCAGCGTCAGCCCCTCGACCGGCCGCCCGGCGGGGTTCGGCCGATCCAGCACCCACACCGTCTTGCCGTGCTGCGCCGCCGCCTCGAGCACATAGAGCAGCGTCGTGATGAAGGTGTAGATGCGGCAGCCCAGGTCCTGCATGTCGACCAGCAGCACGTCGAACGTGCCCATCGCCTGCCCCGTCGGCCGCCGCACCTCGCCATACAGGCTGAACACCGGAATGCCGTGCCGCGGATCGGTGAAGTCCGGCGACTCCATCATATTGTCCTGCAGGTCGCCGCGCATGCCGTGCTGCGGCCCGAAGGCGGCGGTCAGCTTGATGTCCGGGCAGGCCGCCAGCGCGTCCATCGCGTGCGTCAGGTCCGCCGTCACCGAGGCCGGATGCCCCAGCACGGCCACCCTTTTCCCCTTCAGCGGGGCCCGCAGTGCGGGATCGGACAACAGGCGGTCGAGGCCGGTCTTCATGCGGGCTCCAGGGGCGGCAGGGTCAGGGCGAAGGAATCGGGGTGGTGGAAGTCTGGCTTATCGGACGGATGCGCCAGGGCCCAATAGGAGATGCCGCCGTCGATGTCCTCGATGACGGCGGACAGGCCAATCCGCCAGTCCGGCGCCGGCAGATCAGGCCGAGCAAGCCGACCGGTCTCGATCTCGATCGAGAGCCAGCCGTCTCGAGCCGACCCTTCGATGAGGCAAGGCTCAACGGCGGCCTCGACCATGCCTTCCCGATAGCCCGAGAAGCGGTAGGCGGCCCACTGAAGCCCGGCAAAATTGCACTCCAGATAGCCCTCGCCGCCTTCGGGTTTCACGAAGGCCTCGAAACAGGTGCTCCGCCACAAACCGTCCGTCCGGCCTGCATGCTCGAAGTCCGGTGGACGTATTCGGTCTAGGTCGCCGAACACCTGATAGCGCAGCTTCAGCCCGACCTCGCCAAGGCGTTCGATCTGGACTTCGATTCGGTCCACCGGCGTCGGGCCCGTCGTCGGATGAGGCGTCAAAACGTGCATCCAGGCTGTCTGCCACGGGCCCTGCGCAGACGCCAATGGCCGGCCCGCGCTTCCGACAATCGCTCAAATCCTTTCGTCATCCGGACAAGCCGCACAGCGGCGCGATCCGGGACCCGGCGGCGCCGAAGACGGCGGCGAAACACCGGCCCTGGTGAACTGGGGCGTTCGGCGGCATCGGCGCTCCCGACAGCTTCGCGCTCGCGCGCGCCGCTGGGTTCCGGGTCTTCGCTGCGCTTCGCCCGGGATGACGAAAGCAAGGGAGCGCCAAGCGTTTCAGCCCGGCGCGGCTCCGTGCTACACGCCCCTTCCCTCCCAAGCCAAGCCTGATCCCCCGCCATGACCGCCGAGCCCGCCTTCAAGTCCGACTTCCTGCGCACGCTCCGGGACCGCGGCTACATCCATCAGATCACCCACCCGGCCGAGCTCGACGAAGCCGCCGCCTCGGGCGTGGTCACCGCCTACATCGGCTTCGACGCCACCGCCCCGTCACTGCACGTCGGCAGCCTGATCCAGATCATGATGCTGCGCCGCCTGCAGCAGGCCGGACACAAGCCTGTCGTGCTGATGGGCGGCGGCACCACCAAGGTCGGCGACCCGACCGGCAAGGACGCCTCGCGGCCCCAGCTGACCGACGAGACCATCCAGTCGAACATCGCCTCGATCCGCACCGTCTTCGAGCGCTTCCTGACCTTCGGAGACGGCCCGACAGACGCCGTCATGGTCGACAATGACGAGTGGCTGTCGACCTACGGCTATATCCAGTTCCTGCGCGACTACGGCACGCATTTCACCGTCAACCGGATGCTGGCCTTCGACTCGGTCAAGCTGCGCCTCGAGCGCGAGCAGCCGATGACCTTCCTCGAGTTCAACTACATGCTGATGCAGTCGGTGGACTTCCTCGAACTGAACCGCGCCCTCAACGTCACCCTGCAGATGGGCGGCTCGGACCAGTGGGGCAACATCGTCTCGGGCGTCGACCTGGTCCGCCGCGTCGACCAGAAGGCCGCCTTCGGCCTGACCACGCCGCTGCTGACCACAGCCTCCGGCGGCAAGATGGGCAAGACGGCCCAGGGCGCGGTCTGGCTCAACGCCGAACAGCTGAGCCCGTACGACTACTGGCAGTTCTGGCGCAACGTCGACGACGCCGACGTCGGCACATTCCTGCGTCTGTTCACCGACTTGCCGCTGGACGAGATCGCCCGGCTGGAGGCCCTGCCCGGCGCCGGCATCAACGACGCCAAGAAGGCGCTGGCCGACGCCGCCACGACCATGCTGCACGGTGCCGACGCCGCCGCCCACGCCCGCGGCGCGGCCGAAGCCGCCTTCGAGCAGGGCAAACTCTCCGCCGATCTGCCGACTGTCGAGATCCCGCGCGACGAGGTGATCGGCGCCATGATCGCCGCCGTCGCCGCGCGCGCTGGCCTGACTGCCTCCAACGGCGAGGCCCGCCGCCTCGCCCAGGGCGGCGGCCTGCGCCTCAACGACGAGGCCATCGCCGATGGCGGCCGCCCGATCGGAGCTGCCGACGTCAACGCCGACGGCGTCTTCAAACTGGCCGCCGGCAAGAAGAAGATCGTGCTGGTGAAGCCCCTCTAACCCGCCGTCACCCTCGGGCTTGACCCGAGGGCCGGACGGTCCGGTGCTGCGTCGAGCGTCAGGCGCACCCCGGTCCAGGGGCCGTCCCGGACCCACAGTCCGCATCAACATCTGATCCTCGGGTCAAGCCCGAGGATGACGGGAGAAGAAGATGGAAATCACCGAAGGCCAGACGGCCCCCGCCTTCGACATGGCCACGGCCGACGCCGGCCGCATCTCCTCCGCCGCCTTCGGCGGCCGCCCCTACGTCCTCTATTTCTACCCCAAGGCCGACACACCCGGCTGCACCTCGGAGGGCCAGGACTTCTCCGCCCTCGCCGACGACTTCGCCGCCGCCGGCGTGCCGGTGATCGGCGTCTCGCGCGATCCGGTGAAGAAGCTCGACCGCTTCAGGGCCAAATACGACCTCCGGGTCGTCCTCGCCTCCGACGAGCCCGGAGATGTCACCGAGGCCTTCGGCGTCTGGGTCGAGAAATCGCTCTACGGCCGCACCTACATGGGCGTGGAGCGCGCCACCTTCCTGATCGACGGCGCGGGCGTCGTGCGCCGCGCCTGGCGCAAGGTCCGGGTCAAGGGCCACGCCGCCGAAGTGTTGGCTACCGTACAGGCGCTCTGACGACGCGCGAATCTACACACGCCCAGTTGTAACAGCTGTTCCATAGATTCGCCGTTTCGCCTGACAGGCGAAGACTGGCGGCGAATACCGGCCAAATTCAACTGAACACCATTCAGGATGGTTAACAGGTCGTAAACAGACTTGTCCCCAGCGCCAAAGGTGGCGCATAACCCGTCCCCGTGCGTGGGGGCGTAGCGTAATGACCAAACAGGCGACTGGCGGAAGGTCTCTGATGGGTCGGTGGTTTCCGACCCGGTATGTGTATCTGAGGGACGGCGACGAGGTTCGGGCCTGGGCCCTGACCCCCCGCCGGCAGGCGCTCGGCGCCGTGGCCGCCGTCCTGGTCGGCGGCTGGTGCCTCGTCGCCTCGGGCGGTTTCGCCCTCGACCTGTTCATGCAGAGCCAGGCCGACCGCACGGTCGCCCGCGCCCGCGCCGCCTCTGAGCGCCTCAACGCCGATCTGCAGGCCCGGCTGGACAGCGCCGTGGTGCGCATGACCGCCACCACCGGCTCGCTCGACGAGATGGCCCAGATGGTCGAGCGCCGCCACGCCGCCCTGACGCAGGTGATGGGCATGTTCCGCGGCGTCGACGGCGCCGAAACCGCCCTGGCACCGGCCCCCTCGCTGGATCCCGCCGAACACACGCCGGTCCAGCGCATGCTGGCGGTGCGGATGGATCAGGAACGTCTGATCGACCGCGCCGAGTCCGTGGCCCACACCCGCGCCGAGCGTCTGCGCCTCGCCTTCCGGCTCGCCGGCCTGAATCCGTCGGCCTATTCGCCGACCAACGGCTCAGGCCTCGGCGGACCCCTGGTCGAGGCCCGCGATCCCCGCGCGCTCGCCGCCATCCTCGACGTCGACGAGGCCTTCGCGGTGCGCATCCGCAGCGCCGCCGACAATCTGTCGGACATGCGCGGTCTGGCCGACGCCGCGGAGGGCATGCCCTTCCATCGCCCCACCAGCGCCCGCACCACCTCGGGTTACGGCGTCCGCTTCGATCCGTTCAACCGCCGCCCGGCCCTGCACCAGGGCCAGGACTTCGCCGCCCCGCTCAACACCCCGATCCACGCCCCCGCTCCCGGGATCGTGTCTTTCGTCGGCGTGCGTTCAGGGTATGGCAACACCGTCGAGATAGATCATGGCCGAGGTTTCAAGACGCGTTACGCCCATCTGAACTCCATGGCCGTCCGCCCCGGCCAGCGTATCGCGCTGGGCCAGCGCATCGGGGCCATGGGCACGACCGGACGCTCCACCGGCGTTCACCTGCACTATGAGGTGTGGATGAACGGCCGCCCGCAAAACCCCGCCCGCTTCATGAGAGCCGGAGACCAACTTGTTCAACAAGACTAAATCCCCCGCCCCGCAGCCCCGCTCCGACACGGGCTCCGCCATTCCGCCGCTGCCCGACCTGCCGATGCCGGGCGCGCCCGCCGCGGCTCCGGCGGCGGCGTCCGCCGCGCGTCCCGCCCCGTCGCCGGTGTCGCAGCGCGGCCTCTCGACCCTGTCCTCGGACCTGCAGTTCGACGGCAACATCTCGGGCGGCGGCGACCTGCAGATCGACGGCGCCATCAAGGGCGACGTCCGCGTCGGCCGCCTGATCGTCGGCGAGACCGGTGCGGTCGAGGGCAGCGTCTCGGCCGACTATGTCGAGGTCCGCGGCCGCATCGTCGGCAATGTCTCGGGCAAGCAGGTCAAGCTGATCGCCACGGCCTATGTCGACGGCGACATCACCGCCGAGCAGCTGTCGATCGACATCGGCGCCTATTTCCAGGGCCGCGTCCTGCAGGGCCGCCGCGACGCCCCCGCCGCCGCGGCCAAGCCGTCGACGCCGGCCGCCAGCGCCACACCCCCGCACGGCGACGACCGCCCGCAGATCATCGACATGAAGCCCGGCGCGTAATGCTTCTCCCTCCCCTTGGGGAGGGTCGTCGCACAGTCACGGGGTTGGGGCGGCTCGAAAGAGCCGCCCTTTCCTTTTGAGGTCGTCCCGACCCGACTTCGCTGCGCTCAGCCACCCTCCCCGAACGGGAGGGAGAACGCCCTATTCGACGGTCGAACCGCGCGTCTCGCCCACCCGGGCGGCCAGCGCCGCGCCCATGAACTGGTCGAGGTCGCCGTCGAGGACGCCCTGGGTGTCCGAGGTTTCGACGTTTGTCCGCAGATCCTTGACCATCTGGTACGGCTGCAGAACGTAGGACCGGATCTGGTGCCCCCAGCCGATGTCGGTCTTGGCGTCGGCCAGCGCCTGCGCCGCCGCCTCGCGCTTCTGCAGCTCCAGCTCGTAGAGCCGCGCGCGCAGCATCTTCCACGCCTGTTCGCGGTTCTGATGCTGCGAGCGCCCGGCCTGGCACGCCACGACCGTATTGGTCGGGATGTGCGTCAGCCGCACCGCCGAGTCGGTCTTGTTGATGTGCTGGCCGCCGGCCCCCGAGGCCCGGTAGGTGTCCGTGCGCACGTCGGCGGGGTTGATATCGATCTCGATGGCGTCGTCGACCACCGGCGAGACCCCGATCGAGGCGAACGATGTGTGCCGCTTGGCCGCCGCGTCGTACGGGCTGATGCGCACCAGCCGGTGCACGCCCGATTCCGACTTCAGCCAGCCGTAGGCGTTCGGGCCCTTGATCAGGATGGTGGCCGACTTGATTCCGGCCTGTTCGCCGCCCTCCTCCGCCTCGACCTCGACCTCGTAGCCGTGGGCTCGGGCCCAGCGGCTGTACATGCGCAGCAGCATGCCGGCCCAGTCGTTCGACTCCGTGCCGCCGGCCCCGGAGTTGACCTCCAGATAGGCATCGTTGGCGTCGGCCTCGCCGGAAAGCAGGGCCTCCAGCTCGGCGCGGGCGGCGCGTTCCTTGATAGCCTTCAGCTGGGCGCGGGCCTCCTCGAGGGTGGCCTCGTCGCCCTCCTCGTCGGCCATGTCGGCGAGCATGACGCCCTCCTCAAGACCGGTCTCCATGTCGCGGACGGCGTTGATCTGCGTCTCGAGCCGCGAGCGGTCGCGCGACACGGCCTGGGCGGCCTCGGGATTGTCCCACAGGGTCGGGTCCTCGACCCGGGCGTTCAGCTCATCGAGCTTTCGGACGGCGACATCCCAGTCAAAGACGCCTCCTGAGCAGAGCGATGCTCTGCTCGATGTCGGCCTTCATGGCCTCGACATCCGGTCTCATCGCGAACTCCTGCGATACAAAGGGAGGCGCGACATAGGCCGCGCCGGGGGAAAGGGAAAGGGGCTAGGGACCAGACTCTGATGCCGGGGACGGGCGCGGCTTTCCCCTAGCCCCTGGACCCAGGACCCCAGCCGCTAGTAGAGCCCGCTCAAGTCCTCGGCCGGCTCCTTCTTGGGCGGCGGAGGCGTCGTCGGGGGCGGCGCCGGGGTCGGCGTCGTCGGCGGCAGGCCGGCGGCCTCCTCGCGCTCGCGGCGCAGCACGTCGTTGTAGTTTTGCGGCCCGGTCGGAACCTCCGGCCGCGGCGTCTCCTCCTCGCGGCGGCGCTCGGTGCCGGGGCGGAAGGCCTCCTCGATCCCGTTGACGGTGCGGAACACCGCGTTGCGAGGCCGCACGAACGGCCGCGCCGGCCGCTTCTTCAGCGCCACCTGCATGAAGTCGTTGAACACCGGCACCGGCCCGGTCGCGCCTGTCTCGCCGGAGCCCAGCGGGCGGTTGTCGTCGAAGCCGATGAACACCCCGACCACGATGTCCGACGAGAAGCCGACGAACCAGGCCGAGCGGTATTCGTTGGTCGTGCCGGTCTTGCCCCCGACCCACCGGCCGAGGCCGCGGGCGCTCGCCGCCGTGCCCCGCTGGACCACGCCCTCCAGCATCGAACTTATCTGATAGGCGGTGATCGGGTCGATGACCTGTTCGCCGCGCGGTTCCAGCCGGGGCGACTCCTGGCCGCTGAACGGCCGGCTGCACTCGCGGCAGCGGCGGTCGTCGGCCCGGAAGATGGTCTCGCCATTCCGATCCTGCACCACCTCGATCAGATAGGGGTCGACCCGGCGCCCGCCGTTGACGAAGGCGGCATAGGCGGCGGTCAGCCGGTAGGGCGTCGTCTCCCCCGCCCCCAGAGACACCGAAAGATTCGGCTGCAGCGTGTCCGAGACGCCCATCTTCTTCGCCAGATCGACGACGTTGCGCATCCCGACCGCCTGGGCCAGCCGCACCGTCATGACGTTGCGCGACAGCTCCAGCCCGCGCCGCAGACTCTGCGGCCCGTAGTACTGCCGGCTGTAGTTCTCCGGGCTCCAGCGCGTGCCGTTCGGCCCGCCGGCGAAGCTGATCGGCGCGTCCAGCACGATCGAGGCCGGGGTGTAGTCGCCCTCCAGCGCCGCGGCATAGACAATCGGCTTGAAGGCCGAGCCCGGCTGCCGCTCCGCCTGGGTCGCCCGGTTGAAGCTCGACAGGGCGTAGGAATAGCCGCCGACCATCGCCAGCACCCGCCCGGAGTGCGGCTCGATCGCCACCAGCGCCCCGTTCACCGCCGGCACCTGCTTCAGGGCGAACTGCCCGCCCCTCGGCTCGACGAAGATCAGGTCGCCACGCTTCAGCGGCCGGTTGGCGTTGGCCCAGGCCGCGTCCTCGGCCAACAGGCTCCCCGAGCCGCCGTTGTCGGCCCGGCGCACCCGCACATTGTTGCCCGAGACGCTCTCCACCGCCGCCGCGCGCCACGCCCGGCGCTCCGGCGGCCGGGTCTGCGCCAGCGCCTTCTCCTGCCAGCCCTCGGCGAAGTCCGTCGTGCCCCACGCCCCGCGCCAGCCGTGCCGGCGATCATAGTTCTCCAGCCCCTTCATCAGGGCGTCCCGCGCCGCCGACTGCAGCTCCGGATCCAGCGTCGTGCGCATATAGTAGCCGCCGCGGTTGATCTCCTCGCGGCCGAACTGGCGGATGGCCCGCCGGCGCGCCTCCTCGACGAAGAAGTCGGCGTCGGCGTACTGGGCCCGGCGCGGCGCGTCCTGGGTCACCAGCGGCCGGGCCAGCGCCACGGCCAGCTGCTCCTCGGTGATGAAACCGCTCTCGCGCATCTCGCCCAGCACCCAGTCGCGGCGGTTCCTGGCCGCCTCGGGGTAGCGCTTCGGATGGTAGTTGTTCGGCCCCTTCGGCAGGGCCGCCAGGAAGGCCGCCTCGTCCGGCGTCAGCTGGTCCAGCGACTTGCCGAAATAGTTGTAGGCCGCCGCCGCCACGCCGAACGACCGGTAGCCGAGGTAGATCTCGTTCAGATACAGCTCGAGGATCTGCGGCTTGGTCAGGGTCGCTTCCAGCCGGTTCGCGAGAATGGCTTCCTTGACCTTGCGGTTGATGCTCGATTCCGGCGTCAGCAGCACGTTCTTGGCGACCTGCTGGGTGATGGTCGAGCCGCCCTCCAGCCGCCGCCCCGTTGCGGCGTTGAAGATGTTCTTGAACATGGCCCGGCCCAGGCCCGAGACGTCGACCCCGCCGTGGCTGAAGAAGTTGCGGTCCTCGGCGGCGAGGAAGGCCTGCACCACCGGCTCGGGAATCTGCTCGTACGACACATAGATGCGCCGCTCGTCCGAGAATTCGCCGATCAGCGTCCCGTCGCCGGCGTAGACGCGCGTCGCCGTCGCCGGCCGGTAGTCGGCCAGCTCCGAGGCGTCGGGCAGGGCGTGGAACAGCCAGGCGGCGTAGATCGCCACGATCATCCCCACCAGCGCGATCCCGGCCAGCAGGGCGACGCCCGCCATCACGAACCAGCGTTCGGCAATCTTCACCTGTTACTCCGAATGACGCGCCCGGCCGGCAGGTTTAGCCCGCGTCGGCGCCCGCCGCCAGTGTCCCTGTCGCTCCGCCGGCGCGACGGTCCAGTTCCTGTCGCGCCGCGGCCACGACATCGGCGTCCATGTCGCCCTGCCCCGTCATCCAGCGCAGATAGTCGTCCGGCGCCTCGGCCCACGCCCGCCCACGATGCTTACCGAACGGAATCCGCTCCAGCCGCCGCGGCTCGCGCGTCCACTCCAGCATCTGCTCGACCGTCGCCTCCTTCAGCAGGTCGATCAGGATATGCGCCGTCACCCAGGCGTCCGGCCCCGCCCGGTGCGGCGGATTCGCCAGCGCCGGGTCCAGCCTCAGCCCGCGCCAGTAGCGCAGCACCTGGTTCGAATGCCCCGGCGCCTGCGGCCACACCTGCTTGGCCGACCGCACCGTGCAGATCCACGGCAGCCCGCCCGTCGCCGTATCGGCGATGAACCCGCGCTCAAACCGCGCCGAATGCGCCACCATCACCTCCGCCGGCTCCGCCATCAGCATTTCGCGCAGCCGGTATTCGTCGCAGTGCGGATCGTCCTCGCAGAAGTCGCCCGGCGTCAGGTGATGCACCGCCATGGCGTGGAACGAGATCGGCCCGCGCGGCCGGAACAGCCTCGAAACCGGCGGCAAGGCCCGCCACCCGCCGGCGCCGTCCCCCACCACATCCACCACCCCGACCTCGATGATCTCCGAGGCCCGATCCCCGCCGGTGGTTTCCAGATCGACAACACGCAGGCGCATGGGCAAGAGATAGAGGCCGGCGGGCGGAAGTGCGAGACGCGGGCCATGCTCCCCGAGCCCGCGTCAGAAAACGCGCACTTCGGACACCATGGCGGCGTGCCGTTCGGAACTCCTGGTCGGCTCAGATGTTGGAGTGTTGGGGCCGCATTGTGCGCGCCTGTCTTGAGCGTTGACGGCAGGCGTTTTGCAGTGCGTCCGGGCGATAGGGGGGCATAGTTCCACGATGGTTCAGCCTTTGATTGTGACGCGACCGGTCTCCGTGCCAAGGGACACGGCCGGAGTTCGCCCCGG
Source organism: Brevundimonas sp. (assembly GCF_035626535.1). Classification (GTDB taxonomy): domain Bacteria; phylum Pseudomonadota; class Alphaproteobacteria; order Caulobacterales; family Caulobacteraceae; genus Brevundimonas. Next base: position 22,701 of record NZ_DASPNO010000024.1, read on the forward strand.
AAACCGGTCATGACCCAAGCCGAAGTCCAGTATTCGCAAGCTTCGCGCCTCACCGAGTTCGAGGCGCTCGTCGCGGCGGCGCCCAGCGCCATCGAAGCCATTCCGGGGGCGGTCTATCTCTGCGACGCCGACGGGTGGCTGGTCCGGTACAATCGCGAAGCCGTGGCGATGTGGGGACGGGATCCGGCACAGCATGGGCCGCAACGGTTCTGCGGCTCGCACCGGTTGTTTCTGCTCGACGGGACCTTCCTGCCCCACGAGGACTGCCCGATGGCCGAGGCCGTCGTGTCGGGAACCGAAACGCGCAATGTGGAAGTCGTCGTCGAGCGTCCGGATGGTTCGCGTCTCACGGCGCTGGTGAACATAAGGGCGCTCCGCGATCACAACGGGAAAATCCAGGGCGCCATCAATTGCTTCCAGGACATCAGCGCCCACAAGGAACTCGAGAAGGCGATGACCCGGTCGAACCGGGATCTCGAGGATTTCTTCGAGAACAGCGCCGTCGGCCTTCACATCGTCAGCGGGGACGGGATTATTCTCCGGGCGAACAAGGCGGAACTCGCCCTGCTCGGCTATACGGCGGACGAGTACGTCGGCCGCCACATTGCGGAGTTTCACGCCGACGAGCAGACCATCGGCGAAATTCTGACGTGCCTGTCCCATGGCGGCACGCTGGACCGCCATCCCGCGCGGCTGCGGGCGAAGGACGGCTCGCTCCGCCACGTCCTGATCACCTCGAACAGCCGCTTCGAGGACGGCAAATTCCTGAGTACTCGCTGCTTCACCGTCGACGTCACCGAGTTGCAGCAGTCTGAAAGGGCTCTACGGGAGAGCGACGAGCGGCTCGCCGCAACCTACGAGGCCGCCACCGTCGGGATCGCTGAAGTCGACGAGTCCGGCCGCTATATCAGGGTGAATGACGCCCTCTGCGGCATTCTGGGCCGCTCCCGCGAACAGCTCCTCGCCACCACCCTGCTGGACATCACCCATCCGGACGATCGCGAGCTGGAACGCGAGCAGTATCAGCGTCAGGTGCGAGGGGAGCAGCCAAGCTACACCACCGCGAAACGGGTCGTCCGACCTGACGGCGAGATCGCCCACGTGGAGGTGTCCAGCTCATCCGTAAGGGACGACGAAGGCCGGTTCAGATATGGGGTTCGCGTCCTGCAGGATGTGACCGAGCGGTTGCGCATGCAGCGCCGGATCGAGGACGACGAACGACGGCTCCGGGAGTTGCTGGAGTTCCTCCCGGCCGCGATCTACACCACCGACGCTGACGGCCGGATAACCTTCTACAATGAGGCCGCGGTTCAGCTCGCCGGACGCGAACCGGTCCTGGGCAGCGACACCTGGTGCGTGACCTGGAAGCTCTACTGGCCGGACGGCACGCCGATGCCGCACGACCAGTGTCCCATGGCGGTCGCCCTTCGCGAGAACCGGCCCGTTCGCGATGGAGAGGCGGTGGCCGAACGGCCGGATGGAACCCGGGTCCCCTTCATCCCCTATCCGACCCCGCTGCGCGACGGCGACGGCCGACTGGTGGGTGCGATAAACATGCTGGTCGACATCAGTGACCGGAAGGAGGCCGAAGCTCGCCAGAAGGTGTTGATCGACGAACTGAACCATCGGGTGAAGAACACTCTCGCGACGGTCCAGTCGCTGGCGCTCCAGACGCTGAAACATTCAGACGACCTGCCGGATTTCGCCAACAACTTCGAGTCGCGCCTGATCGCGCTGGCGAGGGCCCATGACCTGCTGACCGAGCGGAACTGGATGAGCGCTCCGCTCTACGCCCTGGTGCGCGACATCGTCGCCCCCTATAGCGCCGGCACGGACAGGCTGCGCATCGGCGGGCCGACCATAGCCCTCAATCCACGCGCTGCGCTCGCCCTGACGATGGTGTTCAGCGAACTGGCCACGAACGCGGCCAAATTCGGCTCGCTCAGCGAACCCGACGGCGCCCTCACGGTAAGGTGGGAAATATCTCCGTCACCAGAGAGTGCTGTCACCCTTGAGTGGCTGGAGGCCGCCGGACCCGAGGTTTCCCTGCCCACCCGCCAGGGGTTCGGCACCCGACTGATCCGGAGGTGTATCGAGCGGGACCTGGACGGCGAGATAAATCTCCATTTCGACCCGGCGGGTTTCCGCGCCGACATCCGCATTCCCCTGGGAGTCGTCGGCGCCGATGGCTGAGTTCCCGGGCGTTCGGGTTCTGCTCGTGGAGGACGAGGGGGGCGTCGCGCTTCTGCTCGAGAGCCTGCTCGAAGACCTCGGGTGCGAGGTGACCGCTTCGGTCGCCCGCCTGTCCCGCGCTTTCGACGCCCTGGAGTCCCAAGACTTCGACCTGGCCGTTCTCGACGTCAATCTCGGAGGTGAAACGTCCTTCGATCTCGCGCGCGTGCTGCGACACCGGGGCATCCCCCTTGTCTTCAGCACGGGCTACGGCACGTCCGGCCTGCCGGACGATCTCAGGGCCTGCGCGGTTCTGTCCAAGCCTTTCACCCTCACGAGTCTTCAGCAGGCCATCGCCGGGTCCATGCTCCGGCGTGAGGTCTGACGTCGCCGCCGATGCGGCGCCCTCGAGTCGCGGGGCCCGCTGCTGCACCCCGGATGCGCCGCCGCGAAGAGGCCTGGCGGCTCATCCATGCCGACGGCAGCCGTGTCTGAAGAAGTCGGAGTGGTGATCCGGGCGCACCGACATCCCCGGAGCGGACCCCGGGGACGACGGCTGACGCGCTGTGCCGGCGGCGAGCCTCCGGCTACTGCGCCGGGCGGACCTCCACCGGCAGGCCCAGGCTCTCCAGCTGCGGGCGGACCACCGAGGCGTCGCCGACGACCACCCAGACGAACTGGTCCGGCTTGATGACCTGACGCGCGGCCTCGTCCAGCTGGGCGGCCGTGAGGGCGCGGGTCCGGCTGGCGATGGTCTCCTGATAGTCGTCGGGCCGGTCGTAGAGATCGTTGGACCGCAGCGCCGCGAGGATCTGGGCCGAGGTCTCGAAACCGCCGGCCAGCGAACGGGTGTTGCCGTTGACGGTCCGCTCCAGCTCCTGGGCGGTGACCCCGTCGGTCTCCAGGAAACGTTCGTACTGGGCGATCAGGGCGGCGACCGATTCCCCGGTCCGGTTGGCCTGCACCGGCGCGTTGACGATGTAGGGCACACGGTGCTCCAGCGCGTTCACATTGCCCCGCACCCCGTAGGACCAGCCCTTGGTCTCGCGCAGGTCCGCGTTGATCCGCGACAGGAAGTCCGAACCCAGGGTGACGTTGGCGGCGTTCAGCGTCAGCAGGTCGTCGGTCCCCGACACCGGCAGGACGGCGCCGCCATAGATCAGGGACTGCGGCGACTGCGGACGGTCGATCAGGACGATTCGGCTGCTCGGAGCCGGGATCGTGTCGCTGAACGCCTTGACCCCCTTGGGCGTGGACGGCACGCGCCAGTCGCCGAAGGCGGCTTCCAGCTGTTGCGTGATCTCGCCCAGCGGCTCGTCGGAGACGATGAAGATGGTCGCATTGTCCGGCCGCACCCAGGCCGCGTGCTCGGCGGCCAGGTCGGCGCGCGTCAGGGCGCCGACGATGCCCGGGTCGCCCGTGCCGGTGAAGGAGCGGCCATAGGGGCTGTCGGGGCCGTACAGCAGCGGCGGCAGGGCGCGGGCGGCGATGGCGCCCGGCTGCGTCGCCTCGCTGGCCAGCGACGCCAGCCGCTGGGCTCGCAGCCGCTCGACCTCCGACGGGGCGAAGGCGGGGTTGCGCACCACATCCGACAGCAGGGTCAGCGACGGCTCCAGATTGGCGGAAACCACCGACAGGCTGGCCGCGCTGCGGTCCATCGAGGCGCCGACGTTGATCGAGGCGCCCAGCCGCTCCTGCTCCTCGGCCAGCTGATTGGCGTCGCGCATCGTCGTGCCCTCGTCCATCAGGTCCAGCATCAGGCTGTGCGCGCCCAGGCGGTCGGCCCGGTCGGCGGCGTAGCCGGCGTCGAACTCCACCGCCACACGGGTCACCGGCACGGTGTCGACGTGGGCGTAGATCACCTTCACGCCGTTCGACAGGGTGGCGCGCTCGACCGCGGGGAAGTCCAGGTCGGACACCGCGCCGATCTCCGGCATCGGCGGACGGGCGACGCGCTGGATCTCGGCGGCGGGGACCGGCGTCGCACCCGACGGGGCGGCGGCGGCCTCGACATAGGCTTCGCGCTCCCCGGGAGCGATGGTCAGGTCGAACACGGGACGCGTCAGCCAGCGCTGCATGGCGGCCGTGACCTCGGCAGGAGTCACCGAGGCGTACTCGGCCAGCTCTTTCTTGTAGTGGTCGGGATCGCCGGCATACAGCTGGCCCTCGGCCAGCACATTGGCCTTGCCGTTGACCTGTTCCAGGCTCTGGATGCGGCCGGAGACATAGCGGGTGGCGACGCGGGCGACCTCTTCCTCGGTCGGGCCGTTGGCGATGAAATCGGCCACGATGGCGTCGAGGCGGCGGCCTACCTCGGCGGCGTCCTGGCCGGGCTTCACGTTCACCGAGATGTCGAAGATGCCGACGCGGTGGAAGTCGGAGAGCGACGACGACACGGAGACGGCGCTCTGCTCGCCGCGCACCAGCTGGTTGTCGAGACGCGAGGAGGCCAGGCCGCCCAGCACCTGGGCGGCGACGGACAGCGGCACCGCGTTGTCGCTCAGCAGGCCGGGCACGGCCCAGCTGCGTGTCAGACGGGTGGTGGCTACGCGGTCATGCATCGTGTCGATGATCGACGCGGCCAGCGTCGGCACGTCGGCCTCGGCCGGGGTGTTCACCGGGCCGCGCGGAATGGCGCCGAAATAGCGCTCCATCAGCGGGCGCGCGGTCGCCTCGTCAATGTCGCCCGACAGGACCACGACGGCGTTGTTGGGTCCATAGTTGTCGCGGAACCAGTTTCGCACCGTCTCGAGGCTGGCGGCGTCCAGGTCGGCCATCGAGCCGATGGTCGAGTGACGATATGGATGACCCTCGGGGAAGAGGGCTTCCAGCTGGGCGTAATCGAACAGGCCGTAGGGCTCGTTGTCGCCCTGGCGCTTCTCGTTCTGGACAACGCCGCGCTGCAGATCGAGCACCTCCTGGCCGACCGCGCCCAGCAGATAGCCCATCCGGTCGCTTTCCAGATACAGCGCCTGTTCCAGCGCCGGCGTCGGCACTGTCTGGAAATAGTTGGTGCGGTCGAACCAGGTCGTGCCGTTCAGATTGCTCGGCCCGAGGTTGCGCATCCGGCCCAGATAGCTTCCCGGGGCGTTCTCCGAGCCGCCGAACATCAGGTGTTCGAACAGGTGGGCGAATCCGGTCGACCCGGCGGGCTCGTCCTTGGAGCCGACGTTGTACCAGACCGACAGCGCCACGACCGGCGCCTTGCGATCCTCGTGCACGATCACCGTCAGACCGTTGTCGAGCGTGAAGCGCTCCCACGGGATGCTGACCTCCGAAACCAGCTCGGCGACGGGCGCGGCGCGCAGTTCGGGAGCCTGCGGCGACGTCACGGCCGCCGGCGCGGCCGAGGTCTGCGCCAAAACGGGCGCGGCAGGAGCAAGCGCGGCCAGAATGGCGGCGAGCGAGACGGAGCGAAGACGCATTGGGAACCGGGTCCTATTTCTTGGGCGGAGGGACCTTACCCGACAGCCGCACTCGCGCAATCGCCCGATTGTGGAAGGACGACAGGCGCCCGGCACTGGCAGGAGTTCAGTTCGCGCCCGCCGCCCCGGTCCCGGCCATCTGCAGATCGCCCGACGGTTCGCGGAAATAGCGGTCGATGCCCTCGGCCACGGCGCGCATCATCCGCCGCCGGGCGCGGGCGTCGTTGAGCAGGCGCTCGTCCTCGGGGTTGGTGATGAAGCCCATCTCCAGCAGCACCGCCGGTACGTCGGGGGCCAGCAGCACGGCCAGACCCGCATCGCGGTGGCTGCGGCGCAGCAGCGGGTGGTCGGCGCTTTCCAGCTCGCCCAGCAGCGTCCGGGCCAGCTGAGCGGAGCGGTTCTGGGTGGCGCGCTGCGTCATGTCGAGCAGGATGCGGTCGACCGAGGCGTCGCGCCCCGGCAGATTGAGGCTGCGCTGCCAGTTCTCGCCCCGGGTGAATTCGCGCACAGCCCGGCCGGCGCCCTGTTCCGACAGGGTGTAGACGCTGGCCCCGCGCGTCGCCGGGTCGGCCCCGGCGTCGGCGTGCAGGGAAATGAACAGGTCGGCCCCCGCCTGCCGGGCGATGGCCACGCGGCGGTAGAGGTCGACATAGGCGTCGCTGTCGCGGGTCAGGCGCACCCGGTAGCGGCCGCCGCGCTCGAGCTCCTGTTTCAGGGCCTGGGCGGCGGCGAGGGTGACGGCGCTCTCGCGGGAACTGGCACCCATGGCTCCCGGATCGCGCCCGCCGTGACCGGCGTCGATAAAGATCAGCGGCCGTTCCGCCGGCCGCGCCGGGGCGGCCCGCTCGGTGCCGGGGGCGCTGCGCGTCGGGGCCCGGCCGGTGGCCTTCAGGTCGATGACGTAGCGGTAGTGGGCCACCCCGTCGCCGGGCGGCAGCAGGAAGCGGCGCTCGATCTCGGCGCTGGTCGCCAGGTCCAGTTCGATGCGCGAGGCGGCCCCGGCGCCGGCGACGCGGAAGTCGCGCACCAGCCCCTGCCCCGTCCCGCTGCGGCGCTCTGGCGGCGACACGTGCGCCAGGCTCAGCACCACCCGGCCGTCGTCGCCGGCCTGGATGACCAGGCCGCGGGAGGTGCGATCGAGGTCGATGACCACCCGGGTGCGCTCGGCGTCGCCGCCGAACCGGACCCGCAGGATCTCGCCCATGGCTCCGGACGCCAGCCCTCGCCCCGCCGCCAGAAGCGCGACGGCGAACACCAGCAGGCCCACGGCGGCGATGACCCGCTCGCGGACGCTCCAATCGGACAGCTTGATACGCGACAGCCCGTGCATTCGACGGAGACCCACCTTCCTGGTTGGCCGGATCATGCCGCAACGTAGTGGCCAACGGGTTAAAGCCGGCGTGGCTTTTCATTCGCCTCCGGCATCCCTATGCTTGGTCCGCTCGCGAACGATCGCGTCCCCTGCTCCGCCAGGCCGGACGCGCCCTCCTCGCGGCATGACTTTCACTGATCCGAGAGCCGGCCGGGCCCGTCCCGCCGATTCGACGACCGGGTCCGGGACGCCCCTGTCAACGGCGCGTCCGGTCCCAGGACCGTACTGAACCCTCATGGGCCAACCCGCCTGCGCTCCCTTCCGGTCTGATCTGACCGACCTCGCCACCGGCCTTCGCCGCGGCGACGGGATCGCGCTCGCGCCTGCCCGCAATCCCATTCGGCGAGCCGCCTGCCTCCTTCGCGGGGATGGCCGAGCGCGCCAGAAAGAAACACTCCATGTCAAAGACCATGTTGATCGACGCCGCCCACGCGGAGGAGACCCGCGTCGCGATCGTCGAGGGCCGTCAGATCGAGGAATTCGACTTTGAATCCCGCTCGAAGCGCCAGCTTCGGGGCAACATCTATCTCGCCAAGGTCACCCGCGTAGAGCCGAGCCTGCAGGCCGCCTTCGTCGAATACGGCGGCAACCGCCACGGCTTCCTGGCCTTCAACGAGATCCACCCGGACTATTATCAGATCCCGGTCGCCGACCGCGAAGCCATCATGGCCGAAGCGCCGTCGGAAGAGGACGAGCACGACGATCTCGGCCGCGAGAGCGACGAGGGCGAGCACGAGGGCGGCCTCGCCGAGGAGGAGCGCCTCAAGCGCCGCCTGATGCGCCGCTACAAGATCCAGGACGTCATCAAGCGCCGCCAGGTCATGCTGGTGCAGGTCGTCAAGGACGAGCGCGGCGGCAAGGGCGCGGCCCTAACCACCTGGCTGTCGCTGGCCGGCCGCTACTGCGTTCTGATGCCCAACACCGGCAAGGGCGGCGGCATCTCGCGCAAGATCACCCAGGCCACCGACCGCAAACGCCTCAAGGCCGCGGCCGCCTCGCTGGACGTGCCGCACGGCATGGGCCTGATCATCCGCACCGCCGGCGCGAAGCGCACCAAGGCGGAGATCAAGCGGGACTACGAATACTTGCTCCGCCTGTGGGAGACGATCCGCGAGACGACGCTGCGCTCCAACGCCCCCTCGCTGATCTACGAGGAGGAGAACCTCGTCCGCCGCGCCGTGCGCGACATGTTCGACAAGGATTTCGACGGCATCCAGGTTGAGGGCGTCGAGGGCTTCAAGGAAGCGCGCGACTTCATGCGGGTGCTGATGCCCTCGCAGTCGAAGAAGGTGCACCTGTACCAAGGCGCGCGCCCGCTGTTCGCCTCCAACGGCATCGAGGAGATGCTGACCCAGATTCACCAGCCGACGGTGCCGCTGAAGTCCGGCGGCTATCTGGTGATCAACCAGACCGAGGCCCTGGTCGCCATCGACGTCAACTCCGGCCGCGCCACCAAGGAGCGCAACGTCGAGGCCACCGCCTTCAAGACCAATATGGAAGCGGCCGTCGAGGCCGCTCGCCAGCTGCGCCTGCGCGACCTCGCCGGCCTGATCGTCATCGACTTCATCGACATGGACGAGTCGAAGAACAACCGGGCGGTCGAGAAGGCGCTGAAGGATGCGCTGGCCAAGGACCGGGCCCGCATCCAGATGGGCCGCATCTCCGGCTTCGGCCTGATGGAAATCAGCCGTCAGCGCCGCCGTCTCGGCGTCATCGAGGGCGCCACCGAGGTCTGTCCGCACTGCCAGGGCGCCGGCCGCATTCGTTCGGCCGAGAGCGCCGCCCTGATGACCCTGCGCGGCGTCGACATCGAGGCCGGCCGGAACGGCGCCGGCACGGTCAACCTGCGCGTCTGCACGGCGGTGGCCCTCTACATCCTGAACCACAAGCGCGACTATCTGCAGCGCCTGCTGACCCAGCGCGGCCTCAACGTCATCATCCAGATCGACGACAGCCTGTCCCAGGGCGAGCACGCCATCGAGCGCACCGAAACCAACGAGGACTTCACCCCGCCGGAAGGCGTCGAGGCCTTCATCGACCTCGACGACGACTTCGACGACAGCGCCTTCGCCGATGAGGAAGAGGACGAGGACGAATTCGTCGACGATGTCGTCGAGGACGACGAGGACGCCCTCGGCGACGAAGACGCCGACGGCGAGCCCCGCGAACGAGCCGAGCGCGCCGAAGGCGAGCGCGGTCGCGGTCGCGGCCGTCGCCGGCGCGGCGGACGTCGCGAGGACGGCGAGGCTCCGGCTGGCGAAGCCGCCGCCCCGGCCGCCGAGGACGACGATGACAGCGAAGCCGGCCGCCGGCGCCGCCGGGGCCGCCGCGGCGGCCGCCGTGTGCGCGAGGAAGGCGGCGAGCGCGACGCCTTCTTCTGGGTCCGCGGCCGCACGCCGTCGCTCGAGGACCCCTACGTCTGGTTCGATCCCATCAACCCCGGCGCCGCGCCCCGACCGACGGCCGAGGCCGAGCCGGCGGAAGCGCGCCGCGACCGCGTCGAGGCCGAAGGCGCCGAAACCGGCGAACGGGCCGGCCGCTCGCGCCGCCGCCGCGGCCGGGGCCGGGGCCGCGACCGCGGCGACCGGGAGCTGACGCCCGAGTCCGCGGCCGCCGACGCCGTCGCAGGCGAAGCTCCGGCCCTCGAAACCGCCGACGAGGCGCCTGCCGCGCCTGCCCCGGCGGCCGTCGAGGAACCCAAGCGCCGCCGCGTGCGCCGCAAGGTCGCGGCGGAGTCCCCCGCCGACATCGCCGAAGCCGCGCCCCGGCTCGAGGCCCCGGAAGCCGAGGCGGTGGAAGCTGAATCGGTCGAGGCCGAAGCGCCGGAACCGGTCGTGGAGCCGGTCGCCGAGCCCGCCCCGGTCGTCGAGGCCGAAGCGCCCCCCGCGCCGGAGGTCGACCTCGCCGCCCTGGTCGCCGAGGATCCCGCCCAGATCGTCGCGCCGCCCGAGAAGCCGAAACGCGGATGGTGGCGCCGTTGAATGGCCGCGATTAGATAGTGAGGATCGGGGCGGGGGCGATCGACGGTACCGGGAGTACGCCATGAGCTGGCTGACCAGACACGCCGCCCGCCTCGTCGGGGCCGCCGTCGCCGCCGGCCTGGTGCTGTCCGCCGCCGCGCCCGCTTCGGCTCAGAGCCGGAGCGCCATCCGCGACACCGAGATCGAGACCATCATTCACGAATGGGCCGATCCGGTGTTCGCGGGCATGGGGCTGGAGCCGTCCGAGGTCGAGATTCTCCTGATCGCCGAGCAGGACCTGAACGCCTTCGCCACCCGCGGCCGGATCATGGGCCTGAACACCGGCCTGATCCTGCGCACCCGCAATCCGAACGAGCTGCTCGGCGTCATCGCCCACGAGGCCGGGCACATCCGCAACCGGCACACCCTGCGCGACGGCGCGCAGGACGCCGGCATGCAGCCGATGCTGATGACCATGGCCCTGGGCGCGCTGGCCATCGCCGCCGGCGCCCCCGACGCCGGCGCCGTGCTGCTCGGCAACAGCCAGTATTTCGGCACCCTCAGCGCCCTGCGCTATATGACCCACCAGGAAGGCGAGGCCGACAACACCGGGGCACGGGCGCTTGAGGCCGCCGGCGAGTCGGGCCGCGGCCTGCTCACCTTCTTCGAGAATTTCCGCTCCCAGGAGGTGTTCTCGGACGCCCGCCGCTATCCGTATTTCCGCAGCCACCCGCTGTCGTCGGACCGCATCGAGAACCTGCGTCGCTTCGTGGCGGAACAGTCGAACTACGGCCGCCGCGACAGCCCGGAGCGGATGGCCCAGCACGCCCTCATCCTGGCCAAGATCCACGCCTTCATGGACCATCCGCGCGACACCCTGCGCGACTATCCCGAGACGGATGCCGGCCTGCCCGCGCGCTACGCCCGCGCCATCGCCTGGTACCGCGACGGCCAGACGGACCGGGCGCTGTCCGCGGTCGACGCCCTGCTGGCCGAGCAGCCGGAGAATCCGTATTTCTGGGAGCTCAAGGGCCAGATCCTGTTCGAGGAAGGCCGGCCCGAAGAGGCGATCGGCGCTCACCAGCGTTCGGTCGACCTCCGGCCCGACGCGCCCCTGCTGCGGATCAACCTGGGCCACGCCCTGATCGAAACCCGCGACCCGGCCAGGCTCGACGCCGCCGTCGAACACCTCAAGCGCGCCACGGCGCTGGAGAAGGACAACAGCATGGCCTGGCGGCTGCTGGCCCAGGCCTATGACAGCCAGGGCAAGGAGGGCGAGGCTCGCCTGGCCTCGGCAGAGATGTATTTCGCCGCCGGCGCTGAACAGCAGGCCACCCAGTTCGCCCTTCGCGCCCGCGACATGCTCGAGCCGGGCACGGCCGAATGGACCCGGGCCATGGACATCGTCTTCGCCTCCGGCGCCACCCAGGAAGACGTGGACGACATGGACCGCCGCAACGAACGCCGACGTCCCGCCGTCATCCCGGCCGGCGGCTGACCTCCTTTCGAGAGCCTGAATGACCGAGACGCCCGAACCCCGGCCCACGCCGACCCTGTTCAACCGCCTGCTGGGTGAGGGCCGGGCCGGCGTGGCCGCGCTGGCGGTGTCGGTCGTGGCGCTAATCGTGGCGCTCTCCCCCTACGCCTCCGGGACCGACTTCGGCTCGCGGGTGAAGGCCTACCTGATCCAGAATCCCGAGGTGCTGCAGGAAGTGAGCGTCGCCCTCGACCAGAAGGCGCAGCAGCAGCAGATCGTCGACCAGCGCCAAAAGGCCGTCGAGATCACGGCGCGCGTCGCGGCCAATCCGGGCCTTCTCGCCATCGACGCCGGCGACCCCGCCTTCGGCCCCGCCGACGCGAGGGTGACGGTGATCGAATATTTCGACTTCCGCTGCCCCGGCTGCAAGGCGACCGCGCCGGACGTGCTGCGTATGATCCAGGCCCACCCGGACGTCCGCTTCGTGTTCAAGGACTGGCCAATCCTCGACGGCCCGACCAACGGCGTGTCCCACTACGCCGCCCGCGCCGCCCTCGCCGCGCACCAGCAGGGCAAATACCTTCCCGTCTTCCAGGCGTTGATGGCCGAACCGGCCCTGTCGGAGCCGGCGATCGACGCCATCCTCGAGGCCAACGGCGTGACCCTGCCGCAGGCCGAGGCGGCCATGGCCGGTCCGGCGATCGCGCGGCGCCTCGCTGACACCCAGACTTCGGCGACGGCGATGGGTCTGATCGGCACGCCGACCTTCTTCGTCAATGGCACGGCCATGGAGTCGATTCAGCCCGCCGCCCTCGACCGCGCGATCCGCGAGGCCAAGGCGCGCTGACGGTACCGGCCAATCAGGCCAGCTTCAGGCTCATCGCCCCGCCCACCCATTCGACCCGCGAGCGCCGCTCCGCCTCGGCCGCGGCGGCCGCGTTCCCGAGGGCGGCCTCGGCCTGCGCGAGCACGAAATAGCTGTAAGGATCGTTCGGCCAGTCTTCCAACAACTCCAGCACCTTGGCGCGCGCGCCTGCGGCGTCGCCTGAGCTCAGCATGGCCGCCGCGAGGCTGCGCCGCGTGGGGAACCAGATCACCGGCGGATCGCCCCCCTCGTCGTCCATCCCCTGCAGTTCCGCCGCCCGGCCGTAGGCCGCAATCGCCGCTGCGCTGTCGCCCTCGATCATCGCCGCCCGCCCCTCCAGCACCCGCTGGGACAGTTCTGTGAACGCCCGGCGGGCCTCCTGCATCGGCCCGGCGGCGAACGACGGGTCGCCGCGCAACTCCGCAATGGCGGCCGCCTCGGCGCGCACGGCGTCCGCGTCACCCGCCCTCGCTGCGGCCTCCCCCCGGGCGTAGCGCCAGCTGATGCGCAGCATCGGATGGCTGGCTGGCGGTTCCTTCAGCGCCGCCACCCGTTGCGGATCGGCGAACCGGCCGTAGACGGCGTAGGCGTTGTTGGCGACCATCTGGCGCCACAGGTTGTCGGCCGGAATGTCGGGATAGGTGGCCAGATACCAGTCCGCCAGCTTTAGCCCCTCGACGTCGCCGCCCGCCATCAGCGCTCCGCCCATGCCAAAATGGATGTTGTGCCCGTGCAGCGGCATGCCCGGCACCCCGCCCGGCGGTCTCGCCAGTTCGTCGTAGCGACGGTCCAGCGCCACCGCGGCGACATTGGACATCATCGCGTCCCTGTAGCGTCCGACGCGGTAGAAGGTGTGCGACGGCATATGCACCAGATGGCTCGCGCCCGGCGCCAAGGCCGCCAGCCGCTCGCCATACGGAATGGCCTTGTGCGGATCGTCCGACCATTCGGTCAGGTGGATGTAGAGGTGGATGGCGGCCGGATCATCGGGCGACCGCGCCAGCGTCTGTTCGAGGATTTCCATGGCCCGCACGATGCCCGGGTCGGCCGGCCTGCCCTCGTCGTCCCACCAGCGGTCGGCCTTCAGCATCCAGGCGTCGGCGGCGATGGCTGCGACGGCCACATCGCCCGGATTACGCCGGGCGATCCGGTCCATGCCTTCCGCGAACCGCCGCGCCCGCGAATCCTCGCGGCCCGAATAGCGCTGCACCAGCGCGTCGATCATCTGGCGCTGTACCGGCGCGGCGTCGCGCGCCAGCCGGCGGGCGTCGCGGGCGGCCTTCAGCGCGGCCAGCCGGGTCTCCTCCCCGCCGCCCCCGCCGTTAAGGTTCGGACCCATGGCCCACGCTTCGCCCCAGGCGCACATCCCGCAGGTCGGGTCGAGCATCCGCGCCTTGCGGAAGGCCCGCACCGACTCGCCATGCTCGAAGGCCCAGCGCAGCCGCACGCCGTGGTCGAACCAGGCCTGGGCCTCGGCATTGGCGGTGTCGACCCTGAAGCCGCCCGAGCCGAAGCCGTCGACCATGACCATCGCGGCCACCGGCGCGCCGTCCACGTCATCCGCCCCGCCCGGTCCGCAGATTCGCGGCCGCTCGATCAGATCCATGACAGCCCGGTCGGCCGTGGCGTCGGCCAGGGCGGATGGCCCGATCAGCACGGTGGCGGCGGCCGCGCCAAACATCAGAAGGCTGCGCATCGGCGAATTTCTCCCCTGTCCCCAGCCCATAGTGACCTAACCCCAGAGCGAGACCAAGCGGCGCTTCTCCCTCCCGGCGGATCAGCCCATAGTTCCGGGTCCATGCCCATCCGCCGACTCCCGCCCGAGACCGTCAACCGCATCGCCGCCGGCGAGGTGGTCGAGCGCCCGGCCAGCGCCATCAAGGAGCTGGTCGAGAACGCCCTCGACGCCGGCGCGACCCGGATCGAGATCCAGGCCGACGGCGGCGGCCTCAGCCGCATCCTGATCGCCGACGACGGGCATGGCATGGCCGCCGACCAGTTGGCGCTGGCCGTCGAACGCCACGCCACCTCCAAGCTGGAGCCCGACGACGCGGGCGACGTCGACCTGCTGCGCATCCACACCCTCGGCTTTCGCGGCGAGGCCCTGCCCTCGATCGGCTCGGTCGCCCGACTGACCATCACCAGCAGGCCTCGCGACGGCGGTGACGCCCACCAGATCACCGTCGAGGGCGGCGATCAGCGCCCTGTCGCTCCCGCCGGCTTCCCCGGCCCGCACGGCGCCCGCGTCGAGGTCCGGGACCTGTTCTACGCCACCCCGGCCCGGCTCAAATTCATGAAGTCCGAGCGCGCCGAGGCCATGGCCATCTCCGAGGAGATCAAGCGCCAGGCCATGGCCCACGAGGCCGTTGCCTTCACCCTCGATCTCGACGGCCGCACCACCCTGCGTCTGCCCGCGGAACACCCGGGCGACGGCGGACGGCTGAAGCGGCTCGCCGCCCTGCTCGGCCGCGACTTCGAGGCCAATGCCCTGTTGATCGACCAGGAGCGGGATGGGGTCCGCCTGACCGGCTACGCAGGGCTGCCGACCTACTCGAGAGGTAACGCCGGGCACCAGTATCTGTTCGTCAACGGTCGCCCGGTCCGCGACCGCCTGCTGCAGGGCGCGCTGCGCGGGGCCTATGCCGACTTCCTCGCCCGCGACCGCCATCCGGCGGCGGTGCTGTTCCTCGATGTCGATCCGCTCTACGTCGACGTCAACGTCCACCCCGCCAAGGCCGAGGTGCGCTTCCGCGATCCGCAGCTGGTGCGCGGCCTGATCGTCGGAGCCCTGCGCCACGCGCTCGCCGGCGCCGGCCACCGCGCCTCGACCACGGTCGCCGCCGACGCCCTCGCCGGCTTCCGCACGCATTCGGGTGTCGGCTCCGGCCCCGCCTTCAGCCCCTCCTCCCCTTCGGCGCAAGGCTGGAGCGGCTGGCAGGGCTGGGCCGGTTCGGCCGCGACCGCCGCCCAGGTGCTGCCGGGCCTCAACGAGCGCTCCGCCCGGGTCGAGGCGCCGGACCTCGCGACGCCTCATCCCGTTTCCGGCGGCGCGGAGGTCATCGACCCGCTCGATTACCCGCTCGGCGCCGCCCGGGCCCAGCTGCACGGGACCTACATCGTCGCCCAAACGCGCGACGGCCTCGTGGTCGTCGATCAGCACGCCGCCCACGAACGCCTCGTCTACGAGCGGATGAAGGCCCAGATGGCCGCCGGCTCGGTCACCCGTCAGGCCCTGCTGACGCCCGAGGTGGTCGAGCTTGATCCCGCCGAGGCCGAGCGCGTCTCGGCCCGCGCCGAAGACCTCGCCCAGCTCGGCCTCATCGTTGAGCCGTTCGGCGCCGGGGCGGTGCTGGTCCGCGAGACCCCCGCCCTGCTCGGCGACACCGACGTCCAGGGCCTGATCCGCGACATCGCCGACGATCTGGCCGAGCACGGCGCGGCCCTGGCCTTGTCCGAACGCCTCGGCGAGGTCTGCGGAACCATGGCCTGCCACGGCAGCGTCCGCGCCGGCCGCGTCCTCTCGGCCCCCGAAATGAACGCCCTGCTCCGCCAGATGGAGGCCACGCCCCACTCCGGCCAGTGCAACCACGGCCGCCCGACCTACGTCGAACTCAAGCTCGCCGACCTCGAGAAGCTGTTCGGGCGGCGATGATCCCGTCGGTCCTGTTCGTCTGCCTCGGCAACATCTGTCGCTCGCCGCTCGCGGAGGCGGCCCTGCGCGTCGAGGCCGAACGGAGCGGCCTCGATCTCATCGTCGACTCGGCCGGGACCGGAAACTGGCATGCGGGCGAGCCGCCGGACCGCCGCGCCATCGCCGTCGCCCGGCGCCACGGCGTCGACATCTCGGGCCTGCGCGCCCGGCAGGTGCGACCCGACGACTTCCGGCGCTTCACCCACATCGTGGCCCTGGATCACGACAATCTGTCCGACCTGCGTAAGCTCGCCCCCGCCGACGCCATGGCCGAACTCAGCCTGCTGCTCGATCATGTGGAGGGCCGCGCGGGTCAGGCCGTGGCCGATCCCTGGTTCGGCGACGAGGCCGCCTTCGATGTCACCTGGGCCGAGGTCACAGCGGCCGCAAAGGGGCTCGCCGCGCGGCTACGCGCCGGACGCTAGAGCCTGAACGCCTCGACCACGCTTCCGGCCCGTCCGCCGGAGACCACTTCGCCGCCGGCGATGGCGTAGACCACATCGCCCACCGCCGCCGCGGCCAGCCCGTGCCGCGGCGTGCGCATCGGCGGACCGGCGTCCCAGCGGTCCGCGGCCGGGTCGTAGATCCACGTCTCCGCGAACACGCCGCCGCCCCCGCCGCGCTGGAACCACTCGCCGCCGAACGCGACCAGCCTGCCTGCGGCCGCCGCCATGGCCAGCCCGCCGCCGACTTGCTGGCCCGTCGTCGGCGAGGGCGGGATCGGCGCCAGCGTGTCCCAACGATCTTCCGCCGGATCGTAGCGGTCCAGCCTTCCCGTGCCGCCGCCGCTGACCGTCCGCCCGCCCGCGACCCAGATGGCCCCGTCCAGCACCGCCGCCGCCGCGCTGTTGCGCGCCATCGGACAGGGTCGGGCAGTCTCCCAAACATCCGCGCCGGTGATATAGACCCGATGCGCATCGGTGTCGGCCTGATCGTTCCAGTTGCCGTTCGCCGCGCCCCCGGGCGTCCGGCCCGTGATCAGATGCAGCAGACCGTCAAGGGCCACCCCCACCGCCTCGCTCTGCGGCGCGTCGAGCGGAATGGTCGCGACCCATGCGCCCTCGTGCAGGACCCAGCAGTCCCGCATCGAGGTCCACTCTCCCGCCGAGCGCCCGTATCCGCCGAACACGAACAGTTCGCCGCCGCTGGCGAAGACCATCGGATGATGGCGCGGCGACGGAAGCCTCGGCAGTTCGCTCCAGCCATCCGTCGACGGGTCATAGAGTCCGACCCTGTCCTCGATATGCAGCGGCTCGCCTCGCCGCGAGACCAGCCCGCCGCCGGTGACGATCCTGCCGTCATGCACTGCGGCGTAGATCTCCTGCACCGGCCACGGCATCGCGGCGCGCGGCGTCCAGCCCTCCGCAGCTTCCTGCGCGCAGGCGGCGAACGGAACGGCCGCCGAGGCTCCGGCGGCGGCGAGGAAGGCGCGGCGGTCGAGGGTGCTCATGCCGCCAATCTGGCGCAGAACCGCCACCTGCGCTATACGCCCGCGCTCAACCCCCTTTCGGGAAGCCTATGTCCGAGATTGCCTGCAAGGCCTGAGGCCTCACGGCGACGCCTGTGAAGAGCCTCTGAACCCGCTGACGCCACCGGCGCCGGCGCACGCGTTCACGCCTTTCGGACATTCCACCCATGAACATCTCCCGTGCGGAGCAGCGCACGCTGCACGCCCTGGCGCAAGGCGGCGGCATCCTGCTGATCCGCGACGAAAACGGCGGCCTCGTGCGCGCCGACTGCTTCACCCGCGACGGCCTGCTGCTCACCGACTGCACCCTGTCGGTATGGCGCAAGCTGAAGAAGAAGGGGCTGATCGCCTCGGTCGGCGGCGGACCCTACCGGGTCAACCGCGACGGTCTGGCGCGCATGCGCAGCCAGCTCGACAACCGGGTCTCAGAGCGCCGCTGGTGACGCCCTGAGAAAGAGGACACGCGCGGCTCCGTAGTCGCGCGCGTCCAGCCGCTCGTAGCCGGCCGTGTCGATCTCCGGCTCGTCGGAGCCGCGCTCGAACACCACGATGGCTCCCGGTTTCAACCAGTTCCCCTCCAGCAACCGCTGGAGCGTCTGCTCGCCCAGTCCCTGGCGGTAGGGTGGATCGAGGAAGGCCAGATCGAAGGCCTCGCCATCGGAACCCGGCCGCACGCCCAGATCCGTGGCGCTGCGCCGGTGCACCCTGGTCCGACCCATGAGACCATAGGCGTCGGCGTTCTCCCGGATCGCGCCCCTGGCGTCCTCGTCGGTCTCGACGAACAGGCAGAAGGCCGCGCCCCGGCTGATCGCCTCGAAGCCCAAGGCGCCCGATCCGGCATAGACGTCCATCACCCGCGCGCCCTGCAGGCCGTCGGCCCACGCGGCGTGCTCCAGCACGTTGAACACCGCCTGCCGCGCCCGGTCCGACGTCGGGCGCGTGCCCTGGCCCTCCGGCGCGACGATGCTTCGCCCCTTCAGGCTGCCTGCGACGATCCGCATGACTCAGCCCTTGGAGCGGGGACCGCGCGGACTGCCGCGTCCGCCCGCGGGCCCTGCGCCGGGACGGGACGGACGCGAACCACCCGGCGGATTGCTCCGCGTCCCCCCGCCCCGCTTGAAGCCGCCGGACGGCCCTTCCCCACGCGGAGCCCCGCCCTCGCGCGGCGTGAACGGTCGCTTCGGACGGTCGCCGTCGGCGGCCGGCCTGGAGAACGACCGCTCGCCGCGCGGCTTGTCGATGAACTGGTCCTCGCGCGGCTTGAAGGCCCGCTTCGGCCGGTCGCCGGTCTCGCCTTCCGGCCGGGCCCGGGGCGTGAAATTCTTCTTCGGGTGCTCGAACCTGGGCTTGGCCTTCGCCCAGCCGGGCTTCTTCTGAACCCGTTCGGCGCCCTCCGCGGCGGCGGTTTCGGCGGCCCGCACGCGGCTCGGCTTGCGCGACGGATCGGAGATGGCCGAGCCCGAGACCCCCTTGACGATGGGCGTGGAGACGCGCCGTCCCGGGATCGGCGCCGGCGTGGCCACCGTATTGCCGGTCGGCAGGTTCTCGGGCCGGATATGCCCGGCCAGCAGCTCGCGGATCACCCTCGGCCCCACCTCCTCCACCGACCCGACCGGCAGCGTCCCCAGCTGGAACGGCCCGTAGGCCAGGCGGATCAGCCGGTTCACCGTCAGGCCCAGATGCTCCAGCACCTTGCGGACCTCGCGGTTCTTGCCCTCGGTGATCGAGACGCTGATCCACAGATTGGCCGACGACTTCTCGCCCTCGGCCTTGTCCTTGACCTTGTCCAGCGTCGCCTCGATCGGCCCGTAGCGGACGCCGTCGACCGTCACCCCGTCCTTCAGCGTATCCAGCTGCGCCTGCGTCACCCGACCGCGCGCCCGGGCCCGGTACTGGCGCACCAACTCGGTCTGCGGCAGCTCCAGCGCCCGGCTCAGCTCGCCGTCGTTGGTCAGCAGCAGCAGGCCCTCGGTGTTGAGGTCGAGTCGGCCGACCGAGATCACCCGGGGCAGGCCGCTGGGCAGGGCGTCGAACACCGTCGGCCGTCCGGCGGGGTCGGTATGCGAGGTCAGCAGGCCGGCGGGCTTGTGATAGCGCCATACCCGGGTTGCCTGGACCGAGCCGATCGGCTTGCCGTCGACGGTGATGACGTCGTCTCGGGTCACCAGCGTCGCCGGTGTGTCGAGAATCTTGCCGTTGACCGCCACCTTGCCCAGCCCGATCAGCCGCTCGACCTCGCGGCGGGAGGCGATGCCGGCCCGGGCCATGGCCTTGGCGATGCGCTCGCTGCGCTTCGGACCCTCGTCGGCCTTGGGCGCCGGCTTGCCGTCCTTACCGCCGGCCTTGCTGAACGGCTTCCCACCCCCCTTGGCGAAGGGTTTGCCGCCCTTCGGCGGGCCCCGGTCGTCAGCGCCCTCGGCGCGTTTGACATAGGGTTTGCGGGGGCCGTCGCGGTCGCCGTCTTGACGCGGGCGCGGCTTCTTGTCGTTGTCTCGGGGATGGAAGGCCATGATGAGCGGTTCATGCACATGGCCTTGGCCTGTGCGCAAGCGGCGGCGGACGCGGGCGAGACTCCCGTCGGCTGCGTCATCGTCGACGAAAGCACCGGCGAGGTTGTCGCCGAGGGCCGCAACGGGCCGATCGGCGCCCACGATCCGACCGCCCACGCCGAGATCGTGGCCCTGCGCGCGGCCGCCGCGAAGCTTGGCAACTACCGCCTCACCGGCCTGACCCTGTATGTGACGCTGGAGCCCTGCGCCATGTGCGCCGGGGCCATCAGCCACGCCCGCATCGGCCGCGTCGTCTGGGGCGCCGACGATCCCAAGGGCGGCGCCGTGGTCCACGGACCCCGTTTCTTCGACCAGCCGACCTGCCACTGGCGGCCGCAGACGACCGGCGGCGTGCTGGCGACCGAGGGCGCCGACCTGCTGCGCGCCTTCTTTCGGGCCCGGCGCAAAGGAACGGCCGCCTGAACGGCGCGTTCAACCGCCGATCCGTACCGCAAGGCTTGTCTGAATGCGTCTGACGCCCCTCGCCGCCGCGGCCGCCCACGTTCTGATGGCCCTCGCCCTGACCGCCTGCGGCCCGAATCCGTCCGAAGCGCCCGACGACGGAGACGCCGTCCGCGACCGCGCCGAAAAGGCCCAGACCGCGCGCCGCCGCACCGGGGCGGAAGTCCAGCAGCGGGCGCTGAATCGCGTTATCCGCACCACCTACCTGTGCAACAACGGCGAACGGCTGACGGTCGATTTCGACAATCCACGGGCCATGGCCACGGTGCGCAACTCGTCCGGCGAGGCGGTGGACCTGTTCCAGGAGCGGGCCGCGGACGGCCTCTGGTATCGCGCCTCGGGCTACGAGCTGCGCGGCGAGGGTGTCATGGCCACCTGGACCGGCGACGGCCGCGAGCCCACCGACTGCCGCGCCATCGACTAGAGCGAAATCGGTTGGGTTGGGCCCGTCCAACCGGGCTCAGAGTTCGCTCCAGCATGGGTCTGGACCATTTTTTGGATTCAGGACGATCCAACCTGAAGCAAAAATCTAGCCGAACGCCGCCAGCCGGGCGTCCAGCCGCGCGCGCACCTCCGGCCAGTCCTGATCGGTGATCGCGAACATCACCGTATCCCGCACCCGCCCGGTGTGGGTGATCTTGTGCCGGCGCAGCACCGCCTCTCGGACGGCGCCCAGCCTGGCGATGGCCGCCTGGCTGCGGGCGTTGATCGCGTCGGTGATGATCTCGACCCGCACGATGCCGCTGTCGAAGGCGTGCTGCAGCAACAGCCGCTTGCTGGCGGGATTGACCGCGCCGCCACGGGCGTCGGGATGATAGAAGGTCGAGCCCAGCTCCACCCGCCGGTGCTGGGGAAACAGGTCGTGCAGGCTGCTGGTCCCGACGATGCGGCCGTCCGACTGGCGCCGCACGGCGTAGGGCGTGTCCCGCCCGGCGGCCATGCGTTCGACGAAGCCGTCCCACCACGGATCGAAATTCTCGCCATAGGCCGTCGAGACCATGATCGACCAGGCCTCCGGATCGACGCTGATCGCCGCGCGTACCGCCTCCTTCTGCTCCGGCGCGAACGGCTCAAGCCGCACCCAGCGATTCTCCAGTACGACCGGCTCGATCCTCATCCGCCCGCAATCTCCCGATCGAGAAAGGTCGTAACCGCCGCCGGATCGACGTCCCTGGCCACAAAGGCCTCGCCGATCCGCCGGGCGAGAATCAGGGTCAGCCGCCCGCCCTCCGCCTTCTTGTCGCCGGCCATGCGCTTCAGCAGGGCCGCGCTCCGGAAGCCTCCGGCCTGCGCCAACCGTGTCGGCAGCTTCGCCGCCTTCAGAACCGCCTCGACCCGCTCGGCCTCATCCGCCGCGCACAGGCCGCTCGCCACCGAGAACCGGAACCCCAGGGCGCAGCCCAGCGCCACCGCCTCGCCGTGCGTCAGCTTCGTTTCGTCGAAGCCGAGCTCCGCCTCGATGGCGTGGCCGAAGGTGTGGCCGAGGTTCAGCAGGGCGCGCCGACCCGCCTCCCTCTCGTCCTCGCCGACGATGGCGCTCTTGATCTCGACCGAGCGCACCACCGCCCGCTCCAGCCCCTCCGGATCGCCGGCCGCGCCCGCCGCGCCCTCGCCGGCCAGCCAGTCAAAGAAGCCGGCGTCGCAGATCAGCCCGTGTTTCAGCACCTCGGCCCAGCCCGAGCGCAGCTGCCGCTCCGGCAGGGTCGCCAGCACATCGATGTCGGCCAGCACCAGCCTTGGCTGGTGAAAGGCCCCGACCAGGTTCTTGCCGCGCGGCGTGTCGATCGCCGTCTTGCCGCCCACCGACGAGTCGACCTGGGCCAGCAGCGTCGTCGGAACCTGCACGAAATCGATGCCGCGCATGAACAGCGCCGCGGCCAGCCCGGCCAGATCGCCGACGACCCCGCCGCCCAGCGCCACGACCACGTCCCGGCGGTCCAGCTGGAAGGCCAGCAGCCGGTCGATGACCCGCTCCAGTTCCGAGAACGACTTGGAGCCCTCGCCGGGCGGCACCGTCAGCAGCCGCCCGTGCACACCCGCGGCCCTCAGTGACGCCAGCGCCGCCTTGCCGTGCAGCGCCGCCACCGTCTCGTCGGTGATCACCACGGTTCGGCCCTGCGCCAGCGGCGCGACCCTCGCGCCCAGTTCCGTCAGCAGTCCGCGGCCGACGATCACCTCATAGGGCCTGAAATCGCCGCCCGAGACCGGCACGGTCGTGGTCACGATTCCACCTCCGACTGGTGGGCGGCGAAATGCGCCTGCAGGGCGTCGTGGATGGCCTCGACCGCCTGGGCGTGAGCCCCGCCGGCCACGTCGACGACCAGATCGGCGGTGGCGTAGACCGGGTAGCGCACCTCCGCCATCGCCTTCAGCGCCGTCAGCGGATCGCGTCCGCGTAGCAGGGGCCGGGTGTCGCGCCGCTGGACCCGCTGCGCCACCGTCTCCAGATCGGCCCGCATCCACACGGTCACGGCGCGCTCCTTGAGCAGGCCCCGGGTGTCGGGGTTGAGGATGGCCCCGCCGCCGGTGGCCAGCACCATCCGCGGCCCCTCCAGCAGCCGTTTCATCACCCGCGCCTCCCCGGCCCGGAATTCCGACTCGCCCAGTTCGGCGAAGATGTCCGAGACGGTCATGGCCGCCGCCGCCTCGATCTCGATGTCGCCGTCGGCGAACGGCAGGTCGAGCCGCTTGGCCAGCCGCCGTCCGACCGTCGATTTCCCCACCCCCATCAGCCCGACCAGAGCTATGGTGCGCTCATGGACCGGAATCGCCGCGCCGCCCGTCATGACCGGCCTCGCGAGAGGCGGCTGAGCGGCGGCGGGACGGACGGCGGCAGGCAAGGCGGCATGACCCGACCACCCTCTACACCAAGCGTCGCCGACGCAAAGCGGTCCCGCGCATGACCACGCCCCCCGCGACCCCGCAAATTGAGGCCTTTCTGGAAATGATGGCGGTCGAGCGCGACGCCTCGCCTCACACCCTGTCCGCCTACGGCCGCGATCTCGCCGACGCCGAGGCCGCCCTGCCCGGCGGCCTGATGCGGGCCGACGAGGCCGCGGTCGAGGCCTGGTACGGCGGGCTGGGGGCACGGGGTCTGTCCGCCGCGACCCAGGCCCGCCGCCGCTCCGCCGTGCGGCAGTTCTACCGCTTCGCCCTCGGGGAAGGCTGGCGGCAGGACGATCCCTCGCGCCGCCTGGACGCTCCGGAGCAGGGCCGCAGACTGCCGAAGACTCTCAGCCGGGACGAGGTCGGGCGCCTGCTCGCCGCTGTCGCGGCCCGCGACGGCGCTGCGGGCCTGCGCCTCGTCGCCCTGGTCGAATTGGCCTACGCCTCCGGCCTGCGGGTGTCGGAACTGCTCGGCCTGCGCGTCGAGGCGGTGCGCCGCGACCCGGCCTTCCTCATTGTGCGCGGCAAGGGCGGCAAGGAACGGCTCGCCCCGCTCAACGCCTCGGCCCGCGAGGCGGTGAAGGCCTGGCTCGTGGCCCGCGACGCCGCCCGCCCGGAGAAGGCCCCCGACAGCCCCTGGCTGTTCCCGTCGTCCTCCGCCAAGGGGCACCTCACCCCGCGCCGCTTCGCCCAGCTTCTTGATCAGGCGGCCGTCGACGCCGGCGTCGATCCGGCCCGGGTCAGCCCCCACGTCCTGCGCCACGCCTTCGCCACCCACCTGCTCGAGGGCGGCGCGGACCTGCGCGTGGTCCAGACCCTGCTCGGACACGCCGACATCGCCACCACCCAGATCTACACCCACGTCGCTGTCGACCGCCTCGCCCAGGTGGTGCGCGACAAGCATCCGCTCGCCCGTGACGACTGAACCCCGCTTGCCCCCCGGCGTTGACCCCACTAGGTTCCGCCGCCTCCCGATGCGCCGCGTGGCGCGCCTGATCCGGACGCCTTGATGGCCGTGCACTACCTCGAATTCGAAAAGCCGATCGCCGACCTGGAGGCGAAGATCGAGGAGCTGAACCTGCTCTCCTCGACTTCCGGCTCGTTCGACGCCGAGGTCGAGGGCCTGCGCAAGAAGGCCGAGCAGCTGCGCAAGAAGACCTACGCCGACCTCGATCCGTGGATGAAGACCCAGGTCGCGCGCCACCCGCAGCGGCCTCATTTCGTCGACTTCTGCGAAGGCCTGTTCACCGATTTCGTCGAGCTCAAGGGCGACCGCCAGTTCGGCGACGACCAGGCCATTCTCGGCGGCCTCGCCCGCTTCCGTGGCGAGCCGGTGGTCGTCATGGGCCATGAGAAGGGCCACGACACCCAGACCCGCCTGACCCACAATTTCGGCATGGCCCGGCCCGAGGGCTACCGCAAGGCGGTCCGGCTGATGGATCTCGCCGAGCAGTACGGCCTGCCGGTGCTGACCTTCGTGGACACCGCCGGCGCCTATCCGGGCCTCGGCGCGGAGGAGCGCGGCCAGGCCGAGGCCATCGCCCGCTCGACCGAGCGCTGCCTGACCCTGGGCGTGCCGTCGATCGCCACCGTCACCGGCGAAGGAGGTTCGGGCGGGGCCATCGCCATCGCCGCCGCGGGCCGGGTGCTGATGCTCGAGCACTCGATCTATTCGGTCATCTCCCCCGAGGGCGCGGCCGGCATCCTGTGGCGCGACGGGGCGCGCGCCCGCGACGCCGCCATGGCCATGAAGATCACGGCGCCCGACCTCCTTGAGCTCAAGATCATCGACCGGATCATCCCTGAGCCGGTCGGCGGCGCCCACGCTGATCCGGCCGCCGCCATCGCCAGCGTCGGCGACGCCCTTGCCGAGGAACTGGCCGCCCTGTCCGCGCTTTCGCCCGATCAGATCCGTCAGGCCCGGGCGGACCGCTTCTACGCCATCGGCCGCATGGGCTGAGGGTTTCGTTAACCAATCAGCGACGGTTGCCTGACTACTCTATCGCGATGCTGGGTTGCAGCGGGGCGACCAGCTGGAGTTGTTCAGGATGAGCGTCGTCGGCGAGGCCCTTCGCGAGAGCGCGATCATCAACCTCACGGGCGCCGTGACCATGGTGGTGGATGATTCCACCTTCGCCGCCGACATCACCTCCAGCGCCCTGCTCGGCTTCGGAATCAAGACCCGCTTTTCGATGCGCAGCGCCGCCGAGGCCATGGAGGTCCTGAGCGAGACCGAGGTCGATCTGCTGGTCGTGGACTGCGAGATGCCGGGCATGGACGGCTTCGAGCTGGTCCACTGGCTGCGACGCTCCGGGCCGCCCAACGCCTTCGTGCCGGTGATCATGACCGCCGCCCATATCCGCCGGTCCATGGTGACCAGGGCCCGCGACTGCGGGGCCAATTTCGTCATCACCAAGCCCTTCAGCGCCTCCCGCCTGCTGGAGCGCATCGTCTGGGTCGCCCGCGACGGCCGGCCCTTCCTCGAGGTCGGCGAATACTTCGGTCCTGATCGTCGCTTCCGCGAGGCCGAGCCTCCGGGCGAAGAGCGCCGGAGCGACGTGATCCGGCGCGCCCGCTTCGAGGCCGAGAAGGCGGCCGCGCTGGCGGCCTCGTCCCAATGACCGCCATCACCCACCCCCGCCGCACATCCCGCCTGGCGAAGATGATCGACAGCGCCGGCGGGATCAGCATCGGCGTCGCCCTGACCCAGGCCCGCGCCAACATCGCCGCCCTGCGCGCCCGCGGGCTGGAAGAGGTCAGCCGCCATATCGACGAGCTCGTGGCGCTCGAACCGCCGACCGATCCCGAGGCGACGATCCGCACCCTGCAGCAGGTCTACCGCTCGGCCAATCACGTCATCGACGCGGCCGCGCCTTTCGATCTCGAGGAAATCTGCGCCGTCGCCATCAGCCTGTGCGACGTCGTCGATCGGACCTCGGGCGGGGCCGAGTTCGACTGGCGCATCATCACCGTGCACATCCAGTCGCTGCGGCTGCTGAACACCCTGCCGCCCGGCGCCGCCGCCGAGCGGGCCCAGGTCACCACCCGCCTGTCCGAGATGGTGGCCAGGAAATTCGGTCAAGCCGGCTGACGGTCGGTCCGCGCGCCCCGCGTCTGCTTGCGCCACAGCGCCGCATATTCCCCGCCCTGCCGCGCCACCAGTTCGTGGTGCGCGCCGCGCTCGACGATCCGCCCGGCCTTCAGCACCACGATCTGGTCGGCGTCGGCGATGGTCGACAGCCGGTGCGCCACCACCAGCGTGGTCCGGCCCGTCCGCACCCGCCGCAGGGTTTTCTGGATCGCCGCCTCGGTGCGGCTGTCCAGCGCGCTGGTCGCCTCGTCGAGGATCAGGATGCAGGGATCGGCCAGCAGGGCCCGGGCGATGCCCACCCGCTGGCGCTCGCCGCCGGACAGCTTCAGCCCCCGCTCTCCGACCATGGTGTCCAGCCCCTGTGGCAGGGCGCGGATGAAGTCGCCCAGCTCGGCCGCGTCGGCCGCCGCCCAGATCGCCGCCTCGTCCGCGTCGGGCCGGGCGAAGCCGATGTTGGCGCGTATCGTGTCGTTGAACAGGGCCACGTCCTGCGGCACCAGCGCCACGGCGGCGCGCAGCGACTCCTGCGTCACCCGGCGCACGTCGACGCCGTCGATCAGCACCGCCCCCTCCTGCGCGTCGAGCAGGCGCAGGGCCAGTTTCACGATCGTGGACTTGCCTGAGCCCGACGGCCCGACCAGCGCCGTCGTCGTCCCCGGCGCGGCGACAAAGCTGACGTCCTCAAGCCCGTTCGCCCGCGCGTCGTGGCGGAAACCCACCTGCTCGAAGGTCAGGGCCGCGCCCCGTGAATCCGCCGGTCGCGGCAGAGGCGCCGCATCGGGCGCGTCGGCCACCTGCGGCGTCTGACGCGTCACCTTCAACATCTCTTCCATGTCTATGAAAGACTGACGGATTTCGCGATAGGCGAAGCCGAGAATGTTCAGCGGCGCGTACAGGGAGATCATGATCAGCACCGCCGCCATTACGTCACCCGGCCCCATCCGCCCGGCCGCCGCCTCGAACCCGGCCATCACGGCCATGACAGCCAGACCGAGGTTCATGATCACCGCCTGCACGATGTTGAGCAGGGCCAGCGAACTGTTCGCCTTCAGCGCCGCCCGCGTGTAATCGCCCAGCGCCATGTCATAGGCCCGCGCCGCCCGCGCCTCGGCCCCGAACGACTTGACCGTCTCATAGTTGAGCAGGGCGTCGACCGAGACCCCGGCCGCCTGGGTGTCGGCGGCGTTCATCTCGCGCCGGTGCTCGATCCGCCAGTTCGACAGGGCGAAGGTGCAGACGGCGTAGATCGCCACCACGGCCACCGCCACGGCCCCGAATCGCCAGTCGTAGCGGCCCGCCAGCACGCCCGCCGCCAGCACCAGCTCGACCCCCGTGGGAATCAGGTTGAAGGCGAGTATCCGCAGCAGGAAGTCCACCGCCCGCGCGCCCCGGTCCATGGTCCGCGACAGCGCGCCCGACCGCTTGGTCTGGTGGAAGTCCAGCGACAGGCTCAGGGCATGCGCGAAGGTCTCGGCCGCCGCCGTCCGCTGGGCCGCCGACCGCACCGGGGCGAACACCACGTCCGAGGCGTTGGGCGCGATCGCCGACAGCAGGCGCACGAAGGCCCAGCCGAGGGCGAACGCTCCGAAGCCCCAGGCCAGGGCCACGCCCGTCCCCTGCCCCGCCGCCAGCCGGTTCACGGCCGCGCCCAGCACCAGCGCCGCAAGCACGCCCAGCGCCTTGCCGCCCAGCGTCATGCCGATCGCCGCGATCAGTCTCAGGCCCAGCTGCGGCGCGTTCGACCGCCGCACCAGCTGCATCAGGTCCAACAAGGCCCGGCCGGTCGGTGGTCCTTTCGGAAGCTCGGCCGGAGGCGCGCCCTGCGCCGCCTTCGCTATCGAATCGCCCCGCCGCCCCGTCCGCTCGCCCGTTCTCGCCATGGCGCCCATATGGCCCCGCCCCGCCGGCTTGGCAAAGCCAGGCGCGGATGAAACCGTCGCCATACTCTGGCATGATGGCCGCATGTCCTTCTGCGCCGCCCCCGCCGAAGCCGCCGTCGAGACCGCGTTCGCGCCGGCCTCGGCCAAGGCGGCGGCGGGCGCCGTCGACCGTCCGCTGGTCTGCGCCGTCAACCACCAGCAGGACCGCGAGCGCGACGGGCGCACCACCGTCGTCGTCATCCAGCCCTTCGGCTACATCAACGAGCGCACCGCCCGCGCGATCTGGGTGCCCGCCGGCTATCTGACCGACTTCGCGTCCATTCCGCGGGTCGGCCGCTGGCTGATCCCGCCCTTCGGCCGCCACGCCATCGCCGCCGTGGTCCACGACTGGCTGTATTCGATCGGCGAGCCCGGGCGGCGCGGAGAGGCCGACGACATCTTCCGCGACGCCCTGCAGGAGCTCGGCGTCGACATCGCCCGGCGCAACATCATGCACGGCGCGGTCACCGCCTTCGGCGCCGGCGGCTACGCGCGCGCCGGGGCCACCTGGGGAACCCAGTTCATGGACTGGCGCACCGGCGAGCATCTGCCGCCGCCCGCCCCCCGCGAGGATTTCTTCGGCGACGGAGACCCGGCCCTGATCGAACGGATCAAGTCACAGCCGCCCGCGAACTGCGGCCCATAGCAGCCGCAGCCGCTTCCCCAGCGGACCCGCGTTCGGCCGCCGCGCCAGCGTGGCGGGCAGGACCGCCGGAAACCCCGCGACGGGCAGGTTCCGGGCGGCCCGCGCCGCACCGGGAAGCGTGGCCCTCGCCTCCTCGAAACGACCGGTCTGCGCCAGACCCCAGACCCGGCCGGCCTGCGCCGCCGCCGCGTCATGTCCCGGGCCGGAGAGGATTCGCACCGCCGCCTGCATCGGTCCGGCGTAGAAGGCGTCCAGATCGTGCGGTTCGCCATGCACGCGGTCGATATGCGCCTCGATCAGGGCGTCGAACGGCGCCCGCTCCAGCCCGCGTCGGGCCACGACGTCGGTCAGCGCCTCCAGCACAGGATGGCCCTTGCGCGCCACGCCCTCGAACACGCCGTCCATCTGATCGCGCCACCAGACGTAACGCATCTCCGCCAGCAGCGGCTGGGTCACCCGCGTCGGAATCGCCAACAGTTCCGCCTCGAAGGCGTAGAGGACGATCAGGTCCGCCCGTGTCTGGGGATCGGCCACGAACCGGCTCGAAAGCCATCGGTCGGGATCGGCCGCGCGGACCTGCTCGTCGAGGGAAGTCGTCACTCTCTGCCCGCTCCGGCCAGGGCCGGCCTCAGATACGAAAACGCCGCGCCCGAACGGACGCGACGTTTCCTTAGGTCATCCCGGGCGCCCGCAACAGCAGTGGAGCGATGGCAGTCAGCCGACGAGCGTCTGATACATCGCCATCGAAGTGAGCATCGGCAGCGACAGCAGCATGTTCGTGCGGCTGGCCAGCATCGCCACGCGGGCGGCCTTCGCCTTGGCCTCGTCATCCACCACAACGATTCCCAGCGCCCGCTTCTGGTTCGGCCAGATGATGCCCCAGACGTTGAGGAACATGATGATGGCCAGCCAGACGCCGATGCCCATCAGGGTGAAGCCCTTCTGGTCCTCGGTCAGGCCCTGCGCCAGGCCGAAGCTCAGCACCTCGATGGCGTAGGCGTGGCCGCGGGTGAAGGCCAGGGCCAGACCCGCCAGCACCGTCGCCAGCGCCGACCAGCGGAACCAGAACAGCGCCTCGGGCGCGATGTGCTTGCCGATCGCCGGCTTCAGCTCGGCCGGGATCGACGGCATGACCCGGATCTGGACGAAGTTGAAATACCACAGCAGCCCGATCCACAGGATTCCCGCCGCGACGTGAATCCAGCGGAAGATCGCCTGCCAGGTCGTGGAGTCGTTCCACTCGTGCGGGGTCACCTGAACGAAGGCGTAGATCATCACGCCGGCCAGAACGAGGCTCAGCAGGACGGTGGTGCGGAAGTTCGAGAGCAGCTTGCCAAACATGTCGGTCGCCCCTCCCCGGGCGAGAATCGTTGAAGCGCGATCATACATCTCCCTCCCCGTCCCGGGGAGGGTGGTCGCGCAGCGACCGGGTGGGGACGGCTCAGGAAAGCGCGTGCCTTGGCCGTCGCCCCCACCCTGTCTCCGCTTTCGCGGCGACATCCCTCCCCGGGACGGGGAGGGAGAAAGTCACCTACGGCCGGCTCGCCATGCCCAGCTTGACCGGCGACGCGTCGTCCGCCGGGCCGCCGCGCTTGACGCCCCACAGCAGGATGATCGGCGCAGCCACATAGACCGACGAATAGGTGCCGATGATGATGCCGGCCATCAGTGCGATGGAGAAGCCGAACAGAGCCTCGCCGCCGAAATAGGCCAGCGCCGCCAGCACCATGATCGCGGTGACTCCGGTGATGATGGTCCGCGACAGCGTCTCATTGATCGACAGGTCGATCACCTCGCGCAGCGGCATCTGCTTGTACTTGCGCAGGTTCTCGCGAAGGCGGTCGAACACCACCACGGTGTCGTTCATCGAATAGCCGATGACGGTCAGGATGGCGGCGACCATGTTCAGGCTGAACTCCAGCCGCATCAGCACGATCAGACCGAAGACCAGGATCACGTCGTGGACGAGACCGGCGATGGCCCCAAAGCCGAACTGCGGCTCGAACCGGAACCAGATGTAGGCGAACATCAGCACGACGGCGAGGCCGAGCGCCAGCATGCCGGAGGTGAACAGCTCGCCCGACACCTTGGAGCCCACGACGGCGACGTCCGAGTAGGTGACCTGGCCGACCGCTCCGGTGATGGCCGCCTCGACCTGCCGGACCACCGCGGTCTGATCGCGTCCCTCGGGAATCTGGAAGCGGACGATGGCGGTCGAGCCGTCGTTCACATCGGTGCCGCGCCGCGCGATGCCCTGCACCCCGACGTCGCCGAGGCCGAGTTCACGAACCGCTCCCCGCAGCTCTTCGAGGGCCACCGTCTGGCCCGCCGGCTTGGAGACTTCCATCGAGGCGCCGCCGCGGAAGTCGATGCCCATGTTCAGGCCGGGATAGAAGCAGCCGATGATCGAGGCGATCACCAGCACGGCGGAGAGAATACCGAACGCCTTGGAGAACTTCACGAAATGGAAGTCGGTCTTGACCGGCAGCAGTTTGATGAGGGGCCATCCACGCATCGCCATCACTCCGCGATCGGCAGTTTTTTGGGCTTGGCGAGCTTCAGCCACCAGGCCAGTCCGACCTGTGCGACCAGAACGGCCGACAGCATCGAGGTGAAGACGCCGATAGTCAGCGTCCAGGCGAAGCCGCGCACCGGGCCCGCGCCGAAGATGAACATGATCAGCGCCGCCACCAGGGTCGTCAGGTTGGCGTCGACGATCGTGCCCATGGCCTTGTTGAAGCCGGCGTCCAGCGAGGCGATGACGGACCGTCCGGCCCGCGCCTCGTCTCGCATCCGCTCGTAGATCAGCACGTTGGCGTCAACGGCCACGGCGAAGGTCAGCACCAGGCCGGCGATGCCGGGCAGGGTCAGGGCCGCGCCGGTCATCGACATGGCGGCGATGATCAGCAGGCCGTTCAGCACCAGGCCGATGACCGAGATGCCGCCGAACAGGAAGCCGTAGGCCAGCAGCATGAAGACCACGATGATGACGGCGCCGATCGCGGTCGACAGCGCGCCCGCGGCCACGGCGTCGGCGCCCAGTTCAGCGGTCACCGTGCGGCGTTCCTCAACCTTCAACGGCGCCGGCAGGGCCCCGCCGTTCAGCAGGTTCACCATCTCCGACGCTTCCTCGATCGTGAAGCTGCCCTCGATGATGCCCGAGCCGCCGGTGATGGCGCTCTTGATGTTCGGGGCCGAGATGACGACGCCGTCGAGGATGATCGCGAACGGCTTGCCGATGTTCTGGGCGGTCGCCTCGCCGAAGCGCTGCGCCCCCGCTCCGTCGAAGCGGAAGCCGATGGCGGTCTGCCGGTTCTGGTCGGTGGTCACCTCGGCCTTGGTCAGGTTCTCGCCCGACACGAGGATGCGCTTCTTGACCAGCATGGGGGCGCCACTGGCGTCCGGAATGACCTCCGAGTCCGGCGGCGGGAAGCCGGCCAGCGCCTCCTCGAGCGAGTTCTCGACGTCGACCATCTGGAAGGTCAGTTGCGCCGTCCTGCCGATGATCCGCTCCAGCGCGGCGGGATCGCTCTCGCCCGGCGCCTGGATGACGATCCGGTCGGCGCCCTGGCGGGTGATCGAGGGCTCGCGCGTGCCGAGGCTGTCGATCCGGCGGCGCACCACCTCGATCGACTGGCTGACGGCGTCGGACGCCATCGAATTCATGGCCGCGTCGGTGAAGGCGTAGCGGATGCGGTCCTGTCCCTGGCGCTGCACGGTCCGGTCCGCCACGGTCCCGGCGCCGCCGCCGGACGTCAGGACCCGCATCGCCTCCAGCGCCCGATCCATGGTCGCGGGGTCCGCCAGGGTAACCGTCACGCCGGAGCCGTCCTGCACGATGCCGGAGATCTCGATCCCCACCTCGCCCAGCACCGTCCGCGCATCCTCGCCGAGGTTGGTCAGGCGCTTCTCGCGCATGGCCGGCACGTCGACTTCCAGCAGCAGGTAGGAGCCGCCCTGCAGGTCGAGGCCGAGGTTGACCCCGCTCTTCGGCAGCCAGCCCGGCAGCGCCGCCTTCTGCTCCGCGGTCAGGACGTTCGGATAGGCGAAGAACAGCCCGAATGCGAACGACAGGGCGAGAAGGATGACCTTCCAGCGCGACAGATGGATCATGTGGGCTTCCCCGACCTTTCAGAGCGCCGAGATCAGGCCTTGGAGACTTGTTTCGTGTCGTTGGCGGCGACGCCGGTGCGGTCGCGCACCTGGGTGATCATCGCCTTGATGACGCGGACGTTCACGCCTTGGGCGATCTCGACCATGGCCTCGTCGTTCTCGACGCGGGTGACCTTGCCGATCATGCCGTTGGACAGCACCACGGTGTCGTTGCGCTTCAGCGCCGCCACCATCTCGCGGTGCGCCTTGGCCTGTTTCATCTGCGGGCGGACCAGCAGGAAATAGCCCATCACGCCGATCGCGATGATCGGAGCGAACTGGATCAACATGGCCATCAGGCCGCCGTCAGTGGCAGTCATCTACGAATCCTGGATGCCGGGCCGCGCCGCGCCCCTTGAAAATGAGGCGCGGAACCTAGGGCGCGCCGCCTCACATTGCAACGCGACGTGTGACGCTCCGGACCCTTTGCGTCACCTCGGCAACACGGTCAGCGGATCGATCGCCCTCGGCTCGTCGCCGCTCATGCGCCAGGTCTCGAAATGGATCGACGGCTGGCCGTCGCCGGCGGTCGTGCCCACCGTGCCGATCGCCTGGCCCGCCTGCACCACGTCGCCGTCGCGCACCAGGGCTGAACCCAGATGGCCATAGACCGAACGCCAGCCGTCGCGGTGGACGATCAGCACCGTCAGCCCCTGCCCGGCCAGGTCGTCGCCGACATAGCCGACCGTCCCCCAGGCCGAGGCCTGCACCTGCGAGCCCTGGGCCGCGCCGATGTTGATGCCGTTGTTGCGCTCGCCCATGCCCACGGCCCCGAAGCGTCGCAGGATCTCGCCCCGCACCGGCCAGTCCAGGGTCACTGTCGTGGCGGCCGGAGGCTGGCCGACCGGCCCCGCGGTGGCGGCGGGCTCGCGCGCCGGCGGCAGCACTCCCGTCGGCGGCGGCGGTGGAGGCGGCGGCACGCCCGCGTCGGCCACGACCACTCCGACCGGCGACGGCCCGGTGGCGTAGGGATCGCCGCCGATGTCGACCGCGTCGGCCGGCAGGATGATGCGCTGGCCCGGCGACACGTCCGCCCGCGGGCCGAGGCCGTTCAGATCGATCAGGGTCTGCACCGGCGTCTGGAAGCGCCGCCCGATGCCGGAGATCGTGTCGCCCGGCTGGATCTCGTAGGCCGCCCCGGCCACGACGGGCGCGCTCGAAGCGGGCGGCGGCGGGCTGGCGAATCCCTCGGAAGCCGGTCCGGCCGCGGGCTGGTAGGGACTGGTGCCGACCGGCGCGTCCAGCGACCCGCCCTCGATCTCGCCGACGGGGGCGGTCGCCGGCGGCCGCGTCTCATAGGCCGGATTGGTCGGGCCGCGCACGCCCTCGCCGCTCGGCGCGGGCGTGGCCGGCGTCGCCGCATAGGCCGGCGCGCGCGCGGGCGGCGGCGGCGGCTCGGCGAAGATCGAATAACGCGGCTCGGCCGGATAGCTGGCGCAGGCCGCCGTCAGGCTCACCGCCGCCAGCGCCGCCAGCGCCTTCGACCCCGCCCTGATTCCGATCATGCGCCCGCTCCTCAGACTCGAATCCGCCCCGCCGGACCAGACCCCGCAAACCGCGCCAAAGTTGGGCGCGAAGGTTAACGAGGCGTTGCCGGACGTCTCGACAGGTCGATATTCACACGGCGATTGAGCGGCTCGGGAGTCTCGTCCGCCGTCGGTCGGGCCAGCAGCGTCTCGCCGTGGCCGTTGACCTGGATGTCCCGCCAGGGAACGCCTTCGCGGACCAGCGCCGCCGCGACCGCCTCCGCCCGCCGAAGGCTGAGCGCCCGGTTGTCCTCCGCAGAGCCCACGGTGTCGGTATGGCCGTCCACGCGGACTACCCAGCCGGGCGCGTACCCGGCCGCGGCGAGACGCACCGCGGCCCTTGCAGCAGGGGATCGAAGTTCCGCGCCTCCGGCCTCGAAGTCGTAAACCGGCCCGAGGTGCCACAATCCCGGAGGGTTCTCCGCCGGCGGAACGATCTCCACCGTGATTGAAAGAAAATGCGGCGGCTGCGAGCCGTCCGATCTGACGGACAGATAGCCCGGCTTCACCCCGGCGCGGAGCAGTTCGACGTAGGCCGTAAGCTTCGCCTCCGACCAGGCTCTCTCTGACCGATCGGGGCCGGTCAAAGTGGAGCGAGCGCCGAACTGTCCGGCTTCTTGAAACAGGCGACCGGCTTCGCGGAAGGCGACATAGGCTTCGGGCGTGGGAGCATCGCCGTTGAAGCAGGCGTCCCAGGTCCGCGTGTCCGCCTGGACCTGCGGTGCGAAGGTCACGAGGACAGCGAGACCGAGCCACGACATCCCGTCAGCTTGCCCCGCCGGCTCGCCGCCGTCACCCCTCCTTCGCCGTCCCCTCGACCAGCGGCACGAACCGCACCTCGGCGAGGCTCTCGCGCCGGAACGACCCGTCCTCCAGACTCACATACCGGTGCAGCCGCTGCACCGAGCTGCGCCCCACCGGGCAGACCAGTATCCCGCCCGGCTTCAGCTGGTGCAGCAGTTCCGTCGGCTCGCCGGGCGACGCCGCCGTGACCATGATCCGGTCGAACGGCGCCTGTTCGGGCCAGCCCAGCCCGCCGTCGCCGTGCCGGGTGATGACGTTGTCGATCTTCAGCTCCTTCAGCCGCCGCTCCGCCTCGCTCAGCAAGCTGCGGTAGCGCTCCACCGAATAGACGTAGCGCGCCAGCCGGCTCAGCACCGCCGCCTGGTAGCCCGACCCCGTGCCGATCTCCAGCACCCGGTGGCGTGGCTGCACGTCCAGCGCCTGGGTCATCAGCCCGACGATATAGGGCTGCGAGATCGTCTGGGCGCAGTCGATCGGCAGGGCCTGGTCCTCCCACGCCTGATCGAGGAATTTCTCGTGCACGAACACGGCGCGGTCGATCGACTCCATCGCCTGCAGCACCTTCGGGTCGGTCACCCCCTGCTGCCGCAGCCCCAGGATCAGCCGCCCCGCGCGATCGTCGTTGAGCTTCATTCCGCCGCCATCGCCTTCGGCGGCGCCCCGCCCAGCACGCCTTTCAGATCATGCACGCTCGGCATGTGCGTCAGGTCGATGTGCAGCGGCGTGACCGAGATCTTCCCCTCGTCCATGGCCCGAAGATCGGTCCCCGGAGCATGCTCCTGCTTCGTCCCCCGGAAGCTCATCCAGTAGTAGTCCCGCCCCCTCAGATCCGTGCGCCGCACCGCGTGCATCTCGCCGATGTCGCGGAAGCCCTGCCGCGTGACCTCGACCTGGGTCACCTCCTCCGGCGGCCGGGCGGGGAAGTTCAGGTTCATCACCACCCCCGTCTGCCACGGCTGCTCCAGCAGCCGCGCGATGATCGCCGGCGCATAGGCCTCCGCCGTCTCCCAGTGCGCCGTCACCTCGTCGTGGAACCGCTCCAGCGACTGGGAGAGCGCGATCGAGCGGATGCCGAACGCCATCCCCTGCAGCGCCCCGGCCACGGTCCCCGAATAGGAGCAGTCCTCGCCCACATTGTGCCCGCGGTTGACCCCCGACAGTACCAGATCGGGCCGCTCCGGCATCAGGTCGTTGACCGCCAGCACCACGCAGTCGGTAGGCGTCCCCGTCACCGCGAACCGCTTCTCGCCCATCGCATTGACCCGCAGCGGCTCCGTCAGGGTGATGCCCCGCCCCTTGCCCGACTGCTCGACCTGCGGCGCGACCGTCCAGATGTCGTCCGACAGCGTCCGGGCGATCCGCTCGAGACATGCAAGGCCTTCCGCCTCGATGCCGTCGTCGTTGGTGAGGAGGATTCTCATGCTTTCGTCATCCCGGCGAAGGCCGGGACCCAGCGGCGCCGAAGCGAAGCGAGGGCGATGCTCACGACGCCCGCGCTCCCGACAGGTTCGCGCTCGCGCGCGCCGCTGGGTTCCGGGTCTCCGCTTCGCTTCGCCCGGAATGACGAAAGGAGGTCACTCCACATGCGTCACGCCCTCCGGCATGTACCGCTTCAGAACGTCCGGCACGGCGATCCGCCCCGCCTCGTCCTGATAGTTCTCCATGATCGCCACCAGCGTCCGCCCGACCGCCAGGCCCGAGCCGTTCAGCGTGTGCACGAACTCGGTCTTCTTCTCCCCGGCCCGCTTGAAGCGCGCGTCCATCCGCCGGGCCTGGAAGTCCCCGCAGTTCGAGCACGAGCTGATCTCGCGATAGGTCCCCTGCGACGGCAGCCACACCTCCAGATCGAAGGTCTTCTTCGCCGAAAAGCCCATGTCGCCCTTGCACAGCAGCATCCGGCGATAGGGGAGCCCCAGCTTCTCCAGCACCACCTCGGCGCAGCGCACCATCCGCTCATGCTCGGCCTCGCTGTCCTCCGGCCGGGTGATCGAGACCAGCTCGACCTTGTGGAACTGGTGCTGCCGGATCAGCCCGCGCGTATCGCGCCCCGCCGACCCCGCCTCGGCCCGGAAACACGGCGTCAGGGCGGTGTAGCGGATCGGCTCGGCGAGTTGTTCCTCAGGCAGGATCTGCTCACGGACGAGATTGGTCAGGGAGACCTCGGCGGTGGGGATGAGCCAGAATTGTTCGACGGTATCGGCCTCTTCCAAGGCCTTGTTGAGCGCTTCCCTCGGAGAACCTCCCGCTTCGACCGCCGCCCGCATCCGGTCGTCAAAATCGGGAACAGCTTTCTCGAACAGCTCTGCACGACCGGTCATATCCGCAGACAGGAACTGATCGTCTGCGAACTTCGGCAGTTGCCCCGTCCCGAACATTGCATCGTTTTTGACCAGGATCGGCGGATTGACCTCCAGATAGCCGTGCTCGGCCGTCTGCACGTCCAGCATGAACTGGCCGATGGCCCGCTCCAGCCGCGCCAGTCCGCCCTTCAGCACAGCGAACCGCGCCCCGCTCATCCGCGCCGCCGCCTCGAAGTCCAGCAGCCCAAGCGCCTCGCCCAGATCGGCGTGGTCCTTCGAAGGCCCCGTCCTGCGCGGCTCGCCCCACGGCGTCCCGACCAGCACGTTGGCCGTCTCGTCCTCGCCGTCCGGCACGTCGTCCGCCGCCAGGTTCTTCTGCGCCGCCAGCAGGTCGCGCAGCGCCTTGCCGGCCTCCGCCTCGACCGCCTCCTGCGCCGCGATCTCGCCCTTCAGGCTCTCGACCTCGGCCTTCAGCCGATCGGCCTCGGCCATATCCTTCTTCGCCATCGCCGCGCCGATCAGCTTCGACGCCGCATTGCGCTTCGCCAGCGCCTCCTGCCCCGCCGTCTGCGCCGCCCGCAGCTGACGATCCAGCTCCAGCGCCCGGTCCACGATCGCCTGCGCATCCTCCACCCCACGCGACGACCACCCGCTCACGAAGGCGGCGGGATTGTCACGGATGGCGCGGATGTCGTGCATGGTCGGTCGGTCTGTCTCGGGAAGGAGCCGATGCTCTAGCCCTCCCGGGGGATTCAGCCAACCCGCGCCGCCCACGCCGTTCGTTATCCCCCGCGACCCGCGCGAAAGCGGGGGGAGACCGGGGGACCCGGCGGCGCCGGATGCGAGCCGCTACCGAAGCGAGGCCCCGTGGTATACAGCGGGCCGATCCCGTCTGGAGATGATGAGTATGCGTATCTGGCGCCTCGCCCTGATCACCACCGTCACCGCCGCCGTGGCCGGCACGGCCGCCGCCCACGCGAGGCTGGTCAGCGCCACGCCCGCCCCCGATTCGGTCGTGGCCAGCCCGCGCTCCGTCAGCATGACCTTCAGCGGGCGGATGGTGCCGGCCTTCTCGGACTTCGATCTGGTCGGCCCCGGCGGCGCCGGGGTGGCGGTCGACGCCGCCGTCTCGAAGGACGGCAAGACCCTGTCCGGCGCCCTGGCCCGGCCGCTGGCTCCCGGGGTGTGGCGCGTCAACTGGCGGATCGCTTCGGCCGACGGCCACCGCATGACCGGCTCCTACAGCTTCACGGTCCGCCAGGAGTGATCGAGGCCGCGATCGTCGCGCTGCGCTGGCTTCAGTACGGCGCCGCCGTGGTCCTGCTCGGGACGCCCCTGTTCCTGCTCTACGGCTTCGGCCGCGGCCATGGCGCTGCGGACCCGGTCGGCGCGCGGCGGATGCTCGTCGCCGCGGCCCTCGCCGTCGCCCTCCTCTCCCTCGCCGGCCTGGTCGCCCAGACCGCGGTCATGGCGGGGTCGCTCGACGAGGCCCTGAAACCCGCCTCGCTCGGCTTCATGATCGAGGGCACGGCGCTCGGAAAGGCGTATGTGGCGCGCGGCGCCGCCGCTCTGATCGCCCTCGCCCTGCTGCTCCTCGTCCCGTTCGGGCGCGCCCTGTGGGCGGTGACGGCGCTCGGCGGTCTGGTCGCGGTCGCCAGCTTCGCCTGGACGGGCCATGGCGCATCCACCGAGGGGCCCGCCGGCCCGATCCATCTCGGCGCGGATATCGTCCATGCGGTCGCCGCCGCCCTGTGGCTGGGCGCGCTGGTTGCCTTCGCCCTTCTGCTGGCCCGCCCGCGCGACCTTCCGCCGATCCACCGCGCCCTGCACGACTTCGCCGGCGTCGGCACGTTCGCGGTGTCGCTGCTCGTCGTGACCGGCCTGATCAACAGTGGTTTTCTGGTTGGCCCGGATCGGCTCGGCGCCCTGTTCACCAGCCTCTACGGACAATTGCTGCTGCTCAAGCTGGCCCTGTTCGCGGCCATGGTCGCCGTCGCCGCCCGCAACCGCTACCGGCTGACGCCCGCCTTCGGGACCGCGCTCGAGACCGGCGGCGACGCCGCACCGTCCATCGCACAGTTGCGCGGCAGCGTGCTCCTGGAGACTGTACTGGGCGCGGCCGTCCTGCTCGTCGTCGCCTTGATGGGTACGCTGCCGCCGCCCGCGTCGATGTAGTCGCCGGTCTCAGCCGGCCGGGCGAGGCTCCCGCGATGACCAGTGGATGTGCGCGATCCGCCACCCGTCGGGGCCGCGCTTCAGCACCATGGTCTCCGCCGACAGCCGGTCGATCGGCCTGCCGTTGAAGGTCCCCGTTGTGCGGCCCTCGCTGGCGATCCACGCGACGTCGCCCGCCGCCCATCCCGACCGGCGCGCCGGTGTGGCCTCGACGGCGGCGGCGAAGGCCGCGTCCGCCCCCAGATGGTGCGAGGCGTATTCCTCCCGCGACCGCTCGGCGCCGCCTTCCTCGAAGATCATCACGTCCCCGGCCAGCATGGCCAGCGCTCCGTCGGTGTCCCCGGCCTTCAGCGCGGCGTGAAAGGCGTCGACGACGGCGGCGGCCTCCGCCGCCTCCGCCTGCACCGTCCCCTGCACCTGCGGCAGCGGCGCGGGTTCGTGCGCCCCGGCGGCGCCGGCCGAGAGCAGCAGGGCGGAAACCGCCAGGACGCAGAGGGATCGGGACATGCGGGGCTCCAGGTAAAGGATCAGGCGGGACGGTTATGCCGCGCGAACACCCGGGTCTCGCCCGAGCGCAGCACCAGCAGGGTGTCGAACGGCTGTTTCCGCCCGTCAGGCGTCTCCATCCCCGGCGATCCCATCGGCATCCCCGGCGCGGTCAGGCCGACCGCCTCGGGCCGCTCGGCGAGCAGGCGGATCACATCGGCGGCCGGCACATGGCCCTCGACCAGATAGCCGTCGACCACGCCCGTGTGGCACGAGGCCAGCGCATCCGGCATCCCCCGGCCCCGCCCGAAGGCCCGCACGTCCGACGTCACATGCACCGCCACCGTGAAGCCCGCCCGCCGCATATGCGCGACCCAGCCGTCACAGCAGGCGCAGGTCGGCGACTTGTACACCGCCAGCGACCGCGCCGGCGGCCGCGCGGCTCCGGCGACCCCCAGCCCGGCGGCCGAGGCGATGAAAAGGCGGCGGCTGATCGTGGGCATGGTCATTCCTTGCTGCGAACCATTCATCATCCGGGGGCGGTGCAGTCCAGCGGA
This sequence comes from Brevundimonas sp., assembly GCF_035626535.1. Lineage (GTDB taxonomy): Bacteria > Pseudomonadota > Alphaproteobacteria > Caulobacterales > Caulobacteraceae > Brevundimonas. Next base: position 63,684 of record NZ_DASPNO010000024.1, read on the forward strand.
ACCGGCGCGTCCGAATACCGCACGATCTCGCCTCCGGTCAGCGACGCCTTGATCGCATCGTACTCCTCCGACCCGCTGACGAGGTCGCCGACATGCCGGCCATAGATGGCGGCCAGCGCCTTTCTGACCATGTCGATCGCTTCTTCGTCCTGCCCGGGGGTGACCAGGAGGCGCATCAGCAGTTCGCCGTCGAGGTCGTCGCCCCACAGGCCGAGACTCTGCACGACCATGATCCGTCCGGACTCGTTGCGGCAGAACGCCCGCTCCAGCGCGGCGTTCCGGTCCTCGCCAAAGGCCATCACCAGCGCCCGCAGCGGCAGCCACGCCGGGTCCTCATCCTTCAGCCAGTCCGCCGCGGGAATCAGCCGGTCAGTTTCCGAGATCGCCCAGGCCCGGGCTCCTTCGTCGTGCGCGGCCGACAAGGCCAGGGTGACTTCTGGCCTCGTCCTGTAATCCTGCGGCCTGAGCACCTCGATCTCTTCCGGGAAGCTGTGCCCGTCGCCGCCTCTCCTGACGCCGTCCCAATAGAGTCCCAGCGCAATCTCCGGCCAGCGGGCGGCCACATACGGATCGGCGCGCCAGGCCTCCGCGCGCTCGCCGTATCGGTAGTCTTCGCGATCCCCGCCCTGCATGGCCAGGGCGAAACTTCCGGCCAGTTGGACCGCCGCCTGATCCGGCAGGCCGCCGATGCGGCGCATCCCCTCCGTCTCGATCCGCTCGAAAGCCCGGCGGAATTGACCGTTCTTCGCCAGGTGCCGGATCGCATAGCCGAGGATCTCGGGGTCGGCAGGCTCGGCCGTCAGCCGCTCGAACAGGCCAGCCGCCTCCGGATGGTCGCCGAGGACCAGAGCCATCAGGATCGAATCCTTCTGCCGCTCCTCGTCAAAATCGGGCGGACGGAAGCCCAACACGAAATCAGCGACCGCTTCAGCCGCCCCGCTCTCCCGGTTGGCTTCTGGCCCGCGAACCGGAAGACGCGGCGCCTCGCCTCGCTCCAGCGCCTCATAGGCGGCGACCAGATAGGCCGTGGGCTTGTCCGGCGACAGCGAGCTCAGATGATCCCGGATGTCCTCCGCCAGCGCCCGATCCGCCGCGCTGGCGCCCGGCCTTTCCAGCGCCGGCAGCCGTCCGGCGAGATCCGACAGCGCCGCCATCCGATCGGGATTGCGCTGGACCTCGAGATAGGTCCGCAACGTCTGGACCCACAGGCTGTCCGGCCCGGCGTAGTCCTCGCTGTCGCGCCCGAAGACGAATTTCCGAACGTACCAGCCCGTCGGCTCGTAGCGGTCGCCGTCGCCGAGCCCCAGAAACAGCACATACTTCCGGCCCCGTTCGTAGGTGTCGCGAGAGCAGCCGCCGTGGAAGGCTTGGGGATGGGGCCCGGCGATACTGTCCGGATCGCTCGGCTCGATCTCTGCGAAGCGGGCCCAACCCATGGTCACAGTGCCGGGCGGTTCGCCCTTGAGGGCAGACTCGATCCGGAAGACGACCGAGCCGGGCGTGTCGCCATCCCCCGCAATCTCGCGCTCCGCGACCGCCACGACAATGGCGTCCGCCGTCTCGGCCATTTCGTAATTGGTCTTCATCACGAACTCGGAGGTGACCGAGCAGGCCAGAGCCGCGGACGCCGTCAGGCTCAGAACCATTCCCGCGATGATCGAAACCGCTGACCGCATGCCCGCCTCCCCGAATGCCCGCCCCGATGGAGCCGCCTCATCGTGACCTCACTGTGACGCTCGCGTCCATCCGGAGCCGTCCCGGTCTCCTCCGAAACCATGACGCTGTGCTGGCAATCCGCGGAATTATAGTCCGATAGCGCGGAAAACCCTGCGCCATTCCAACCCCATCCGCTTTTCTCGAGCCAATCTTGCCGCCCGAGGAAACAGCGGGCGTATGATGCTCGCTGTTCGTCCGCCGGTCTTTGACAACCGAATCCCCGCCGCGCCGCCACAGGCGCTCCGATGTAGACTCTGCCGACTCTGCCGACTCTGCCACAGCGAATTTCGGCGCCGACTCTGCCGACACTGCCACACCGTTTTTTCTTTTGGCCCGGGTGAAACCCGGCCGCCGGCTCAGATCAGGCCCGCCATCGGGGAGCTGGCGCTGGCGTACATCCGGCGCGGCATCCGCCCGGCCAGATAGGACTGCCGGCCGGCGATCACCGCGTGCTTCATGGCCGAGGCCATCAGGATCGGATCCTTCGCCCCGGCGATGGCGGTGTTCATCAGCACCGCGTCGCACCCCAGCTCCATGGCGATGGTCGCGTCCGAGGCAGTGCCCACCCCCGCGTCGACCAGCACCGGCACCTTGGCCTGTTCGACGATCAGCCGGATGTTGACCCGGTTCTGGATGCCGAGGCCCGAGCCGATCGGCGCCGCCGCCGGCATGATGGCCGCGGCCCCCGCCTCCTCCAGCCGCTTGGCCATGACCACATCGTCGGTGCAGTAGACCATGACGTCGAAGCCGTCCCTGACCAGCAGGTCCAGCGCCCGGAGCGTCTCGACCATGTCCGGATACAGGTGCGCCGTGTCCGACAGCACCTCCAGCTTGACCAGGCTCCAGCCGCCCGCCTCGCGGGCGAGGCGCAGGGTGCGCACCGCGTCCTCGCCGGTGAAACAGCCCGCCGTGTTGGGCAGGAAGGTGAACCGGTCCGGCTTCACGTAATCGACCAGCATCGGCTGCGACGGATCGCTCAGGTTCACCCGGCGCAGGGCCACGGTGACGATCTCGGCCCCCGCGGCCTCGGCGGCGGCGGCGTTCTGGGCGTAGTCGGCGTATTTGCCGGTGCCCACGATCAGCCGGCTGCTGAACGTCCGTCCGGCGACGGTCCAGGTGTCTTGCGAAGCGGTCATGGCGGCCAGATAGACCTTCTCCCCCGCCGGGAGAAGCGCCGGATCGTCTCAGGCCGCGGTGATCCCCTCAGCCGCCAGCCGGCCAGCGCCGCCCCGGTGATCCGGCTGCAGCGCGCGCCCATGAACGGAAAGGCCTCGGCCCTGGCGCTGGCCAGCTTCGCGTCCAGCGCCTCGCGCAGCAGCCGCCGGGCAAGGTGCAGCCGGGTCTTCACCGTCTCCGGCCGGATCCGGCGATACGGCAGGCTGGCTGGTTCGGCGAAATCCTCATGCGTTTCGGGGGCGGTCGGGCTGAGTGCGAGCATCGGGCGGTCCTTCATGGCTGGCGTCGGCCATCTGATGCGGACGCCCCCGCCGGCGTTCCCGGCCTCTCGACGGCCAGGCCAGCCGAGGCTACGTCAGTCCCGTCGGCCCCGGCCGACAGGGGGAACGCCATGACCATCGCGAGGATATTCGGCGACCGCCGCCATGCCTGGGCCTTCTGGTTCGGCTGCCTGATCGTGACCGCGGGCGTCGCCCTGCACCTGCCGATGTACTGGATGGGCCGGGACATGGGTTTCCATCTCGCGGGGATGGCGATGGACGCCGGCATGTGGTGGGGCATGGCCCTGATCGTCGGCGGCGTCGCCCTGACGGCCTTCGGCCTGTTGCCGGCGCACAAGGGCGAGCAGGGCTCGCTCGAGGTGCTCGCCCCGCCCGAGGACGCGCCGCTGACGGGCGCCCACTGGGCCATGTGCGCCCTGCTCTCTCTCGCCCTCATCGTCGACATCATGAAGCCCGCCAGCCTCGGCTTCGTCACTCCGGGCATGCGCGAGGAATACGGCCTCTCCGACGCGATGGTCTCGATTCTGCCGTTCGCGGCCCTGAGCGGCACCGTGGTCGGCTCGTTCGTCTGGGGCTGGCTGGCCGATGTCTACGGCCGCCGCGCCTCGATCCTCCTCTCGTCGGTGATGTTCGTCGGCACCTCGATCTGCGGCGCCATGCCTGACTTCTGGTGGAACGTCGGCATGTGCTTCCTGATGGGCGCGGCCGCCGGCGGCATGCTGCCCGTGGCCTACGCCCTGCTCGCCGAGATCATGCCGACCCGGCACCGCGGCTGGGCCCTCGTGCTGGTCGGAGGGATTGGGGCCGTCGGCGGCTATTTCGCCGCCAGCGCCCTGTCGGCCTGGCTCCAGCCGGACTGGAGCTGGCGCGTCATGTGGTTCCTGAACCTGCCCACGGGCCTGATTCTGATCGCCCTCAGCCCGCTGCTGCCCGAGTCGGCCCGCTTTCTCCAGCATGTCGGCCGCGGCGACGAGGCCCGCGCCATGCTGGCCCGCTTCGGCTCCCGCGTGCGGACCGTGGGAGTCGCGCCGGATACGGAGAGCCGGTCGCATCTGCCGCCGGTGGACCGCCGCCATCTGGCCATCACGCTGGCGCTGACGCTGGCGGCGCTGGCCTGGGGCCTGGTCAATTTTGGCATCCTGCTGTGGCTGCCCAGCGCCCTCGTCGCCGAAGGCCGCAGCGTCGAGGCCGCCTCGGCCCTGATCGCCAGATCGACGCTGATCGCCGCGCCGACCATCCTGCTGTCCGTCTGGCTCTACAGCGCCTGGAGCACCCGGGGTGCGTTGGCGCTGATGCTCGGCGTCACCGCGCTGGGGCTGTTCGGCCTACTGTTGCGCAGCATGGGTGTCAGCGTCCTCGCCGACCCGGTCGCGCCGCTCGCGATGCTGATCGTCGGCTCCAGCGGCGTCATCGCGATCATCCTTCCGTACACCGCGGAGAACTATCCCCTGCGCATCCGCGGCCGCGCCACGGGCTGGATCGCCGGCTGCAGCAAGCTGGGCGGCCTGCTGGCGCAAGGCCTGGCCGTGCTCGCCGCCGCCCCGCCTCTGGGTTTCGCCGCGGCCGCGATCGGCGTGCTGACGGTCGCCGCCCTCGGCCTGGTCGCCGCCTTCGGTCGCGAAACCCGCGGCCGCGACCTTCGCGACCTCGAGAACCCCCGCTGAGGCCTCATCAGCCCCCGCCCACGAACTGCACCACCTCGATCCGGTCACCCTCGGCGATCGATGTCGCGGCATGCAGGGACCTCGGCACGATCTCCAGATTGCGCTCGACCGCCACCTTGCGCACGTCCAGCCCCAGTTCCTCGACCAGTCCGAGGATCGTCGCGGCCGCAACCTCGCGGAGTTCGCCATTGACCTGAATACGCATGACGCTACGTCAATCTCTTGCGGCGGACGGTTTGATTACCGCCACGCCTCAGCTAAAAGGCCGCTCCGAATCCGCGCGGCCGGATGTCATAACCTCGAGCGAATGCCCGAAACCCCCATGCTCTACGTCCTGAACGGCCCGAACCTCAACCTGCTGGGGATCCGCGAGCCCGACATCTATGGGCGCGAGACGCTGGATGATATCCGCGCGCTCTGCGAGGCTGCGGCGGCGGATCATCTCTCGGATCCGGAGTTCGAGGGGCAACCAGCCCAGATCAAGGTCGAGTTCCGCCAGACCAATCATGAGGGCGAACTCATCACTTGGGTCCAGGAAGCGCGCGAAAAGGCCGCGGCCCTCGTCATCAACCCCGCCGGCTACGGCCACACCTCGGTGGCCCTGCTCGACGCGCTGAGAACGCTGACGATCCCGATCGTCGAATGCCACCTGTCCAATCCGGCGGCGCGCGAGCGCTTCCGCCACCGCTCCTATGTTTCGCCGGCCGCCGCCGGCGTCGTTTCGGGCTTCGGTCCGTTCAGCTACGAACTGGCCGTCAAGGCCGCTCTCCGGCTGGCGCAGGAACATCGCGCCGCCACCGACCGTTCGGTTTAGAAGGTAAGAAGAGGCTCCCATGGCCGATCCCAAGACGTCCGCGCCCAAGCTCAAGAACGACGAGATCGACACCGCCCTTGTGCGCTCGCTCGCCGACATCCTGAACGACACCGATCTGACCGAGATCGAGGTCGAGCGCGGCGATCTGAAGATCCGCGTCGCCCGCGAGGTCACTATGGCCGCGCCTGTGCAGTACGCCGCCGCTCCGGCCGCCGCTCCCGCACCGGCCCCGACCGCCGCCGCGGCTCCGGCCTCGATGCCGTCCGATCCCGCCACCATCGTCCCCCGTTCGGGCGAAGAGGTGAAGTCGCCGATGGTCGGCACCGCCTATCTGCAGGCCTCGCCCGAAGCCCCGCCGTTCGTTCAGCCGGGCGACAAGGTCAAGAAGGGCCAGACCCTGCTGATCGTCGAGGCCATGAAGACGATGAACCCGATCCAGGCCCCGCGCGACGGCGTCGTGAAGGAGATTCTGGTCGGCGACGCCCAGCCCGTCGAGTTCGGCGAGCCCCTCGTCCTGCTCGAGGCCTGATCCGGTGTTCACCAAGGTTCTCATCGCCAACCGCGGCGAAATCGCCCTGCGGATTCACCGCGCCTGCAAGGAGATGGGCATCTCCACCGTCGCCGTGCATTCCGAGGCCGACCGTGGGGCCATGTGGGTCCGCCTGGCCGACGAGAGCGTCTGCATCGGCCCGGCTCCGGCGGCCAAGAGCTATCTGAACATCCCCTCGATCATCGCCGCCGCCGAGATCACGGGCGCCCAGGCTATCCACCCCGGCTACGGCTTCCTGTCCGAGAACGCCCGCTTCGCCGAGATCGTCGAAGCCCACGGGATGACCTTCATCGGGCCCAAGCCCGAGCACATCCGGATCATGGGCGACAAGATCACCGCCAAGCAGACGGTGATGGACGCCGGCATCCCGGTCGTTCCGGGCTCAAAGGGCGAGGTCGAGACGGTCGACGCCGCTGTGAAGGCCTCGAAGTCCATCGGCTTCCCTCTGATCGTCAAGGCGGCCGCCGGCGGCGGCGGGCGCGGCATGAAGGTCGCCCTGACCGCCGACGACCTCGTCGAGGCCGTGCAAACCGCCCAGTCGGAAGCCCAGGCGGCTTTCGGCAACGGCGCCGTCTACATGGAGCGTTACCTCCAGAAGCCCCGTCACATCGAACTTCAGGTCATCGCCGACAGCCACGGCAATGTCGTCCATCTCGGGGAGCGCGACTGCTCCCTGCAACGCCGTCACCAGAAGATCCTCGAGGAGGCTCCCTCCCCCGCCCTGTCAGCCGTCGAGCGGGCCGCCATCGGACGGACCGTCAACGAGGCCATCGGCAAGATTGGCTACCTGGGCGTCGGAACCATTGAATTTCTTTGGGAAGATGGGGAGTTTTTCTTCATCGAGATGAACACCAGGCTGCAGGTCGAGCATCCGGTGACGGAGATGATCACGGGCGTCGATCTGGTGCGGGAGCAGATCCGGATCGCGGCGGGCCTGCCGCTGTCGTTCACGCAGGACGACGTGCATTTCGAGGGGCACGCCATCGAGTGCCGCATCAACGCCGAGAACCCCGAGACCTTCACCCCGTCGCCTGGGACGGTGAACGACTTCCACGCCCCGGGAGGCCTTGGCGTGCGGCTGGATAGCGCCATCTACGCCGGCTATTCGATCCCGCCCTACTACGACAGCCTGATCGGCAAGCTCATCGTACACGGCCGCGACCGCGAGGAGTGCCTGGCGCGCCTCAA
>NZ_DASPNO010000025.1:0-2221 GCF_035626535.1 Brevundimonas sp.
CGGAATTCCAGACGGCCATGCAGCGCGGCCAGTCCAGCGGCAACTCCGCCGGCGGCGTGCGCGTGTTCCGCGGCGGCCAGGCCACCACCACGGCGGTGAACTGAGATGAGCAAGATGCTTCACACCCTGCGCCGCCTGGCCGCCGTCGTCGTCCTCGGCGCGACCGCCCTGGCGATCGCCCCCGCGGCGAGCCAAGCCCAGTCGACCGTCCGCGTCGACCTGAGCTCGGGCCCTGCCTCGCAGAGCCTCTCCCTGCCGCGCGGCAAGTCGGCGATCATCGAACTCCCGGTGGACGCCCGCGACGTGCTGGTCTCGAACCCCGCCGTGGCCGACGCCGTGCTGCGCACGCCGCGGCGGATCTACATCCTGGGCGTCGCGCCGGGGACCACCGACGCGGTGTTCTTCGACGCCGCCGGCCGCCAGATCCTCAGCCTCAACATCCGCGTCGACCAGTCGACCGCGGCGCTGGAGGACACCATCCGCCGCATCGCGCCGACCTCGAACGTCGTCATCGAGGCGGCCAACGACGGCCTGATCCTGACCGGCTCGGTGGCCTCGGCGGCCGAGAGCGCCTCGATCGAGAAGGTCGCCGCCCGCTACGTCGAGAAGCCGGAGCAGATCGTCAACATGCTCTCCATCCGCGGCGGGCAGCAGGTGATGATCAAGGTCCAGATCGTCGAGATGCAGCGCAACATCATCAAGCAGCTCGGCGTCGACACCAACCTGGTGCTGAACCAGCTGGGCCAGAACCAGTGGCTGCTCGGCAACGCGCCGACCTTCGGCATCAACGGCAGCTTCCTGGGCGGGTTCAACGGCGGCTACAGCATGAACTCGACCAACCAGATCGTCACGCCCGGCTCGGGCAACTGCGGCGACCTGACGACGACGCCGGGCGACCCGTCCAACCCCGCCTCGTGCGTGGCCACCGGCCGCGCCGGCGACGAGGGCGTCAACCAGGCCCGCGCCCTGATTCGCGCCTTCGAGCGCGTCGGCGTGGTGCGCACCCTGGCCGAGCCGAACATCACCGCGGTGTCGGGCGAGAGCGGCAAGTTCCTCGCCGGCGGCGAGTTCCCGGTCCCCACCGGCCGCGACCAGAACGGCCAGATCACCATCGAATTCAAACCCTACGGCGTGGGCCTCGGCTACCTGCCGGTGGTGCTGTCGGAAGGGCGCATCTCGATCAAGATCTCGACCGAGGTGTCGGAGCTGACCTCCGAGGGCGCGCTGCAGATCGCCGGCCTGAACATCCCGGGCCTGTCGGTGCGCCGCGCCGAGACCACGGTCGAGATGGCCTCCGGCCAGACCCTGATGATCGCCGGCCTGCTCAAGGAGCAGACCAAGGAGACCATCGACGGCCTGCCGGGCATGACCGGCCTGCCGGTGCTGGGCGCGCTGTTCCGCTCGCGCGACTACCTTGCCGGCGAGACCGAGCTGGTGGTGCTGATCACCCCCTACCTCGTCGAGGGCACGCATCCGAACCGGATGCAGACGCCCGCCGACGGCCTGGTGATCGCCTCGGACGTCGAGACCACCCTCCTGGGCCGCATCAACCGCGCGACCAACGGCGCCAACGCCGTCACCCCGCGCGGTCCGTACCAGGCCCCCGTCGGCTACGTGATCGATTGAGGCAAGCGATGATGATCCGCACCCTTTCCGTTCTCGCGCTCACCGCCTCGATCGGCGCCTGCGCCACCGCCGCCGGCGACAGCACGATCCCCATCCGGCCGACCGCGCGCTACCCGCTGGAGGCCCGTCCGGCGATCCAGGAGGTGGCCCTCGCGCCGCGCCCCGACGGCCTGTCGCCGGCCCAGCGCGCCGCCCTCGCCGACATCGCCGTGCGCTCGGGCGGCAAGCCGATCGTGGTCCGCGCCCCGGCCGGGGACGATCCGGTCGCCCTGCGCTCGGCCTTCAACGCCCGCGCCGCACTCGAGGAGATGGGCGCGCCGGACGTGCGCATGGCCAGCTACGACGGGCCCGCGGGCGCGCCGATCCTGGTCGGCTTCACCGGCTACGAGGCCGTGATACCGCAGTGCGGCCAGTGGGGCAACCTGATCTCCACCCGCGACAACGCCGGCTACTCGAATTTCGGCTGCGCGGTGTCCGCCAACATGGCGGCCCAGATCGCCGATCCGGCCGACATCGTCACCCCCAACCCGCTCGACCCGACGGACGCCCAGCGGCGCTCGACGGTGATCGGCAAGTACCGCGCCGGCGAGGTCAC
>NZ_DASPNO010000026.1:0-8664 GCF_035626535.1 Brevundimonas sp.
CACGATGCTCACTGGGCGCCGCGGCGCGCGCGCGCCGCGGCGCCCAGTGAGCATCGTGATGAAGGCGGGGTCGATCCAGCGGATCGGCCTCGCCGGCCTGCTCGCCGCGATCGGACTGGCCGCGGCCGGCTGCGCCTCGTCGGAATATGCCGTGATCGATACCAAGGCCGGCAAATACTACGGCTATGCCGACGCCCTGAACCTCGACGGCAGCCGTACGGTTCGCGTCATGCTGCCGGGGGCGCCGTCGAACGCCGCCAACGCCCGCGCCTACTTCCACCGCCGGGCGGAGGAAATCTGCGGCGGGACTCCGCTGCGCAAGACCATCCACACCGCAGTCCGTCCCGGGATCATGTACGACATGTTCGGCAACGTGGTCGCCGGCGACTTTTTCCTCGAGGGGCTGGTCTACTGCGACGCGCCGTCCACGGCCGAGACGCCCGCTGAACCCGCCGCAACGGCACAGCCGGCGGCTCAATAGCCATCCAGCGGCGGCGGCCCCACGGTCGCCGCCGTCCTTCTTTCCGTCAGATCAGCCCTTCACGCTCCCGGCCAGCATGCCGCGGATGTAGTAGCGCTGCAGGGCGAGGAAGAGGATCAGCACCGGAGCGACGGTGATCACCGCCCCCGCCATCATCATCTCGATGTCCTGGACGTGTTCGCGCGACAGAGCGGCCAGCGCCACCGGCAGGGTGTAGTTCGACTGGTCGGTGAGGATGATCAGCGGCCACAGGAAGTCGTTCCAGCTGCCAAGGAACACGAAGAGCGCGAGCGTCACGATGATCGGCTGCAGCGTCGGCAGCACCACGCGGCGGAAGATCTGGCCCTCGCTCGCGCCGTCGATGCGCGCCGCCTCCAGCATCTCGTCCGGGATCGACAGCGAGTACTGCCGCACCAGGAACAGGCCGAAGATCGACGCCAACCACGGCACCAGCGCCCCGGCGTAGGTGTTCACCAGCCCCATTCCCTTCAGCATCAGGAACAGCGGCAGGGTGCCGATCTGCGCCGGCACCACCAGCGCCGCGACCAGCAGCTGGAAGGTCCGCTCGCGGCCGCGGAAGCGCAGCTTGGCGAAGGCGTAGCCCGCCGGCACGGTGAACAGCAGCGCCAGCCCGGTCGCCAGCGTCGCCAGGGCGAAACTGTTCCACAGGTAGCGGCCCATGCCCTGGGTCACGAACAGGTCACGGTAGTGCTCCAGCGTCCAGGTCTTCGGCAGCAGCGGCGGCGGGAAGGTCGCCGCCTCGCCGGTCGACATGAAGCTGACCGACAGCATCCACAGCAGCGGGAACAGCACCAGCAGCGCGATGAACGCCACGCCGAGGTTGAGGGCGATGGCTCGCGCTTTCATGGCCTCGCTCTTCTTTTCCCGGAGGACGTAGGGGAAGCCGCTCATTCGTAGGCCCCCATCCGTTTCGCCACCGCAAGCTGCACCAGCGTCACCGCCAGAATGCAGACGAACAGGATGAAGGCCACGGCGCTGGCGGAGCCGAGGTTCCACCATTTGAAGCCCTCTTCGTACATGAAGTAGAGCACCGTCACCGTCGACTGCGCCGGCCCGCCCTGGGTCATCACATAGGGCTCGGCGAACAGCTGGAAGAAGCCGGCCACCGAGATGATCGAGACCAGCAGCAGGGTGGGCGCGATGGCCGGCAGGGTGACGTGCACGAACCGTTTCCACGCCCCCGCCCCGTCGATCCGCGCCGCCTCGTAGAGGTCGTCGGGCACGGTCTGCAGGACCGCGAGGAAGATCAGCATGTTGTAGCCGAAGATCTTCCACACCACGAACATCAGGATGGCCGGGATCGAGGTCTCAGGCTGGCCCAGCCAGTCCACCGGCGGCAAGCCGACGCTGGAGATGGCCCAGTTGATGACGCCGTAGCGGGTGTGCAGCAGGTAATTCCACAGCACTGCCGTGGCCACCAGGGTGGTGACATAGGGGGCGAAGAACATCACCCGCCACAGCGGCCGCCACTTCACCACCCGGGCATTGAGGATCACCGCAGCGGCCAGCGACGCCGCGATCGACAGCGGCACGCCCAACACCGCGAACAGGCCGGTGTTCTTCATCGCCCCCCAGAACAGCGGATTGGCGAACAGCCGCTCGTAGTTCTGCAGGCCGATGAAGCGGACGTTGTTCAGGTCGGCCAAGGCGTAGATGTCGAAATCGGTCAGGCTCAGCAGCAGGGCTGCGAACACGGGGATGGCGAAGAACACCCCGATGGCGATCAGCGCCGGAGCCACGAAGCCCCAGGCGGCCCGCTCGCGGGCGAGCGCTCCCCCTCTCGGCGGCGTGCGCACCGCGGCGGGAACCACGGTCTTGGCGGCGTCGAGGGCGACCGGCATCAGGCCTTCCCCCGCTCGAGCATCCAGCGGCGCTTCTCCAGCAGACGGTCGGCGCGGCGGTCGATCTCGGCGCCGGCGGTCTCGGGCGTGAACTCGCCGCGCACCATCCGCTCGGCCACGATCTGCATCTCGGTGACGATCCGCTCCCACTCCGGCACCTTTGGGACCGCCTCGGCTCGCGACAGCTGCCCCTTGAAGGCGGCGATATAGGGGTCACCGGCCACCGACGGTGTGGCCCAGGCGCTTTCGCGCGCCGGGAGGTCGCCGGTGATGACATTGAAGCGGGCCTGCACCGCCGGCTCGGACAGGTAGCGGACCAGCTTCCAGGCCGCCTCCTGACGCGGCGACGAGCGATAGACCACCAGCGACGATCCGCCGGGCGCGGAGGCCCCCGGCCCGTCCGGCCCCGGCACGCCCGAGGTCATCCAGCGCGTCTCCGGCTTGAGCCGGTTGCGGAACTCACCGATGGTCCAGGGCCCTGAGAAGTAGAAGCTGAACCAGCCGCGCTCGAACTCGGTCCAGACGTTGGAGATCTGCGCCGCCGAGGCCACCGGGGCGAGGCCCTCGTCGAACAGGCTCTTGTAGAAGGCCAGCGCGGCCACGAACGACGGGCTCGAGAAATTGCCCCGCGTGTCCTGGTCCCTCAGTAGCGGCTGGTCGCCCTGCAGTCCGAAGGTCAGCAGCTGCTCGAATTCGTTGAGCGGCAGCAGCACCGCGTATTTGTCCTGCCCCACCGTCCGCTTCACGGTGTGCATGGCCTGCTTCCAGCTGGCCCAGGTCTGCGGCACGGACGCATGGCCCGCCCGTTCGAGCAGGTCGCTGCGGTAGAAGATCAGCCGCGTGTCGACGTACCACGGCGTCGCCACCGGCCGGCCGTCGATGCGATTGGTCTCCAGCACCGCCGGAAACTGGTCGGTCAGCAGGTCGGAGGCGAAGGCCGGCAGCGGCGAGATCGCTCCGATGGCCGCCATCTCCGCCACCCAGGTGTTGCCCACCTGACTCAGGTCCGGCAGCGAGTCGCCCGCGTAGGCGGTCAGCAGCTTCTGGTGCGCCGCCGTCCATGGCAGGGCCTGGACGTCGACCTTGATCCCGGGGTTCAGCCGCTCGAACTCCGGCAGGACCTGCGGGACATTCGTCGCCTCGTTGCCCATGGCCCAGAAGGTCAGGCGGGTGACGCCCGCCTCCTCCCGTGCACAGCCGGCCAGACCTGTCGCCGCCGCCCCGGCCAGAAGGCCGAGCGCCGCCCTTCGGTCCGGCCGCATCTGCGTCATGCGTTGTCCAGCCAGCCGCCGGTGAAGCCGGCCCGCTTCAGGCCGCGCACGATGTTGGGTTCGTTCCGCATCCGCTTCCACACCACGTCGGAGCGATGGTTCTCGATCTGGATGACGATCGGTCCCTGGTCGATGCCCAGATAGTCGCCGTCGACCCAGCCCACCCCGGGCACGATCCGGCCGTGCTGCAGCCGGCCCTCGCGCTCGATCAGGCTCGGGTTGAAGGAATCCATGAAGCCGAACTCGGTGTAGATGCCGGCGCCGTAGCGGGCCTTCATCGCCTTGAGGCAGGCGGTCACCTCGGCCGGGGCGAAGGGCATCGAACCCATCGCCGCCGTCGGCGCCAGGGTGCCGTCGTCCCGGTCGCCCGGACCGCGCGCGGAGTAGCTGAAGAACTGCCGTTCGCGGCCGTCGATCACCTGTTTGAAGTCGCCCGGCCCGTCGCAGGCCGTCAGGCCCCAGACGTCGGCCGAGTAACCCGCCCAGTCCATCGGATTGTCGATGGCGTATCTGCGCTGCGCCTCAACCGCCCGGACGCTGTTCTGGAAATAGTCGAAGCCGGGAATTTCCGCCGATCTGGCCCGCATGAACGGATCGCGGATGCCGCGGAAGTCGACAAACATGTGGCTGTACTGGTGGCCGAACAGCGGCGCGAAGGCCAGGTGCGCCGGCCCCCAGCGATCGGTCCAGCTCCGGTCGTAGACGCTGCACCATTCGTCCCAGACCGCCGCCGGGACCGGATGGGTCGGGCTGCCGATGGCCAGCAGCAGGACCAGCATCCCCTCGTTGTAGATGTGCCAGTCGGCCTCGATGAAGCCCGACTCCGGATGCCAGCCCATGGAGATGCGGTTGGGCCGCACCACGGCCCAGTCCCACTCGACCCGTTCGTAGATCGCCTGCACCAGACGACGGATCTCGGCCTCGTCGGCATGGTCGCCGTCGAACCACTGCGCGGCGAACAGCATCCCGCCCAGCAGCAGGGTCGTGTCGACCGTCGACAGTTCGGTGCGCCCGAACCTGTGGCCGGTCTGCATGTCGAGGAAGTGGTAGAAGAAGCCCTTGTAGCCGGTCACGCCGGCAGCCGCGGGCCCCTGCGGGGCGTCGTGGAAGAAGCGCACCGTGTTCAGGGTCCGCTCCCGCGCCTCCGCGCGGCTCATCCAGCCTCGTTCGACGCCGATCGGCCAGCAGGTCAGGGCGAAGCCCACCGCCGCCACCGAGCAGAAGGATTTCGTCGGCCAGCGGTCCGGCGTCAGCCCGGTCTCGCGCGGCGTCACATGCGCGAACCAGTCGAAGGTCCGCTTCTGCAGCTCGTCGATCTCAGGGTCGATCCGCGTCGGCGGCGGATTCACGTAGGCGAGCGCCTGCTGGATCGCGCAACCGGACAATCCCAGCGCCCCCGCTCCGGCGACCGTGGAACCCATCAGAAACCGGCGGCGATCCATGGGGTCCATCCTCATACTCAGAACACTTGTCGTCAAAGAAATCGGCCGCCCCCGGCCTGCAGGCTGGAGGCGGCCGCCAGGTTCAGGAGCCCCTAGAAGCTGTAGCGCAGACCGACCTGCAGGCTGCGGGTGGGCAGGAACTGCGCCCGCGGATCGCCATAGTCGGGCGAGCACAGGCACTGTTCGAAGCCCGAGAAGTTGTCGAAGCCGAGAACGTTGATGGCGTCGACGATCAGCTCCAGCCGCTGGCCCGGGATGAACTCGAACTCCTTGGTCAGCCGCAGGTCGAGCTGGCGGTAGGCCCAGGCGTCCGGGATGATGAAGTCGTGCTTCGCGGGCCGCCCGCCGTTCCAGCAGATGTCCGGGTTGGACGCCGTCGGGCAGACGAACTGGTGGAAGGGCAGGCCCGAGCCGAGCGTCAGGATTCCGGAGAGGCGGAAGTCCATCGGCAGGCCGACGATGCCGGAGGCGACGATCCGGTGACGCTCGTCCTGGGCGGTCGGATAATGCGGCGACAGGGCGGGGGTGTTGTAGTCGAAGTCGAAGCCGCCGATGCCGGTGTCGCGACTGCCGTTCCGCTTGGCGTCGGACAGGGTGTAGCTGAACGACATGCCCCAGCGGTCGTCCGCGTTGTACGGCTTGTCGACCGTCAGGTAGAGCGCCTTGAACTCCTGCTCCGCGTCATGGTTGGAGAAGAAGATCAGGTTGCGGAACTCGGGGAAGCCCACCGAGGTCGGGGTCGGGCCCGAGAAGCGGTCGCCCGTCTCCGAACCGGCGTTGGCGATGTACCAGGCGAACAGGTTTTCCGTCTTGCCGTAGGCCAGCGTGACCGCCGTCTGGAAGTCGCCGAACTTCTGGCGGACACCCAGGTTGAACTGATCGGTGCGCGGCGGCTCGGCGTCGTTCTTGACCAGGAACACCTCGCCCGCGCCCGGAGCGGCCGCCAGCAGCGGGTCCAGACCGGCCGGGGTCAGATAGATCGGATCCCAGGCGACGGTGTTGACCCCGCCGTGCATGCCGCCGGCCACGGAGAAGAAGATCTCCTTGTTGAACTGGGTCGGCTTGAAGCGCTCGTCGAAGGCGAAGTTGAAGCCGATCCGGTCATAGTACCGACCGGCGCCGCCGAAGATCACCGTCTGCTCGTCGCCGAACACGTCGTAGCTGAAGCCGATCCGCGGCTGGAAGGCGCCGGTGAAGGCGTCGCGGCCGTCGGTCACGTAGTCGTCCGGGTTGAAATACGACGGGAAGTCGTAGGCCGGCAGGTTCTCGATCGCCGTCAGCATGTCGCGGATGTTCTGCGGCGTCTCGTAGTCATTGTTGACCGCATTGTCCTCGTAGTCCCAGCGGATGCCGAGGTTCAGTTCCAGCTTGTCGGTGATCTGCCAGTCGTCCTGGATGTACAGGCCGATGACGTTGTTGGTCACGTCGGCCGGGGCGACCAGCGCGCCCAGCTCGACCCGCACCGGGATGTCGATGCTGCCGTTGATTTCCGGACGGCCGTCCACGTCGAAGATGAACTGCGGGTTCCGGCCGAAGCGCTTGTCGACGAAATAGTTCTGGTTCGAATACTTCACGCCCATTTTCAGGGTGTGCATCCCGTTCCACTCGATGTCGTGGAAGGTCAGATCATCCTTGAAGGTCCAGTTGGTCTGGCGGATGTTCTGGTTGTTGCTCTGCCCGCCGGTGTTGAACACCGTGTCCTCGCGGTTGAACACATTGTACTGGAAGCCCGGGGCCGCGCTGTCATCGCGGAAGATCACGTACGACCGGCCGTAGTCGCTGAAATTCAGCGCCGTCGGGTTGTAGGTGTATTCGTAGAAATCGACCTGGGCCTCGTTCAGGAAGCCGTCGCCCTGGAACTGGTGACGGGCGACCACCGAGATGGTCTCGACGTTGACGGCGTTGGCGCGCGAGTAGGCGTTGATGCCGCCGAAGTCGCGGATGTCCTGCTCGGTCCGGTAGGTCGCGCTGATATCCAGCCGCTGGCGGTCGTCGATCGACCACGACAGCTTGCCGAAGAACAGATCCTCCTCGAACGGGGCGTCGAAGGTGCCGGTGTCGGCGCCGAACAGCGGAGCGTAGGCGGCGCGGTTCAGCACCACCGTGTTGCGGCGGGTCTCGTCCTTGCGCTCATAGGCGCCGAAGAAGTGCAGCCGGTCCTCGATGATCGGCCCGCCGAGCGAGCCGCCGTACTGCAGCCGCTCGACGCCGACCTCGCGCCCGAAGGCGTCCTCGTCGGTCCAGTCCGAGTCCTGGTAGGTGACGAACACATCGCCCGACAGGTCGTTGGTGCCCGACCGCGTCACCGAGGTGATGATCGAGGACGAGGCCTGCTCGTACTCGGCCTTGAAGTTCTGGGAGATGACCCGGAACTCCTGGATGGCCACCTGCGGGAAGGGGTTGCCGCGGCTGTCGTCCTGGCCGCCCACACCGCCGTCGATGATGGTCGACTTCTGGTTCTGGCCATCGATGAAGACGTTGATCGCCGACGCGCCCTGCCCGCCGGCCGAGATGGTCCGCTCGGTCTCGCCCTCGGTCACCCGCACGCCGGGGGCGAGCGCTGCGAAGTTCAGGAAGTTGCGGCTGATCTGCGGCAGGTTGTTGATCTGCACCTGGCTGACGTTGGTCGCGACCTCGGAGGTGCGGACCTCGAAGATTCGGCGGCCGGTGACGATGACGTCGCCCACGTCGGTGGCTTCGTTGCTGGTCACGACCGTCGAGGCGGCCGCGACATCGAGATCGAGGGTGGCCACCTGGCCGAGGGAGACGGTGACCGTGTCCTCGACAGACTGGCCGTCGGCGGTGCTGACGGCGATACGGTAGGTGCCCGGGCGCAGGCCGGGGATCACATAGCTGCCGTCGGCGCCGATCCGGCCGCGGCTGACGTAGCCGGTGGAAATCTCGGTCGCCGTGACCGTGCCGCCGGTCTCGACGGCCTGGCCTTCATAGACGGTGCCGCGCAGGGTCGAGCTGGCGACCTGCGCGCTCACGCCGCCGGCCGCGGCCAGCGAGATGGCGACGGCGAGGGCCGAGGCGGCCCCCAGATACTGCTTGGACTTGCGGGTCATTGCGGGTTCTCCCCCTCCAGAGATGATGCGGTGGCGGCGTCGCGAGGGCGAGCGCCGGTTGCGGTTTGAGCCTGTGTCGCCGGGTTGCTTGACGGGCGTACGACCAGTTCCGGCCGGACGACCTCGCAGGCGGTGTCGGCGACGGCTTCGCCCGCTGCGTTGATGAGGCGGACGAGACGCTCGAGCGCGCTGCGTCCGGTTTCTGCGATCTGGATTCTCAGGGTGGTCAGGGCGGGCCGCATCAGGGCGGCGATCGGCACGTCGTCGAAGCCGACGATGGCCACGTCCTCGGGCACGCTCAGCCCGGCGTCCTGCAGCGCCAGCATGGCCCCGACGGCCATCATATCGTTGCCGGCGAAGATGGCGTCGGGCCGCTCGCTCCGCCGGGCCAGCTCGGCCCCGGCCTGATGTCCGGACGCCTGGGTGAAGGCGCCCTCGACCACCGTGGTCGGCAGCTTCGCCCGCGCCATGGCTTCGAGATATCCGGCCAGCCGCGTCTCGGCCTCGAGGTTGCCGGTCGGGCCCGAGATGTGGGCGATC
>NZ_DASPNO010000027.1:0-20299 GCF_035626535.1 Brevundimonas sp.
GGAAGGGGTCAACCCGGGCGACACGCTGGACTCCAACCAGGAGCAGACGGCCGCCGACATCCGCGCCGGCCGCATCGGGGCCCTGTTCAACGGCGTGGGCGCCAGGACGACGCGGCTGGTGCAGGAGATGGCGGTCAGGGACAGCCGCCTCGGCATTCCGCTGCTGTTCGCGGCCGACGTCGTCCACGGCCTGCGCACCACCTTCCCGGTGCCGCTGGGCGAGGCGGCGAGCTGGGACGTCGACCTGGCCGAACGCACCGCCCGGGCGGCCGCCGTCGAGGGCGGCGCGGCGGGGGTGCACCAGACCTATGCGCCGATGGTCGACATCGGCCGCGACCAGCGCTGGGGCCGGGTGGTCGAGGGCGCCGGCGAGGACGTGCTGCTCGGCCAGCTGTTCGCCGCCGCCCGGACGAAGGGCTTCCAGGGCGACGACCTGAAGGCATGGTCGTCGCTGCTGGCCTGTCCCAAGCATTTCGCCGCCTATGGCGCGGCCGAGGCGGGGCTGGACTACAACACCACCGACATGAGCGAGCGTGAGCTGCGTTCGATCTATCTGCCGCCGTTCAAGGCCGCCTTCGACGCCGGCGCCCTGTCGACGATGAGCGCCTTCAACGACCTGAACGGCGTGCCGACCAGCGGCAACAAATGGCTGCTGACCGACCTGCTGCGCGGCGAGTGGGGCTTCGCCGGCTTCGTGGTTTCGGACTACACCTCGGAGGAGGAGCTGATCGCGCACGGCTATGCGGCGGACGGCCGGGACGCGGCGCGCATCGCTCTGATGGCCGGCGTCGACATGTCGATGAAGAGCGGCCTCTACATCAAACACATCCCGGAACTGGTGCAGTCTGGCGACGTGCCGGTGGCGCGCGTCGACGAGGCGGTGCGGCGGGTGCTGATGACCAAGGCGGCGCTGGGCCTGTTCGAGAACCCGTACCGCGGCTCGGACGTGCGGCTCGAGGCCCGGGTGACCGGCAGCCGCGAACACCTGGCGCTCGCCCGCGAGGCCGGGCGCAAGTCGATCGTGATGCTGAAGAACGAGGGCGGCCTGCTGCCGCTGCCGAAGACGGGCAGGCGCATCGCCCTGATCGGCCCGTTCGGAGACGACCGGACCGACCTGTTCGGGCCGTGGTCGATCTTCAAGGACGACAAGCTGGCGGTCTCTCTGGAACAGGGCCTGCGGGCGGCGATGGGCGAAGGTTCATCGCTGAGCGTGGTCAAGGGGTCGGACGTCGAGGCGCCGCTGGCTGGCGGGATCGAGGCCGCGGTCATGGCCGCCTCCCAGGCCGACGTGGTGCTGCTGGCCATCGGCGAGAGCCAGAACATGTCGGCGGAGGCGCAGTCCCGCGTCGACATCGGCATCCCCGAGCCGCAGCTGGCGCTGGCCGAGGCCGTGGCCGCGACCGGCAAGCCGGTGGTGGTGCTGCTTCGCCACGGCCGGGCCATGGAGCTGAGCGGCGCGGTGAAGGACGCGCCGGCCATCCTCGCCACCTGGTTCCTGGGCTCGGAGACGGGCCACGCGGTCGCCGATGTGTTGTTCGGCGATCACGCGCCCACCGGGCGGCTGCCGGTCAGCTTCCCGCACTTCTCGGGCCAGTCGCCGTTCTACTATGCGCACAAGACCACCGGCCGCCCGGCCGCGTCGCGCAACGAGGGCTTCAAGGCGCAGTTCCGCGAGACGTCGAACACCGCGCTCTACCCGTTCGGGCACGGTCTGACCTATGCGCCCGTCAGCTATTCGGCGGTGCGGCTGTCGGCGTCCACGATGGCGTGGGACGGCCGGCTTACAGCCACGGTCACACTCACCAACGGCGGCGCGCGCGAGGCTTCGGAGGTGGTGCAGCTCTACATCCGCGATCGGGCGGCCTCGATCACCCAGCCGGTGCGGCTGCTCAAGGGTTTCCGGCGCGTCACCGTTCCGGCGGGCGGTTCGGTCGAGGTCAGCCTGCCGCTGACCTTCGCGGACCTGCTGTTCCTCGGCCCGGATCTGGCGCCGACCGTGGAGCCCGGCCTGTTCGACGTCTGGCTGGCGCCCAATGCGCAGGCCGGCGAGGCGGCCCAGTTCACCCTGACGCGCTGATCAGGCGAACGCGGCCTCGTAGAGCTCCGGCTTGAAGCCGACCAGCGTGCGGTCGCCGAGGTCCAGCACCGGTCGCTTGATCATCGACGGCTGCGCCAGCATCAGGCGGATCGCCTTGTCGCCGTCGAGGTCCGCCTTGTCCGCGTCTGGCAGGGCGCGAAAGGTCGTGCCCGAGCGGTTCAGCACCGTCTCCCAGCCGTGCGCGGCCACCCAGCCCTCCAGCCGTGGGCGGTCGATCCCCGCCTTCTTGTAGTCGTGGAAGGCGTAGGCGACGCCGTGCCGGTCAAGCCAGACGCGGGCTTTCTTGACGGTGTCGCAGTTGGGGATGCCGTAGAGGGTGCGGGTCATCGCGCCTGTCTGCCGGGAGCGCCGGCGAGTCGCAAGCGACCCACGCTTGCATTTAACCGTTTGGTTTAATATAAGGTCGGTCTTCAGCAATGGAGATCGTCGATGACCGCCCTCCCCCCGCGTCAGAAAGTCATTCCCTGCCTGTGGTTCGACAAGCAGGCCGAGGAAGCGGTGAGCTTCTATGTGTCGCTGTTGCCGGACTCGCGCATCGACGCCGTCATCCGCTCGCCGGGCGATTATCCCAGCGGGCGGGCAGGCGACGTGCTGCTGGTCGAGTTCACCCTCGCCGGGAACCGCTACACCGCCCTGAACGGGGGGCCGATGTTCAGGTTCAACGAGGCCATCTCGCTGCAGATCGACTGCGAGGACCAGGCCGAGGTGGACCGGCTGACCAACGCCCTGTCCGCCGTGCCCGAGGCCGAGCAGTGCGGCTGGGTCAAGGACCGCTACGGCCTGTCGTGGCAGATCGTGCCCTATGCGATGAACCGCCTGCTGGCCGATCCCGACGAGGGTGTCCGCAAGCGCGTGTTCGACGCCATGATGCAGATGAAGCGGCTCAACGTCGCCGAGCTGGAACGCGCCGCCCGGGGGTAGTTCCGGTCAGTCGTCGTCGGCCTCGGCCGCCCCGACCGTGACAGGCGTCGGACCGCCCGCCAGCGCGCGGTCCAGCGCCTCCTGGTCGAGCCCCTTCTCCCACTTCGCCACCACGATGGTGGCGACGGCGTTTCCGATGAAGTTGGTCAGGGCCCGGCATTCGCTCATGAACCGGTCGACGCCGAGGATCAGGGCCATGCCGGCGACCGGCACCGACGGGACCACTGCCAGCGTCGCGGCCAGGGTGATGAAGCCGGCGCCGGTAACCCCCGCCGCGCCCTTGGAGCTGAGCATGGCGACCGCCAGGAGCAACAGCTGATCGCCCAGCGACAGGTCGACCCCGCACGCCTGGGCGATGAACAGCGCCGCCAGCGTCATGTAGATGTTGGTGCCGTCGAGGTTGAACGAATAGCCGGTCGGCACGACCAGCCCGACCACGGACTTGTCGCAGCCGGCGCGGCCCATCTTCTCGATCAGGCTCGGCAGCGCCGCCTCCGACGACGAGGTGCCGAGGACCAGAAGCAGCTCCTCCTTCAGATAGCGGATCAGCTTGAAGATCGAGAAGCCGTTGAACCGGGCGACGGCGCCCAGAACCACGACCACGAACAGGGCCGAGGTGACGTAGAAGGTGGCCACCAGGGCGGCGAGGTTGATGACCGACTCGATGCCATAGCGGCCGATGGTGAAGGCGAAGGCGCCGAAGGCGCCGATCGGCGCCGCCTTCATCAGGATGGCGACCAGTTTGAAGAAGGCCTCGGAAACGCTGTCCAGCACCGTCATGACCGGCTGGGCGCGGTCGCCGATGACCGCCAGCGAGACGCCGAACAGGATGGCGAAGAACAGCACCTGCAGAATCTCGCCGCCGGCGAAGGCGCCGACCACGGTCTCGGGAATGATGTTCATCAGGAAGCCGACGATCGAGGTCTCGTGGGCTTGGGTGGCGTACTGGGCGACGCTGGCAGGATCGAGCGTGGCCGGGTCGACGTTCATGCCGGCTCCGGGGCGAACGATATTGGCGACGACCAGGCCGATGATCAGGGCGAGGGTGGAGAAGGTCAGGAAATAGGCGAAGGCCTTGCCCACCACCTTGCCGAGCCGGCCGAGGTCGCGCAGGTGGGCGATGCCCGTCGCGACGGTGAGGAAGATCACCGGGGCAATGATCATCTTCACCAGCCGGATGAAGGCGTCGCCGAGCGGCTTCAGGCTTTCGCCGAAGGTCGGCCAGAAATGGCCGATCAGCGCGCCGAGTCCGATAGCGACCAGCACCTGGAAATACAGGTGGGTCCAGATCGGCGTCCTTTTGGGCGGCGGGGCGGCCTCGACCGCGACCCCGGGTGCGGCCTTCACGGGCCGCGGCGCGCGCCGGCGCGGCGTGTCGGATGTCGTCGTCGGCTTCCGCGCCATGCCTGTCCCCCGTCGCGCAGCCGCGCGATTCGGCATCATAACCCGTAGCGCCGACTACGGCATATCCTGCCGGGGCCTGCAGGCCGGCGACCCGGACCATCGGGGCCGGGTCAGCGCTCCCGCTGGGGGTGGATCGTCTCCCCGCGCTTCAGCATCTCCACGAACTCCGCGATCTTCTTCTTCCGCCCGGCCTCCGTCTTCATGTTGTGGACGCGAAACGCGAGGGCGAAGCGGTTCTGGGCGCTCAGCCTGCCCAGCATGGCCATGGCCTTCGGCTCGGCGTCGATGGCGGCCTGCAGGTCGTCGGGAATGGCCATCTCCTGGCCGCTTCCGTAGGCGCGATCCCAGCGGCCGTCGGCCCTGGCCGCCTCGACCTCCTTCAGCCCGTGCTCCGTCATTCGGCCCTCGGCGATCAGGCGGGCGACGTTGTCGACGTTGATCCGGCTCCAGATGCTCTTCCTCGTCCGCGGCGTGTAGCGCTGCAGGTAGCTGGTTTCGTCGAAGCTCTTGCGGACGGCGTCGATCCACCCCCAGCAGAGGACGACGTCGATCGCCTCCTTCGGCGTGATCGAGGGCATGCCCGAGGCGACCTTGTGGATCTTGATCCAGACCTCGGATTCGCTGGCGTGGTGCTCGCCGAGCCATCGGTAGAAGGCGTCGGCGTCCACGAACTCGTGGACCCGGGCGGGATCGACGGCGATCGGGCCCTTTATTCCCATTCGATAGTGCCGGGCGGCTTGGAGGTGACGTCGTAGACGACGCGGTTGACGCCCCGCACCTCGTTGACGATGCGCGTCGCCGTCCGGCCGAGGACGTCCCACGGGAATTCGAAGAAGTCGGCGGTCATGCCGTCGGTCGAGGTGACGGCGCGCAGGGCCAGAACCTTCTCGTAGGTGCGCGCGTCGCCCATGACGCCGACGGTCCTGACCGGCAGCAGGACGGCGAAGGCCTGCCAGATCTGGTCGTAGAGGCCGGCCTTGCGGATTTCCTCGAGGTAGATGGCGTCGGCCTGCTGCAAGGTCTCCACAGCCTCGGGCGTGATCTCGCCGGGGATGCGGATGGCGAGGCCCGGTCCCGGGAACGGATGGCGGCCGACGAAGGCGTCGCTCAGGCCGAGCTCGCGGCCGAGGGCGCGAACCTCGTCCTTGAACAGTTCGCGCAGCGGCTCGACCAGCTTCAGCTTCATGAAGTCCGGCAGGCCGCCGACGTTGTGGTGGCTCTTGATGACGTGGGCCTTGCCGCTGGACGACGAGACGCTTTCGATCACGTCGGGATACAGGGTGCCCTGGGCGAGAAATTCGGCGCCCTCGATCTTGTGGGCCTCGCGATCGAACACCTCGATGAAGACCCGGCCGATGGTCTTGCGCTTGATCTCGGGGTCGGACTGGCCGGCCAACGCGCCGAGAAATTCCTTCGACGCATCAACGTGGATTAGCGGAATGTTATAGTGCTCTCTGAATAGCGTCGTGACTTGTTTCGCCTCGTCCTTGCGCAGCAGGCCGGTGTCGACGAAGACGCAGGTGAGCTGGTCGCCGATCGCCTCGTGGATCAGGACGGCGGCCACCGAACTGTCCACGCCGCCGGACAGGCCGCAGATTACCCTGGCGGAGCCGACCTGTTCACGGATCTGGGCGATCTTCTCATCGCGGTAGGCGGCCATGGTCCAGTCGCCCTTCAGCCCGGCGATGCCGTGGGTGAAGTTCTTCAGCATCGTCGCACCCCGCGGGGTGTGCATGACTTCCGGGTGGAACTGGACGCCGTAGAAGCGGCGGGTCTCGTCGGCGATGACGGCGTAGGGCGAGCCGGGCGAGGAGGCGACGACGTCGAACCCCGCCGGAATGGCGACGATCTTGTCGCCATGGCTCATCCACACGCACTCTTCCTCGCCCACCTCGGCCAGGTCAGCCAGCAGGGGCGAAGCCTTCTGGACAGTGATCTCGGCGCGGCCGAACTCGCGCGTGAGGCCGCCCTCGACCTTGCCACCCAGCTGCTCGCACATGGTCATCTCGCCATAGCAGATGCCCAGCACCGGCACGCCGGCTTCGAACACGCCCTGGGGCGCACGCGGACTCCCCTCCTCGTGGACGCTCTCGGGACCGCCCGACAGGATGATGGCCTGGGGCTTCATGGTCGCCAGCGCGGCCTCCGCCTTCGCATAGGGGTGAATCTCGCAATAGACGCGCGCCTCGCGCAGGCGGCGGGCGATCAGCTGGGTCACCTGGCTGCCGAAATCGACGATCAGGACCTTCTGGTGATCAGCGGGGGCGGTCATGCGGGCTCCGTGGCGGCAGGCGAGAAATGGTCATGCAACAGGTCGAGCGCTTCGGCCAGTCGGAGGTCTATCTCCGCCAGAGCGTCGGTCCAGTGCGAGAGGGCGGACAGATCAGTGCGGCCATCGCTGACGCCGCGCAGACCCAGAACCGGCAGGCCGAAATGGGCGGCGGCGCGAACGACTGCGAACGTCTCCATGTCGACCATGTCGGCCTCGACCAGGTCATATGCGGCGCCGGAAACGACGCTGGCGCCGCTCGCGAGCCGGGCCGCCGGCAGGGATGCGGGACCGTCGGCGAGCGGCAGTACGGCCGACCCGGGTAGGAACGGCGTCTCGCCCTTCGGGAAGCCGAGGCAGCTGGCGTCCATGTCGCGATAGCTGACGTGCGAGACGCGGTAGACGCGAGCGTGGTCGAGGGCCCGCGAACCGGCTGAACCCAGTGAGACGACGAGGTCAGGGAGCGCGTCCTCGGCCGCAAGTACGGCAAGGGCGTGACCCACGGCGGCGGCGGCCTCCACAGGCCCAACGCCGGTGATCAGCGGCCGGACGCGCGACTTCAGCGCCGGGCCGTATTCGGGCTCGGCGGCCATGACGCACAGGACGGCCTTCGAACCGAAGCGGGAAAGGGCCCAGTCCCCGCTCACGCCCGCCGCTCGTAGAGGGTGAGGAAGAAGCCGTCGGTATTGGTCGAGGCCGGGGACAGACGCAGGCGATGGCCGGCGGCGCTGGTGGCGAGCCGCTCGCGGGCGCCCCCGGTCAGGTTCTGCGAATTGACGGTCGCCGTCACGGGGACCGGCTGGAAGTCCGGATGCGCGGCCTCGAAGGCGTCGGTCGTGGCCTCGTTCTCGCGGCTCAGCATGGAGCAGGTGACGTAGACCAGACGGCCGCCGGATTTCACCAGCTGGGCGGCCTGCGAGAGGATGCGCAGTTGCAGGGCATGGAGGCGTTCGACCTCGTCGGGCTTGAGCCGCCAGGCGTCCTCCGGCCGGCGGCGCCAGGTGCCGGAGCCGCTGCACGGGGCGTCGACGAAGACCAGATCGGCCTTGTTGTTGAGGTCCTCGACCCCGCCGCCGTTCTGGCCGATCAGGCGCAGGTCGGCCTCGACGCCGGCGCGGGCGAGGCGGGGGCGGATGTTGTCGAGTCGCTTCGACACGACATCGCAGGCGACCAGCGTCCCCTGCCCTTCCATCGACTGGCCCAGCGCCAGTGTCTTGCCGCCGCCGCCGGCGCAGTAGTCGACCACGGTCATGCCGGGCGCCGCACCGGCGAGCCACGAAACGATCTGGCTGCCCTCGTCCTGGATTTCAAACCGTCCGGCCTTGAAGGCTTCGAGCGCCTGCACATTCGGCGGCGGTTCGGACGGCAGGCGCAGTCCCCAGGCGGACCAGGGCGTCGGCTCCGGCGACAGGCCAGCCTCGCGAAGTTCAGCGGCGACCCCATCGACGGCGGCCACGGCGCCGTTGACGCGCAGGTCGATCGGCGCGCGGGGCGCCATCAGCTCGCGGGCCTCCTCGCTCCAGCGGTCGCCGAAGGTCGTCTTGAAGTCCTCGACCACGAACTCGGGCAGGCCGGCGGCGACCCAGCCGGGCAGGTCGCCCTCCCCGGCCGTGATCCGGGCGCGTTCCTGCTTCGAAAGCGGGCGCGGGCCGTAGCCCTCGCCGGAGTGCAGGGCCTCGATCTCTTCCAGCGGCAGGCCGTCGATCAGAGCCAGCGAGCCGATCACCAGCGCCCGACCGTCCTCGCGTCCGCCCATGGCCCAGACCAGACGCCCGCGGGCGCGCAGCACGCGATAGACGCGGTCGGCCACGGCGCGGCGGTCCTTGGAGCCGGCGTAGCGGTTCGCCGCGCCCCAGGCCTTGAGCACGACCTCGGCCGGGGCTCGCCCCTGGGCGATGCTGTCGAGGACGGAGGCGGCGGCGGCGAGGCGGGCGGCTGGGGTCAATTCAGGCTTTCAAAGGAACAGGGCGGCGAGGACCATCACCAGCCCGCCGGCTGCGACGAGCCAGACCAGCGAGCGGAGGTAGGGCACGCCGAAGGCGTACAGCGGCAGGTAGATCAGCCGCCCGAAGAAGTAGAGGTGCGCTCCGAGGGCGGTCAGTTGTCCGTCCTTACCTGCGATATGCGCCATGATCACGGCGGCGGCGAAGATCGGCAGGGTCTCGAACAGATTGGCCTGGGCGCGGATCAGCCGGCCGGCGTACTTGCCGGGCGGCGGGGCTTCGCCGTCGCGGGGACCCGCGTTCCACTTGACGCCGAGCTCCGCTGTCTGCGCCACGGCGGCGGCCCCGATCTGGACCAGCGCCAGGATCAGGGTGAAGGCCAGCAGAATGAACTCCGGCGTCATGTCCATGGCCTGCGCTCCCCTGCTCAACCCTGCCGGTAGTTCGGCGCCTCGCGGGTGATCATCACGTCATGGACGTGGCTCTCACGAAGCCCGGCCCCTGTGATGCGCACGAACCGCGCCCGCTCCTGGAAGTCGGCGATGGTGGCGGCGCCGACATAGCCCATGGCGGCGCGCAGCCCCCCGACCATCTGATGCAGCACCGGGGCGATCGGCCCCTTGTAGGGCGTCTGGCCCTCGATGCCCTCGGGCACCAGCTTCATCTGGTCCGAGACTTCCTTCTGGAAGTAGCGGTCGGCCGAGCCGCGGGCCATGGCCCCGACCGAGCCCATGCCGCGGTACGACTTGTAGGACCGGCCTTGGTAGAGGAAGACCTCGCCGGGGCTCTCGTCGGTGCCTGCGAACATCGAGCCCATCATGGCCGCCGAGGCGCCCGCGGCGATGGCCTTGGCCAGATCCCCCGAATATTTGATGCCGCCGTCGGCGATGACCGGTGCACCGGAGTCCTTCGCGGCGCGGACGGCTTCCATGACGGCGGTGAGCTGCGGCACGCCGACGCCGGCGACGATGCGGGTGGTGCAGATCGAGCCGGGGCCGATGCCGACCTTCACCGCATCCGCGCCCGCATCGATCAGGGCCCGGGCGGCGTCATAGGTGGCGACGTTGCCGGCGATGATCTGGATGCGGTTCGATTCGCGCTTGATGCGCTCGACGACGCGCGAGACCTGGATCGAATGGCCGTGGGCGGTGTCGATCACCACCACATCCACGCCCGCCTCGGCCAGGGCCATGGAGCGCTCATAACCGGCGTCGCCGACGGTGGAGGCGGCGCCGACCAGCAGCCGGCCCTGGTCGTCCTTGGCGGCGTGGGGGTGGGCCTGGGCCTTCTCGATGTCCTTCATCGTGATCAGGCCGGTGGCCCGATAGTCGTCGTCCACGACGATGACCCGCTCGATCTTGCGGTCGCGCAGCAGGGCCAGGGCCTCGTCGCGGCCGGCGCCCTCGCGCACCGTGATCAGGTCGCCGGAGGTCATCAATTCGCCGGCCCTGCGGTTCGGGTCGGTGTCGAAACGCATGTCGCGGTTGGTCAGGATGCCGACGAGCCGGCCCGTGGCCGGATCGACGACCGGGAAGCCGCTGATCTTCTTCTTGGCCCGGATCTCGTGGATCTCGCCGAGCGTCGTCTGCGGCGTGATGGTCACCGGGTTGATGACCATGCCGCTTTCGTAGCGCTTCACCTCGCGGACCATGTCGGCCTGTTCCTCGACCGTCATGTTGCGGTGGAGGACGCCCAGACCGCCGGCCTGGGCCATGGCGATGGCGAGGCGGCTTTCGGTGACCGTGTCCATGGCGGACGAGGTCAGCGGGATGTTCAGCCTGATGTCGCGGGTGAGCTTCGTCGAGACATCCGCGTCGGCGGGCATGATCTCGGACGGGCCGGGTTCCAGCAAAACATCGTCGAAGGTGAGCCCTTCGCGTATCTCCATGAGGAGTCTCCGTTTTGCGGGCCGCGTATAACCGTGGAAGGCCGGGAACCGCAAGGGCCGCTCGCGCCTATCACCACGATAAGAACAATTGCCTTGCCGGATGCGGCGCCGGCCCCACATCTGAAAGACGAATGGTTCGACTGTTGATCAGCACCGCCCGCCGCCTCGCGCTCAAGATCGCGAGCTATGGCGTGATGCACCTGGTGGTGGCGATCCTCGTCGCCTTCGCCATTACGCGCGACTGGCGGCTGGCGCTGGCGGTCGGCGTGGTCGAGCCCTTCTTCCAGACCATCGCCTATTCGATCCACGACCGGATCTGGCACCGCATCGAGCATCGCGGCATGCTGTCGGGCGTCGAGGAAGCCGCCGAGGCGGTCACCGCGCGTCTGGAGGTCATGCGGCCCGAGGAGCAGACCCGGGCGCACGGTCATGGGCATCACGGCCACAGCCACGCCCTGCCCCGTTCACTGAAGCAGATCGCGCTGAAGACGGTCACCTATTGCATGATGCATTTCGCCGTGGCGGTGACGGTAGCCTTCGCCCTGACCCAGAATTGGCGAACGGCGCTGGCCATCGGCATCATAGAGCCGCTGGTGCAGACGGTGTTCTTCACCGTGCACGACCGGGTGTGGACCCGGATCGAGGCGCGCAAGGCCCGGCGGGCGGAGGAGCTGGCGAGCGCCTAGCGCCGGTTCATCGCCACCAGAAACACCTCGGCGCTGTCCTTCCGGCTCGACTCCGGCTTGACGTATTTGACCGTCTCGAACTCGGCGCGCAGGCGGGCCAGCACGCCGCCGGCGTCGCCGCCCTGGAAGTTCTTCGACACGAAATGCCCGCCGGGCTTGAGCGTCCGGATGGCGAAGTCGGCGGCGATCTCGATCAGGGCGATGATCTTCAGATGATCGGTCTGGCGATGGCCGACGGTGTTGTGGGCCATGTCCGAGAGGACGAGGTCGGGCGGCCCGCCGAGCAGCTCGATCATCTGCCTGTCGACCCCCGGATGAGTGAAGTCAGCCTGGATCAACTCCGCGCCCGGAATCGGCTCGATCGGCAGCAGGTCGACGCCGACCACCGCCTTCGCCCCCCGCTTCAGCGCCACCTGCACCCAGCCGCCCGGCGCGGCGCCGAGGTCGATGACCCGGCTGCCCTGTCTGATCAGGTGGAAGCGGTCGTCGATCTCGAGCAGCTTGAAGGCCGCGCGGCTGCGCCATCCCTCGGCGCGGGCGCGCTCGGACCATTTGTCGGACAGCTGGCGCTTGATCCACTGCTGGCTGGACATCGACTTGGTGTCCGCCGTCTTCATCTTCGTGCCCATGCCGCGCCCCGCCGCGGTGCCGCCCGAGGGCGGGCGGACCATGCGGCGGCGTTCGGGCTTGGGCTCATCGTCGGACATGGGGCCGCTTATGTCATCAGGCCACGGTCGACGGAAGGCGCGACCTGGGGCAGGCTGCGATATCCCGGCCGGATGATCCCATGTGCAGCCAGTTTCAGGTCAAGCTCCCCCTGCACATCGTCGAGGCGTCGTTCAGCCATACCCGCTTCCCGCTGCGCTTTCCGGCGGGTCGCCCGAACATCGAGCCGCGCGAGGACGTGACGATCGGTGATCCAGCCGCCGTGGTCCTCGCAAGCGAGGAAGGGCCGGAGATGGTCACCCTCCCCTTTGCGTGGAAGGGACCCAACGGGCGGCCGGTGTTCAACTTCCGCTCGGAAGGGCGACGGTTCGGGAGCAGCCGCCGCTGCCTCGTTCCGGCCTCCGGCTTCTTCGAGTTCACCGATCCCCAGCCGGGTCAGAGGCGCAAGACACGCTGGCTGTTCAACCTCGAGGGTGAGACATGGTTCTGGATGGCCGGGATCGTCCGGGACGGGGCGTTCGCACTCCTCACCACCTCGCCCGGGGAGGACATCGCACCCTATCACGACCGACAGGTGGTCGTTCTGCCGCCGCACGCGGGGACGGACTGGCTCGATCTCACCCGGCCGGAAGACGAGCTTCTTCGTCCTCTCGCCGCCGGCAGCCTGACGGTCGAGCGGGTGTTCCCGCCGAAGGAGCCGACGCTGTTGTGAGCGAGGCCAGGGTTTCGCGTCCCCGCGCCGGCCTGTAAGAGCGGCCAACCTCAAACAGGAGCGCGCCGATGGCCGACACCCTCACCTTCACCCTCGACACCGGCGACGGCGAAGACCGCGACGTGGTCATCAAGCTGCGCCCCGATCTGGCGCCCGGCCACGTCGCCCGCATCACCGAGCTGGCGCAGGAAGGCTTCTACGACGGCGTCGTGTTCCACCGCGTCATCCCCGGCTTCATGGCCCAGGGCGGCGACCCGACGGGCACCGGCTCCTCGGGCTCGGCCAAGCCGAACCTGAAGGCCGAGTTCTCGTCGGAGCCGCATGTCCGCGGCGTCTGCTCGATGGCGCGGACCTCCGATCCGAACAGCGCCAACAGCCAGTTCTTCATTGTCTTCGACGACGCCACCTTCCTCGACCGCCAGTACACGGTGTGGGGCCAGGTGATCGAAGGCATGGAAAACGTCGACGCCCTGCCGAAGGGCGAACCGCCCCGCAACCCGGGGAAGATCGTCAAGGCTACGGTGAACTGAAACGATGATCACCGGTGCGGTTCGCGACGAGCTGATCGCGCGCTACCGCGAACCGCACCGGCGCTATCACACCATGGCGCACATCGAGGACTGTCTGACGCAGGTCGCCGCCTCGACGGACCTGACGCCGACCGAGCGCGAGTTGCTGGAGGCCGCGATCTGGTTCCACGACGCGATCTATGATCCCACGCGTAGCGACAACGAGGCCGGGAGCGCCCGCCTTGCGAGGGACCGGCTGACGGCCGAAGGCGCCTCCACATCCTTTATCGACGAGGTCGAGCGGCTGATCCTGCTGACCGCCGGCCATTCGGTCGAGCCGGACGACCGGCTGGGCGCGCGCCTGGTGTCGATCGACCTGTCGGTCCTCGGCGCGGAACCGGAGCGCTATGACGCCTACGCCCGGGCCATCCGCGAGGAGTACGCCCATGTTCCCGAGCCGGCGTTCCGGGCGGGGCGCGCGGCCGTCATGAACCGCTTTCTCGACAGCCCGAGCCTGTTCCCCGACCCGGTCTGGGCGGAACGCCATGAAGTCAGGGCTCGGGAGAATATCCGCCGCGAGATCGACGCGCTCGCCGGCTGATCCTATTCGATCTCGACGACCTCGACCCGCGGGCCGTTCAGGACCAGGGCGATCTCGCCGCGCTTGAGCTTGAGCGCGTCCTCGCCGAACAGCTGGCGGCGCCAGCCGTGCAGGGCGTCGACAGGAGCCTCATCGTCCAGCGCGATCTTCTCGAGGTCGGCGACATTGGCGATCAGCTTGGTGGCGACGCCGGCGTTGTCGCTTTTGGCCTTGAGCAGCACCTTGAGCAGTTCGACCACCGACGGGGGGGCCGGCTGGTTATGGGCGGGGCGTTCCAGCTTGGGCGCGTGGGCCTCAGGGTCGGCCAGCACGCGCTTGAGCTCGGCGGTGAGTTCGAGGCCGAGGCGGGAAGCCCCGAAGCCCTTGGGCACCGAACGCAGCCGGTTGAAGGCGTCGGCGTCGATGGGGCCTTGGGCCGCGATCTCGTCGATGGCCTCGTCCTTGAGGATGCGGCCGCGCGGCTGGTCGCGCTCCTGCGCCGCACGCTCGCGCCACACGGCCGTGGCCACGAAGGCGGCGAGATACCTGGCCGAGTATTTCTTGGGTTTCAGCCGCTTCCAGGCCTTCTCCGGATCGGTGTCGTAGAGAGCCGGGTCGGTCAGGTCCTCCATTTCGGCCATCACCCAATCGAGGCGGCCCTCCTTCTGCAGGCGGTCGCGCAGCTTCGGATAGAGGGCGGCGAGGTGGGTGACGTCGCCGAGGGCGTAGATCAGCTGGGCGTCCGACAAGGGACGGCGCGCCCAGTCGGTGAAGCGGCTGCCCTTGTCGACCTCCTGACGCAGCATCTGGCGGACCAGCGCTTCATAGGAGACCTGATCGCCGAAGCCGGCGGCCATCGCCGCGACCTGCGTGTCGAACATCGGTTTCGGCATGGCGCCGAGCTTGACGAAGATTTCGACGTCCTGACGGGCGGCGTGGAACACCTTCAGGATTGACGGGTCGCGCAGCAGGTCGAGGAAGGGCGACAGATCGAGCCCCTCCGCCATGGGATCGATGATGGCGGCTTCCGTGGCCGAGGCGGCCTGGATCAGGCATAGGCGCGGCCAGTAGGTCGTCTCCCGCATGAACTCGGTGTCGACGGTGATGAAGGGCTGGTTCGAAAGCTTTGCGCAGAACTCGCGCAGCGCCTCGGTGGTGGTGATCGGCGTCATTCGGATGCTATAGCCCCGCGCAATGCGGTTGTGGCAAGAGCCGCCGCACAAATCCGCCCACTGATTCAGGCCCGTGACCGATGAGCGACACCCCCGAAAGCCTGCGCAACGGCCTGACCTACGCCGATGCCGGGGTCGATATCGATGCGGGTGAAATGCTGGTCGACGCCATCAAGCCGTTGGCGAAATCGACCCGCCGGCCCGGCGCGGAAGCTTCGCTGGGCGGATTCGGGGCGCTGTTCGATCTCAAGGCCGCGGGGTTCGAGGATCCGTTGATCGTCGCCACCACCGACGGCGTGGGCACCAAGCTGAAGATCGCCATCGAAACCGGCCGCCATGACGGCGTCGGCGTCGATCTGGTCGCCATGTGCGTCAACGACCTGCTGGCGCAGGGCGCAGAACCGCTGCTGTTCCTCGATTACTACGCCACCGGCAAGCTGGAGATCGACGCCGCGAAACGCGTCGTGGCCGGGATCGCCGAGGGCTGCCGTCAGGCGGGCTGCGCCCTGGTCGGCGGCGAAACCGCCGAAATGCCGGGGATGTACGCCGGCGGCGACTACGATCTGGCCGGCTTCTCGCTCGGCGCGGTCGAGCGCGGGCATGCGCTGCCGTATCTGGACCGCCAGGCCGCCGGCGACGTGATTATCGGCCTCGCCTCGTCCGGCCCGCACTCGAACGGCTACTCGCTGATCCGCAAGGTGGTCGAGAAGTCCGGCCTGTCTTGGGGCGACGACGCTCCCTTCGCGAAGGACCGCACCCTCGCGCAGGCGCTGATGGAGCCGACCCGGATCTACGTGAAGCCGGTGCTGCCGCTGATGAAGGCGGGTCTGGTCAAGGGCGCCGCCCACATCACCGGCGGCGGGCTGATCGAGAATCCCCCCCGCTGCATCGCCGAGGGGCTGCACGCCGTCTTCGACTGGGACGCCATTCCCGTGCCGCAGGTATTTCAGTGGCTGGGCGAGACCGGCGGCGTTTCGGACCATGAGATGCGCCGGACCTTCAACTGCGGCGTCGGCTTTATTCTCGTGGTCGCGCCGGAGAACGCCGAGCCCGTGCTGGAAGCCCTGCTCAACGCCGGCGAGGTCGCCTTCGTCTGCGGCCAGCTTGCCGCCGACTAGTTCGCCTCGTCGTCGAGAAGGGCGTAGCTGACCCTGACGATGGTCGCCCGCCCGGGATTCTGGTGAACCGTGGCCGTGATCCCGTCGCGGGTCCACACCGGCCAGTCCTCGGGCTCGTCCGGCTCCGGTGTGAAGCCGGCCTGCTCCAGCGGCCCCGCCACCGCGTCGCGGGCCTGGGCGAAGCCGCCTGCGCGGGCCTGGACTTCGCAGACGCGGCGCAGATTGCCTTCCCCGGCATTGCCGGTGACCATCAGCTTCACGAGATGATGGCCGTTGGCGGTCTGCAGGTCCCCGGCGCCGGCGCCTCCGTCGCGCGGTGACAGGCCCGCCAAGGCGATGTTGTCGGTCGGCGTCTCACCCGAAACGACGTACGGCAGACAGACGCTCACGACGATGTCGCGGGTCGCCTGACCGGCGTTCTGGGGTGCGGCGGCAAGGACGGCGGCAAGGATGAGCGCGTGCATCTGGACCTCCCGCGAACACTGTCCCGGAGGATCGGCGCGAGCGCAAGCCGTCCGCATTGACCACCGCCGTCGGCCCCGGCAAGGTCCGCGCCTTCCATGCTGAGAGGTCGCTGATGCGCGCGCTGTCGATCGCCCTGACCGGGCTGCTGCTGATTTCCGGCTCCGCCTCGGCCCAGACCCCCGCCCCTTCGGAGCACGCGCTGCTTCATCAGGTGGCGGGAGAGGTGCGGCCGGAACGGATGCGGGCGGACATCGAGGCGCTGGTGGGCTTCGGGACCCGCCACACGATGTCGGAAACGCAGTCGGACACGCGCGGTATCGGCGCCGCGCGGCGCTGGGCCCAGCGCGAGTTCGAGGCCATGAGTCGGGAGTGCGGCGGCTGCCTGACCGTGGTGACGCCGTCGGACACCGTCACCGGCGCGCGCGTGCCGACTCCGACCGAGGTGGTCGACATCGTCGCCATCCAGCGGGGCACGGGCGATCCGAACCGGGTAATCATCATCTCGGGCCACATTGATTCCCGCGTCACCGATGTGATGAACTTCACCGACGACGCCCCGGGCGCCAACGACGACGCCTCGGGCGTGGCGGCGGTGCTCGAGGCGGCCCGGGTGCTGTCGAAGCACCGGTTCGACGCGACCCTGGTTTACGCCGCCCTGTCGGGCGAGGAGCAGGGTCTGCTGGGCGGCAAGATCCTGGCGGACTACGCCCAGGCGCAGGGCTGGCGGGTCGAGGCCAATTTGAACAACGACATCGTCGGCAATTCCGAAGGCCAGTCCGGCGTGCGCGACACGACCCGCGTGCGGGTCTTCTCGGAAGGCACCAAGACGGTGGAGACCGAGGCGCAGGAAGAACGCCGCCGCTACAATGGCGGCGAGGTCGATTCCTCGTCGCGGAACCTGGCGCGGTTCATCGACGCCATCGCCGAGCGCTACCTGACCAATTTTGACGTCGAGATGATCTACCGCACGGATCGCTACGGCCGCGGCGGCGATCAGGTCGAGATGCTCCGTCACGGCTTCCCGGCGGTGCGCATTTCGGAAGGCGCCGAGCACTACCACCGCCAGCATCAGGACCTGCGGGTGGAGAACGGCATCCGCTATGGCGACACCATCGACGGCGTGGACTTCGACTATCTGGGTCAGGTCGCGCGGCTGAACATCGTGACCATGGCGGCGCTCGCCAACGCCCCGGCCACGCCGCTGGGCGTGACCATCGAGGGCGCGGTGCGGCCGGATACGACGGTGAAGTGGCAGGCGGTCCCGGGCGCGGCGGGCTATCGCGTCTGGTGGCGGTCGACCACGGCGCCGCAGTGGACCCACAGCCGCTGGGCCGGATCGGCGACCGAACTCGTCCTGCCGGGCATCGTCATCGACGACTACTTCTTCGGCGTCTCGGCCGTTTCGGAAGACGGCTACGAGAGCCCGGTCGTCTTCCCCGGTCCGGCCGGATCGTTCGTCTCGGTCGGCGATCCGGCGCCTCGCCCGGCGCAATGACGGACCGGCCCTCCGGCCGCGTTCGCGCCGCTGTCCTGATTTCCGGCGCGGGCTCCAACATGGCGGCCCTGATCGATGCGGCGCGCGACCCGGACTGCCCGTTCGAGGCGGCCCTGGTGCTGTCGAACAGGCCGGACGCGGGCGGCCTCGCCGTGGCGCGGGAGAAGGGCGTGGCGGTCTCCGTCGTCGACCATCGTCCGTTCGGCAAGGATCGGGAGGCGCACGAACGCGCCGTCGACGCCGTCCTGACGGAGCACGCGATCGAGGTGGTCGCCCTCGCCGGCTACATGCGGCTGCTGACGCCATGGCTGGTGCGACGCTGGTCGGGGCGGATGCTCAACATCCATCCCAGCCTGCTGCCGAAATATCCCGGGCTCGACACCCATGCCCGGGCGCTGGCGGCGGGCGACGTCGAGGCCGGCTGCTCGGTGCATCTGGTGGCCGAGGGCGTCGATGACGGGCCGATCCTCGGGCAGGCGCGCGTGCCGTTGCTGGCCGACGATACGCCTGGGTCGCTGGCGCAACGGGTGCTGGCCGCTGAACACCGGCTCTATCCGGCCGTACTCGCGGACTTCTGCCTTCAGATGAAACGTTTGTAATCTGACGACTTTCGCCACGACAGGACCCGGGGCTTGAGTCAGGTTGCCGCCCAAGTCTCAATCGGGGTCTCTTCAATGCTCAAGCTTCGTCTCATGGCCTGCGCGGCCACGGCCGTCCTCTCGCTTGCCGCCACCGCAGCCCTCGCCCAGAACACGCCGCCGATCGTGGAGATTCCTTCCACGACCCGGCCGGCCATCGGCGAGTTCGGCTTCGACATGACCGGCATGGACACCTCGGTCCGCCCTGGCGCCGACTTCAACCGCTACGCCAACGGGACGTGGAATGACAACACGCCGATCCCGGCCGACCGCACCTCCTTCGGCGCCTTCCATGTGCTGCACGACCGGTCGCAGGAGAACCTGAAGATCCTGATCGAGGAAAGCGTGACCAATCCCGGCGCAAGCGAGGACGCGGCCCGCATCGGCGCCTTCTATGGCAGCTTCATGGACGCGGCGACGGTGGAGCGTCTCGGCGCCAGCCCGCTCGACGCCGATCTGGCCGAGGTCCGCGCCGCCGACACCCGCGAAGAGATCGCCGCTCTGATGGGCCGCACGCAAGCGGGCTTCGGCTCGTCGATCTTCGGCGTGCAGATCTTCGAGGACCTGCAGGACGCCCGCAAGACCAGCGCCTATGTCGTCCAGGGCGGCATCGGCATGCCCGACCGCGACTACTATCTCGAAGACAGTTTCGCCGCCCAGAAGACCGCTTACCAAGCCTATGTCGCCAAGGCGCTGGACCTCGCCGGCTGGCCGAATGCCGAACAGGCCGCGGCGGACATCGTCGCCTTCGAGACCCGCCTGGCCGAACAGCACTGGACGGCGGTCCAGAACCGCCAGATCGACAAGATTTACAACCCGACCACCGTCGCAGACCTGACCACCTCGGCGCCCGGCTTCGATTGGGCCGCCTGGGCCGAGGGCGCAGGCATCGCTCACGTCCCGGTGCTGATCGCCGCCAACAACACCGCCTTCCCCGGCATGGCCAGGGTGTTCGAGGAGACCCCGATCGGGACCCTGCAGTCGTGGCAGGCCTTCCACGTGATCAACCAGGCCTCGCCCTATCTCTCCAGGGCCTTCGTCGACAACCGGTTCGACTTCTACGGCAAGACCCTGGGCGGCCAGCCCGAGAACCAGCCGCGCTGGAAGCGCGGCGTGGCCACCGTCGACGGCTCGCTCGGCGAGGTGCTCGGCCGCGAATACGTGGCGCGGCATTTCCCGGCCGAGTCCAAGGCGCAGATGGAGGAACTGGTCGCCAACCTCCGCGCCGCCATGACGGCCCGCATCCAGGGCCTCGACTGGATGAGCCCCGAGACCAGGGAGCAGGCGCTCTACAAGATGAGCCGCTTCGGCGTGAAGATCGGCTATCCCGACGAGTGGCGTGAGTACGACGGCCTGCGCCTCGTGCCGGGCGACCTGTACGGCAACGTCGAGCGTTCGGCCGCCTTCGAATGGGCCTTCAACGTCGGCAAGCTGGGCAAGCCGGTCAATCCGCTGGAATGGGGCATGACCCCGCAGACGGTGAACGCCTACTACAACCCGGTTCGCAACGAGATCGTCTTCCCGGCCGCTATCCTGCAGGCGCCGTTCTTCGATCCGAACGCCGATCCGGCGGTCAACTACGGCGGCATCGGCGCCGTCATCGGCCACGAGATCAGCCACCATTTCGATGACCAGGGCGCCAAGTACAACCGCGAGGGCCGGCTGGTCGACTGGTGGACTCCCCAGGACATGAAGAACTTCCAGTCGCGCCTCGACGTGCTCGGCGCGCAGTACG
>NZ_DASPNO010000028.1:0-29524 GCF_035626535.1 Brevundimonas sp.
CGCCCGAGGTCGAGCCGCTCGCCGCCGCCGTCGCGGCCCCCGCCCCGGTGTTCGCCACCGTCAGCGACGCCCAGCTGGCCGGCGCGGCGAGGGCGGGCTCGGGTTCGGGGCAGGGCGCCGGTCAGGGCGCGGGGCAGGGGAGCGGCCCCGGATCGGGCTCCGGCGCCCGTGGCGAGGGCTCCGGCTGCGACATGATCGGCCGGCTTCAGGAGGCGTTGCGCGCCGACGCCGAAGTCCGCGCCGCCGTCGCCGAGGCTCACCGCGCCGAGGGTCGAGGCCGCGCCCTGCTGGTCTGGGACGGCGACTGGATCCAGACCCCCGGCCAGGCGGGCAAGGGCCTCGCCGGCGTCCGCCAGGCCATCGCCCTCGAAGTCGCTTTCGCCCCCGAGGCCTGCCGCCGCCAACCCATGCGCGGGCTGGTGCTGATCACCTTCGCGGGCGGTCAGCGCGTGGTGTTCGGGAGAGGGAGCTGGCGCTGGTCGGAGATGCTGGGCGGCCGATGAGCCCGCTCCGTGCGCCGGCTGACCCTGCGCAGGGCGATCGCCCCGGGTTACTGGCCCTTAAGACAGGCGCCCTATGGGTGGTTCATGTCCGGAATCGCCGCCCTCTCCGTTCTGATCGTGGACGACACTCCGCAGATGCGGGCCATCACCGCCTCGGTTCTCGAAGGCGTCGGCATCCGCACCATTCTGGAAGCGGACGACGCGCCCACGGGGCTGGAGATCTTGCGATCCGAACCGGTGGACGTGGTCATCGTCGACTACAAGATGGCGCCTCTGACCGGCACGGAGTTCGTCCGGATCGTC
This sequence comes from Brevundimonas sp., assembly GCF_035626535.1. GTDB lineage: Bacteria > Pseudomonadota > Alphaproteobacteria > Caulobacterales > Caulobacteraceae > Brevundimonas. The sequence continues at coordinate 807 of NZ_DASPNO010000028.1, forward strand.
CGCAACAGTCCAGACTCCCCGGATCCATTCGTTCCCATCATCATGCTGACGGGGCACGCCGACCGGCGCCGCATCTGCGAGGCGAGGGACGCCGGGGTGTCCGAATTTCTCGTCAAGCCCGTCACCGCCAGGGCGCTGATCGGCCGCCTGCAGGCGCTGATCCTCAAGCCCCGCCCGTTCGTGAAGCTCGACGGCTATTTCGGGCCCGATCGCCGGCGGATCGATCAGCCGGATGGCGGGGAGCGCAGGCGCGCCACCGACGAGAAGCTGACCATCGACATCGACTAGAACCACCTGCGGCGCACGCCCCGCCGCGCCTCACCGCCGCGCGGCGGAAGACCAGTGGGCGGCCGCCCTGTCGGATGACCACCTGCGCCGCCCTCAAGCGCATGACCCCAGCGACCGGGGCGCCGGTCCCCGGCGGCATGGCGCCGGGCCTCGATCGCCTTGCTCGGGCTGGGGCTGAGGGCCGGGCGCACCCTGCAGTGCTGGCAATCCGCGCCCAGTCCGCGAACATTTCCGCGCCAAGCCCCTGAAATCCCTCGCTCCGGCCCCGCCGCCAGCGTCACGAACGCGCCGCAGGAAGCCGCCGCCGGATAATGGGGGATGAGCCAGAAGACGCACACAGATCAAGCGGTCGCCCTGCGGACGGCGGCGCCGTGGCCGGCTGACAAGCCCTACAAACAGAGTCCGTCGGGGATGTCGCCCGACACCTATCGGGAGCTGCTGGCGCGCTATGTGGCCGGCGAGCCGATCCTCGACCTTGCGGCGGAGTATCGGGTGTCGGTCAGCAGCATCTACCGCCACGCCCGGATCAACGGGATGCGAAAGCGGGACGTCGGCGCGCCGGCGCGGCGCAAGGGGCCCGCGCCGCTGACGGTGCAGGCGCTGGACGGGGGAGGGGTCGCCCTGGTTTGCGGTCCGCTTGGTTTCCGGCTCGACCGGGAGGCGCCGGAGAAGACGGTCGACGTGCTGCTCGACCAGATCGACGCGCTGTGCGGGGTGAACAACCTGCGGGCGGCGTCGGTGCGTCTGCGGTTCGTGGAGCAGTTGCGCCGGGTGGTGATGGGCTGGCGCGGCGGGCGACCGCCGGCGCCGCCTCCGGAGGAGCTGGAGGAGGACGACGCCCCTGGCCCGCCGATCAAGCTCCGCACCTCCCAGACCCCGCCGGTGGGCCCCTGGTCCACCTGGCTGTTCCTCGGCGGCCGCGGGGCCGGCAAGACCCTCGCGGGCGCCAGCTGGCTCGCCGACCAGGCCGAACGTCTCGGCGCCGGCGGCCGCCTCGCCCTGATCGGCCCGACCTTGCACGACGTGCGCGAGGTGATGATCGAGGGCGTCAGCGGCCTCCGCTCGCTGCCCCGCTGGACCCGCGCCAGCCGGCCCGAATTCCAGTCCTCCCGCCGCCGTCTGATCTTCTCCAACGGCTGCCAGGCCTGGGCCTTCTCCGCCGAGGACCCCGACAGCCTCCGCGGCCCCCAGTTCAGCGCCGCCTGGGCCGACGAGTTCTGCGCCTGGCGGGGCGGCGGGCCGACCGGGGCGGCGGAGACCCTCGCCCTCCTCCGCATGGGATTGCGCCTGCCGCTGGCCGCCCCTACCCCGCGTAGCGGGGCCCACCCGCGACTGGTGGTGACGACCACCCCCCGGCCCACCCGCGCCCTCGTCCGCCTCCGCGACGAGGCCGGCTGCGCCCTGACCCACGCCCCCACCGCCGACAACGCCGACCATCTCTCCCCCGGCTTCCTAGACAACCTCCACGCCCTCTACGGCGGCACCCGCCGGGCCGCCCAGGAACTGGAAGGCCAGATCGTCGAACTCGACGGCGCCCTGTTCACGGCGGAGATGATGCAGAGGGCGAGAGCGCTTCCTTCTCCCCCGGGGGGAGAAGGACACCCGCGCCCGACTGCCCCCGACTACGACCGCGTCATCGTCGCCATCGACCCCACCGCCTCCACCGGCGGCGCCGCCTGCGGCCTCATCGCCGCCGCCTCCTGCCGCCGCGCGGACGGCCTCCGCTGCGCCGTCATCCTCGCCGACCGCTCGATCGCCGGGCTCGGCCCCGACGCCTGGGCCCGCCGCGCCGTCGCCCTCGCCGAGGAGTTCCACGCCTCCGCCATCGTCGCCGAGGTCAACCAGGGCGGCGACATGGTCCGCGCCGTGCTCAAGACGGCCGGCGCTAGACTGAAGATCCGCGAGGTCCACGCCACCCGCGGCAAATACATCCGCGCCGAACCGGTCGCCGCCCTCTACGAACAGGGCCGCATCAGCCACGCCGGCGCCTTCGACGCGCTCGAAGAGGAGCTGATGGCCTTCGGCGGCGAGATGGAGGCCGCCGCCTCCCTTGACCGCGCCGACGCCCTGGTGTGGGCGATCACGGATTTGCTGATCGACGCCCCCGACGGGGAGCGGGGGCCGAGAATCCGTCAATTGTGACTGCGGCCGCGAACCTTGCCCGCCCTCGCCGGTTTCCGCTCCATGACCCGCCACCGGATCGCCATCGTCGCCGGCAGCCTGCGCAGGGAGAGCCTGAACCGCAAGGTCGCCCGCTCGATCTGCGCCATCCGCGACGACGGCCTCGACTGCGGCATCGTCGAGATCGGGGACCTGCCGTTGTTCAACCAGGATCTGGAGGACGATCCACCCCCCGCATGGACCCTCTTCCGCGAGGAGATCGCCGCGGCAGACGGTGTGTTGTTCGTCACCCCCGAGTACAATCGCGGCGTCCCCGGCGTGCTCAAGAACGCCATCGACGTGGGCTCCCGCCCCTACGGCCAGAGCGTGTTCCACAAGAAGCCCGCCGCCATCGTCAGCGTCTCCCCCGGCGCCATCGGCGGCTTCGGCGCCAACCACCAGCTGCGCCAGGCCTGCGTCTTCCTCGACATGCCGGTGATGCAGCACCCGGAGGCTTATCTCGGCCATGTCACCCCCGACAGCTTCGACACGGACGGGCGGCTGAAGGACGGGCCGCTGAAGGATCTGGTGGAGACGTTGGCGCACGCCTTCCACGGCTGGGTGGACATGATCATCCGGGCGCGGGCGGCGCTGGCCTAGGAGAAGCGGCGAACAGCTCGGCGCCGGGACCCTGGAGACCCGTGACAGTGCATCCGCCGCGCCGGAAGGGGAGCCGGTCGACCGCCTTCGCTGTCCAGGAGCTGCGCTTCGCGCGGCTTTCGCCCGCCCCTTCACCCTTCTTTTAGTCGAATGAGGCATGTTCCCCGGTCGGAGGGGCAATGTCCAGCACACGAGCAATATTAGCGGCGATCGCTCTGATCCTGCCGGCGGCGGCAAGCGGCGGCGCCGCCGCGCAATCCTCGGCGGATCCTTATGAGGAACTGAGCCTCGAGGAAATTCTGCAGGCGAATGTCACGTCGGTCGCGAAACGTCCGCAGCGGGTGGAGGAGTCCGCCGCCGCCGTCTTCGTCATCAGCCGTGAGGATATCCGGCGTTCCGGCGTCACGACCCTGCCGGAACTCTTCCGCATGGTGCCGGGCATGGAGGTCGCCAGCCTCGCGTCAGGCAATGCCGCCGTCACCGCGCGTGGATTCAACGGTCGCTTCTCCAACAAGCTGCTGGTGCTTGTCGATGGCCGCGCGATCTATCTCTCGACCCTCTCGGGTGTGCTGTGGGATCAGCAGCTTCCGCCCGTCGAGGACATCGAGCGGATCGAGGTGGTTCGCGGCCCGGGCGCGACCCTCTGGGGGGCCAACGCCGTGAACGGCGTTATCAATGTGGTCACCAAACACGCCGCCGACAGCCTGGGCGTCCTTGCCGGAGCCCGCTACAGCTCTGATGAGGATGGCCGGGTGGTATTCCGGCTGGGGACGACTGCCGGCGACAGCGGGGCGCTGCGGGCCTATGTGGTGGGGCACCGGTCGGAAGGGGCCGCATTTGCGGTCCCCGATCGCCGCCATGACGTCTCCTCCGCCATTCAGGCGGGGTTCCGGTTTGACTTCGAGCCGAACGCACGGGATTCCTTCACGCTTCAGGGGGATGTCCAGACCGGCGAGTCCGATCTCTCGCAGATCGCGCCGCCGCCTTCCGCCGCGATGGCGGCTCTGCCCGTCGGGGTGCAGTTCAGCGGGCAGAATCTGCTGGGCCGCTGGACCCGAACCGACGATGGCCGGGTCAGCTCGGTACAGGTGTACTGGGACCGGTTGGAGCGCAGGGAGGCTGGGCTCGATGGCGTCCGCGATCAGGCGGACATCGATTTTTCCCAGCATTTCAGCCTCGGCGAACGTCACCAGATCGTCTGGGGCGCCGGCTATCGGTGGAGCAGCGACCACGTCGAGGTGCTGACGCCCGCGATGCGCTTCTCGCCGGAGGCGCGCAGAGATCACTGGTACGGCGCATACGTCTCCGACGAAATCTCGCTGGTCCCGGACCACCTGCGGCTCTCGCTCGGGGCCAAGGTCGAGCACAATGATTATACCGGGTTCGAATTCCAGCCGAGTGTTCGGCTGGCATGGACCGACAGCGGGGGCTGGACCGCATGGGGCGCGGTGTCCCAGGCGGTTCGGACGCCCTCACGTCTCGAGACGGCGTTGGAAGTCCATGATCCCATCGTGGCCATCTCGGCCGCGGGTGATCTCAAGGCTGAGGAACTTCTCGCCTGGGAGATCGGCTGGCGGGGGAAGCTGGGGCCGGCGGCGTCGCTCGACCTGACGGCCTATCACCACCAGTACGAGAACCTGGTGATCTGGAACGCCACTCCTGCCATGGGGCCGGGTCAGCCCTTCATCACTCTCGAGTTCGCAAACGGTGGCCGGGTCGAGAGCAGCGGCGTCGAAGCCGCCCTCGACGCGCGGTTGACGGATCGCTGGACGGTCAAGATCGCGGCCTCCGCCATGGACATGAACGTCCTGGAGAACGGGTTCCTGGTCGGCGGGCTTGAGACTTTCAGCGCCGGCGTCTCGCCGCGGCACCAACTGTCGGTGCGTTCCTGGTTCGACGTCACCGACACCATCGATCTGGATCTATGGGTGCGGCATGTGCCCGAAACCAGCGGAGGCATTGTCAAGGCGTACACCGATCTGGACATTCGCGCGGCCTGGCGCCCGACGCCGTCTCTTGAACTGTACGTCCTCGCCGAGAACCTGACCGATCGCGAACGGCTCGAGATAATCGAAACCGGTCTGGGCAGTCCTTCGGCATTCAACGAAAGACGCGTCTGGTTCGGCGTGGCGGCGCGGTACTGATATGCGCGGCTTCCTACCCCTGCTGGTAGCGATTTCGCTGATCACCGCGGAAACCGCGCAGGCTCGCCAAGTCTCCAGCGCCGGCGACGCCGCCGCCAAGGCGGCGATCATCTACAACTTCACGCGCTTCAGCAGCTGGAGCGACAGTCGTTTCGCCACGCCTGCCAGCGCGGTGGTGCTCTGTGTTCGGCCCCAACACCCTCTGGCGGCGCATCTGGCCGCCTTTGACGGCCGACCGGTGGGTGATCGCAACTTGCAGGTGAGGCGCACGGCGACGTTCGACGCCAGCTGTCACGCCGCTGTCGTGGATTCCGCGGATCTGAATCCCACGACCCTGACGTCGCTAGCCCGGCGGGGCGTGCTCACTATCGGGGATACACGCGGCTTCATTTCGCACGGTGCGATCGGACTTGTCACGATCGGACGACAGGTCCGCTTCGAGATCAACAATCGCATCGCACGGGAAGCCGGAGTTGTCCTGAGCTCGCGGTTGCTGCGTCTCGCCGTGCTGGTGCGATGATCCGGCGCATCCGTCGCATCATCGCTTCGTCGATACAGGCCAAGGTCGCCGCGGTTGCGGTCGCTACGACCTTGATCGCCCTTCTCGTCGCCTACCCCACATTCATCCTGCACGAGTGGAACAGCGACCGCGGCAGGTTGCTGGAGCAACGCGAGGTGCTGGCGGATGTGCTCGCGGCCAATGTCGCCGCCACTCTTGTCTTCCAGGACCGCGAGGCGGCGCGGGAAACCCTGGGATCCGCGGCGCAGATTCCGGGGGTCAGCGCAGTCTGGTTGTTTGACGCAGCAGGGGCCCCGTTCTCCGCCTACTCCACCGATGGCGGCGCCAGCCAGCCCACGGCCCCGCCAATGGACGGCTCGCGGTTCGATCGTGACCGACTGACCATCAGCACGCCCGTTCAGCTGGATCGCGACAGGGTCGGCACGCTCGTCCTGATTTCCAGTCTCGATGAGCTGGAACAGATGGTGCTGGGCTACACCCTCGTCTCGCTGCTCGGCCTGGGCGGCGCTGTCGCTCTCGCACTGTTCATCTCGACCTGGCTCGCGAGGGGCGTCATCCGGCCTGTCCGCGTACTCTCGAACGCCATGGTCGCGGTCCGGGAAAGCGGAGACCTCGACCTTCGGGTCGATCCCGCGGGCGAGGACGAACTGGCCGCGCTTACAGCGGACTTCAACGCGCTTCTGCAGCGACTCCGCGACAATGACGGCGCCTTGCGAACGGCAATGAGCGAATTGGTCGACGCCCGCGATCAGGCGGAGAGCGCCAACCTGGCCAAGTCCCAGTTTCTGGCCAACATGAGCCACGAGATACGTACGCCTCTGAACGGGGTCCTCGGCATGGCGCAGGTGCTTGAGAGCGCGGACCTGCCGCCGGATCAGCAGGGCAGGGTGGCGGTCATCCGGCAGTCTGGCGAACTGCTGCTCGCGGTGCTGAACGACATCCTCGACATATCCAAGATCGAGGCCGGGAAGCTGGAGGTCGTGTCGGAAGAATTCACGCTCACTGAGACCGTCGCCGCGACGTTCGACGGCTTTGTCGGCCTTGCGCAGGAAAAAGGGCTGGACTGCCGGCTGGAGCTCGACCCGGCCTGCGAGGGGGTCTGGCGCGGTGACGCGATGCGCACGCGACAGATATTGTCCAACCTGCTCGCGAACGCGATCAAGTTCACTGAAGCCGGCCTGGTCCAGGTCCGCGTCGGCGCGACGGGCGCCGGCCTCGAGATTGTCGTTTCGGACACGGGCATCGGGATTGCGCCCGAGGTCCTGCCGCAGCTGTTTTCGAAATTCTCCCAGGCGGACAGTTCGACCACCCGTCGCTTCGGCGGCACCGGTCTTGGCCTCGCGATAAGCCGCGAGCTGGCACAACTCATGGGCGGCGACATCACTGTAGAGAGTGAGCCGGGGAAGGGCGCGTGCTTCACCGTGCGGCTGCCGATGCAAAGGGTGGCGGCCGCCGCGGAACGGGCGAGCGCCCCCGCCGCCAGCCGATCGTCAGCCCGGGGCCCGCGCCGGCTCGGCTTCCTGCTCGCTGAGGACAACCCGACAAACCAGATGGTCGCACGCGCCCTGCTCGAACCGCTCGGGGCAGATCTCCGCATCACCTCGGACGGCATTGAAGCGCTTGAGTGCTGGAGGGCGGAAGAGTTTGATCTCGTTCTGCTCGATATTCAGATGCCGAGGATGGACGGACCGGATGTCGCCCGCGCCATTCGGTCCGAAGAGGCCCGGACCGGCCGGGCGCGAACGCCGATACTGGCCCTGTCCGCCAACGCCATGGCGCACCAGATCGCATCCTATCTGGAAGCGGGTATGGACGGGCACGTGGCCAAGCCCATTGAGGTGGGAAAACTCTACGGCGCAATCGAAGAGGCGCTTCAGCGGCCATCGGCGGGTGAGGGTCACGGCGACCCGGCAAGGGGCCGGCGACGCTCCTCCGTCGGCCGGCAGATCAAGGCAGCGGGCCGCCGACTCGTGGATTGATCCGGACGGAGCCGGTGCGGACCCCTACTCGAACTCCACCAGCACGTCGTCCGCCGCCACCGGGTCGCCGGCCCGGGCGCTGACCGCCTTGACCACCCCGTCTCTCTCCGCCTTGAGGATGTTCTGCATCTTCATGGCCTCGATGATGGCGACGGTTTCGCCGGTCTTGACCTCCTGGCCGACGGCGACCGGGATGGCGACGACGAGGCCGGGCATGGGGGACTGGATCAGCTTCGAGGTGTCGGCGGCCTGTTTTTCCGGTAGGCGGGCGTAGAGGGCGGCGACGGCGGGGGTGAGGACGCGGACGCGGGCCTTGGCGGCGCGGTGGCGGATGACGAAGCCGTCGGCGACGCGGGCGACCTCGGCCGTGAAGGGGCGGCCGTCGAGCTCGGCGCGGAACTGGGCCAGGCCGGGGCGCCAGTCGATGTCGCTGAGGCGCAGGGCGCGGTCCTCGCCGGCGAGCTCGAGGGTCAGGGCCTCGTCGTCGTCGTAGCTGAGGGTGACGCCGTGGGCCTCCCCCGATCCCGCACCCGTGCCGATCAGGACGATCCAGTCGGTGCGGTTCGACGGGTCGCCGGACAGCTCGGTGAGGATCTCGTTCATGGCGGCGGCGGCGGCGATGAGGATGTCGCTCTGGCGGCGGTCGGGGGCGAGGCCGTGGAAGCCGTCGGGAAACTCGTCCTGGATGTAGCGGGTGGAGAGCCGGCCGGAGCGGAAGCGCGGCTGGTCCATGACGGCGGCGAGGAACGGCACATTGTGGCCGAGGCCGCTGAGGTGGGTGTCCTCCAGGGCGCGGGCCATGCCGTCGATGGCGGCGTCGCGGGTCGGGGCCCAGGCGCACAGCTTGGCGATCATGGGGTCGTAGAACATGGAGATCTCCTCGCCCTCGCGGACGCCGGAGTCGTTGCGGACGGTGTAGCCGTCGGCGTGGGGGCCTTCCTCCGCCGTATCATACCTGACCAGCCGGCCGATGCTGGGCAGGAAGCCCCGGTACGGATCCTCCGCATAGATCCGGCTCTCGATGGCCCAGCCGTTGATCCTCAGATCCTTCTGCTGAAAGGCGAGGCGTTCGCCCCACGCCGACCGGATCATCTGCTCGACCAGATCCACCCCCGTGATCAGCTCCGTCACCGGATGCTCGACCTGGAGCCGGGTGTTCATCTCGAGGAAGAAGAACGATTTGTCCTGCCCCGCCACGAACTCGACGGTGCCGGCGCTGTCGTAGTTCACGGCCTTGGCCAGCGCCACCGCCTGCGCTCCCATCGCGGCCCGGGTCTTCTCATCCAGCAGCGGGGAGGGGGCCTCCTCGATGACCTTCTGGTTCCGCCGCTGGATCGAGCACTCGCGCTCGAACAGGTGGACCACGTTGCCGTGCTTGTCGCCCAGCACCTGGATCTCGATGTGGCGCGGGTCGACGATGAATTTTTCCAGGAAGACGCGGTCGTCGCCGAAGGCGTTCAGCGCCTCGCCCTTCACCGCGGCGAACCCCTCGGCCATGTCGGCGTCGGAGTGGGCGACGCGGATGCCCTTGCCGCCGCCGCCGGCCGAGGCCTTGATCATGATCGGGTAGCCGATTTCATTGGCGATCCGGACGGCCTCGTCGGTCGTCTCGATCAGGCCCATGTGGCCGGGGACGGTGGAGACGCCCGCCTCGGCGGCGAGCTTCTTGGAGCTGATCTTGTCGCCCATGGCCTCAATGGCCTTGGGGTTGGGGCCGATGAAGGCGATGCCCTCCTCGCGCAGGCGACGGGCGAAGCCGGCGTTCTCGCTGAGGAAGCCGAAGCCGGGGTGGACCGCCTCGGCGCCGGTCTGGCGCACGGCCTCCACGATCCGGTCGGCCAGCAGATAGGACTGCGCCGCCGGGGCCGGGCCGATCAGCACCGCCTCGTCGGCCATCTCGACCGCCAGCGAGCCGGCGTCGGCCTCGGAATAGACCTGCACCGTCGCGATGCCCATGCGGCGGCAGGTCTTGATGATGCGGACGGCGATCTCGCCGCGGTTGGCGATCAGGATCTTTGAGAACATGCGTATTCGGGGGCTCTGAAGCAAACGTGATCGCCGCCGCCATGCGGGACGGGGCGTCGCCCCGATTAGGCCGCGATCCCGGGCGAGTAAACCGACGGGGGCGTTCATCCGGACGGGGTACGGGCTTGGCAAGGCCGGCTCCTATGGGCTTTAACGCTGCCCGTTCCCTGTTCCCACGGCCCCGGAGCCCGACTTGATGTCCCGTATCCTCCCCGTCGCCGCGACCGCGGCCCTGACCTTGGCGCTGAGCGTCGGCTCCGTCTCCGCGCAGGATTTCCAGGCGCTGGCGCGTCAGGATCTGCAGGCCGCCCATGACGCGCTGGCCGCGAACCATCCCGCGCCGGTCGTGCCGGGGCAGGCCAGCGACACCTTCCGCGCCTGGCTGGACGCCGGCCTGCGCGACGCGATGTCGAAGGTCGGCCAGTCGAACAGCGGCTCCAGCCACGCCTATCTGCTGCGCTACTACGCCGCCGGCTTCCGCGATTCGAACATCGTCATCCGCCCGAGCTACGAGACCCCCGCCGACCGCTTCAAGGCGACCAGCTGGCCGGGACTGGCGACCGCCTGGCGCAACGGCCAGTATGTCGTGACCTATGTGCAGCCGGGCGTGCGCGGCCTGCCGCCGGTCGGGGCGGTGGTCACCGAGTGCAATCTCATGCCGATCGAGGAGTATTCGCGCACCAAGCTGGACCTGTGGGAAGGCGACCTGAACACCGAGGCCGGCCGCATCACCACCGCGCCCTATCTGCTGTGGAACCGCAACAACCCCTTCGCCGGTGGCACGCCGTCGACCTGCAAATTCAAGGTCGGCAACCGCCGCGAGCGCGACTATGACCTGCGGCCCGTGCCGGTCGTCCCGGCCAACCTCGAGGCCGCCTACCGCGCCACGCTGTACGCGCCGGGCCCCGTGCCGCTGTCGGTCGAGAGCGTCAACGGACGGCCGTGGATCAACGTCCATTCGTTCGCCGACGACGCCGGTTGGGACGCCTTCAACGCCCAGCTGCAGTCCCAGCTGACCACGATCCAGGGCCCGCAGGGCTTCGTGCTGGATCTGCGCGGCGGCAGCGGCTCGTCGAACCTCGGCTCGACGGCGCGCGGCTACGGTGTGCTGAACCGCATCTGGACCTCGGAATTCACCCAGAGCCGCCAGCCGACCGGCGGCGACTTCACCTATCGCGCCACGCCGGGGAACCGCCAGTGGTACGCCGACGTCATCGGCCGGATGAAGCAGGACGCCCGCTTCGTCTATGAAGCCCCGGAAGTGATCGCCCAGACGGAGGCGACCCTGGCCGCCTTCGACGCCGCCATCGCCGCCGGCCAGCCGAGCTTCACCCAGCCGCAGCCCGCGACCGCCGCCGATCCCAACGCCGCCAATCCGGTGCAGGGCCCGGTCATCGTTCTGGTCGACGCCGGCTGCTCGGGCGGTTGCCTCGACACCCTCGACCTGGTCAGCCGCCTGCCGAACGTGCGTATCGCCGGCACGACCACGGCGGCGGACTCGATCTTCATCGAGCAGACCGTCGAGCGCCTGCCGTCGACCTATGCGGACCTGGCCTATGGCCACAAGGCCTGGACGTCGCGCCAGCGCGGCAACAACCAGCCGTTCATCCCGGCGCCGGGCCTGACCTACACCGGCAACCCGGTGGACGAGAACGCCGTCCGCACCTGGGTTGGCTCGCTCTTCCAGTAGGCGCCAAGGCGCGTCGCGCTGCCTGAGCGTGGGACTACAGGGCCGGGCGGGGGTGGAACCCCCGCCCGGCCCTTCCTATTTCGGAGCCATGTCCGACATCGCCCCGACCCTGCGCTCTCCCTCCGGCTTCGACCTGACGCCGCCTGATGACGAGGAACGCGCCCGGCTGGAGGCCGACCTGTCGCCGGAGGAGAAGCGCGTCCTGCTGGCCCACGGCACGGAGGCGCCGTTCTGCGGCACGCTGCTGGGCGAGAAGCGGGCGGGGGTGTTCTGCTGCCGCGAGTGCGGCCTGCCCCTGTTCCGGGCGGGGACCAAGTTCGAAAGCGGCACCGGCTGGCCCAGTTTCACGGAGCCGGTCGACGCGACCCACGTGAAGGCGGTCACCGACCGGTCGTACGGCATGACCCGCACGGAAACCCGTTGCGCCCGCTGCGACAGCCACCAGGGCCATGTGTTTCCGGACGGGCCGCCGCCGACCGGACTGCGCTACTGCATCAACTCCGTGGCGCTGACCTTCGTCCCCGAGGGCGAGGCGCTGCCCGATCCGCTGGACCGCGGCGACGGAGTCGCCTGACCTTGGCCGCATTTGGGGCTAGGGTGGAGGTCTCGCAGGAGTCCAACCCATGCTGATCACCGCGCTGCTGATGACCGGGCTCCTGACCGGCGCTCCGTCGCTTGGCGAGCCAGGAAGCGATCAGGACGGCGTGGTGGCGACCGCCCCCGCGACGACGGTGGTCCTCGACGCGACGGCTCATCCGGTCGCGCCCGCGGTCAGCGGAGCCGAGCAGTCGGCGGATCCGCACGGCCTGAGCACCGACCAGCAGATCGCCCAATGGCTGGCCGCCCGCGCGCCGGATCCGGCGGCTCGTGACGAATCGCCCGCCTGGCGTGACGACCGCGAGATGCACGGCGAGTTCGACGTCGGCTTCGGCACCGGCGGCTATCGGAGCTATGGCGCGGCGGTGTCGCTGCCGATCGGGGAGGGCGGCCGGCTGGATATCAGCATCCGCCAGTCCGAGAACGATCCGTACCGGTACGGCTACGGCTATGGCGCCGGCTACGACGAGTATTTCGCTGACAGCGGCTATGCCTTCCCCGGCAACCCGCCGTCCGGTTACGCGCTGGACTACGAGCGCCACCTGTCCCGCCCGGACGGGCCGCCGAATCACAGGCCCGCCATCCGCCCGCAGCAGGCGTCGGAAGAATAGAAAAAGGCCCGATCCGTTGGCGGATCGGGCCCTTGTTCCGAGTGGTGCCGCCGGGGGGAATCGAACCCACGACCTCAGCCTTACCAAGGATGCGCTCTACCACTGAGCTACGGCGGCGGTCACTGAGGAAGCGGCCCTATAGCCAACGGGGGACAACGGGGGAAGCCCCGATTTGGCCTGCTTGCGAAAAAGGTCCGCAGCGGGTCTGATCGACTGATGGACGAGTCGAAGATTCCAGCGCCCCTGCCCCACCTTCCGCCCAGCCTGCCGGACCCGCTGGCGCCGCCGAAGACGCCTGCGACGGCCCGGGCCCAGCGTCTCGCGACGGCCTTGAGAGACAATCTGAAGCGGCGCAAGGCCGCGGCCCGGGCGCCGAAGCCGGTAAAGCCGAGCAACTGAAAGTCATCGGCCGTACCGTTCGGGCGGCCTTTCGCAACCCCCGTCGTCCGGGCTAGATAGCCGGCCCCCGGCGCTCCCCGCGCCGGCCTGTAGAGACGACATGGACAGCATCGCCATCCAAGGCGGCGCCCGGCTGAACGGAATCATCCCGGTCAGCGGCGCCAAGAATTCCGCCCTCAAGCTGATGGCCGCCTCGATCCTGACCGATCAGCCGCTGCGCCTGACCAACATGCCGCGGCTGGCGGACACGAAATTCCTCGGCCGGCTGCTGCGCGAGCTGGGCGTCGAGGTGACCGAGAACGGGCACGGGGAAGAGCAGGAAACCCTGTTCCACGCGGCGCAGATCAGCTCGACCTTCGCGCCCTATGATCTGGTCCGGCAGATGCGGGCCTCGTTCAACGTGCTCGGGCCGCTGCTGGCCAGAACGGGCGAGGCGAGGGTGTCGCTGCCGGGCGGCTGCACCATCGGAGCGCGGCCGGTCGACCTGCACCTTCAGGCGCTGACCGCCATGGGCGTCGAGATCGAACTGGACGAGGGCTATGTCATCGCCCGCGCGCCGAAGGGGCTGAAGGGGGCCGAGATCGAGTTCCCGTTCGTCTCGGTCGGGGCCACCGAGCACGCCCTGCTGACGGCGGTGCTCGCCGATGGCGTGACGGTGTTGAAGAAGGCCGCGCGCGAGCCGGAGATTGGCGATCTGGCCCGCTGCCTCGTCGCCATGGGCGCCCGGGTCGAGGGGATCGACACGGGCGAGCTGGTGATCACCGGCGTGAGTTCGCTGGGCGGGACCGAATGGCCGGTTATCGCCGATCGGATCGAGATGGGCTCCTACGCCGTGGCCGCGGCCATGGCCGGGGGCGAGGTGCGGCTGACGAAGGCCCGCCCCGAGCTGATGCAGGCCTTGACCGACAAGATGATCGAGGCCGGGGTCGAGGTGACGCCGACCGAAGACGGCGTCATCGTTCGCCGCGATCCGGCGCTGCGGTTGAAGGCCGTCAATATCGCGACGGAAGTCTATCCCGGGTTCGCCACGGACCTGCAGGCGCAGTTCATGGCGCTGATGACGACCGCCGAGGGCGACAGCGTCATCCACGAGAACATCTTCGAGAACCGCTTCATGCACGCGCCGGAGCTGGGCCGGCTGGGGGCGGACATTCACGTCCACGCCGGCGAGGCGGTGGTGCGCGGGGTCGAGGCGCTGCACGGCGCCCAGGTCATGGCCACCGACCTGCGGGCCTCCGTGAGCCTCGTCATCGCCGGTCTCGTCGCCGAGGGCGAAACCACGGTCGGACGCGTGTATCATCTGGATCGCGGGTTCGAGCGGCTGGAAGAGAAGCTCGGGGCCTGCGGCGCGCAAATCCGCCGGATCAAGGGCGATGGACATGAGCACTGAGGCGGCGACCGCCGACAATGCGACGACGGGAACGGCCGTGGAGCCGCTGCGCCTGCTGGCCGAGGACGCGGACGACCTGCACATCATCTCGGCCGCGCTGCAGGACGCGATCCTGCGGCCGGTCGACATCGTCTGGGAGCCCTCGGCGCGGCGGGTGACGTTGGCCCTGAGCCGGTTCTGCTGGGAGTGCGGCGGGACTCGAGTGATGTCGGCGATGCAGTTCGGCGACGTCCTGTCGGTGAAGAGCCGCCGGTTGCCGCGCGGGCCGGAGCACGCGCTGGAGCTGCTGGCGATGGATTTCGAGCCGGGCGAGGCGCCGGGTGGCCGGGTGACGCTGATGTTCGCGGGCGGCGGCGATCTGCGCATCGACGTCGAATGCCTCGACGCGGTGCTGACCGACCTGTCGGAGCGTTGGCCGGCGCGTGTGGCGCCCACCCATCTGGGCGACGGGCCGGAGCCGGCGTGAGCGAGCACCGCCTGTCCTCGGTCGAGCTGGATGCGGCGACCCTGCCGGCGGCGACGGCCGAGATCGAGCACGAGCGCCGGGTGGCGATCTTCGACCTCGTTGAGAAGAACAGCTTCGAGCCGGCGGGCGCGAGCGGCGGCCCCTATGCGTTGAAGCTCTCGCTGCTGGACGGGCGGCTGGTTCTCGACATCTCCGGTCCGGGATTCGCCAAGGCCCATGGCCTGTCGCTGAATCCGCTGAATAAGGTGGTGAAGGACTATATCGGTATCTGCGACAGCTATTACGAAGCCCTGCGCGGCACGTCGCCGAGCCAGATCGAGGCCGTCGACATGGGCCGCCGCGGCCTGCACAACGAAGGCGCCGACCTGCTGAAGGCCCGGCTGGACGGCAAGATCGCCATCGACCACGAGACGGCGCGGCGGCTGTTCACCCTGGTGACGGCGCTCTACCGGCGCGGTTGATCTCGACTATCCCGATGTTTTCAGGCATTAGGCCCGCTCTTTTCGACGCGCGCTTTCGCCCGGCGCGCGCCCAGACTTGTATTCACGGGGCGCGAGAGGCCGCATGGCTAAGGAAGAACTGCTCGAGTTTCCTGGCGTAGTCAGCGAACTGCTGCCGAACGCGACGTTCCGCGTGACGCTCGAGAACGACCACGAGATCATCGCCCATACCGCGGGCAAGATGCGCAAGAACCGCATCCGCGTGCTGGCCGGCGACAAGGTCCTGGTCGAGATGACGCCCTACGACCTGACCAAGGGCCGCATCACCTATCGCTTCAAGTAAGGGCAGGGCTGGATGGCCCGCCCTGACCTCGTGCTGGCGTCGGCCAGCCCGCGCCGCGTGGAGCTGCTGGCGCTGGTCGGGATCGTTCCCGACCGAATCGAACCCGCCGACATCGACGAGACGCCGCTGAAGGACGAGACGCCGCCGCGCCTCGCCGCCCGGCTGGCGCGCGCCAAGGCCGGAGTGGCCGCCGCGCGGGCGCCGGACGCGGTGGTGCTGGCCGCCGACACCGTGGTGGCGGTGGGCCGCCGGCTGCTGGAGAAGGCGGCCGACGAGGCCGAGGCGGTGCGCTTCCTGAAGCTGCTGTCCGGACGCAATCACCGGGTGTTAACGGGGGTGGCGGTCGCCACCGGAAGGCTGATCCGGCATCGGGTCGTCGAGGCGCGGGTCAGCTTCAAGGTTCTGTCCGACGCCGAGATCGCCGCCTATGTCCGATCAGGGGAGTGGCGGGGCAAGGCCGGGGGCTACGGCATCCAGGGCCGGGCCGGGGCCTTCGTGACGCGAATCGTCGGCAGCTATCCGGCCATCGTCGGCCTGCCGCTACATGAAACGGTCAACCTGCTGGCCGGGGCCGGCTGGCGGGCGGAGTGAGCGAGCTCGAGACCTTTCTGGACGAGACGCCCGGCGAGGTCCGGGGCATGGTCGTTCGCAACGGCCGTTTCGAACACCTGATCCTGCAGAGAGAGAGTGACGTCGCACAGCATCGGCTTGGCGCGCGGGCGGCAGGCCGGGTCGCCGCCGTCGATTCCGGGCTGAAAGGGGCGTTCGTGGATCTGGGTGCGCGGGAGCCCTTCGGCTTCCTGCCGCTGCGCAAGAGCGACCGGATCGCCCTCGGGGAGAAGGTCGAGGTCGAGGTCTCGGCCGAACCGCGCGAGCACAAGGGGCCGACGCTGCGCCTCATCGGGGCGGGTGAGGGCGAGCCGCGGCTGCTGCGGCCCGCGCCGACGGTGGCGGAAACGCTTGCCCGACTGGCGCCGGGCGTCGAGCCGCGCACCGGGGCCGCGGCGATGCGGGCGAGTCTCGAGGCGGAGGAGGAGGCGCTGGCGCCCGGGGCCCTGTTCGCGCATCTCGGCGTGCGGCTGGCGGTGGAGCGGACGCGCGCCCTCGTGGCGGTGGACATCGATCACGCCCCCGCGCCGGGCCGCGGCGGACCGCGCGACAGGGGCCGGGCTAACCGCGATGGGCTGATGCAGGCGGCGCGGCTGATCAGGCTGAAGGGCTGGGGCGGACTGGTGGCGGTCGATCTGGTCGGGACCGGCCACGATGGGGCGGCTATGCTGGCGGCGGCGAAGGCGGCGTTCGGGAGCGATCCGGAGATCGCCTTCGGGCCGGTCAACCGCTTCGGCGTGCTGATGCTGTCCCTGCCGTGGCGAATGAGGCCGATCGAGGAGCGGTTGCTGGGGCCGGACGGGCGGCCGACGCCTGAGACCCGGGCCATCGACGCGGTGCGGCGGCTCGGGCTGGCGCTGGCGGGGAATACGGCCGCTCCTCATCTGACACTGCGGTGCCCGGCCGCGATCGCGGCTGTGGCGGAGACGCTGGCGGCCCGGCTGGGTCCGCGGGCCAGGGTGAAGGCCGATCCCGCGCTGTCGGGCGGCGTGGAAATCGATGAAGGCTGAAGCGATGGCGACCTGTCCCATCTGCCGGCGCTTGCCGGCCGACGCGAAATACAAGCCGTTCTGCTCCAAACGCTGCGCCGACGTGGATCTGCAGCGCTGGTTCGCCGGCTCCTACGCCGTTCCCGGCCCGGCCGACGACGCGCCTTCCCGGGACGACGAGGAAGGCTGACATGACCGCTGGACACCTGAAAACGGCTCGCCTATAGACGCCGCTCTCGCGAATGGACGCCTCGCCTGGGTAGCTCAGTTGGTAGAGCAGCGGATTGAAAATCCGCGTGTCGGTGGTTCGAATCCGCCCCCAGGCACCATCCTCTCCGGACACCGGGAGACATCGGTGTCATCCATCATGAAATTGTCGCTTTCGGCCTGAATCCTCGCCGTTGAACACGCTTGCTCTCCCGCAGGGGGAAAAGCGCCGTTGCGCACTTGACGCTCTGGTAAGCGTTCGCCAAAGGAGCTTGACCGCTTTCCTTGGCGAGCGGTCGGCGGAGGCGGGATTCTCCATATCCCGACGCCGTCGACACCGCCCCGGAAGCCGACAGGCAACCGGAAGCGTCAGGAGGCGTTCCGCAGACCGGAGTTCCGCAAGGGGCCCCGGCGCTGCAGACGAGATTTTCATGGAGGGGCGGGCGTCGTCTGCGGCCGTTCCTCAGGGTTCCACCGAGTCAGACCAAAAAAGCAGGAACTGGCGAACTATGCTCGATATCAAGAAGACCAACATCCTCCTGGCCATGGCCGGCGCCGCCGTCCTGATGGCCGGTACGCCGGTCCTCGCGCAGGATGCCACCGCCCCGGCCGCCGCTCCGGCCGCCGCGGCTCCCGCTGCGACCACCACCGCGGCTCCCGCTCCGACGACCGAGGCGGCTCCGGCCGCTGACGCCGCGGCGCCCGGCGAAGTCGGCGGCGAAAGCCACGGCAAGCTGACGCCCGCGCGCATGTTCATGGACGCGGACATCGTCGTTAAGGTCGTCATGATCGGCCTGCTGCTCGCCTCGGTATTCACCTGGGTGATCCTGCTGATCAAACTGTTCGAGTTCGGCGCCCTGAACCGCAGCACCGACCGCTTCCTCGAAGCCTTCCGTCAGACCCGCACGATCGCCGACATGCGCCGCGTGGCCACTTCGGAAGAGTTCGAAGGCAACCCGCTGGCCGACATGGCCGCCGCGGCCACCGACGAAGTCGAGCTGTCGCGTCAGGCGGGCCTCTCGGTCACTGGCGATCACCGCGACTCGGCGATCAACCGCGCCCAGGCCGCCGTCTCGGCCGTTCAGTCCGGCCTGGCCAAGCGCCTGTCGGGCGGCCAGCAGTTCATGGCCTCCGTCGGTTCGACCGCGCCGTTCATCGGTCTGTTCGGCACCGTCTACGGCGTCATGAACTCGTTCATCGGCATCGCGAACACAAACACGACCAACCTGGCCGTCGTCGCCCCCGGTATCGCCGAGGCGCTGCTGGCCACCGGAATCGGCCTCTTCGCCGCTATCCCGGCGGTTATTTTCTACAACTACTTCAACACCCGCATCGCGGCCTACGGCACCCGTTCGGACGGCTTCAACGCCGAGCTGATGAACGCCGTGTCGCGTAACCTCGACAAGGGGGCGTAAGTCGGATGGCCGCCAAACTTTCAGGTGGCGGCGGCGGCAAGTACGCCATCGAGCAGAACAGCGAGATCAACGTCACGCCGTTCGTGGACATTATGCTTGTCCTGCTCATCATCTTCATGGTGGCGGCCCCGCTCGCCACCGTGTCGGTGGAGGTGAAACTGCCGGTGGCGGTCGCACCGATGGCACCGAACCCGCCGAAGCCGTTCTACGTCTCGATCCAGGCCAACTCGCGGGTCTATATCGGCGACAACGAGGTCCTCGAGGGCCCCGATGGCGTCGGGGCCACGTTGCTCGATCTGATCGGCAACAAGACGCCGTCGGACGAGCGGATCTTCATCCGCGCGGATCAGACGACCCGGTACGGGGATTTCATGCAGGTCATGAATTCGCTTCAGGACAGTGGTTTCTACAGCGTCGCCCTGGTCGGCGAAGACCAGTCGGCATAGTAGGAGCGGTGAAAACATGACTGAAGTCGAATATCATCGCAGTCTCTACGACCCGCCGAAGCCGAAGGGCATTTTCGGGGTTCCCCCGCACGTGTTCATCGCCAGCGTCGTGGTCGTGTGCCTGCTGTTCGCCCTGCTGGCCTTCTATTTCATCAACGCCCAGTTCAAGCTGCGCGAGGTGAACTATTCGGACGACTCCGTCGACGTCGAGCTGATCGAACCGATCCCGCCGCCCCCGCCGCCCCCGCCGCCCCCGCCGCCGCCGCCGGAAACGGCGCCGCCGCCGAAGCTGCAGGTGCGTGTGCCGGCTCCGCTTCCGGTGACCCTGCCGGTGCCGCCGCTTCCGGTGCCGCCGACGCCGAAGGAAGACCGGATCCCCTCGACGATCCCGCCGGGCCGCATCGACGGACCGGTGACGATCCCGCTGCCGCCGCCGCCGCCGCGTCCGCCGGAAATCAGCAACGTGACCTGGCAGCGCCAGCCCGCGCCTGAGTTCCCGGAACGCGCTTCGTCCCGCGGCATCGAGTCCGGCACCGTGCAGCTGGTCTGCAACGTGTCCCCGAACGGTTCGGCCACGAACTGCTCGATCGTGTCGGAGGATCCCGCCGGCGCCGGGTTCGGTCAGGCCGCGCTTCGCTCGATGTCCAGGGCGCGGTTCTCGCCCCGGACGGTCGACGGGGTGGCCGAAGGCGGGCGCGCCCGCTTCACCATCCGGTTCCGTCTGGCCGAATAGGCCGGCAGGTTCCAGCAAAAGACGAGACGCCCCGGCCCCAGCGGCCGGGGCGTTTTCGTATGCGGCGGGAGCGATCGGGCCTGCTCGGGCGTTGTGCGGCGAAGCCGAAACGGAGTTCGCCGATGACCCGCCCCCTGACCCGCCCCCTGACCGTGGCCCTTGCGGCCGCCACCGCCCTGTCACTGGCTGCCTGCGCCTACAACGAGACCCTCGGCCGCAGCCAGTTCCTGATCGTCGACGACAACGCTCTGACCCAGCAGTCCGAGGCCGCCTGGGCGCAGGCGCTGCGCACCCAGCCGACCTCCTCAGACGCCGCCGCCAACGCCCGCGTCCGCCGCGTAGGCGCCCGGATCGTCGAGGCGGCCGGCCTCACCGACCGGAGCTGGGATTATGCGGTCTTCGTCAGCCAGAGCCCCAACGCCTTCGTCCTCCCCTCGGGCAAGATCGGCGTGACCACGGGCCTGCTGAACCTGGTCCGCAACGACGACCAGCTGGCCGCCGTGCTCGGTCACGAGGTGGGCCATGTCGTCGCCCGCCACGCCGCCGAACGCTACTCCTCGTCCGCCGCGACCAGTCTGGTGCTGAGCGGCGTGCAGAGCGCGGCCGGCGACTACGCCAAGGCGGCCGGCGCGATCGGCGGCCTCGGGGCCCAGCTCGGCGTGCTGCTGCCGTTCTCGCGCCGCCATGAGCTGGAGGCCGACCGGCTCGGCGTGGACTATCTGCAACGGGCCGGCTACCGGCCGTCCGAGGCCATCGCCCTGTGGCGGCTGATGGCCGAACAGCGTCAGGGCTCGACCCCCGAGTTCGCCTCGACCCACCCTTCGGACGCCAGCCGGATCGCGGCGCTCCAGGAGTATATCGCGTCGAAGGGGTGGACGTAGCGATCAGGGGCCTGGTTCCAGGCCCCGCCCTCGTCCCAATCTTCGAAATCCACCTTGATCGCCGCCAGCGACACGGCTAGACACGCCGCTCGCGCGGATACGTGCAGCCTTAGCTCAGCTGGTTAGAGCGCCGGTTTGTGGAGCCGGAGGTCCTCAGTTCGATCCTGAGAGGCTGTACCATCGCCCGATCCACGGAGGCGATCCGGCATGACCGACACGCCCCCCGCGTGGGACCCCCTTCAGTACAGCCGCTTCGAACGCGAGCGCGACCGCGCCGCCCATGACCTGCTGGCGCGCCTGCCCGACGACCTGGTCCCGGCGGAGATCTGGGATCTGGGCTGCGGCGCCGGGCAGCATGCGGTCCGGCTGAGGGCCCGATATCCGGAGGCGCGGGTGCACGGGCTGGATTCCAGCGAGGCCATGCTGGAGCAGGCGAGGGCGCGGGGCCGCGATATCGACTGGCGGCGGGGCGACATCGCGGGCTGGGCGCCGGAGCGGCCGGCGGACCTGATCTTCGCCAACGCCTCGCTGCACTGGCTGCCCGACCATGAGGCGCTGTTGCGGCGGCTGACCGGGGCGCTGGCGCCGGGCGGCGTCATCGCCGTGCAGATGCCGATGGCTCACGAAACGCGGCATCATGCGCTGATGCGGGAGGTGGCGGCGGAGGGGCCTTGGGCAGGGGCGCTGGCGGGGGTCGGCGCGATCGCGCCGCTGCTGGAGCCGGAGGCCTATTACGCGGTGCTGGCCGAAGCCTGCCGGGAGGTCGACATCTGGGCGACGACGTATTTGCAGGCGCTGTCGGGGCCGGACGCGGTGCTGGAATGGATGAAGGGGACGGCGCTGCGGCCGTTCCTCGCCGCCTTGCCGGACGAGGTCATGCGGACGGCGTATCTCGACGCACTCGGCGGCCGCCTTTCCGCGGCGTTTCCGCAGCGGCCCGACGGGACGACCCTGATGCCGTTCCCGCGTCTGTTTCTCGTGGCGCGGAGACGCTGAGCGGCGAGCGGCGGCGCAGATGGGTGACCGGCCGGTCGAGGCCCTCCAGCGCCTCGCGGGTGGCGCGGTAGCCCGCATCGACGCCGGGGTCGAAGCCTTTCCAGTCGCGGATGTCGAGGCCGTCCGGGGTGGGCTGGACCAGCAGGTCAGTCGCCGCGCGCGAGCTCTCAAGATCCGCGTCCGTGGTCAGGGTCGCGGAGCGCATCAGGATCGAGACGATCGGCGGGCCGCGGCGCCAGGCGCCGGTGGCGATCAGGCGCCAGATAGAGGGTGGATGCTCGATCACCTCGGGGTCGACGCCGCGCGTCTCGGACATGTCCACGCCGATCACCGGGCCGGCGTTCATGTTGCGCATCACCTCGGCGGGGAGGTTCTTCAGAACGGCGCCGTCGACCAGCACCTGGCCGTCCATGACCACGGGCGGCAGGATCCCGGGAATGGCGATGGAGGCTCGCATGGCGCGCCGCATCAGGCCGCGCCGGTGCACCTCCAGCTTGCCGCTGGTCAGATTGGTCGAGACGGCGAAGAAGGGCCTGTGCAGGTCGGCGAGATCGACGTCGCCGTAGGCCTCTTCCAGCAGGCGGTCGACCTTCTTCGCGCGGGTCATGGCCAGCATGGGAAAGGCGAGGTCGGACAGCGGGTCGCTGACCACGAAGGCCTTGCGGATGCGCGCCTCCAGCTCCTCCTGCGACCAGTTGAGGGCGGGCCCCGCGGCGATGACCGCGCCCATCGAGGCCCCGCCGACGAAGTCGATCGGGACGCCTGCTTCCCTCAGGGCCCTGAGCGCGCCGATGTGCGAATAGGCCCGGGCGCCGCCGCCCGACATGACCACGCCGACGGCCGAGCCGGTGATGACCCGGCCCATGCGTTCGGCGTCGGCTTGGTCGCCCTCGACGGCCTGAAACCAGCGGCCGGGCGAGACGGCGTCGATCCATACGCCGGTGTTGGCCGGATTGGCCATGCGCGGGTCGCGCAGCAGGATCAGGTCGGTGCGGCGCTGGGCGTCGAGCACGCCGGCGTGGGGCAGGGGCCGGTTGGGCGGGGCCATCAGCCCGGCTCCGACGACGAAAACGCGGTCGACCTGCCGGGCGCACAGGGCGGCCCAGGCGGGCTCATCCATCTCGGCGACGTAGAGGACGTAGTCGTGGGCGTCCTCGACCCGGCTAAACCATTCGCTGGCGGAGGACAGGGCGGACTGGTCGATGACCTGGCAGCTGAAGCCGTCCGCCTCGATGGCGGCTGCGATGCGCTCGACGAAGGCGCGGATCGGGCGCGGCCGGGCCGAGATGAAGCCGAACACGCTGGGTTCGCCGCCTCCCGAGCGCCGGTCGCGGGCGCGCTGGATCATCAGGCGGGACAGCTCGACCATCAGGTCGGGTTCGGTGCGAGCGGCCTCGAAGAAGGCGTCGCGGGGCAGGGCCAGCACCTCGGAGTCACGGAGGGCGACGACGTCGGCGGTGTGTTCGGTGCCGGCCAGCATGGCCATTTCGCCGGCCGGCTCGCCCGGGCGGATGACGCCGACGAACAGGGGCGGGCGGTCCGCGTCGACGTTGGGACGGAAGACGCCGAGGCGGCCCGAGCGCAGCAGGTAGAGGGTGTCGGCGGTGTCGCCCTCGGCGAAGAGGGTTTCGCCGCCGGTCAGGGCGAACCAGCTGGCGCGGGTGTTCTTCCCGCCCTCGAAGATGCGGTGCAGGGCGTCCTCGAGGCGGTCGGAGCGGGCGGAGGGCATGCGGGCCAGGGGCTAGGGGCCAGGGATCGGGAATCGGGTGGCGCGGGGATGGTCGCAGGATTGCTCTGCTTCCCCTAGTCCCTGGTCGCCAGACCCTACCAAGCCCCCATCTCCCGCAGCTGGCGGGCCAGGTCGTCGGGCAGGTCGCCGGCCTCCATGGTCGACAGGTCGAGCGGCGCGTCCTTCGGCTCGAGATAGCGCCAGCCCTGGAAGGGACGGCGGGCCTGGGGAGCGGTGCGGATCACCTCGGGCGACAGCTTGATATGGCACATCGAGGCCTTGCCCTCGCCCCGGGTGGCGATGTCGAGGATCGGCATGCGGCAGACCACCGAGCCCTTCATGACCCAGAACAGGGAGCCGCCGTCCTCGAGCTCGGCGGCGCGTTTGGGCGTCATGCGGGTGTGGACGGTCAGCCATTCGCCCTTGGCGGCGCGGCGCTCCAGCGTCTCGACCCGGGCGACGCCGACGCACAGCTTGATCATGTGGAGAGACATGGCGCGGCTTTAGCATCATCCGTGCGCGGGGCGGGAGACTTCGCCGGGCGGCTGGCGTAAATCACGGCGATGAGGATCGGACGACGAATCGTGATGACGGGCGTGGTCAGGCTGGCGAGCCCCTGATCCGTCATCCTCGGGCTTGACCCGAGGATCAGAGGCAAGGGCCGGGCCATGCGCGGAGGACGGCCCGCCAAACGCGCCGCAAGCCCTTCCACCGAGCACCGGACGGTCTGGCCCTCGGGTCAAGCTCGAGGGTGACGGCGGAGAGGAAAGGCGAGCTCAGTCGGCCGCCTTCACCACCGCCAGCACGGTCCCGTCCGTGACCTGATCGCCGACCGTGACGGAGACGGTCTCGACCACGCCGTCGAACGGGGCGACGAGGGCGTGCTCCATCTTCATCGCTTCCAGCACGACGACAGGCTGGCCCTTGGTGGCGGGGTCGCCGGCCTTGGCGGGCGTGGCGACGATCTTGCCGGGCATGGGGGCGCGGAGGGAGCCGTCGGAGGCGGGGCCGGCAGAGGAGCCGCCAGAAACCGGGGCTCGATCCCTGAAGGGATGCGCGACGCCATTCTCAAAACCGATGATCTCGTCCTCGTGGATGATTGTCGTGCGCTGGTAGGACGACCCTTCGGCGGGCACGACGTCACGATGCCCATCGTCCAGCCAGAGGCGGACCGTTCGGATCGGAGCCGCGTTCAGCCTGAAACCACGGGCTCCCGCCAGCGAAGACCAGGCGGAGGTTTCCTCATCGCCCGGCGGCGCGCGGTCGAGCGCGTGGTTGGCGACTTCGGCTAGCAGAATTGGGGACGGCGCGGGGGGCTCAAGCGACGTGGCTTCGGCGGCGATGAACCCCGTATCGACGTCACCCTCGACGAACCGCGGGTGTTCGAGGCAGCGGACGAGGAAGCCGGCGTTGGTCTTCACCGGCCAGACCTCGACACCGGCGCAGGCCTCGGCGAGGGATTCGGCGGCCTCTTCGCGCGTGCCCTCGTGGACGATCAGCTTGGCGATCATCGGGTCGTAGAACTGGCTGACCTCGCCGCCCTCGGTGACGCCGGTGTCGACGCGGACATCCTCCGGTATCCGGAAATGCTCCAGCCGCCCGATGCTGGGCAGGAAGCCGTTGGCGGGGTCCTCCGCATACAGCCGCGCCTCCATGGCCCAGCCGTTCAGGGGGATGTCGGCCTGCTTCAGCGGGATCGGCTCGCCGGCGGCGACGCGCAGCTGCCATTCGACCAGATCGACGCCGGTGATCGCCTCGGTGACGGGGTGTTCGACCTGCAGGCGGGTGTTCATCTCCATGAACCAGATCCGGTCCGCCTTCAGGCCGTCGGAGGCGTCGGCGATGAATTCGATGGTGCCGGCGCCCTCGTAGTTCACCGCGCGGGCGGCGCGGACGGCGGCGTCTGTAACGGCCTGGCGCGTGGCGGCGTCCATGCCGGGGGCGGGGGCCTCCTCGATGACCTTCTGGTGGCGGCGCTGCAGCGAGCAGTCGCGTTCGTGCAGGTGGACGACATTGCCATGGCGGTCGCCGAAGACCTGCACCTCGATGTGGCGCGGGCGGGTGATGTAGCTCTCGATCAGCACGCGGGGGTCGCCGAAGGAGGACTGGCCCTCGCGGCGGGCGGAGGCGAGGCCGTCGGCGAAATCCTCGGGACGATCGACGCGCTTCATCCCCTTGCCGCCGCCGCCGGCGACGGCCTTGATCAGCACGGGGTAGCCGATGCGGGCGGCCTCGGCGGTCAGGGTCTCGTCGGACTGGTCCTCGCCCTGGTAGCCGGGAGTGACCGGCACGCCGGCCTCGATCATCAGCTTCTTGGCGGCGTCCTTGAGGCCCATGGCGCGGATCGAGGCGGGCGGCGGGCCGATCCAGACGAGGCCGGCGGCCATCACGGCCTCGGCGAAGTCGGCGTTCTCGGACAGGAAGCCGTAGCCGGGGTGGATGGCCTCGGCGCCGGTCTGTTTCGCGGCGGCCAGCACCCTGGCGGCGTCGAGATAGGATTCGCGGGACGCGGCAGGGCCGATCACCACGGCCTCGTCGGCCTCGCGGACGTGCAGGGCGCCGGCGTCGGCCTCCGAATAGATGGCGATGGTGCGCAGCCCCATGCGGCGGGCGGTGCGGAACACGCGGCAGGCGATCTCGCCGCGATTGGCGACCAGGACGGATTTGAACATGGGATTTTCTTAGAGGGGCGAGGGGCCAAGGGCTAGGGGCGAGGTAAGGCCTCTCCCTCCCCGTTCGGGGAGGGGGGTCGCGAAGCGACCGGGTGGGGACGGCTGGCGGGGATCGGCGCGGCCTTGCGGCCGCCCCCGCCCGTCCTCGCCTGCGGCTCGGCCACCCTCCCCGAGGGCGGGGAGGGAGAAGCAGGCACGACTCTTCGCCGCTTCGGCCTGAAGCGGGGGGAGGGAGCGGGACAGCCGGGCCTCGCCTTGTGCGGACAGCCGGCGGATTTGCAGCGCGGCATCAGCGTCCTTCTCCCCCGGGGGAGAAGGGACGTGGCGGCGCCTACTCCGCCCAGCCCGGCTTGCGCTTTTCGAGGTAGGCGCGGACGCCTTCCTGGCCTTCGTCGGAGACGCGGGCGTGGGCGATGCGGCGGGCGGTGTCTTCCATCAGACCGTGGTCGAGGCGGTGGCCTGCGACGTGGTGGACGAGGCGTTTGGCGTCGCCGACGGCGCCGGGGGCGCAGGCCTTCATGGAGTCGGCGAAGGCGGTGATGAAGGCGTCGATCTCGTCGGCCGAGCCGAGCACGTGGCCGACCAGGCCGAACTGCTTCGCGGCGTCGGCGTCGAAGGCGTCGGCGGTCATGAACAGGGCGCGGGCGGTGCGGGCGCCGACGGCCTCGACCACATAGGGGGCGATCGTCGCCGGGATCAGGCCCAGCTTGACCTCGGAGAAGGCGAAGCGGGTTCCCTTGACCGCTACGGCCATGTCGCAGGCGGCGACGATGCCGGCCCCGCCGCCCATGGCCGCGCCCTCGACGACGGCCACGGTCAGGGCCGGGACGTCGTGCAGGGCCTTGAGCATCTTCGCCAGACCCATGGCGTCGGAGCGGTTGTCGGCCTCGGACCAGCCGGTGGCGTCGCGCATCCAGCCGAGGTCGGCGCCGGCGCTGAAGGTGCCGCCCGCGCCACGGATGAAGACCACCCGCACATGGTCGGCGCCCTGCAGGGTCTCGAAGGCCTCGTAGAGGGCGGCGATGGTCGGGGCGTCGAAGGCGTTGCGTTTCTCCGGCCGATTGATGGTGACGAAGACCACGCCGTCGGGGGTGGAGCGGATGCGGACCAGGTCGTCGTTGGCGTCCGGCGCCGCGCCGGCCAGCAGCGGATTGGCGATAGCGTTGACCTCCGCCGCCTCCGCCGGGGTGACGTCGAGGGCGTTGAGGTCGGCTTCGGTCGGCTTGGCCATGATGGTCTCCTGAGGCTTCACCGGTATAACGCGTCCGGGACCGAACGGAACATGGAGCGACGCCGATGGCGACCAGCGCGACCGACCGCATCCGCCGGACGAGCGTGGCCAGCGTCCATGTCCACTATGTCGCCAAGGCGGAGAAGAAGGGCCGGACGCGGGCCGAGGTGGACGAGGTCATCCGCTGGCTGACCGGCTATTCGCAGGATCAGCTGGAGGCGCTGCTGGAGGCGAAGACCGATTTCGAGGCCTTCTTCGCCGAGGCGCCGGCGATGAACCCGAACCGGACGCTGATCACGGGGATGATCTGCGGCTATCGCGTGGAGGAGATCGAGGACCCGTTCATGCGCGAGCTGCGGTATCTCGACAAGCTGGTGGACGAGGTGGCCAAGGGGAGGGCGATGGAGAAGGTGCTGCGGAGGCCCGGCGGCCGCGCATTATGAGGGAGCAGCCCGAATACACCGAGATATGGTTATACGATCGAACGCATCTTTGCTTATGAAAGACATATTCGATGAGTTTGTTGATTTGATAAATATGCCGGACTCTGCCGATAGAACTATAACGCCCTCGTGCACGACAATGTCTCCCTTTGAAACTGTTGCGCATCACTTTGCGTGTTCTTTAAATACGTGTGGCTGAGCCGAGCCCACCAAAAATGAAATCACGCAGCCGCAGATAACAATAGAGGTAGCCCGACCAATCCGGCTATTGTTTGTGGCATCATAGTGAGCGCCTATATTGAGAGGTATAGAGCCGGCACTGATCATAACAATCATCAATGGCCATATTCCAAAATTGTAGTCGCGTTCCAATCCCGCTGCGTAGAGCAGGATGCAAACACCCGCGACAATGATCGATATGCACAATACTATTGTCGAAATTGATCCCCATTTCAGGCGAGATGGATAATATCGAACATAGGCGGAGCAAATCACAATAAGTAGTGGAATTACGACTGCAACGATCACGCAAACGACGCCAGATGATGCGATTATCAGGTCGTCGATCCGAATAAGGCCTGAGAAGCCATGCGCGGTAATAAACGTTCCGAATACATAGGCAAAGGATAACGCCAGCCAAAGAGCTGTGAACATAAGTGCATACGCTGGGGTGTGTTCAATTTTCATGACCTACATCCTGAACACGCCGAAGGTC
>NZ_DASPNO010000029.1:0-86459 GCF_035626535.1 Brevundimonas sp.
CTGACGACGACGTCGCGGACGCCGTAACGGGTGACGGTGCGGCTCTCCTCGGGCGCGTTGATGCGCAGGTGGTCGACGCCGACGCCGAGGCGCCGCAGCTCGCCGAAGTCGGCAATGTCGGCCAGCGGCCGGGTCGAGGCCGTCATGTAGAAGCCGGGCGCGCCCTCGAACACGACCGGGCGGCTGTTCAGCCAGACGCCCATGTTGCGGGTCTTCTTGACGAGACGAACGGGCGCGTCGGGTCCGCGCACCACGACCACCACGTCGGTCGGCTGGTCGCCCGGATTGAAAACCGCGCCATAAAGGACGATCGAGGCGCCCCGGAAGCTGGAGTCCACGCTGACGCGGGCGTCCGTCAGGGCGGCGGCGACGCGCAGCTGGTTCTGGGTCGCCACCGACCGCTCGGGGGCCGGGGCTTCGACGGCGGGCGGTGGCGGGGGGAGAGCCTGGATCATTCGGCCGCTCCCGGAGCGAAGCCGAAGAGGTCGGACGGGCGGACGAACAGTTCCAGCCCCATCTGGATGCCGACCAGCAGCACGATCAGCCCGAGCACGGCGCGCAGTTCCTCGGCCCGGAAACGCCCCGACCAGCGGGCGCCGTACTGGGCGCCGACCACGCCGCCGAGCAGCAGGATGGTCGACAGCACGATGTCGACTGTCTGGTTCCGACCCGCCTGCAGGATGGTGGTCATGGCTGTGGTGATGATGATCTGGAACAGGCTGGTGCCGACGACCACGCTGGCCTTCATCCGCAGCACGTAGAGCATGGCCGGGACGAGAATGAAGCCGCCGCCCACCCCCATGATCGCTGACAGGACGCCCGCGACGGCGCCGAGGGCGAACGGCGGTATGGCGCTGATGTAGAGGCCCGAGCGCGGGAACCGCATCCGCAGCGGCAGGCCGTAGAGCCACAGCGGACGGCGGCGCTCCTTGTGCGGGGTGACCTCGCCGCGGATGCGCCTCAGGATCTGGCCGAGGCTCTCGTAGAGCATCAGCGTGCCGATGGCGCCGAGGAACAGCAGATAGGACAGGGCCACCGCCAGATCGGCCTGGCCGAGCAGGCGCAGGTAACGGAACAGCTCGACGCCGAGCAGCGCCCCGAGGACACCGCCCCCCGCCATGACGCCGCCGATCCGCCAGTCGACCGCCTTCTGACGGGTGTAGGCGATCACGCCCGAGGTGGAGGAGGCGACCACGTGGCTGGCCTGACTGGCGACCGCGACCGAGGGGGGGATGCCGAGGAAGATCAGGATCGGCGCCATCAGGAAGCCGCCGCCGATGCCGAACAGGCCGGACACGAATCCGACCGTCGCTCCCAGCAGCACCAGGAGCGGCCAGTTCACCGAAACCTCGGCGATCGGCAGGTAGATATCCAAAGGACGCGCCTTCGGCTGGAACTGAGGCTAGGCGCCGGAAAGGCGACGGTGAACGTGTCCTATACGCACCCCGCGGCCACCGCCACCGTATGCGCCAGAAAGGCTAGAGCGAAATCGGTTGGGTTGGACCCCGTCCATCCCGGTTCGGATTCCGCTCCAGCATCAATTCTCGACCATTTTTTGGATTCAGGCCGATTCGACCTGAAGCAAAAATGGCCTGGCGAACCCTCTGATCAGGCGAGAGGCTCCACCTGGAAGGCGTCCGCCGCGGCCCGCGCCGCGCCGCGCTCCGCAGCCGGCAGGCCGGCGCGCAGCCGCTCGACCGCCGCCTCGGCGTCGCCATCTCCGGCGCGCGCAGCGATCAGGTACCATTTGTAGGCTTCAGGCAGGTCCCGCTCGATGCCTTCGTCGCCGGTCTCATACAGTTTGGCGACGTTGAACTGGCTGTCGACCAGCCCGTTTTCGGCCGCCCGGCGCAGCCACTCGAGGGCCTCGGTCCGGTCGCGGGCGCCGCCAATGCCTTCGAAGAGGTACATGCCGTAGTTGTGCATGCCGCGGACGTCGCCGGCGTAGGCCGCCCGGCGGACCCACACGCGGGCCTCGGCCGGGTTGGCGTCAAGGCCGGCCGCGCCGTTCTCGTAGAGGCTGGCCAGATGCAGCTGGGCGGGGGCGAAGCCGAGACCGGCGGCCTGCTTCAGCGTCTCGGCTCCGGCCGCGTTGTCGGCGTCCAGCTGCTCGATCGCCTGGCGGTAGAGTTCGGCGCCGCGCGCCTGGTCATCCGGGGAGGGCTCCGCCGGAACGGCGGCCAGCGCCGCGATCGGCGGGGCTTCGCCTTGAGCGCCCGCGCCGCCCAGTCCAGGCAGTCCGGTCAGCGCGGGAATCCGGAGTCCCGTGCCCGTCAGTTCGCCGAAGGCGGCCGCGCCGCCGGCTGTCAGCAGAACCGCCACGGCCGAGGCGCCGAGCGCCTTGCGGACCGTGTCGCCGCCCTTGGACGCCTGTTTGTCGAGACGTTCCTGCAGCTTCGACTTGCCGCCGCGCTTGAGGCCGAAGCCGGAGCGCGCCGGAGCGGCCTCCTCCGGGGTCGCCATGGCCGCGCGGGCCGCGTCGATGGCCAGACGGGTCGAGGAGGCCCGGCCCTGGGCGGCGGCGGCGCGCAGCGCGCGCGGATCGACGAAATCGGTCTCGCCGGCGAACTCGTCCGGACCGGCGTCGAAGGCCTGGGGCGCGGTGGCCGCCAGCGCGTCGGAGACGTCCGCGCCGCCGAAACCCTGACCGAAGGAGGACGGCGCCGATACGGGGCCGGGCGCGGGGCCGGGCGCGGGAGTCGCAGCGAAGGACGGGGCCTGCTGCGGCGTCCGGGGCGCGGGGCCGACTTCCTCCGCCAGCGACATCGACGGCTCAGCGGCCCGGCTGCCAAACGGGGCGGACGGCGCCGCGTCGGCGGCCGGCCCGCGCATCACCGCGTCGAAGACGGTGTCGGCGGTCAGGACCTCGCCGCCGGCTCGGGGCGCCGGCTCGGGATCTGGCGGGGCGAGATCGGCCGACCAGGCCTGCTGCTCGGCGAAGACCGGGTCATCGAAGCCATTGTCGAAGCCAGCGTCCGGGAAGGCCGCGTCGGGAAAGGCCGCGTCCGGGAAGGCGGCGGCGCGCCAGTCGGACCGGGCGGTCTCGACCGGCGGGGCGGAATCGGCGCGGCGGCCGATGTTCTCGCGGGCCTCGGCGATCAAGGCGGCGGTGCGCTCTTCGGACAGGCGCATGCGCTCGGCCAGTTCGCCGGAGGCGCGGTCGTAGTGCTGCTCGATCTTGTTCGAGCTGTCGGCAAGGCGGCGACCGATGTCTTCCAGCGCCTGCTGCGAGCGACGTTCGGACTGGGCGATCCGCTCGCTCAGCCGGTCGGAGATGCGGGTGATCTCGCCGCCCAGCTTCTCCAGCGCCATGGCGTGGCGGTCGTCGGCGGCGACGAGCCGCTGCTCCAGGCCCTGGGCGAAACGGCCCATGTCCGACTCGACCTTGCGGGTCAGGGTCTCGCCCAGCTTTTCGAGACGGGCGGGGGCGTCGGATTCGATCTTGCCGACCCGGCCATTGAGGTTCTGCGCGATGCGCAGGACCTCGCGGCCCATGGCCTCGACGGCCCGGGCGGAACGCTCTTCGGAGGCCTTCACCTGATCGCCGATGGCCAGAACGGCCCGCTCGATCCGGTCCATGCGACCTTCGGTTTCGGCCGTGTCCATCCGGCGCATCATCTCGGCGCGGTTGGCCTCGACCTGGCGGCTGAGCGTCTCGGCCAGCTTTTCGAACCGGGCCGCCTCGCGGACGCTTTCCGGTTCGACGCGGGACTCGGCGGCCCGCAGCCGCTGGTCGAGATCGGCGAAGGAGCGTTCGAGACCGCGCAGGGCCTCGGTGGTGCGGCTCTGGGCCTGGTCGAGCCGCTGGCCGACCTGGGCGAGGAGATCGGCGCCCGCGCCGGGGCCGGCGACCTTCTCGACCGCGTCCATCCGCTGGCGCAGTTCGTTGACGCTGCCGCGCTGGCGCTCCTCGATGTCGTAGAGCCGGCCGGCGAGCGCGCCCAGCGTCGTCTCAACCTTGCCGAAGGTCTCGGCCGTCTTCGGCCCGACCTCCTGCTCGAATTTGCGCAGCCGGCGATGACCCTCGCGCAGCTCCTCGGCGATGTCGTCGATGCGGCGGCCGTAGGAGCGGCCCGCCTCGTCCTGGCTGTCGAGCCGGCGAACGAGGCCGGAAACGGCCTGGTCGACGCCCTGGATGGCGACGGTGGAGCGACGCTCGGCGGCTTCGAGGCGTGAGGCGATGGCGTCGATCGAGGCGCTCAGCCGCTGCCACGGCTCTTCCGCGGCGCCGTAGGCGTCGTCGACGCGACGGCTGCGGCCGCGGCGTTCATAACTGTCGGCGGCGTGCGGACGGCGCGACAGGGGCACCACGCCCTCCTCGTCGTCGCCGTCTTCCATGATCATGGTGTTGAGCCACTCGCCCAGCGTCATGCCGGAGCGGCGGGCGAGGTCCTTGGCGATCTCGCGCGCCCGGGGCTCGATGCCCTTTACGCTCCACGGCGCGGCTGCGCTCACTGATTCGCCTCCCGACCTTTGACTCGACGCTACCCATCCAGATCAGGGGTGTAAACGCGTGGTTAACCCCAAGATGTAGGGTCTGACCCATCTTCCTGTGGAAAGCCCGTACACCGACGAAGAGTCTCGCGCCGCACCCGTTAACGCCTCGTGAAGATTAACGGGTCGGAAAGGACTCCGACGGCTTGCCGAGGCGTCTCCGGTGGGCCACTTGGCGCGAATGAGTCTGACCGTGACCCTCGTCCTGCTCGCCGCCGCCGTCGCCCTGTCGGTCTTCGCAGGCTGGCGCGGGGCCCGGCCGTCGCAGCCGCACCTGGGCATCCGCATGGTGCCGTGGCGCTTCATCATGATCCTGGCGGCGGCGGTCGTCGTGGTGCTGGTGGTCCACCTCGCGGCCCTGCTCGGCATGCCGCAGCGACCGCCGGTATAGCGGAACCGGCCGGGCCGAGGGCCATTCCTGATCGAACCCCCGAAGATCAGGAGACGCCGCCATGGCCGACAAGACTCTGACCGCCGCCGAAGCCGAACAGGCGTTCTGGGACAGCCTGAAGACGTCCAACACCGGCCTGCTGGGCCTCGATCAACCCGGCTATCACGCCCAGCCGATGACCGCCTTCCGCGACGAGGAGACGGGGACGATCTGGTTCTTCACCCGCGACGATACCGATCTGGCGAAGGACGCCGCCGTGGGTACGGGGCAGAGCGCCATGTTCCACTACGGCTCGAAGGATCAGAACGTCTGGGCCTGCATTCATGGGCAGCTGTCGGTGCACGGCCACGACCGCGAGATCATCGACCGCTACTGGAACCCGGTGCTGGCGGCCTGGTATCCGGAGGGCAGGGACGACCGGATGTTGACCATCCTGAGGTTCGACGCCGACGACGGCCGGGTGTGGGTCAACGAGGGCGGCTTCTTCAAATTCGCCTACGAGATCACCAGGGCCAACGTGACGAAGACCCTGCCGGAGACGGGCGGGGTGGCGGACGTGAACCTGCAGTAGGCGTCAGCCCCCGAAACACCACGCCAGCACCGCCTTCTGTGCGTGGATGCGGTTTTCGGCCTCGTCCCAGACGAGGGAGCGGGGGCCGTCGATGACGGAGTCGGTGACTTCCTCGCCGCGGTGGGCGGGCAGGCAGTGCAGGAAGACGGCGTCGGAGGCGGCGGCGCCCATCAGGGCGTCGTCGACGCCGTAGCCCTCGAAGGCCTCGAGCCGGGCCTCGTAGTCCTGATCGCCCATCGACACCCAGGTGTCGGTGACCACCACGTCGGCGCCGCGCACCGCCTCGTGCGGATCGCCGGTCAGGGTGACGTGATTGCCACCCTTGGCGAGGTCGTGCAGGTCCGGGTGGTAGTCGGCCGGACAGGCGACGTTGAGGTGGAAGCCGAGCTTCGGCGCCGCGTGCATGAAGCTGTGGCAGACGTTGTTGCCGTCCCCGACCCAGGAGATGGTCTTGCCGGCGATCGGGCCGCGGGCCTCCTCGATGGTCATGATGTCGGCGAGGATCTGGCACGGATGCGAGCGGTCGGTCAGGCCGTTGATCACCGGCACCGTGGCGACGCGGGCGAAGCGCTCGACATCCTCGTGGTCGTTGGCGCGGATCATCACCGCGTCGACCATGCGCGACAGGACACGGGCGGTGTCCTCGACCGGCTCGCCGCGGCCGAGCTGCATGTCGCCGGCGTTGGCGATGATCGAGGCCCCGCCCAGCTGGCGGATGGCGGCGTCGAAGCTGAAGCGGGTGCGGGTCGAGTTCTTTTCGAACACCATGGCGAGGACGCGGTCACGGGCGGGCGCGTCGGCGTCGACGCGGCCCTTCGGCCAGCCCTTGCGCGCCTGTTTGCGGGCGTGGGCGTCGTCGAGGATGGCGCGCAGTTCGGCGGCGTCGAGGCGGTGGAGGTCGAGAAAGTGGCGGACCATCGGTCCCTCCGTTTAATCGGGCCGATCTGTCAGGCCGCAGTTCAGGCGGCGATCTTGCCGCGCGCGACCTCGCAGGTGCGTTCGAAGCGTTCGACCGCCTCGCGCGCCTCTTCGAGGGTGAGGTTCAGCGGCGGCAGGATGCGCACGCAGTTGTCGCCGCCGCCGGCGACCAGCAACTGCTGCGTGTCCCGGGCCCAGCCCATGAATTCGCGGTTGTTGGGGACCAGTTTGACGCCGATCAACAGGCCCTTGCCGCGTACGTC
Source organism: Brevundimonas sp. (assembly GCF_035626535.1). Classification (GTDB taxonomy): domain Bacteria; phylum Pseudomonadota; class Alphaproteobacteria; order Caulobacterales; family Caulobacteraceae; genus Brevundimonas. The sequence continues at coordinate 6,638 of NZ_DASPNO010000029.1, forward strand.
GACGATCACGTCCGGGAAGCGCTGGGCGAGGCCGTGCAGCTGCTGCTTCAGGTAGCCGGAGATTTCGTTGACGTTGGCCAGGGTCTCCGGCTTCGAGATTTCGGCGAAGGCGGCGGCGCCGACGGCCATGGCCAGCGGATTGCCGCCGAAGGTCGAGCCGTGCACGCCGACGGTCATGCCCTTCGCCGCTTCCCGCGTGGCGAGGCACGCGCCGATCGGGAAGCCGCCGCCGAGCGCCTTGGCGATGGCCATGATGTCCGGCGTCATCCCGGCCCATTCGTGGGCCCACAGCCTGCCGGTCCGGCCCATGCCGCACTGGACCTCGTCGAAGATGATCAGCACGCCGTTGTCGTCGGCCATCTGGCGCATCCAGCGCAGGTCCTCGTCGGGGGTGGCGCGGCAGCCGCCCTCGCCCTGCACCGGCTCAAGGATGATGGCGCAGGTGGTCGGGCTGCGGAACGCGGCCTCGAGCGCCTCGCGGTCGCCCCAGACGAGCTGGTGGAAACCCTCCATCTTCGGGCCGAACCCTTCGGTGTAGGACGGGTTGGCGGCGGCGTTGATGGCGCCGTAGGTGCGGCCGTGGAACGAGCCGTCGAAGCCGTAGATGTCGATCCGCTCGGGCGCGCCCGCGGCGACCTGGTATTTGCGCGCCGTCTTCAGGGCGCACTCGACGGCCTCGGTGCCCGAGTTGGTGAAGAAGACCACGTCGGCGAAGCTCTTCTCACAGAGGGCGTCGGCGAGGGCTTCCTGGCCCGGAATCTTGAAGATGTTGGAGACGTGCCAGAGCTTCTCGGCCTGATCCTTGACCGCCTGGACCAGCACCGGGTGGGCGTGGCCCAGCGCGTTGGTCGAGATGCCCATGACGCAGTCGAGGTATTCCGTGCCGTCCTTCGCCCACAGACGCGCGCCCTGACCACGATCCACCTCCAGCGGCGCGCGGTTGTAGACACCCATCAGATGTTCAGTGGACACGGAATGGACCTCCAAAAGCGAGACGGCCCCGGCGCGAAATGCGTCGGGACCGCTTGGGAAAAAGGGCAGGGCCTTGTCGGACGGGGGGCGGGCTTAGTCAACACCGCCCCGCTCGCACGGCGGCGTCAGTGCGACAGCTGCGCGTCCAGCCGCTCGATCAGCGCCGCATAGACCTCGCCGGCGGTCTTCACCGTGGCGGGGTCGATCTGCTCCATGGTGTCGTCGGCGGAGTGGATCAGCTGGAAGACGCGCGGGACGAAGCCCTCGGCCAGGCCGTTGGTCTCGCCGCCGTTGAAGGCCAGCCACATCTGGTGGGCGCCGACCTCGTCCTGGAAGCCGAGCGACACCACCGGCGCGCCGGCGGCCGAAAAGGCGCGATCGTCGGACGGCGGATAGACCGGATAGCCGACGCACTGCATGGCGCGCTCGGCGCACAGTTCCTGGACGGCGCGGGTGACGAAGGCCGACTGCGCGCCGTTGTTCTGGCCGTACATCATCGTATCGCCATAGCCGGCGACGTCGGAGTTCACGACCGCCGCGACGTTGTCGAGGCCATGTGCCTCGATCCATTTGCGCGCGCCGATAAGGCCGAGCTCCTCCTGGTCGAACAGGATGATGCGCACGCGGTGGTTCAGGTTTTTCGAGCGCAGGATCTTCGCGGCCTCGATGACGCCGACCACCGAGGCGGCGTTGTCGACCACCCCGTGGGACATGGTCCCGTCACGCAGCACGACGGCGTCATAGTGGGCGGTGAGCAGGATTTCGCGGTCGCCCTCCCCGAGGGCGACGACGACGTTGCGCCCCTCCATCTCGCCGGTCTGGCGATTACCGCCGGCGAAGGTCTCGACGGTCGGCTCGAAGCCGGCGGCGCGCAGCTGCTCGACCACCACCCGGGTGCGGGCCTCGTTGGACGGCTGGACATAGGCGGCGACCTGGGCACGGAGGTCGACATCCTGCGCAGCGGCGGGCGCGGCGACGGCGAGAAGGGCCGCGGCGGCGGCGAGACTACGGAACAGCATGGAACCCCCTTTAAGACGTGGCGCCATGGCTAGCGCGCCCGCCCGTCCGGCGCACCTTAAAACGCGGTCACGCGGCGGGCCCGCGCCGGAACCGGCCGGCGGGCGGCCGGTTGACCCGCACGAAAGGAGTTCGCCATGTCCAATCATCCCGACCCGCAGCATCAACCGGTCAATGGCCCCGACGACCTGAAGCGCAATCCCGGCATCGGCCAGTCGGCCGGCCTGAACCGGCGCGACGGCCTCGACGAGATCGAGGGCGACAGCACGGTCGAGGGCGATGTCGAGAACAACGCCGGACCGGGCGGGGCCGTGGACCCGAACGACCGGGGGCGCGGGAACGCCTAGCTCTTCAGCCGCCAGCCCGAGCGGAACACCAGCCAGCAGGCGACGGCCATGCCGAGACTGAGGGCCGCGGACATGACCAAGCCGATCCACAGCGTGCTCTCGGCCTGGCCGATGAAGCCGTAGCGGAAGCCGTCGATCAGGTAGAAGACCGGGTTGAAGTGGCTGATGGTGGCGAACGGCTCAGGCAGGCGCTCGACCAGGTAGAAGGTGCCGCTCAGGAAGGTCATCGGCATGATGACGAAGTTCTGCACCGCCGCCAGCTGATCGAATTTCTGGGCCCAAAGGCCGGCGAAGACGCCGAGCATGCCCATGATCAGACAGGCCAGACCGCCGAACCAGACGATGGCGGCGATGTTGGCGATGCCGAGCCGGGCGAAGGGCAGCACGCAGACCGCGGTGACCAGACCGACCACCAGACCGCGCGTGGCCGCCCCGAGCGAGAAGCCGATCGTCAGCTCCAGCGGGCTGAGCGGCGGGGTGAGGAAGTCGGTCGCCGTATTCATCACCTTGGCTTGGATCAGGCTGGACGAGGCGTTGGCGAAGGCGTTGTTGAGCATGGCCATCATGATCAGGCCCGGGGCCACGAACTCGGCGAAGGGCGTGCCGTGCAGCGGCGGCCGCGACCCCTGCAGGGCGACCACGAAGACCATCATGTAGAGCAGGGTGGTGACCACCGGCCCGGCCACGGTCTGGGCGCCCACCTTCCAGAAGCGGCGGACCTCGCGCAGGTAGAGGGTGCGCACCCCGATCCAGTTGACGCCCGGATAGCTGCGCGGTTGGGGCAGGCCGGAGGGGCGGGTCGAGGCGAGGTCGGTCATGGGAGGCCAGATGCGCTGGCGCCGGCGGCTGCGCAAGGGGCTAGCCGCTGGGCCCGACAGCGGCGCGTTTTCGTCGACGGACCGCATCCGATCCGTCTCCACCCCACATCTGGTTTCTGTGGACGGACTGATTCGCACATATTGCGTCTGTTAGGGTCTGGTTTACGATTAGTGGTAGGTCGCGGCCCCGGGAGGGCAGTCTCGACCCCATATGTTGAATCCGAGACCCCGGAGGGTGGCTATGACCGCAGGCTGGACTGAAGACCGCGTCGGCGCGCTGAAGAAGCTCTGGCTGGAAGGCCAGTCGGCGAGCCAGATCGCCAAACAGCTGGGCGGCGGCGTCACCCGCAACGCCGTCATCGGCAAGGTCCACCGTCTCGGCCTGTCCGGCCGGGCCGCGCCCTCGCAGCCGGCCCGCGCCACCTTCCGTCCGTCGCGTCCGCGGCCCGCCGCGCAGCCGACCCAGGCCCCGTCGGCCCCGCGCCGCATCGAGGCGGTCCAGCCGCGTCCCGCCGCGGCGCAGGTTCCGGCCCCGATGCCCGATCTGCCCGGCACCGCCACGGTCATGACCCTGGGCGCGCACATGTGCAAATGGCCGATTGGCGATCCGTCCTCGACCGAATTCAGCTTCTGCGGCCGCCGCGCCTCGGAAGGCGTCTACTGCGTCGAGCACGCGCGAGTCGCCTACCAACCGCAGGTCCGCAAGGGCGGCAAGGACAGCGCCTCCGAACTGGCCCGCAGCCTGCGCCGATACATCTAGAAGAAGGGCGCTATCGCCGCCGACGCGGTCGGCGGCTGCTTGAGCGCGGTTTCCAGGGCGCGCGGACATTGGTTTCGCGCGCCTGTCGCTTTTCGGTCGAACGACCGACACGAATGGCCCCTAGAGGGGCCGCCGTCCGCCTCCCGCCGCACCCGCTCGCGGCGGTGAGTCAGGGGCGGGGCTGCGGTTCTCCGGGTTGACGCAGCCCCCTCGCCCTCTCCCCACATCGTCCACCGTCATCCTCGGGCTTGACCCGAGGATCGGAGGCAAAGCCTGGCTGTGCCGACGCGATGGCCCTGCGACCGCAACTGTGCGTCAACGACTGAGCACCGGATGGTCTGATCCTCGGGTCAAGCCCGAGGATGACGGGATGCGAGCCACCCTGCTCGCTCGGCACTCAGTTCAGCACCCGCCGCTCCCCGGGGACGTCGAGGCTGAAGGCGGGGATGGCGGCTTCGAACGAGCGGCCCGAGGCGTCCGTCATATAGTAGCCGCCGACCATGGAGCCGGTCGGGGTGCCGAGCGGGCAGCCCGAGGCGTAGGAATAGCTGTCGCCCGGCTTGATCACCGGCTGCTCGCCGACGACGCCGGCCCCGCGCACCTCCTCGACCCGGCCCTGCCCGTCGGTGATGACCCAGCGGCGGGCCATCAGCTGGACCGGCTCGGTCCCGAGATTGACGATCTCGACCTGATAGGCCCAGACCCAGCGGCCGCCGTCGGGATCCGACTGGCCGGCCAGATAGCTGGGCCGGACGCGAACGAGGACGCCTTCGGTCTCGGCTTCGTAGGCGGGCGTGTCGTGCATCCGGCCATGGTCGCGCAACCGGCCCGCAGGTCAAGCGGCTTCACTGGCGGCGCCGGGGCCGACACTATGGGGGAGACGGGACGCGGAATCGTGTAATCGGAAACGATGCAGAGCTTTTCGACCTCCCTCCCCGGCATCCTGCCTTCGCAATCCATCGAAACCCTGATCGCCGGCGGCGCGATCGCCTCCGAGACGCCGTTCGACGCCGACCAGGTGCAGCCAGCCAGTCTCGACCTGCGGCTCTCGGATCAGGCGTGGCGGGTGCGGGCGTCGTTCCTGCCGGGCCACCGCAAGGTCGAGGACCGCATCGCCGACGTGGCCATGCACACCATCGACCTGTCGGCCGGCTATGTGATGGAGAAGGGCTGCGTCTACATCGCCCGGCTGCAGGAGCGGCTGACCCTGCCCAAGGGGCTGATCGCGCGCGCCAATCCGAAGAGCTCGACCGGACGGGTGGACGTGTTCGTGCGCCTGCTGACCGACCGCGGGGCCAGTTTCGACGACGTGGACGAGGGCTATGACGGGCCGCTGTACCTGGAGATCGCGCCGCAGACCTTCTCGATCCTGGTGCGGCCGGGGACGCGGCTGAATCAGCTGCGGCTCAAGGCCGGCGAGCCGCCCAAGCTGGAGACCCGCAGCGTCGGCGTCGATCTCGAGGGCGCCGACGGCACCATCGTCGGCTTCCGCGGACGGCGGCATGCCGGGGTGGTCGACCTCGACCGCATCGACGGCCACGACCCGCGCGACTTCTGGGAGCCGCTGAGCGTAAGGCGCGGCGAGCTGCTGCTGGACCCGGGCGAATTCTACATCCTCGCCTCGCGGGAAGCCGTGGAGATCCCGGTCATGCAGGCGGCCGAGATGACGCCTATCGATCCCTCGGTGGGCGAGTTTCGCGTCCACTACGCCGGCTTCTTCGATCCCGGCTTCGGCACCGACGAGGCGCACGGGGCGGGCTCGAAGGGGGTGCTGGAGGTGCGCACCCACGACACCCCCTTCCTGCTGGAGCACGGCCAGATCGTCGCAAGGCTGGTCTATGAGCCGCTGACCGAGCGGCCGTCGCGGCTCTATGGAGAGGGCGGCAGCCACTACCAGAGCCAGGGCCTGAAGCTGTCCAAGCATTTCCGCGCCTGGGTCTGAGGCGGAACCGCCACATCACAGAGGACGTTCGACGGACAGGAAAATGTCAGTTGGCGTTCCGGCCTTGATCGTGCAGGGTCAGGGACGTTAACGGACTGAGGGGACCGTTGATGCGTCTTGTGGCGTTCAGTGCGGGTGTGGCGGCGGCGGCCTGTGCGGCCCCGGCCTTCGCTGTGGAATCGCCGGCTCCGCAACAGGCCATCGCCGATCCCTGGCGGGTCGAGCGCGAACGCCCCACCACCGTTTCCGACCTTCTGACCCGTCTCGACCGCGACGCCCGATTCGACGCCGGCGAACCCGCCTACGGGAGCGGCGACGGGTGGACGGGCTACGACCCGGCCAGGGACGTCTCCTCGACCTGGGCCGCCTCGAACAGCGACATCTGGTACGAAGGCGACGCCTACCGCGACCGCCTGCGGCTGCGCACCGAGGGGCGCGTGCGGCGCGCCGACGGCTCGCCCCTGCCGCCCGGGCCGCTCGACCCGGCGGCCTATGACGCCGAACACTACGACCTGACTTACACCCGCGGCTGGACCGAGACCCTGGGCCAGACCGAAGACGGCCTCGACGTCACCCTGTCGCCGCACCTCGGGGTCGGCGTCGGCAGCCGGGGGCAGGTCACCGAGGCCGGGGCCACGCTGAGGATCGGCCGCGACCTCGACCGGCTGGTCCCCGAGGGCGAGGAGGCCTTCGGGGAACGCGCCCGCTGGTATGTCTACGCCGCCGGCTCGGGCCGCGCGGTCGGCTACAACTGGGCCCGCGACCGCGACGGCGACTACAACCGTTCGGGGGTCAGCCACGACTCCGGCGCCTTCCTCGGCGACGCCTCGCTGGGCGTGGCCCTGCGCCGCGGGCCGGTGCACAGCTCGATCGGACTGGTCTACCGCGAGATCGAGGCGGAGGGCCTGCGATCGGGCAACGGCGTCGACACCGACGTGTCCGAAGGGCTGATCGCCTTCCAGCTGTCGATCAAGCCGGAATAAGGATCACTCCGTCCGCGCCACGCCCTCGCGGCGGTCGTCGGCCGCGCCGTCCCACGCCCAGGCTCCATTGGACCGCTGACGCCAGATCGCGCCGTGCAGGCCGGAGTTCTCGCTGGCGTTGGGCTTGAGCACGACGCCCCGCGCCGCCAGCGCCTCCCGGAGATCGGCGGAGAAGCGATCCGTGTCGGCCCCGAAGCCGTCCCCCCTCGCCACCAGATTGGGCAGGGCGAAGGCCTCCTCCATGGTCAGCCCCCAGTCGAGCACGGCGATCAGCGCCTTGGCGTTGTAGGCGAGGATCGAGGTCCCGCCCGGCGAACCGAGCGCGCCGACGAAGCGGCCCTGCCGGTCGAGGATGATCACCGGCGCCATCGACGAGCGCGGCCGCTTGCCGGGCGCCACGGCGTTCGCGGCCGGTGCGCCGTCCGGCCGCAGCGGCTCGAACGAGAAGTCCGTCAGCTGGTTGTTGAGGAAGAAGCCGGCCGCCATCCGGCCCGAGCCGAACACGCTCTCGACCGTGGTGGTCATGCTGACGGCGTTCCCCTCGGCGTCGATGATGACGAAATGCGAGGTGCCCGCCGGCTCCAGGGTCGCGTCGGGGCCGGTGAACACGCCGCCGGGCGGGAAGCCGGGCTCGGCCGCGCCGACCAGCGTCGGCGCCTGCGCCGCGCGGGCGGCCACGTAGTCGGGATCGAGCAGACCCTGCACCGGCACGCCGGTGAAGCCCGGGTCGCCGACGTAGCGGTCGCGGTCGGCGTACATCAGCCGCTGCAGCTGGGCGAAGGCGGTCCAGGCGTCGGCGCTCCGCGGCCCCTCGAGGATGTCGGGCGTCAGCTCGGCCATGGCCAGCAGCTGCAGCACGGCCACGCCGCTGGACGGCGGCGGCGGCACGCAGACCACGTAGATGCGGTAGGGCCGGCACAGGGCCCCGCGCTCGAGCGGCTCGTAATTGGCCAGGTCGGCCGCGGTCAGGGCGCCGGGGCGCGGCCCCTCCCCTGCGGTCGAGACGATCTCGCGCGCGATCCGCCCCTCGTAGAAGACGTGCGCGCCGCCCGCCGCCAGCTCGGCCAGCGTCTCGGCGTAGGCCGGATTGCGCAGCACGTCGCCGGCCACGTAGCGGGTCCCGTCCGGCCTGGTGAAATAGGCCTCGGCCCAGCGGGTCCGCGCCTGACTGCTGCGGCCGGCGATGAAGCCGGCCAGCCGGGGGCTGACCACGAAGCCGTCGCGCGCCAGCCGCTCCGCGTCGCCGAACAGGTCGCTCCACGCCAGCCGCCCGTGCTCCGCCTGGGCCATGGCCAGCAGGGCCACCGCACCCGGCACGCCGGTCGAACGCCCGCTCAGCACCGCCTCGTCGAAGGGCAGCGGACGGCCGTTCTCATGGAACAGCTCGGGGGTCGCCGCGGCCGGGGCGGTCTCGCGGCCGTCGTAGCTGGTCACCTCCCCGGTCGAGGCGTCGTAGAGCATCATGAAGGCGCCGCCGCCGAGGCCGGAGGACTGCGGCTCGACCAGGCCGAGCACCGCCTGCACGGCCACCGCCGCATCGACCGCCGAGCCGCCGCGGCGCAGCACCGCCAGCCCCGCCTCGACCGCGTGCGGATTGGCCGCCGCCACGAAGGGCCCGCGCGCCTGGGGCGCCGGCGCGGCCGCGGGCGCCGTGGCCGGGACCGTTCCGCCGCTCCCGCCGGCGCATCCCGTCAGCGCCAGGCTCGCCCCGACGGCGAGGGCGATCAGGGGGCGCAGGGCGGACGAAAGCAGGAACGGCGGGCGTGGGCGCATGGAGGGTCCAGACGGGCGGAAGGGGGAGGCCTGCAACTTGGCGCGCCCGCCGCCGCGGCGAAACCCCCGGTCGCGAAATCACCGCACGAAAGCCGCCAACCGGGTCTTGCTCCCCCGCCGCCCGTCCGCTAAAGACCCGCCCTCGCCGTTCGCGGCCAAGCGCGCCCGTAGCTCAGCTGGATAGAGCATCAGACTACGAATCTGAGGGTCGGACGTTCGAATCGTTCCGGGCGCGCCATTTTCTTCCTGACATCGCTGATGACCCGGCCGCGTCCCTTGCAGCTAGTCCCGGTCCCTGCGGGCGTCGGCGCCGTCCTCGTGCTTCCCCGCGGTGGGGGCGCGGGTGTCGAGGTCGAAGCGGTCGCCGCTCGACAGGACGTGCATGCAGACGTTGAACATCGACAGGGCGCGCTCGGCGCGGGCCTCGGCGATGTTGGAGTGGGTCGCCTGCTCGCCGTCGACGACATAGGCCGCGCCGCTGCCGATGACGCGGAATTTCCGGCCCTCGACAACGATGGCGGTGTCCTCGTCGATGCCGACGCCCAGCAGGCGGGGATTGTGCGCCACGGCGCCCAGCAGCCGCCCGTAGCGGCCGCGCTCGGCGAAATGCTGGTCGATGATCAGGTCGCGGATCAGGCCAAGACCGGGGGCCATGTGCAGGTCGCCGATGCGGTAGGATTCCGAGCTGGCGCCCTTGACCAGCATGGTCTCACTCATCACCGAGGCGCCGGCGGAGGTGCCGGCGACGACCGCCCCGGCCTGGTGCAGTTCGCGGATGCGCCGTTCAATGGGAGTGTCGCCGATCTGGCTGGAGATGCGCAGCTGGTCGCCGCCGCTGAAGAAGACGCCGCCGGCGCCGTCGAGGGCCTCAAGGGCGGAGCCCTCAAGGCTCTGCGAGCGTTCCTCGACGTAGAGCTCGACGAGATCGGCCACGCCGAGGCCCGCGAAGGCCTCGCGGTAGCTCTCGAAATAGCCTTCGGGTTCATGCGAGGCGACGGTCGCGACGACCAGCCGCCCGCCCCTCAGTCGCCGGGCGACCTCCTTCAGGATGACCCGATCATGCTCCTTGTCCTCATGGCCGCCGATGGCGATCAGGGCGCCGGGCTCAGCCATGCGGCGGCTCCAGCATGGCGCCCGAGGGGGCGCCGTTCGCCGCCGGGATGGGCCGGAAGTCCAGCATCTGGCGCCAGACCGCCTCGATGCGGGTGGGCAGCAGGACGACGAGGTCTCCCGGCCGCGCCATGCGCAGACAGGCCTCCACGGCGTCTTCCTCGCGGTGGTATCCATGAATCCGCGCCGGCTCGGCGCCGGCGGCCAGCGCGCCCCGGGTCATCAGACGGATAACGTCGCCCGCGGCGCGCCCCCGGTTATCGGGCGTCTCCCGAAACACCAGCTGATCGAAATACTCGGCGCCGATTTCGCCGACAGTGAGGATTTCCTCCTCGCGCCGGTCACCGGGCACGCTGAGCATGCCGATCGTGCGCCCCGACGGAGGCCGGATGGCCGAGATCATACGGCCGAGGGCGCGGACTCCTTCGGGATTGTGGGCGTAGTCGAGGATGACCCGGAAGCCGTGGCCGTCGTAGACGTTCAGCCGTCCCGGGTTCTGCTCGAAGGTCGAGGCGAAGCCGCCGAGCGCGGCCCCGATGACGGCCGGCTCCACGCCCGCGCCGTAAGCCATGCCGGCGGCCGCCAGCGCGTTCTGGATGTTGAACAGGGCCGCGCCGTTCAGCGTCGCCGGAATGGCCCGCGCGTTGCACACCGCCCTGGCGACGCCGCCGTCGTGCAGGGTGATCTCGCCGGACGCGGCGTCGTACAGCACGGCCAGCCCGCCCTCGCCGATATGCTTGAGCAGGAAGCCCGGCGTTTCGTGGCCTCCCCGCATGGAGAACCAGCAGACGCGGCCCCCCGCGTGCTTCGCCATCCGCAGGGTCAGCGGATCGTCGGCGTTGAGCACGCTGACGCCGCGCCGCGCCACGGCCTCGACGACCACCGACTTTACCGCGGCCAGGTCCTCGAGGGTGTCGATCCCCTTCAATCCGAGATGGTCCGGCTGCACGTTCAGCACGGCGCCGACATCGCAGCTGTCGAAGGCGAGGCCCTCGCGAAGGATGCCGCCACGGGCGCATTCCAGCACCGCCACCTCGACGGTGGGGTCGCGCAGGATCATGCGGGCGCTCTTCGGCCCGCTGGCGTCGCCTGCGAAGACGCGCTCGTCGTTGACGTAGACGCCGCTGGTGTTGGTCAGGCCGACCGTCCGGCCGGTGTGCCGGAAGATATGCGAGAGCATCCGGCCGACGGTGGACTTGCCGTTGGTGCCGGTGACGGCGAGCACCGGAATGCGGGCCTGGGCGCCGCGCGGGAACATCATCCGCACGATCGGCTCGGCCACGTCGCGCGGCTGGCCCTCGGACGGGGCCAGATGCATGCGCAGACCGGGCGCGGCGTTGACCTCCACGATGCCGCCGCCGGTCTCGCGGATCGAACGGCTGATGTCAGGCGCCAGAAGATCGATGCCGGCCACGTCGAGGCCGATGGCCAGGGCGGCGCGGCGGGCGATGGCGGCGTTGTCCGGATGGATGACGTCGGTGCGGTCGATGGCCACGCCGCCGGAGGACAGATTGGCGGTCGTGCGCAGGGCCACGAAACGGCCCTCGGCGGGCACGCTGTCCACGCCGAGGCCCTGACGGGCGAGAATGTCGGCGGCCGCCTGGTCGTCGAGGCGGATGCGGGTCAGCAGGTTCTCGTGACCGTCGCCGCGGCGGGGGTCGGCGTTGGCTTCGGCGACCAGTTCCGCGACGGTCCGGACCCCATCGCCGATCACATGGGCGGGGACCCGCTCGGCCACGGCGACGACCTGGCCGTCGACGACGAGGATACGGTGGTCGCGGCCGGGCAGCTCCTCCTCGACGATGACCCGGCGGCTGTGGGGCTGCGCCAGGGCGAAGGCCGCCACGATGTCCTCGTCGGTGCGCAGGCCTGTGGTGACGCCGCGGCCGTGATTGCCGTCGAGCGGCTTGACCACGAGGGGCCGCTTGAGCCGCTTCGCCCGGGCCAGGGCATCCTCCGGCGTCCGCGCCACGATTCCCCGGGCCACCGGGCAGCCGATGGCCTCGAGCAGCGCCTTCGCCTGGGCCTTGTCGCCGGCGAGTTCCGACGCCACGAGGCCGGTGCGGTCGGTGACGCTGGCGCGCAGCCGCCGCTGGTTGGCGCCCCAGCCGAGCTGGACGAGGCTCTGGTCGTTAAGCCGCATCACCGGAATGCCGCGCCGGCGGGCGGCGTCGACGAGGGCCTGGGTGCTCGGCCCGAACATCCCGCGGCGGCGGGCGGCCTCGACCAGCGGCACGGCGGCCGGGACTGTATCGACACCGGACAGATCGACTCCACCGGACGTGATCGTCTCGAGACCCTCGATCCCGCGCCGCTCCGGCGGCAGCAGGGCGTCGACGATCTGGAAGGCCAGCCGCCCGGCCACCAGGGCGGCGTCTTCGTCGTCGTAGGCGAACATGACGTTGTAGACGCCGGGCCGGCCCTTGACCGACCGCGTCTTGCCTCGCGTGGTCGGCGCGCCGGCCAGCGACTGCAGTTCGAGCGCCACGTGCTCGACGACATGGCCCATCCAGGTGCCTTCGCGCAGGCGCTTCAGGAAGCCGCCCGGTTCGCCGTAGCAGCAGCCGTGACTGGCCAGCGTGGGCAGGGCGGTGACGAGGGCGCCGGCGAAGCCGGGCAGCCGGTCGGTGGGCCAGTCCTCCAGATCGCCCAGATCGACCTGGATCCGGACCATGCGCCGGTGGCTGTAGAGGTTGGGGCCGCGATAGACCCCGTGTTCGAGGATCCGCATGGGCCGGTGGGTCAAGGCCTTGGTCATACCGCGACACCCCGCGCCTCGACCGGGTCCGTCACGCCGCGCGCGACCGCGCGGATGACGAGCGCCGCGGCGATGGCCCGCGACGGAGCCTCACCCTCGAGCACCAGCCGTCCGCCGTGCCGCTCCCGGACGTCCCAGCGCCAGGCCTCGCCCGAAGGTCGTATGCTCCAGTGATAACCGTCGTGCTGCATCTGCATCCCCGAAACCAGGACTCGGGAAATGCCAGCGACGACAAGGAGTTCCAATGTCCGACACCCGACAAATGCCGTGCGCAAACAACCTGTTGTCGAATGGAACCGGGCGGTCGCGGACGCGTATTCCCGGTTCGCCATCCCTCGACAGGGAGCCTTGTCATGAGCGCTGCAACCTTGAACACGCCTGCTATCAACGACGTGGCCGATCCGGCTGCCTTTCACCGCGCCCTGGCCCGCTGGAACAATCGCCGCCTGGCGCCCGGCGTGCCTTACGCCGGCTGGATGGCCGACGCGCGCGAGGACGCCGAGATGATCCTGCTGGAGGGCGGCTTCGTCGAGCGCATGCGCGCCGATGCGGCGCCCTACCTGCAGGCCCTGCCCGACGACGTGGAGGGTTTCATCGCCTGGTTCGAGGCGCTGAAGGGATCCGGCCCGGGCGAGAACGATCCGCTGTTCCCGTGGCTGGCCGAGTCGGCGACGCTGGAAGAGATGCGCTGGTTCCTGCTGCAGGAGGTGGCGGGCGAGGCCGGGTTCGAGGACCTGGTCGCCTACGCCCAGGTCAAGATGCCGACGCGCCCGAAGCTCGAACTCGCCCGCAACTACTGGGACGAAATGGGCCGCGGCAACGAAGGCGGAATGCATGGCCCTATGCTGGACAGGCTGGCCCGGGCCCTGAACCTGACGCCGACCATCGAGGAGACTGTGTGGCCGTCGCTGGCGCTGGGCAACACCCTGGTCGCCTTCTCCACGACGCGCCGCTACGCCTACCACGCCTTGGGAGCGCTGGGCGCGGTGGAGCTCACGGCGCCGTGGCGGGCGGCGCATGTCGCGGCCGGGCTGAAGCGTCTCGGCGTCGGCGGCGAGCGCAAATATTTCGCCCTCCACGCCACCCTCGACGTCGAGCACTCCCGCACCTGGAACGAGGAGGTGCTGCGTCCCCTCGCCGCGGAACGGCCGGAGGTGATCCGCAGTCTCGCCGAGGGCGCGGTGATGCGGCTGCGCGCCGGAGAGCGCTGCTTCGCAGCCTATCGGGACCATCTGTGGGGGCCGGAGCAGGTTCTGCAGTCGGCCTGATGGACGCCGTCGCCGCACCCTGTGCCGCCGCCGATGCAGCCGCGGCGCTTCTGGAGCTTCTCGGCCGCCTGGAGGCGCGTAGCTACCAGTTCGTCATGCCGACCCCGGCCACCCATGCGTGGGTGCGCGAGCAGGCGCCGGCGGGACCGGCCGACGCCCTGCGCGACATCTTCGGATGGTCCCGCCCGTTCGCGCCCGGCCTGCTGGATCCGGAATTGCTCGATCTGCTGCGGCGCGCCGACGTCGTTTGGTCGAGTCCGGACGGGCTGCGCCTCGACATCCGGGTGAGCACGGTCGACGGTCGGCTGTATCTCCATTCGGCGCCGACAAGAGACCGGGACGCGGTATTTCTCGGGCCCGACAGCTATCGCTACGTCCGCTTCCTGCGCCGGGAACTGGAGGCGTCGCCGGGGTTCGAAACCGCGCTCGACATCGGCATCGGAGCGGGCGTCGGGGCCGTGACCCTCGCCGCCGCGCAACCGTCGGCGCGGGTGCTGGGCACGGACGTCAACGGCCGCGCCCTGGCCTTGGCCCGCGTCAACATCGCCCACGCCGACGTGCCGGTGGAACTGTTGAAATGCAGCAGCCTGCCGCCAGAGCCGGCGGCCTTCGACCTGATCACCGCCAACCCGCCGTACGTAGCCAGCGAGGACGGGCGCACCTACCGCGACGGCGGCGGCCAGAGGGGCGCGGCGCTGGCGCTGGAGTGGGTCAGGGCGGGGATCGCCCGCCTCGCTCCCGGCGGCCGCTTCCTGCTCTACACAGGCAGCGCCATCGTCGGAGGACGGGATCACATCCGCGAGTCGCTGACGCGCCTCGCCGGCGAGCACGGGCTACGGCTGAACTATGAGGAGATCGACCCGGACGTGTTCGGAGGCGTGCTGCGTCAGGCCGCCTATCGCGACGTCGAGCGCATCGCTGCCGTGGGCGCGGTGCTGACCGCCGCCTAACCCCAGGACTTCTGGTAGATCTCGATCGGGTCGCGGCGGCGGACGATCCGTTCGATGTCCTCGAACGCCTCGTTCTCGGTCAGGTCGCCGGCCCGGCAGCGGCGGATGACCAGTTCGACGTCGCCGAGATCGTCGTCCCGGGTTCGGTCCGCGGCGGCCTCGGTCTCGCGGATGACCTGATCGGTAAGTCCCATGGCTCTCTCCTTTCCCGTTCAACGCCGGTTTCGCCGCCGGGTTCACGGCTGAATCAGCCGGCCGAGCAGGAGGTCTTGGTCTGTGTGAAGAACTCCACCGCCGCGAAACCCTGCTCGCGGGGGCCGTAGCTGGACGATTTCGAGCCGCCGAACGGCATGCGATAGTCGACGCCCGCGGTCGGCAGGTTGACCATGGTCATCCCGCCTTCGCCCGCCGCTGGAGGGGGTCCCCGGCGGAGGGCCGTCCGCGCCACGCGACTCCGGCCCCGATCATCCGCATCAGACAGCGGCCGCCGGCCCAGAATGGACGGCTCCGCTTCCGCCTGGCCTCAGATGTAGGGCAGCGCCCCGTAGGTCCCGTAATAGTCGAACAGCCGGGTCCGCCACGAGTCGCCCGCGCCGAGCGCCTCGAGCTGGGCGCGATCCAGCGACGGCGCGGCTTCCAGCGCGGCCTTGTCCAGCGGGACCACATAGCCGTTCCGCTCGACGTCATACTCCAGCATCGACCACGGAACGGGATGGAAGCGCTCGGCGACTCCGAGGAAGCCGCCGAAGGACATCACGGCGTAGATGACTTGGCCGGAGACCTTGTGGATCGACAGGTCGTCGACATGGCCGATACGCTCGCCGGACGGGTTGAACACCGCCGCGCCGGTGACGCGGCTCGACATGATCAGGTGATGCGGCGAGTCCACGCTCATCGAGCCGTCCATGCTAGCGGCCCCGGGCATCCGCGCCGGGGGCTTCCGCAGGCCGTTGCGGCGCTCCGTCGGACAACCGGTCCCAACGCAGCCGGATGGTCTCCGGAAGGGCATGGCGGACGATGGTCAGCTGGCCTTCGGGCACGTGGCGGCTGAGCGTCCCGAACACGGCGTCCACGGCGTCCGCGGCGTTGACCGGCCGGACGTCCGCCAGCCACTCCTGCACCTCCTCGACGAACTCGTCGAGATTCCGGCAACGGGTCGGCTGTTTCGCCGGCTGGAATTGGTCGTAGTAGACCCCGCGGACCAGCAGCGGCAGCTGCGCGCCCAGATGGGCGGCCAGGTCGACCGGCAGGCGGTCGCGAAGCTTGTGCAGCACCACCGACAGGACCTTCCACGCCAGCTGGCGGTCAGGGCCGATCACCTCGGTGATCTCGTTCAGCCAGATGTGGGTCGTCTGCAGGGTCTTGTCGAAGACGTCGAGGCCGTTGGCGCTCATCTCCACCTCCCCGGGCGGGTTGCTAATGCTGATTGTGGCGACTGCTCGGCTCGGTGACCTGGCTCAGCGCCGCGGCGGTCCGGATGCCGCCGTCGTCGTCCGCGTGACTCATGTCGCCCAGAGAGATCACCCCGACCAGCCGTTTGTCGCGGTTCAGGACCGGCAGGCGGCGGACCTGCAGGTCGCTCATCCGGGCCGCGACATCGTCCAGATCGTTGTCCTCGAAACAGTATTGTACCTCGCGCGTCATCACCTCGCGGACGGGGGTGTCGGGGCCCATGCCCTCCGCTATGGCGCGGACAGCCAGGTCCCGGTCGGTGACCATGCCCACCAGGCGGTCGTTCTCGCCGACGGGCAGGAAGCCGGAATCGACCTCCTTCATCGCGCGGGCCACGTCACGGATCGTATCGCCCGGCGCGCAGACCCGAGGGTTGGCGGTCATGCATGCGCTGACGTTCATGGCGGTCTTCCTCGCTACTCGAAGTGGCCCCTCGAAGGTCAACCGGCGGGGCGGGCGAGGGTTCAAGCGGCGCTGCAAAAATTCCCGGCGGCAGCGGGAACCCTTGAAGGAACCGCCGATCCGGCCGCCGGTTGAACAGGTGAACCCGGGGCGCAGGAGACGATCATGCGAACGAAAACGGGTGTGCTCCCCCTGCTTCTGGCCGGCGCGCCGCTGGCGGCCTGTCAGGGTCCGGGAGACCGGACGATGGACGCGGACATGAACGCCGCCGCCCTGTCCGAACGGACGGCCGGGGACGCGACCCCGGAGCCGCCGGACGAGGCTACGCCGCCCGAGCCGCCCACGCCGGAGTCCCCGCCGCCGATCCCGCCCGAGGACACGCCGCCCGACCTCGGCCCGCCCGACATGCGGCCGGACCCGCTGCCGCCGGGAGAGGCGTCTCCCGAAGACTCGCCGCCGCCGCCGACGTCCGGGCGGTAGAGCAGGGAAACGCCCATGCCGGAACTGGCCCAGGCCCGCGAGCGGATGGTCGAGCGCCAGGTGGCCCGGCGCGGAGTCCGCGACGATCAGGTGCTGGACGCGATGCGCGAGGTGCCGCGAGAGGCTTTCGTGCCGGAAGGCCTGCAGGAGTTCGCCTATGACGACGCGCCGCTGCCGATCGAGGCCGGCCAGACCATATCCCAGCCCTATATCGTCGGCCTGATGATCGAGGCGGCCGGGATCCGGCCGGGCGACCGGGTGCTCGAGATCGGCGCCGGATCGGGCTATGCGGCGGCCGTGATGAGCCGGATCGCCGCCCGGGTGTTCGCCATCGAGCGGCACGAGGCGCTGACCGACCTCGCCCGCTCGCGGCTGCAACGCCTCGGCTACGACAATGTCGAACTGCGCACCGGCGACGGCACCCGCGGCTGGCCCGAGGCCGGGCCGTTCGACGCCATACTCGCCGCCGCCGGCGGCCCCGGGGTTCCGCAGGCGCTGAAGGACCAGCTCGATCTCGGCGGGCGGCTGGTGATGCCGGTCGGCCCCACCCAGGACGACCAGCGGCTGGTCAGGATCACCCGCGTCAGCGCCAGTCGTTTTGACGAGGACGACCTCGGCGCGGTCCGCTTCGTGCCCCTGATCGGCGAGCAGGGCTGGCCCGACGTCGACACGGCGCGACGGGCTCCGGAGCCACGCAGCTTCCGGCGGGCGCCCGCAGAGGCGCCGGTCGCGTCGATGATCCGGGACGCGGCCGAGCCTCTTCCGGCCCTCGAGGATCCCGCGTTCGGCGCCCTGTTCGACCGGTTCGCGGACGCCCGGGTGGTGCTGCTGGGCGAAGCCAGCCACGGCACGTCGGAATTCTACCGCGCCCGGGCCGCGATCACCCGCAGGCTGATCGAACAGCACGGCTTCAGCATCGTCGCGGTGGAAGCGGACTGGCCCGACGCCGCCAGCCTCGACCGCTATGTTCGACAGCGGCCCGCCCCGAAGCACGCCGAACCGCCGTTCCGGCGCTTCCC
Source organism: Brevundimonas sp. (assembly GCF_035626535.1). Classification (GTDB taxonomy): domain Bacteria; phylum Pseudomonadota; class Alphaproteobacteria; order Caulobacterales; family Caulobacteraceae; genus Brevundimonas. The sequence goes on from NZ_DASPNO010000029.1 coordinate 24,689, forward strand.
GACGTGGATGTGGCGCAACACCGAGGTGGAGACCTTCATCGAATGGCTGCGCGGCTGGAACGAGCATCGGCCGGCCGAGGCGCGGACCAGTTTCCACGGTCTGGACCTCTACAATCTGTCGGCCTCGATCCAGGGCGTTCTCGACTACCTCGACCGGGTCGACCCGGAGGCGGGGAAGGTGGCGCGGAAGCGTTACGGCTGCCTGACCCCTTGGGCGAGCGAGCCCCAGGCCTATGGCCGGATGGCGCTGACCGCCGGCTATTCGCGCTGCGAGCGGGCGGTGGTGAAGACCCTCACCGACATGCTGGAAAAGCAGCTGGAGTACGAAGCCGACGACGGCGACAGCTTCCTCGACGCCAGCGCCAACGCCCGTCTCGTCAAGAACGCCGAGGCCTACTACCGGGCCGTCTACTATAGCGCGGCGGAAAGCTGGAACCGCCGCGACACCCACATGTTCGAGACGCTCTGCGCCGTGCTCGAGGCGCGGGGTCCGGACGCGAGGGCCGTGGTCTGGGCGCACAACTCCCACATCGGCGACGCGTCGAAGACCGAGATGGGCCTGGTCCGGGAGGAGTTGAACATCGGGCAGCTGTGCCGCGAACGGTTCGGCGCGGACGCCGCCCTGATCGGCTTCGGCACCCATGGCGGCACGGTCGCCTGCGCCTCGGACTGGGGCGAGCCGATGGAGGTCAAGCGCATCAACCCGTCCCGTCCCGACAGCTATGAGCGGCTGGCGCACGACAGCGGCGTGGAGCGCTTCCTGCTCGACCTGCGCGTGGGCGTGCACGCGCCGCTGCGCGAGCGGCTTCTCGACCCGAAGCTGGAGCGGTTCATCGGCGTCATCTACCGGCCGGAGACCGAGCGCTGGAGCCACTATTCGGGCTGTTCCCTGCCCCGGCAGTTCGACGCCTGGGTCTGGTTCGACGAGACCAGCGCGGTGACGCCGCTGCCGACCGCACGGCGGGAGGGCGCGGATGAAACCTGGCCGTTCGGGCTCTGACCGCGGCGGACGGGCCGGTCAGATGACGGGCGGCGTCGGGGAAACCGGAGAGGCTGTCGCCGAGGCCGAAGCGGTTGTGGCGGCGGACTCGAATTCCTCGCGCGTCCATTCCAGCACGACCGCGCGCTCGCCACGCGACGCCATGATCGCCGGCGCCGTGGTCATCGATCCGTCGGGCCGGCGGATATGGAGAATCCGTTCGCCGCCGGGCCGGATCTCGACCTGGGCGAGGACGCCCAGCGGTTCACCTTCCACGCTCAGCACCTCCGCCCCGGGCGGGAAGGTCTGACCGGGAGGCGGCGCCGGAGCCGCAGGGGATTTCGGCGAGGGACCCGGCGGACTCTGCGCGGCCGCGGGAGCGGTCAGCACGGCGACGAGGGCGATGACCAGAGGGCGGGCGGTCTTGCCGATCATGGGAAGGGTCTCCTACGCAACGCGAGATGATCCGGCCGGACAGCGAATAGCCGATCCGCTCCTTTGTTCCGCGGATCGCGCGGACTTGAACCCGCCGGAACTCCCTGGCCGTGTTTGGCTTAGGCATATGCGGTGCGTTAACCTCTCTGCGGAGGACGGCATGAGCTCCCAGGCTTCCATCGCTTTCGATCGTCCGGACGAGCCCCGCGTCCGGTCGCGGCCGTCCAATCCCCTCGACGCCATTACCCGCCTTGCGTTCGGACGCCTGCTGAAGCGCTTGATCCGCATCGGATCGCTGACCGTGGTCCTTCCCTCGGGCGAGGCGCTGCACGGCGGCGACGGGACGAGCGAGCCGGTCCGGATCCGGCTGCGCGACAACCGCACCGCCTGGCGCGTGGCGCTCTATCCCGGCCTCAAATTCGGCGAGGCCTGGATGGACGGGGACGTGACCCTGGAGCAGGGGTCGCTGTGGAACCTGCTCGACCTCATCGCCCGCAACCTGTCTCTCCGGCCGCCCCTGCGACGAGGCCGTCTCGCACGGCTTTGGCGGCGCATCGAACAGGCCAACGACCGAGCCAAGGCAAGGCGCAACGTGGCGCATCACTACGACCTGTCGCTGGACCTCTACCGCCGCTTCCTCGATTCCGATCTGCAGTATTCCTGCGCCTATTTCGAACACGCCGGGATGAGCCTTGAGGAGGCGCAGGTCGCCAAGAAGCGCCATCTCGCCGCCAAGCTCCTGCTCGAGCCTGGCCAGACCGTGCTCGACATCGGCTGCGGCTGGGGCGGCCTGGGCCTGACGCTGGCGGAGGACGCCGGCGCCCGGGTCACCGGGATCACCCTGTCCGACGAACAGCTCGCCATCGCCCGCGAGCGGGCCCAAACCCGCGGACTCGCCGACCGGGTCGAGTTCCGGAAACAGGACTATCGCGACGTCGGGGGCACGTTCGACCGGATCGTCTCCGTCGGGATGTTCGAGCATGTCGGCGTGCCGAACTATCAGGCCTATTTCGACGCCGTCGCGCGCCTGCTGAAGGACGACGGCGTGGCGGTGCTGCACGCCATCGGCCAGAAGCACGTCTCGGTCCGCAATCAGCCGTGGATCGGAAAATACATCTTCCCGGGCGGCTACACCCCGGCCCTGTCGGAAATCCTCCCGGCCATCGAGCGGGCGGGGCTGTGGGTCACGGACATCGAGATCCTGCGCCTGCACTACGCCGAGACGCTGAAGGCCTGGCGGGAGCGGTTCGAGGCGAACCGGGCCGAGATCGCCGCCCTCTACGACGAGCGCTTCTGCCGGATGTGGGAGTTCTACCTCTGCCTCAGCGAGGTGGCGTTCCGCCACCGCGGCTGCATGGTGTTCCAGATCCAGCTGTCGAAGCGGGTCGACGCCGTGCCTCTGACCCGGGACTACATCCACGACGCGGAAGCGGACGCGGCGGGCTGACGCGCCTGGCGCATCTGGACTTCCGCGCGCCGACAAGGCTCATTGGGCGCTCGGCAAGGACGCGTCAGCCGGCGGTCGGCGCAAGACGTCCGGATATCGGGGATGAGAGACATGAAGCGGGAACTCCTGGCTACGGCCGCAATGCTGGCGCTCGCCTTTCCTGCAGCGGCGCAGGTCGCCGAACCGGCCCCGCCGCCGGTCGCCCCGCCCGGCGAGGCTCCGATCGAGACGCCTCCGGCCGACGGAGCGGAGACGGAAGACGCCAAATGGGACGTGCAGGCTCCGCCCGGGCCCTCGCGCGATATCCCGATCGACGTGACCCGCGGCACCTGGATGTCGGTCGACGTCAGCCCGGACGGCCAGACCATCGCCTTCGACCTGCTGGGCGACATCTATGTGATGCCGATCTCGGGCGGCGAGGCGCGCGCCATCGCCAGCGGCGTTGCCTGGGACATGCAGCCGAAATGGTCGCCCGACGGCCGCCACATCGCTTTCACCTCGGACCGCGCCGGCGGCGACAACATCTGGATCATGGAGGCCGACGGCTCCAGTCCGCTCCAGATCTCGAAGGAGTCCTTCCGCCTGCTGAACCAGCCGGAGTGGACCCCGGACGGCCAGTTCATCGTTGCCCGCAAGCATTTCACCTCGGCGCGTTCGCTCGGCGCGGGGGAACTGTGGATGTACCACCGCACCGGCGGCGGCGGCGTGCAGATGACCGAGCGGCGCACGCCCCAGAAGGACACCGGCGAACCAGCCTTCTCGCCGGACGGCCGCTACCTGTATTTCAGCGACGACGCGACGCCGGGGAACACCTTCGAATACTCCAAGGACGTCAACGGCCAGATCTACATCATCCGCCGGCTTGATCGCGAAACCGGCGAGATCGATCCCTACATCACCGGCCCGGGTGGCTCGATCCGCCCGACGCCCTCGCCAGACGGCAAGTCGATCGCCTTCATCCGGAGGGTCCGCTACCAGTCGGTGCTCTATGTGATGGACATCGAGTCCGGCCGCGAGACCCCCGTCTTCTCGGGCCTCGACCGCGACCTGCAGGAAACCTGGGCGATTCACGGGGTTTATCCGGCCATCAGCTGGACGCCGGACAACCGGTCGATCGTGTTCTGGGCCGACGGCCGCATCCAGAAGGTCGAGGTCGCGACCGGGACGGTCTCGAACATTCCGTTCCATGTCGCGGACACCCGGCGGGTGCAGGACGCCGTCCGCTTCCCGGTCGAGGTCGCGCCCGACCGGTTCGACGTGAAGATGGTCCGCTGGGCCCGCCCCTCGCCGGACGGTTCGAAGGTCGTGTTCGAGGCGCTCGGTAATCTGTGGATCCGCGACCTGCCGACCGGCGAGGCGCGCCGCCTGACCCGCCAGAGCGACCATTTCGAGCTCTACCCCAGCTGGTCGCGCGACGGGCGCTCGATCGTCTACACGACCTGGGACGACCAGCAGCTGGGCTCGGTGCGGGTGGTCCCGGCCTCGGGCGGCCCCGGCCGCGTCGTGACCAGCCAACCGGGCCACTACATCGAGCCGGTCTTTGCGCCGGACGGCCGGACCATCGTCTACCGTAAGGTCAGCGACGGCTTCCTGACCACGGCGCTGTGGAGCCGGGAGCCGGGCGTCTATCGCATCCCGGCGGCGGGTGGCGAGCCGGTCCTGATCACCGACGAGGGCGAACAGCCCCAGTTCGGCGCCGACGACGACCGCCTGTTCCTGACCGGCCGCGACGGCGACAAGCGCACCCTGATCTCGGTCGACCTCGACGGCTCGGACGAGCGCACCCACCTGACCTCCGAATGGGCGGCCGAGTTCGCCGTCTCGCCGGACGGGAACTGGGTCGGCTGGACCGAGCGGTTCAACGCCTATGTCGCGCCGTTCGTGGCCGCGGGCCGTCCGGTCAACCTCAGCCCCGACGGCAAGGCCCTGCCGCAGGCCCGCGTCACCCGCGACTCCGGCGAGTGGCTCAGCTGGTCCGGCGATTCCCGCCGCCTGCACTGGTCGCAGGGACCGGAGCTGTTCACCCGCGACCTGAACCGGTCCTTCACCTTCGTCGAGGGGGCGCCGGAAGAACTGCCCAAGCCGGACGAGCACGGCATCAACCTCGGCTTCAGCGTCGAGGCCGACAAGCCGGAGGGCCGGATGGCCCTCGTCGGGGCCCGGCTGATCACCATGAACGGCGCCGAGGTCATCGAGAACGGGATCATCGTCCTCGACGGCAACCGCATCGAGTCGATCGGCTCCGCCGCCAGCATGACCATTCCCGCCGGCATCCCGACCATCGACATGACCGGCAAGACCATCATGCCCGGTCTGGTCGACACCCACTGGCACGGCGCGATGGGCTCGGACGAGATCATCCCGGAGCAGAGCTGGGTGGACTACGCCTCGCTGGCATTCGGGGTGACCACCATCCACAACCCGTCGGCCGATACGAGCGAGATCTTCGCGCACAGCGAGATGGCCCGCGCCGGACGGCTCGTGGCGCCGCGGATCTTCTCGACCGGCACCATACTGTACGGAGCGACCACTGCCTCGACGGCCCAGATCGACGACCTCGACGACGCCCTGTCGACCCTGCGCCGGATGCAAGCGGCCGGGGCGTGGAGCGTCAAGAGCTACAACCAGCCGCGCCGCGACCAGCGTCAGCAGGTCATCGAGGCGGCCCGCCAGCTGAACATGATGGTCGTCCCCGAGGGCGGTTCGCTGTTCCAGCACAACATGTCGATGATCGTCGACGGCCACACCACGATCGAGCACTCGATCCCGCTGGCGCGTCTCTACGACGACGTGCACCAGCTGTGGCGACAGACCGGCACGGCCTACAACCCGACCCTGGTGGTGGCCTATGGCGGCAGCTACGGCGAGAATTACTGGTACCAGGAGAGCCCGGTCTGGAACGATCCGATCCTGACGCAGTATGTCCCACGCCGCATCCTCGACGCCCGGGCCCGCCGGCCGGTCACCGCGCCTGACAACGAGTGGAACCACATCTCGGTGGCCCGGGAGGCGACGCGTCTGGCCGCCGAGGGCGTCAACGTCCAGATCGGCGCCCACGGCCAGCGCGAGGGTCTGGCGGCGCACTGGGAGCTGTGGAGTCTGGCCCAGGGCGGCATGGCGCCGCTGGACGTGATCCGCGCCGGCACGCTGAACGGGGCGAAAGCCCTCGGCATGGACGGGGACATCGGCTCGCTGGAGGTCGGCAAGCTGGCCGACATGGTGGTGCTGAACGAGAACCCGCTGGAGAACATCCGCAACACCACCTCCATCGCCTACACGGTCGCCAACGGCCGCGTGTACGACGCGGGCATGAACGAGATCGCGCCGCGCCAGCGCCCGCGGGCCCCGTTCTGGTTCGCGGAAGCCGGCGGCGAGGGCTGGTCGGCGGGGGCGAGCGACGCCGCGGGCGAGGGTGACGGGCACGGCCACGACTGAGCCGGCGGGCGGCTGACGTCAGGAACGGTCAGCCCCCTTCCCCCTCCTCGCGGGCTAGAGCAGGAGCGGCGTCGAGCGTTGTCATTCGGCCTCGACGCCGTATCGTGCGGCTCGCGGCGGAGAGAACAGCGTGGACGGGGACATGACGACGCACGGGGACGATCCCTTCGCCCGGCTCAGCCACGTCTTCGCGGGCCGCCGCGCCCTGCTGCTCGAGGACGATCCGGCCCTGTCCGACCATGTAGCGGAGCGGCTCACGGCCGCGGGCTTCGAGGCCGTCGACCGGTTCGAGGCGGGCGAGGCGGCGCTGACCGCGGCCGGCCGCGCCCCCTACGACGTGCTGATCCTCGACCGTCTGACCGCCGGTATGGACGGGCTGGAGATGCTCAAGCGGCTGCGCGCCGGCGGCGGGACCTCCGCCGACGCGCCGGCCCTGATGCTGACCGCGCTCGGCGGCGAGCGACAGAAGGTCGAGGGGCTGCTGGGCGGGGCCGACGACTATCTGGCCAAGCCTGTGGGCGACGAGGAGTTGCTGGCGCGCATTGCCGCCCAGCTGCGGCGGGCGGCGCGACGGGCCCGTCCGGCCAACGCAGAGCTGGTCAACGGACCGTTTCGCCTGTCGCCGGGCGCGCGAACCCTGCATTTCGAGCCAGGAGCGGGCGGAAGCCGGCTGATCGACCTGTCGCCGCTCGAATTCGCCATCGTCGGCGAGCTGATGGCGGCGCGGGGCCAGCCGGTGACCAAGACCATGCTGTGGGACCGCTGCTGGGTGGAGTGGAAATTCCTGCCCGACAATTTCGTCAATGTGATCGACGCCCGCATCAGCGCCCTGCGCCGCCGGCTCAAGGAGCAGACGCCGGAACTGGGCGAGGACCTGCATCCGCTGATCGTCCCGGCGCGCAGCCAGAGCCTGATCTTCCGCGACCTGTCGGCGGCGGCGGGCTGAGCCCGACATGGCCGGACGTTTCCCGGGCCTGATCGGGTGGATTGCGCGGCGGACGTCGACCCAGCTGGCCGCGGCCATGGGCGTGCTGGCGGCGCTGGCCCTGTCGGGCTCTCTGCTGATCACCGGCGCGGCGGTGCGCATGGACCAGCGCGAGAAGGCGGCGCTGGCGGCGCTGGACGACTACAGCGCCATCGTGACCAAGCTCGGCTCGGAGACCAGCCTGTCAGCAGACCGGATAACCGAGGCCGACGCGGCCTGGCTGTCCGCCTTTCTGAGCGCCTTCCAGGACGGTCCAGGCCGCGACGCCCGCCCCCTTGAAGAGACCTGCCGCACCGGCCGTGGCGGCGCCGGCGTGCGTTTCATCCGCGCCCCGGTCGGCAAGCCGGCCGGTCTCGCCGCCCTCGAGACGGCGCGCGGCGAGCGGGCCGGACGTCTGGGCGAGGACGTCCATGTGGTGCGGCTGGGCCGGGGCGTGCTGTGCCCGTCGCGGGCCGTCGAGGTGGTGGTGGTCCGGCGGTCGTTCGGCGCCCTGGACATCGCCGTCGGCCGGGTGGTCGACCGATCCGGCGACGCGTGGGGCTGGGCGGTGGCCGCCGTGATCGGCACCGGCCTGCTGCTGCTGATCATCGGCCTCGCCGCCGCCGCGGTCGCCCGCCGCCGGCTGACGGCGGCGGTGGCGGACGTCAGCCGGGCGCTGGACAGGGCCGCCGTCGGAGACTTCTCCCTGCGGGCGCCGGAAACCGCCCTCGCCCCCGAGCTGACCGAACTGACCGGCCATGTGAACCAGACCCTCGACCGGCTCGACGAGCTGCTCAGCTGGCTGCGCGACTCGGCCGATCAGCTCGCCCACGACTTCCGCACGCCTCTGGCCCGCGCCGCCGTCCGTCTCGAACGGCTGCGCCAGACAGCGGCCACGCCCGAGGCGCGCCGATTGATCGACGAGGCCGGCTCCGACCTCGCCCAGATTTCCCGCTCGATGAATGAGGCCATGGCCCTGCGCGATGGGGAGGCCTGGGTGTTCGAGAGCGTGCGGCTGGACGAACTGGCCGCCCAGGCCGCCGAACTCTACCAGCCGCTGGCCGACGAGCGCGGCGTCTCCATCCGGGTCGAGGGCGAGCCGGCGGCTGTGCTGGGTGTGCGCTCCCTGCTGCAGCGCGGGGTGACCAATCTGGTCGACAACGCTGTCAAATACTCCCCGGAGGGCGGCGTGGTGACCCTGACGGCCGGGGTGCGAGAGGGCCGTCCAATGCTCGCCGTGGCCGATCAGGGCCCGGGCTTCGCGCCGGGTCAGCGCCCCGGGACCGCCGGCGCCGGCGAGGCGCGGGAAAGCCACGGCATGGGGCTGGCCTTTGTGCGGGCGATACTGAAACGACACGGCGCGTCCATGACGGTTGATGACGCCTGTCCGGGGGCTGTCGTCACGGCGCTTTTCTCGCGCTAGGGTCCTGCCCGAAAGCGGGAACACGGCATGCGGCGCACAGATATCCGGACACGCGGAGCCTCCATCGTCGCGCTGGCGCTGGCCGCGCCGCTGCTGCTGACCGCGTCCGCCTGTTCGCCGCTGCCCTATGACATCCCGCGCGGGGTCTTCACCTTCTCGAACGGACTGAACGAGGCCCTGCCGGCGGTGGTGCAGGTCACGACTCTGGGGCAGTCCGAGGGCCCGGCCTCCGGCGAGAACCGGCCGCGGCCCATCTCCAGCGGTTCGGGCGCCATCATTGACGCGCGCGAAGGCATCGTCGTCACCAACAACCACGTGGTCGAGGGCGGACGCAAATTCACCGTCGACCTGACCGACGGCCGCATCTTCGACGCCGTCCTGATCGGCACCGACAAGGCCACCGACCTGGCCGTGCTCAAGTTCGAGGCGCCCGGCCTGTCCGAGATCAAGGTCGTCGATTCCGACCAGCTGCGCACCGGCGACCTCGCCTTCGCCGTGGGCTATCCGCTCGGCCTCGACCAGACCCTGACCATGGGCGTGATCTCCGGCCTCGGACGCTCGGGCATGGGCGACCGGATCGAGGACTACATCCAGACCGACGCGGCGGTGAACTCAGGCAATTCGGGCGGACCGCTACTGGACAGCCGGGGCCGGCTGATCGGCATCAACACCTCCATCCTGTCGGGCGGCGGCGGCGGCAACGACGGCATTGCCTTCGCCGTGCCCAGCCGGATCCTGATGTATGTGGTCGAGCAGCTGCGCACCGTCGGAGAGGTCAAGCGCGGCTCCACCGGGGCCATCCTCGGCTCCCTCAACGCCGAGCGTTCACGCGACTTCGGCCTCGGCATCGTACGCGGCGCCGTGATCGAGAGCGTCGCCCCCGGCTCGTCTGCCGAGGCGGCCGGCCTGCAGCCTGGCGACATCGTCACCCGCATCCAGAACCGGCCGGTCTCGAACGCCGGCACCGTGGCTGCCACCATCGGCATCGCCCAGCCCGGAACCCAGGTCGAGGTCGTCTACCTGCGCGGCGGCCGCGAAGGCCGCGCCACGCTGACGGTCGAGGCCCCCGGGACCCGCTCGGTCGTGATCGGGTCCGAGGTGGTGATGGCGCGCGGTCTGAGCGCACGAATGGCGACGGACGGTCTGCAGGTGTTCGCGGTCGAGGGCGGCTCCGTCGCCGCCGGCGCCGGTCTGCAGGCCGGCGACCTGATCCGCCTCGTCGACGACAGCGCCGTCACGGATCTGAACGGGCTCGCGGAGGCGCTGAACGGAGACGGCCAGCGCATCCTCTCAGTCCTGCGTGACGGCGAGCCGGTTGAGGTGGTCCTGCCCTGAGCCCTGTCCGATGCCGCAGGCCGGACAGCAAAACGCCCGCTCGGCCGGAGGGGGGAGGGTGGCGGAGCGGGCGTCTCGCTTGGAGGAAGCATCGACCCGCCGGAGCCCTTGATGGAGTGATCCAGGGGGGGCTGGGGGGGCTGTTCAGGATCCGGGATCGCTCCGGGCCCCGACGAGCCGATGGGTCCGGTGTCGCCCCCCAAGGGGGCGGTCGATGGGCGGAACGGCGGCTATTTCGTGTTCCGCGCGATTTCTTCAGCGAGTGACGTTCGGGACACGTGGGTCGCTGGAGCGGCGACGGTCGACAGGGTCTGGCGTTAGGGCTGGCGTTTCCGGGCAGGCCGCCTAACCTTCGACTCATGAGCGACGCCGCCGATTTGCAATCCGGCTCGGGTCCGGTCTTCTTCGACCGGCGTGAGCTGGAGCTGATCCTGAGGGTCTACGGGCGGATGGTGGCGGCCGGCGAATGGCGGGACTACGCGATGGCAGGCCATGCCGACCTGGCCGAGTTCGCAGTCTTCCGTCGCTCGGGCGACGCCCCGGCCTACCGGATCGAGAAGCGCCCGTCGCTGCGCCTCAGACAGGGACAATGGGCAGTCATCGGCGAGGGCGGCCTGGTGCTGCGCCGCGGCCGGGACTTGCCGCAGGTGCTGCGCGTCTTCGACAGCCGGCGCTTCAGCGTCGTCGAATAGAAAAGGGCCCGGATCGCTCCGGGCCCTCCTTCTACGTCCTATGAACGTACCTATTCGCGGTTGCCGCCCATGAACATCAGCAAGAACTGGAACAGGTTCACGAAGTTGATGAACAGGCTCAGCGCGCCGAAGCCGGTGGCGACGCCCAGCGCCGCCTGGTTTCCGCCCAGCGCGTAGTAGGTCATCTTAAGCCGCTGGGTGTCGTAGGCGATCAAGCCCGAGAAGATCAGCACCCCGAGGGCGCTAATGATCAGCATAAGGGTGCCGCTGCCGAGGAACATATTCACGATCGAGGCGATGACCAGGCCGATCACGCCCATGATCAGGAAGCTTCCCCAACCTGTCAGGTTCTTCTTGGTCGTGTAGCCGAACAGGCTCAGCGCACCGAAGGCGGCCGCCGTCACGAAGAAGGTCGAGGCCACACTGGAGCCCGTGTAGCGCAGGAACACGAAGCCCAGGGACGCCCCGATGGACGCAACCACTGCCCAATAGAGCAGGTTCACACCGCTGGCCGTTGGGTTCTTCATGAAGAACATCGAGCCGAACAGCAGCACCAGCGGCAGGAACTGGACGATCATGCCCAGCATCGTGATGCCGAAGCCGGTGGGGGTCTGCACCCACAGCAGGCTGGTGACCGCCGGCACATTGCCCGTGACATAGGCCAGCACTCCGGCGACGACGAGGCCGATGGCCAGCTTGTTGTAAACGCCCAGCATGAAGGCCCGCAGGCCCGCGTCGACGGACATGTCCGCGGACTGCGGCACGGGCCGGGCGTAGCCGTTGTTGAAGTCGCTCATCGCGAGTTCGATCTCCTTGTTCGCCGGGATGATCCCGGTTGTCCGGTCAAATATCGGGGCGGCTTCCCGCCGACGCAAGGAAAACCGGACTTGGGCGGCCGGGTTTCAACCGCTACGAACGGTCGCATGATCCGGCTCTTCACCGCCCTGTCGCTGCCCGAGGACGTGGCGGACACGCTCGAGCGGCGGCAATCCGGCCTGCCCGGCGCCAAATGGCGCACGCGCGAACAGCTGCATCTGACCCTCGCCTTCTATGGCGACATCGAGGAACGCCGGGCCGACGATCTCGCCGCCGAACTCGGCCGGGCAGCCGCGGGCGGGCCGTTCGAGATCACCCTGCAGGGGGTCGGCGCCTTCGGCGACGCCCATCGCAGTCACACGCTGTGGGCGGGCGTCGCGCCGAACGAACGGCTGTCGGTGCTGGCGGGCCGCTGCCGCGCCGCCGGGGAACGGGCGGGGATCGCCATGGAACGGCGCGACTACCGCCCGCATGTGACGCTGGCCTATCTGAAGCCGCAGACCAATCCCGACCGGATCGGCGCCTGGATCGCAGGGCACAACCTGCTGCATTCGCCGCCGGTCCGGGTCGATCGCTTCGGCCTGTGGTCCAGCGTGCTGACCCACGACGGCAGTCACTATCAACTCGAACAGGAGTACTGGCTTTGATCGGACCGGTGATCGAAACCGCCCGCCTGACCCTGCGCCCGCCGGCGATGGAAGACTTTCCGCGCTGGGCGGAGATGATGGCCGATCCCGAGGCCTCGAAATTCATCGGTGGCCCGATGCCGGCTGAAACCGCATGGCGGGGCTTCATGACCATGGCGGGGGCCTGGAGCCTGACCGGCGTCGGCATGTTCTCGCTGATCGAGCGCGAGACCGGCCGCTGGCTGGGGCGGATCGGACCGTGGACGCCGCTCGGCTGGCCGGGAACGGAGGTCGGCTGGGGCCTGCATGCTGACGCCCAAGGGCGGGGCTATGGCCTCGAGGCCGCGACGGCGGCGATCGACTACGCCTTCGACACGCTCGGCTGGACCGGGGTCATCCACTGCATCGACCCGGACAATACGCCGTCGCAGCGGCTGGCGGAGCGGCTCGGTTCGCGCAACCTGGGCCCCACCAAGCTGCCGCCGCCGTTCGACGCCGTGCGCGTCGACCTCTGGGGCCAGAGCCGCGACGAGTGGCGCGCCCGTTCCCGCGCATCCGCCTGAACCCCATCGGCGGGTTCGCGCGTTCCACGCTCAAGCTTTGACCCGTCGCCGCCATCGGCTAGGCAGGGGTGTCAATGATGAAGGGTGGACGGATGCGGGTTCTGGTTCTGGGCGGCGACGGATTCTGCGGCTGGCCGACGGCGCTGCACCTGTCGGCGAGAGGCTGGGACGTCCTGGTCGTCGACAATCTGAGCCGGCGCAACATCGACAATGAGCTCGAGGTCCAGTCGCTGACCCCGATCCGGACCATGGGCGAGCGCATCGCCGTGTGGAAGGAGATCAGCGGGCGCGAGATCGGCTTCGTCAACATGACGGTCGGCAAGGAGTTCGACCGGCTCGTCGCCCTGATCCGCGACTGGAAGCCCGACAGCGTCGTCCACTTCGCCGAGCAGCGCGCCGCGCCCTATTCGATGAAATCGGCGCGGCACAAGCTGTACACGGTCGACAACAATCTGAACGCCACCAACCATCTGCTGGCCGCGATCGTCGAGAGCGGGCTGGACGTGCATCTGGCGCACCTGGGGACCATGGGGGTCTATGGCTACACGACCGCCGGCCTGCGCATCCCGGAGGGCTATCTGAAGGTCACCGTCGACACCGACTTCGGCCCGGCCGAGCAGGAGATCCTGTTCCCGCCCAACCCGGGCTCGATCTATCACATGACCAAGACCCAGGACGCCCTGCTGTTCCAGTTCTACGCCAAGAACGACGGCGTCCGGATCACCGACCTGCACCAGGGCATCGTCTGGGGCGCCCAGACCGAGGAAACGCGTCTGGACGAGCGGCTGATCAACCGGTTCGATTACGACGGCGACTACGGCACGGTGCTGAACCGCTTCCTGATGCAGGCGGCGGTCGGCTATCCGCTGACGGTGCACGGCACCGGCGGCCAGACCCGGGCCTTCATCCACATCCAGGACACGGTTCGCTGCGTCGAGCTGGCGCTGAAGAACCCGCCCAAGGCCGGGGAACGGGTCAAGATCCTCAACCAGATGACCGAGAGCCGCCGGGTGCGCGACCTCGCCGCCATGATCGCGAGCATGACCGGGGCCGAGGTCCATAACGTGCCCAACCCGCGCCAGGAAGCCGACGAGAACGAACTGGTCGTCGCCAACGACCAGTTCCGCGAGCTGGGGCTGAAGCCGATCACCCTCGCAGAGGGCCTGATGCAGGACGTGACCGAAATCGCCCGCCGCTACGCCCATCGCGCCGACCTCAGCAAGGTGCCTTGCGTGTCCAGCTGGAACGTCAAGCGGGCGAAGGCGCTGAAGGCCGATCCCGTGGTGGTCGCGCCGGCGCCCGTCCACGCCCGCTCGGCCTGACCGCAGCGGCATGGGTTCCGGCGGCGCGCCCCCTGCCCTCGATCTTCTGGTCTTCGGCGGCGGCTGGCTGGGACAGGCGGCGGGGCGGGAAGCCGTCCGGCGCGGCGGCCGCGCCGTCCTGACCAATCGCGATCCCGAGCGGCGCAAGGCGCTGGCGTCGACGGGCGTTGTCACCATGGATCCGGGCGACGCCGACGCCCTCGACCGCGCCGTTCGCGAGGCGGGCGCCATCCTCGTCACCGCCCCGCCGGAGAGCGACGGCTGCCCCGGCCTGAAGCGGCTGGTCCCGGCCCTGACGCGCACCGGGGCCTTTCCGGACTGGATCGGCTACGTCTCCTCGACCGCGGTCTACGGCGACCGGGCCGGCGGCTGGGCCTTCGAGGACGATCCGCTCAACGCCGCCTCGCTGGAAGGCGCGCGCCGGGTGCGGGCCGAACGCGACTGGCTGGACGCGGGGCGTGGCATGGGACTGACGGTGCAGATCTTTCGCCTGCCCGCCCTCTACGGCCCCGGCCGCTCGCCGGTCGACCGGCTGCGCGACGGCTCCGCCCGTCTCGTCCGCAAGCCGGGGCAGGTGTTCAACCGCGTCCACGTTGACGACGCGGTCGCCGGCCTGTTCGCCTCGATGGCGAGGCCCCGGCCCGGCGCGGCCTATACCCTGTGCGACGACGAACCCGCCGCGGCCGACGTGGTCATGGAGTGGGCGGCGAACCGGCTGGGCCTGCCCCGCCCGCCCGAGGTCGATCTCGACGACCCGTCGGTGTCCGACGCCATGCGGCGCTTCTATCTCGACTCCAAACGGCTCTCGAACGCCCGCGCCAAGGCCGAACTGGCCTGGCGGCCGAGGTATCCAAGCTGGCGCGAAGGGCTGGAAGCGCTGATCGGCGGCCCCGGTTCATAGTCGACCATCACCCGATACATTTCGGGCAAGACATCCGCGACCGGTGCAAACGCGACACGCGGCACATCCCATACATCGTGAATTGGCGTCAGGATGCAGGACAGTGGGCGGTGTCTTGTCCGGAAACAGTCCGGCCCAGGCCGTTCCGCGGCGGGCGCTCGCGTGCCAGATTTCAGCCGGAGGCCCGCCCATGACCGACCACGCCACGCCCAACCTGCCCTCGCGAGACCTCGACGCGACCGCCCGCTTCTACGCCGCACTCGGCTTCGAGCCGACGTGGAAGGACGGCGGCTGGATGATCCTGAAGCGCGGCGGGCTGACGCTGGAGTTCTTCCCGTATCCGGACCTCGACCCGGCGACGAGCTGGTTCAGCTGCTGCCTGAGGCTCGACGACGCCGACGCCTTCTCAGCCGTCTGCACGGCGGCCGGCGTGCCGGAGCGCTCAGGCGGCTTCCCGCGCGTTCGCGCGCCTGTGCTGGAGCACTCGGGCCTGCGCATCGGGTATCTGGTCGACCCGGACGGGACGCTGCTGCGCCTCGTGCAGAACCCCTCCTGATCCTCCCCCGCCCGTCATCCTCGGGCTTGACCCGAGGATCAGACGTGGGGGCGGGCTGTGCGCTCCGGGCGGCCCGCAGACCGCGACCGTGCTTTCCTCGACGGAGCACCGGACCGTCTGGCCCTCGGGTCAAGCCCGAGGGTGACGGGCGGGAGAATAGCGAGCCCTAGAACGGCAGCAGGTTGCGCTGGCGGCTGTAGGCCATGGTGCCGACGTTGGCGCCGAGACGGAGGCCGACACCGGTGCGGATCGGGGCCAGGACGATACCGTCGGCCGCCTGATAGTTCACGCCCACGCCCCCGACCAGATAGGCCGAGCCTTCCACGCCGGGGTAGCGGCGGTAGATCATGTCGGGGTGATACAGGCCGTAGACCAGGGTGAAGACCCGGCTGGCGTTGCCGCCGACATCCCAGCCGATCGAGATGCCTTGCCAGAACACCTCCTGCGAGGCCGACAGGTCCTTCATGTGCAGGGCGCCGCGGCCGTAGCGCAGGCCGACGCCGGCCGCGCCCGCCCCCTCCTCGCCCGCGATATAGGCGGTCGGGCGGTCGCCCTGGTCGGCGAAGATGCGCTCGATGGCCGCCCCGATGGCCTCGGCGGCGATGCCCAGCTCGCGCGAGCCGGCGGCGATCAGCTCGTCGGCGGTGTAGGCCGGCGCCTCCTGGTCCGAGCGGATCGGGTAGTTGGGATCAGCCGCGGGGGCGGTGGCGCAGGCCGACAGGCCCGAGGCGCCGGCGGTGGCGGCGAGACCGGAAAGGATCAGCTGGCGGCGATGCATGGCTCTGGCTCCGAAGACGGGACGGGCTGGGCCCGACTCGCGCGGACCTGAGGCACCGTCACCGGCTTTTGCGGCAGCCTTGCGGCCCCAAGGTTAACGGAACCTTGCCGCCTGCCGGGACAGATGCAGGATATCCCGCTTGACTCGTTTAGACGATTAGCTAATCATCGCATCATGAGTCAGGTTTTCAGGGCCCTTTCCGATCCGACCCGCCGGCGCGTGCTGCAGCTGTTGCAGAACGGACCGATGAGCGCGGGCGAACTCAGCGCGCAGTTCGATGTCTCCAAGCCGACCATGTCAGCCCATTTCGCGGTGCTGAAGGAGGCGGACCTCGTCCACGCCGAGAAGGCCGGGAAGTCCGTCATCTATCACCTGAAGCTTTCGGTGCTCGAAGAGGCGCTGCTTGGCTTCGTCCAATCATTCGGCTCCGGCGCGGACGCTCCGGAGCCTAAAAAGGAGACTGCATCATGAACAGGGAAGTGGTTGGAAGCCTGGCCTGGGCCGGCGGCATCATCGCTCTCGCCCTTGCCGCCACCTTGGCGCGCCAGCAGGGCTATATCGACACCGAAATGGCGACCCGGCTCGTCCTCGGCGCAACCGGGCTGATGGTCGCCTGGTACGGAAACCAGATGCCGAAGCGTTTCGTGCCGAGCGAGCGGGCCCGGCAGGTCACACGGGTCGGCGGCTGGTCGCTGGCGTTGAGCGGTCTTGTCTACGCCGGACTGTGGGCCTTCGCCCCGTTCGACGTCGCGCTGATCGGCGGCTGCGGCGCCATCATCCTGGGGATCGCCGTGACGGTCGGTTACTGCCTGTCGGTGCGCGACAAGGCGAAGGCCGTCTGATCTGACCCGTGGCGCTGCCAAGGCTCAGCCCCGCAGCGTCGCGCCCGCCTTGCCCGCCGCGGCCACGACCTTCGCCGACAGGGCCTCGATCTCGGCCTCGGTCAGGGTCGCCTCGCGCGGCTGTACGACGACTTCCAGCGCCACCGACTTCATGCCCCCGGGGACGCCCGCGCCGCGATAGACGTCGAACACCCGGACGTCGGCGATCAGGGCCTTGTCCGCGTTCGCCACGGCCCGAACGAGGTCGCCCGTGGCCCGACCTTCTTCCATGACGAAGGCGAAGTCGCGCCTAAGGGGCATCAGCGGAGGCAGGGTCGCCGCGCCCCGCGCCTTGGTGGCCTTGCCGCGCGGCTCCGGCACGGCGTCGAGGACGATCTCGAAGGCCAGCATGGGGGCGTCAGCGTCCAGCGCCTTGAGCACGCGCGGGTGCAGGGCCCCGAACTCGACCATGACATTCTTCGGGCCGAGCTGGAGCCGGGCCGAGCGGCCGGGGTGCCACCAGTCGCGGTTCTGGCCCTGAACCAGCTGCAGCGACGCCGTCGGGGCGCCGAGCTCGTCCAGCAGGGTCGTCAGGTCGCCCTTCAGCGCGAACAGGGCGTCCTCGGCCCCGCCGCCCCAGTGACGGGCGGAACGCGGCGCCACGAGCCCGGCGATAACGGTGCGCTGGCCGGTCGGGCTGTCGTCCAGATAGATCGGGCCGATCTCGAACAGGGCGACGTCGGGGTGGCCGCGGTCGGCGTTTCGGGCCGCCGCCTGGATCAGGTTGGGCAGGGCCGAGGGCCGCATGCAGTCGAGGTCGGCCGCGATCGGATTCTCGACCACCAGCCGCCGGTCGCCGCCGCCGAACAGGGCCGCGGTCGACTGTTTGGTGAAGGACCAGGTCACGGCCTCGGCGTAGCCCATGGCCGCCAGCGCCCGGCGGGCGGTGCGCACGCGCGCCTGACGCGGGTTGAGCACGCCCTTCGACGGCGCGCCGAGATCGGGCAGCGGGGTCGACGGCAGTTCGCCGTAGCCCTCGATACGGGCCACCTCCTCGACCAGATCGGCCGGGCCCTCGACGTCGCGGCGCCACGACGGCGGGGTCACGGTCCAGGGAGCGCCGCGCGCGACCTCGAAGCCGAGCCGGGTCAGGATTTCGGCGATGCGGTCCTCGTCCAGCGACAGGCCGGTCAGGGCGCCGACGCGGGCCGGATCGAAGGCGAAGGGAGCGGGGTTGGCCGGCGCTTCGCCCGCCACCACGATCTCCGACGGCTCGCCGCCGCACAGGTCGAGGATCAGCCGCGTCGCCAGTTCCAGCCCGGGGATGACGAAGGCCGGGTCGACGCCGCGCGCGAACCGGTACTGGGCGTCGGAGGTCAGGGTGAGGGTGCGGCCGGTCTGGGCCGTGACCAGCGGCTCGAACCAGGCGCATTCGACGAACACGTCCACGGTGTCGTCCGAGCAGCCGGTGGACTCGCCGCCCATGACCCCGCCGAGGCCGATGGGCCGCTCGCCGGCGGCGTCGGCGATGACGCACATCGACGGATCGACCGTGTAGGTCTTGCCGTCGAGGGCGATCAGATGCTCGTGCGTTCCGGCGGCTATGCCTTCCGCCCCTTCGGACAGCTGGCCGCCGCGCACGACGATCTCGGACCCGACCAGCTTGGCCGCGTCATAGACGTGCAGCGGCCGGCAGCGGTCGTAGGCGACGAGGTTGGTCACATCGACCAGCCGGTTGATCGAGCGCAGGCCGATGGCGGTCAGCCGTCGTTGCAGCCACTCGGGCGAGGGCCCGTTCTTCACGCCCCGGATCAGCCGGCCGGCGAACACCGGGCACATCTCCGGCGCCTCGATGCGCACGCGGATCGGCGACGGGAAGGTTCCGGGGACCGGGGTCACGGATGGCGTCTTCAGCTGACCCAGACTGGCCGCCGCCAGATCGCGCGCGATGCCGGCGACGCCCAGCCAGTCGGCCCGGTTGGGGGTGACCTCGAAATCGATCACCGGCTCGGCCCCGAACACGCCCGCGGCCGGGGTTCCGACGGTCAGGTCGTCGGCCAGTTCGAGGATGCCGTCGCTCTCGTCCGCCAGTTCCAGTTCCGAGGCCGAGCACAGCATGCCGTGGGAGACCACGCCGCGCACCGGCTTTTCGACGAGGGTGACGTCCAGCCCCGGCACATAGGCGCCGATCGGGGCGTAGATGGTCGTCAGGCCGGCCCGCGCGTTCGGCGCGCCGCAGACGATCTCCTTGCGCCCATCGACGGTATCGACCTGGCAGACCTGCAGCCTGTCGGCGTTGGGGTGGCGTTCGGCTGAAACGATCTTCGCCACGGTGAACGGGGCGAGGGCGGCGATGGGGTCGTGGACGTCCTCGACCTCGAGACCGGCCATGGTCATGGCGTCGGCCACGGCGGCCACATCAGCGTCCGTGTCGAGATGGTCCTTCAGCCAGGAGAGGGTGAATTTCACGCGAGGGTTCCGGTGGGGGCGACGTCGGACTGGCGCACGATGCCCGCCGTCAGATCGTTCAACAGGTCGTCAGAGCCGGTGAAGCCCACCTGGGCGAAGCGGCAGCGGATGAATTTGCAGTTCGACATGCCGACCACGCCGGCCATCTTCTGTCCCATCGGCTTGAACAGCAGGGTCTTCACGTCGCTGGTCGTGCCCATGTTGCAGCTGTCGAAGGAGGTGCCGGCCATCACCGCCATCACCGCCGGGCCCTCGATCACGCAGTCGGTGAAGGTCTTGCCGTCGATGGCCATGATGTCCGCATTCCAGTGATGCACGGCCAGCATCGGCAGCCAGACTGCTTCCTTCTCGAAGCTGGTGCGGGCGACCAGCGCGCGGCCGAAGGCTTCGTCGGGCGACATGGTGGCGGGAGCGTTGTCAGTCATGGGTCGGTCTTTCGATTGGCGGGCCGGCGTCAGTCGGTCGTCTTGACCTGTTCGATCAGCGTCCGGAGCAGGTCTTCGCCGCCGGTGATGCCGAGCGTGTGGAACTGGCAGTTGGTGAAGGTGCAGTTGCGGACCGGGATGGCGCCGATCGCCCTTTGGCCGCTCACCGGCCGGAACAGGATGTTGCGCAGGTCGCCGCCGCTCGGGCCGAAGTTGACGCCGTCGAAATGGGTCCCCTCGAGCACCAGCATCACCGCCGGGCCCTCGATGAAGCAGTCGGTGAATTCGCGGCCCTCGATGATGGCCCCGCCGCCGGCCTGGATGTTGGCGCGGTAGAGATCGAACAGGGCGAAATGGCCGCCGCTGAACGTCTTGCCCAGCGGATCCATCTCGCGCATCTCGACTTGCCGGGGCGGGGATTGATCGGTGGCCATCAGGACAGTCCGCTTGCGGGGTTGGGGGCGGCGAAGGCGGAGAAGCCGTAGTGGGCCAGCCACCTGGTGTCGGCCTCGAACATCGGCCGCAGGTCGGGGATGCCGTATTTCAGCATGGCGAGGCGATCGACGCCCATGCCGAAGGCGAAGCCCTGATACTCGTCCGGGTCGATGCCGCAGTTGCGCAGCACATTGGGGTGCACCATCCCGCAGCCGAGGATCTCCATCCAGCTGTCGCCCTGGTTCAGCTTCAGCTCGCCGCCCGAGCGGTCGCAGCGGATGTCCATCTCGGCCGACGGCTCGGTGAACGGGAAATGGTGCGGCCGGAAGCGGGCGTCGACGTCGTCGACCTCGAAGAAGCGCGCCACGAAGGTCTCCAGCGTCCACTTCAGGTGGCCCATGTGGATGGCCTTGTCGATCACCAGCCCCTCGACCTGGTGGAACATCGGCGTGTGCGTGGCGTCGCTGTCCTTCCGGAAGGTGCGGCCCGGGGCGATGATCCGGATCGGCGGCTTCTGCGACATCATGGTGCGCACCTGCACCGGGCTGGTGTGGGTGCGCAGGACCTTGCGCTCGCCGGTCTCCGGATCGGGCGTCAGGAAGAAGGTGTCGTGGGTCTCGCGCGCTGGATGTTTCGGCGGGAAATTCAGGGCGGTGAAATTGTGGAAGTCGTCCTCGATGTCGGGGCCTTCCGCCACCGCGAAGCCCATGTCGGCGAAGAGGGCGATCATCTCGTCCATCACCTGCATGGTCGGGTGGACGCTGCCCCTGCGGCGCGGGCGAGGCGGCAGGGTCAGGTCGACGTGCTCGGCCTGCAGGCGGGCGTCCAGCTCGGCGGCCTCCAGCTCTGCCTTCCTCGCCGCCAGAGCCGCCGACACCCGGTCGCGCAGGCCGTTGATCATCGGACCGCGCTCGCGGCGCTCGTCCGGGCTCATCGCCCCCATGCCCTTGAGCAGGCCCGAGATCGAGCCCGACTTGCCCAGCGCCGCCACGCGCAAATTCTCCACCGCGGCGGCGGTCTCTGCGCTGCCGATGGCGTTGATCAGGTCGAGTTCGAGCTGGTTCAGGTCGGTCATGGTCGCAGTCGTCTAGCCGCTAAGGCTCAACGCAAAAAGCCCCCCGGCGCGGGCCGGAGGGCTTTTGCGTCTTCCGTCGCCGGAAAAGCTTACGCCAGCGCGCCGCGGACCTTGTCGGCGATGGCCTTGAAGGCGGCTTCGTCGGCGGCCATGGCGGCCAGCACCTTGCGGTCCAGCTCGATGCCGGCCTTGCCCAGGCCGTGGATGAACTGGCTGTAGGTGAAGCCTTCCAGACGCGCGGCGGCGTTGATGCGCTGGATCCACAGGGCCCGGAAGTTGCGCTTCTTGGTGCGGCGGTCGCGGTAGGCGTACTGCCCGGCGCGGTCGACTGCGGCCTTGGCGGTGCGGATGGTGTTCTTGCGGCGGCCGTAGAAGCCTTTCGCCTGCTTCAGAACCTTCTTGTGCTTGGCGTGGGACGTTACGCCCCGTTTGACGCGAGCCATGATGTTTTTCCTCGGATGTCCCTATCGTTCGCGCCGCGGGCGCTCGCTGCTTGAGGGACGATTTTCAAATTCGATGCGGTGGGATCAGTTCGTGATGCGGCGCGCCGATCAGGCGTACGGCATGTAGGACTTGATCTTCTTGGCGTCGGCGTCGGCCATGACCGAGGTGCCGCGGTTCTGGCGGATGTATTTGCTGTTGTGGCTGATCAAGCGGTGCCGCTTGCCCGCCACGCCGGCCTTCACCTTGCCAGTCGCCGTGAATTTGAAGCGCTTCTTGGCGCCCGACTTCGTCTTCAGTTTCGGCATTTTCACTCTCTTTTTGAGTGGGCTACCGCTCTTCGAGCTACTTGAGCCCGAGGGGTGGTCGCCCTGTTTAGGAACCGCCCAGGCATGCCTGTTCGCCCGGCGGTTCGGTACGCGAAGGCGCGGCTTCTAGTCGAAGCAGGGCCTGATGGCAAGCGCTGACGGCC
Source organism: Brevundimonas sp. (assembly GCF_035626535.1). Taxonomy (GTDB): domain Bacteria; phylum Pseudomonadota; class Alphaproteobacteria; order Caulobacterales; family Caulobacteraceae; genus Brevundimonas. The sequence continues at coordinate 47,099 of NZ_DASPNO010000029.1, forward strand.
TTACGCCTAGCGCGGCGGGTTGTGCTCCTCAATGAATTCGATCGTCTCGGTCAGCATCTGCCGCCGCGTGGACGGGAAGGACAGCCAGTGGTCCTCGCCTTCCAGCGGCGTCATCTTCACCGTCTTGCCGGCCCGCCGCATGGCCTCGAACATGATCTCGCTCTGCTCGTAGAGAACGACCGTGTCGTCCCGTCCATGAAGCAGCAGGACCGGAGCCTTGATGGCCGAGACCAGGCGGGCCGGCGACCGCTCGTCCAGCGAGGCGTCGTTGTAGCCATCGCCGCCCATGAACCGGTTCCAGTAGCGGATCACCGGGTTGCGCGACTGGTTTCCGAACCCGACCGCCCGCGCCTCCGAACGCAGCATCTGGCGCAGGTCCGACACTCCGGCCACCGAAACGGCGCAACGATAGGAGTCGGGCTGCATCGCCACGCCGGCCAAGGCGGCGTATCCGCCATAGCTGGCCCCAACGACGCAGACCCGCGCCGGATCGACGATGCCGAGCCCGGCGAGATGGGCGATGCCGTCGGTCAGGTCGGTCTGCATCTTGCGGCCCCACTCGCCGTAGCCGGCCTGCAGATAGGCTTCCCCAAAGCCGTCGGAGCCACGGAACTGGGGCTGGAACACCGCATAGCCGCGCGCCGCCAGCGCCTGACTCCACCAGTCGAATTCGGCGTAGTCGCGCGACGCCGGCCCGCCGTGCGGAAGGAGGATCAGCGGCAGGTCGCGGCTTGGCCGCCCCCGGGGCAGGGTCAGATAGCCGTAAAGCTCCATGCCGTCGGCGGCGGTGTAGGTGATCATCGAGATCGGAGCGATGTTCTCCGGCCCTACCTCCGGATAGGCCCGCCCCACGACGGAGACCGAGCGGGCGGCGGCGTCGTACAGATAGTAGGTCCCGGAATCGGTGTCGCCCTCGCTGCGGACCACCACCGTCTGATAGTCCGAACTGAAGGACCCGAGGCGCAGCCGCTTGCCGGGCAGTCCCTGCACCAAGGTCGTCCAGGCCTGCTCCAGCCGGGGCTCGTAGAAGGTGTAGTCCGCGTCATCGCCGACAACGTCTAGCCCGACCAGACGTTGATTCCGGTCGTAGAGGGGCCCCGTCGCCGGGCCTTCCTGCCGACGTCGCTCTCCGGCCTCGCCGGTCGAAAGCGAAATCTCGGTCAGGTAGATGTCGGTTCCCTCCTGCGTCGAGACGATAACCTTGTCCGGATCCTGGGCGAAACCCCAGATTCCCGGGCCGTCGAGCGGGGCCGTCTGTTCGAACACGTTACGCCAGCCGCCGCCCGACGGAGCCGTCAGACGGGTGCGGGCGCTGTCCCTCGAAAGGGCGATACGCGCCGCGATTTCGCCGTCCGGCCGCACGAGGTAACCTACGGTGTCTTCCAGCCCCGTCGCGATACGGCGGCCGCGGCCGGAGTCCAGGTCCACGCGGTAGATGTCCTGGGTGTAGGCGTAGTCCTCGCTGGTCACCGCCTGCACGTACAGCGTCGGCTCGCCGCGGTAGTGTCCGCGCCAGCGATCGAACACCGCATTGATGACGCCCTTGTCGGCGGACCTCAGGACCCGCGCGACGCCACGGGTGCGGACGTTGACGATATCCAGCTGCGGCAGATGTGTGGTGCTGATGAAGAGATGGGAGTTCAGAACCAGAGACTCGATCGCGACGTGATCCCTGGACACCCAGAAGACCCGGCTGGGCCGTCTGTCGCTCACATCGACGGTCACGAGCACCTCTCCGGACCGGGACTGAACCACCACTTGGGAGTCCCCGCCGCGCCGGCTGATGTAGGCCAGTTCGGTCCCATCGTCCGACACCGCCACGCTTTCGATCGCGGGCAGGGCGGCATAGGCCTCGATCGGGGCCGGCTGCGCCTGCGCCGCGACCGCTCCGCCGAGCATGGTGGCCGAGGCGGCGGCCACGGCGATGCAGAAATTCCGAATGAACATGGCCCCACCCCAAGGTTCCGATAGCGCAACCGTAAGGCCCTCGCCCGGCGGAGCCAAGCGTCAAACGCGAGGCCGCTACTCCGCGGGTTGCGCGACGGCCGATCCCTGACGAAGCCGGAAGGCGCGGCCGGCGTTGATCGCCATCGCCGCCGCCGGAAGGGTCAGGGCCGCGCCGATCAGGAAGGGCCAGTCATGCCCGACGCCGGAAAAGATCGCGCCCGCCGCCATCGGTCCGAAGATCCGGGCGCTGGAGCTGGCGGCCATGTTCAGCCCCAGCATGGCCCCCTGGCGGTCCGGATCGACCGAGCGGGAGATCAGGGCCGAGATGTTCGGCATGGTGACGGCCATGCCGAAGGCGCCGACCGCCATGATCACCGGCACGAGGAAATCGGCCTCGGGCAGCATCCGGCTGGCTACGACCTGACCGACCAGTCCGGTTCCAAAGATCAGGCAGCCTACCGCGAGCACCCGCGCCTCGCCGAAGCGGCGGGCCAGCCGTCCGGCCAGGAAGCCCTGGCAGATGACCGAGACCACGCCGACCGCCATGAAGCTGAGGCCCACTTCACGCGCGCCCCATTCGTAGCGGGCCTCGGTCCAGAAGCCGAAGGTCGACTCCATGCCCGAGAAGCCGGCCATGTAGATCAGGGTCACCAGCAGCACCCGCGACACCACCGGATTGGCCACCGCGTCGTGCACCCCGCCGAGGAACGGCGGCCGCGCCGCCGCCGGATCGGCCTTGGCCCGGCTCTCCTTCAACAGCACCACGACCCCGACGGCGGCCAGCAGGCACAGGCCGGCGGCGACGAAGATGGGCAGCTGATAGCCCAGCGTCCCGAGGTCCGGCCGCGTGAGGAGTCCGCCCAGTCCCGGTCCGACGATGAAGCCCAGACCGAAGGCCGCGCCGATCAGGCCCATCCGGCCGGCGCGCAGTTCCGGCGGCGTGACGTCGGCGACATAGCCCTGGACGGTCGAGATGTTGCCTGCGCCCAGGCCGGTGAACAGCCGGACGGCGATGGCCAGCCAGATGTTCGGAACGAAGGCGAGGGCCAGATAGCCGGCGGCGTTGGCCAGCACGGTGATCAGCAGCACGGGCTTGCGGCCGATCCGGTCGGACAGCCGGCCCCAGAACGGCTCCGCCACGAACTGGCCGAGCGAATAGGCCGAGAACATCAGCGCCACCTGCCACGGCGGCGCGTCCAGCGTCTGGCCGTAAAACGGCAGCAGCGGCACGACGATGCCGAAGCCCACGAGGTTGATGAACACCACCGTGAACAGGACGCCGAGCGCGGATCGCGAGGGCTGGGGAGCGACAGGCGTCGGGGTCACGGTCATGTCCGGAAGACTGGGGCGCCGATCTCTCCGTCAGTCCGCCACCGCACGCAAGAGGCCGCAAGGCTCTGTGATGAAAAACGCCCCGGCCGGTTCCGGTCGGGGCGTCTCGAAACCGATGGCGTGTGGACGGCCTTCGCCCGTGGTCGCACCCCTCAGTTCGTCGGGCCCGCCGGATTGTTCGCCTCGAGGAACCGGACCGTCTCGATCAGCATGCGTTGACGGGTGGCGGACCGCGACAGCCAGTGGTCCTCGCCGGGCAATTCCACGAACTCGACGGGCTTGCCGGCCCGTCTCAGGGCCTCGGCCATGATCCGGCTCTGTTCGATTGGCACCACGGTGTCGTCCTTGCCGTGAATCAAGAGCAGGGGGCCGTCGACGGAGGCCGCGAGCCGGGCCGGGGACAGTTCGTCGAGAGACCGGTCATTGAGTCGCTCCGCCCCCATGAACCGGTTCCAGTAGCGGATGGCCTGACTATCCCTCGTGGATTCGAGTTGCGCCTCCCGGTTGACCATGCGGCGCAGGTCCGAGACGCCGCTGACCGAGACTCCGCAGCGATAGACGTCGCCGTCGAGGGCCAGGCCCGCCATGGCCGCATAGCCGCCGTAGCTGGCGCCGACGATGCAGACGCGCTCCGGGTCGATCACGCCCTCGGTCGCCAGCCAGCGCACGCCGTCGGAGAGATCGGTCTGCATCTTGCGGCCCCACTCGCCGTAGCCGGCCTCCAGGAAGTCTCTGCCGTAACCGGTCGAGCCCCGGAAATTGGCCTGCAGCACGGCGTAGCCGCGGGAGGCCAGCGCCTGGGCCCACCAGTCGAAACCCGCCACGTCCCGGGACGCCGGTCCTCCATGGGCCAGGACCACCAGCGGCAGGCCCGAGGGTTCGGTCGCGCCCGGCGGCAGGGTCAGATAGCCGTGAATTTGCAGCCCGTCCTCGGCGGAGTAATGAATGGACCGCACGGCCCCCACCTGCCCGGGCGCGATGGCGGGATAGGCATCGCCCACGATGTCGGCGACGCCGCGGTCGAAATCGACCAGCTGGTACTGGCCCGACTCCGCCGTGTCGGTGAACACGACAACCCGGTTCAGCGCGTCGTTCCACGACACCAGTTCAGGGGCCTTGTCCCTGAAGGCCCGTTCGACGGCCTCCCAGCGACGCGACGCCAGAGGGTCCAGAAACTCGTAGCCGACGCCCTCCTCTTTCATGCGGCCGGCTCCGATCAGCAGACGGGTGCGGGGATGGTGGACCAGGAAGTCCGGATGGTGCTCGAACGGCAGCCGGCTCCAGTCGCCGGTGTCCACATCGACCTCGAACAGGACGTCCGAAGCGTCGGCCTCCGGCGCGAGGTCCGGCCGGTCGGCGCCGACGACGACGGTGCGGGGCGTGCGGCCCATGCCGTGGAAGGCTGGAAGGTCGACCGGCGCGTCGACCGCCCAGGCCTCGCGGTAATTCCGACCGTCGGGCAGGCGCAAGGTCCAGCGGCCGGTCAGCTCGTCATAGCGCGCCATGGCGATGACCTGGCCTTCGCTGTCCAGCACATAGTCCTCGGTCGTGTGATCCATGTAGGCCACCGAACGGCCGCGCCCGGTCCGGAGGTCGATGCGATGCAGGTTGACCTGGCCGTTCGAGGCGTTGATCCCGCGCACGAACAGGGTGTCGCCCTCCCTGGTGCTGCGGACCGAGGCAGGCCCGTAAAGCACGGCCAGCACATCCGGCGTGCGATCCAGCACCTGGACCACCCTCTGTGTCTCCAGGTCGATCATCTGGCCGAAGAACAGCTCTGAGCGCGGCGCCCCCAGCGAGGCGATGTTGCGCGTCTGCGAAGTGACCACCAGAACCCGGCCTTCGCCGATCCACCGCAGGTCGCGTACCTTGAAGACGCCGATATCGGCGACGAAGAGGTTCTCGCCGGTCACGAGGCTGGTCACCGCGATCGCGCGGGTCTCGCCCGCGACGGTGATGCGGGCGATCCGCTCACCGCTGGGCGACAGCTGAATATGCTCGATGGCGGGCGTGGCGCCGTAGGCCTCGAGGGGCGCGGGAGCCGGGCTCTGGGCCCAGGCGTCTGGGCTTCCCACGCCGCCCAACGCGGCGACCGCGAGGGCGAACGCCATCATCCCTGACTTGAACACGCGCAACATCTCCCCCTTGCCGAGTATCCTTTTCCAACGCCGGCCGCCCCTGCCGCAAGGGTGCACGACCAGCGCGGCAAAAGAAAAGCCCCGACCGCTTCCGGTCGGGGCTCTCCAAAACACCAGGTCGCCCGGCCTATTTCGGCGCGAGGATCATGATCATCTGGCGGCCTTCCATGCGCGGCGCGTACTCGACCTTGGCCACTTCCTCGAAGTCGGCCTGGACCTTGTTGAGCAGCTTCATGCCCAGCTCCGGGTGGGCCATCTCGCGGCCCCGGAAGCGCAGGGTCACCTTGACCTTGTCGCCCTCGTCGAAGAAGCGGTGCATGGCCTTGGCCTTCACCTCGTAGTCGTGGGTGTCGATGTTCGGCCGGAGCTTGATCTCCTTCAGCTCGACGACCTTCTGACGCTTGCGCGCCTCGGCCTTCTTCTTCTGCTCCTGGAAACGGAATTTGCCGTAGTCGAGGATCTTCGCCACCGGCGGTTCGGAGGTGGAGACGATCTGAACCAGGTCCATGCCGGCCTCTTCGGCGGCTTCCAGCGCGGCGGAGGTGGGCATGACGCCCTGCTTTTCGCCGTTCTGATCAATCAGCAGAACGCGCGGCGCGCGGATATCGTGGTTCATGGGCGGCCCGTCCTTGACGGGCGGCTGGTTCATAGGACGGCGAATGGGCGTCGTTTCCTTTAAGTGGACGAAGGCGGTTTGCACGAGGGAGCGCGCCACGGATCGCGGCGTTCCCCTCAAGCGGCTCTATATGACCGCGAACGCCCGTCTCTTCAAGGTTTCGCAGGGCCCGGGGCGCCGATGCCCGCGCCGATGAACGCATCGTGCAGACCCAGCACCGCCTCGAACACATGATCCACCGTCAGGGCCTCGATCGGCGCGAACTCGCCACGCGTCTCGTTGGAGGCCACGGTGCGGGTCTTCGGCCCCCACGGACCGTACAGCCACCACTCGGTCGGACCGAACAGGCCCAGCGTTGGACGCCCCGCAGCGGCGGCCACGTGCATCAGTCCGGAATCGTTGCCGACGAACAGCGCCGCGCCGTTGATGGCCGCCGCCGAGGCGAGAATGTCGCCCTTGCCGACGAAGTCGAGGCCGCGGTCGCCCGCAGCCGCCAGGGCCGGCGCCGCGGGAGCGTGATCGCCCGGGCCGCCGACCAGCATGAATCGCCAGCCCGTGAAGCGGGGCTCGGCCTTGAGCTTCTCGACCAGCTGGCCCCAACGGTCGGCGGGCCAGCTCTTGCCCGGCTGATGGGCGATGGGGGCCAGGGCCAGGACAGGACCCGGTCCGGGCCCTTCCAACAGTTGCGGATTCAGCACGTCTCCCGCCTCGCGCTCGGCCCGGGCGTCAAGGAAGATCTCCGGATCCAGCGTCCGTTCGGCCCCCATCATCCGGGAAACCATCTCGACCTTGGGCAGGCCGGTCTCCAGTCCCCGGTGGTAAACTCGCCGCGTCTTCGCCCGCACCTGAAACGCCAGCGCCGAGCCGCGGATGTCGATGACCATGTCCCAGCGGGTGCGCCAGACCTGCTTCCACAGCTCGATCCAGTGTCCGGCGAACTTCTTCTTGTCGAGGATGATGACCCGCTCGACCCCCGGCGCGGACCGGAACAGCGGCGCGGGGGGCCGGCCGCAGGCGACGGTGATGCGCGCGCCCGGCAGCTGACGGCCGATTTCGCGGATCACGCCCGACGAGATGACGCAGTCGCCGATGCGGTTGGAGGTGACGAACAGAACCTTGGGTTCGGACACGCGGATTGGCCTTCGCTTCGCTTGCGGACGTTCGCTATCAGTCCCGAAACGATTGCGCGAGAGGGACGCCGATGGACGATCTGGAACGCCTGACCCGACCGAACGGCGAAACCCTGGCCCTGAAGCGCGTCAGGGGCTCGGGTCCGACCGTCGTCTGGATCGGGGGTTTCCGCTCGGACATGGAGGGAACCAAGGCCCTGGCTCTGGACGCGGCGGCGCGCGAGCGTGGCTGGAACTACGTCCGCTACGACCATTTCGCCCATGGCCGGTCATCCGGCGACTGGCGCAAGGCGACGATCGGGCGCTGGCGCGACGACGCCCTGGCCCTGATCGACAGCATCGAGGGGCCGGTGATCCCCGTCGGGTCGTCGATGGGCGGCTGGGTCGCCCTGCTGCTCGCGGTCGCCCGGCCTGAGCGGCTGGCGGGTCTGGTGCTGGTCAATCCGGCCCCCGATTTCACCGAGGACCTGATGTGGCCCGGCCTCGCCGATCACGAGCGGCAGGCCATCCTGCGGGAGGGCGAGACGCTGGTCGTCGAGGAGGGCCCGCCTGGTCAAGGTTTGGGCGAATACGTCCTGACGCGAACGATGTTCGAGGAAGCCCGGGAGTGGCTGCTGCTGCGCGGTCCCCTGCCGGTCGCCGCCCCCGTCCATATCCTGCAGGGCCGCGCCGACGACGTGGTGCCGTGGCGGCGTCAGATCATGCTGATCGAGCGTCTGACCGGCGCGGACGTGGCCCTCGATCTGGTCGAGGGCGGCGACCACCGCCTGTCGTCTCCCGCCGATCTCGCCCGCCTCATCGAAGCCGTTGAACGGAACCGCCGCTCAAGCTCTATAGTATCCCACGGTTAACCCGGAGAAACGCCATGCGTATCGTCCACTTCGCGGCCCCCGCCGTTCTCGCCGTCGCCCTGTCGGCCTGCGCCTCCCACGTGGGCCCGGACCGCTACCAGTCCGAATACGAGCGGCTGGCGGCGGACTGCACGGCTCGCGGCGGCGTCCTGTCGCCGACCGGCAGCCAGTCCGGCCGTCCCCAACTCGACAACGTCTGCAAGGTCACCGGCCAGCCCTCGAACCGCTGACGGATCAGAGCAGCGCGGCTATGGCCGCGCGGGCCTGCTCGCCGAGGTCCGGACGCTTCAGCGCCAGGGCGACGTTGGCGCGCAACAGGCCGATCTTGTCGCCGCAGTCGTGGGTCACGCCCTCGTACTCCACGGCGGTGAAGGTCTGGTCCTTCATCAGCCGGGCCATGCCGTCGGTCAGCTGGATCTCGCCCCCCGCCCCGCGGGGCTGGGTCTCGAGGATGCCGAAGATCTCCGGCTGCAGGATATAGCGGCCCGAGATCGACAGGTTGGACGGCGCCTCGCCGCGCGGCGGCTTCTCGACCATCCCCTTCATGCGGATATGACGGCCGTCGCGGTTCTCGGGATCCACGATGCCGTATTTGTGGGTTTCGCTCTCCGGCACGGCCTCGACGCCGATCACATTGCCGCCGACTTCTGCATAGACATCCGCCAACTGTTTCAGCGCCCCCGGCGCGGCGTCGACGATGACGTCCGGCAGCAGGACGGCGAACGGCTCGTCGCCGATGATGTCGCGGGCGCACCAGACCGCGTGGCCGAGGCCCAGCGGCTGCATCTGGCGCGTGAAGCTCATCTCGCCGGCGCTGGCCAGCTCGGCGTTCATCATGTCGAGGATGTCGGTCTTGCCCTTGGCCGCCAGCTGGGCCTCGAGCTCGATCTGGTGGTCGAAATAGTCCTCGATCGCCCCCTTCGAGCGGCCGGTGACGAAGACGATGTGCTCTATCCCCGCCTCGCGGGCTTCTTCCACGATGTAGCTGAGGATCGGCCGGTCGACGACGTTGAGCAGCTCCTTGGGCGTGGTCTTGGTGCCGGGCAGCACCCGCGTGCCGAGGCCGGCGACGGGCAGGACGGCCTTGCGAAGGCGGCGGGTCTGGTCGGTCATGCGATATCCTGAACGGCGAGGTCGGGCAGCCTAACGCATATCCTTCCGGTTCGCTTCGCGAATGGTGGAGGGGTCGGTGCGCCGCGATGCGATCACTCGACCGTGACGGACTTGGCCAGATTGCGCGGCTGGTCGACGTCGGTGCCCTTCTGCACCGCCACATAATAGGCCAGCAGCTGCACCGGCACCGCATAGACCAGCGGCGCGATCAGCGAATGGCACTCCGGCGCGTCGACGCGGCGAATGCCGGCGCCGTGCGGATCGGGGGCGGATTTCGGCGCGATCATGATCACCGGCCCGCCGCGCGCCGCCACCTCCTGCAGGTTCGACGCCGTCTTCTCGAACACCTCGTCCAGCGGGGCCAGCGCCACGATCGGGGTCAGTTCGTCCACCAGGGCGATCGGCCCGTGCTTCAGCTCGCCGGCGGCGTAGCCCTCAGCGTGGATATAGCTGATCTCCTTCAGCTTCAGCGCGCCTTCCATGGCCAGCGGGAACATCGCGCCACGGCCGAGGAACAGCACGTCGGTGGCCTTGGCCACGTCGTGGGCCACCGCCTTCAGCGCATCCTCCATCAGCATGGCCTCTGCGATCAGGCGCGGAGCCTCGAACAGGGCCCGGACCAGCTCGGCCTCCTTCGCGGCGTCGATCCGGCCGCGCTGCACGCCCGCCGCCACCGCCAGCGCCAGCAGGGCCGCGACCTGGGCGGTGAAGGCCTTGGTCGAGGCGACGCCGATCTCGGGCCCGGCGTGAGTCGGCCACAGCGTCCCGGCCTCGCGCGCCATCGAAGACGAATGGACATTGACCAGGGCCGCCGTCTTGAGGCCGTTCGCCTTGCACCATGACAGGCTGGCCAGGGTGTCCGCCGTCTCGCCCGACTGGCTGACCGCCACGGCCAGCGTCCCCGGCGTCAGCGCCGGCTGGCGGTAGCGGAACTCCGAGGCGATCTCGACGTCGCACGGCAGGCCGGCCAGCTTCTCGAAGGCGTAGCGGCCGATCTGCCCCGCGTAGAAGGCGGTGCCGCAGGCCACGATCTGGATGCGGTCGACGGCGGTGAAGTCGGTCTCGCCCGTCTTGGCCCGCCCGTTCACAAAGTCGAGGTATTCCGACAGGGTGTGCTGCACGCTGTCCGGCTGCTCGTGGATCTCCTTCTCCATGAAGTGGCGGTACTCGCCCTTCTCGACCAGGGCCGAGGAGGCTGAGACCTGCACCACCGGCCGGTCGACGGCGGCGCCGTCCACGTCGAACATCCGCGCGCCGGAGCGGTCGATGCCGACGTAGTCGCCCTCCTCCAGATACGAGATCTGCTGGGTGAACGGCCCGACCGCCAGCGCGTCGGAACCGAGGTACATCTCGCCCTCGCCCCAACCGACCACCAGCGGGCTGCCGCGCCGGGCGCCCATGATCAGCCCGTCCTCGCCCTCGATCAGCACCGCCAGCGCATACGCCCCGGTCAGCCGGTCGAGGACCGCCTTGAAGGCGACCAGCGGATCGTTCCCGCGCGACAGCTCCCGGTCCAGCATGTGAGCCACCACCTCGGTGTCGGTCTGGCTCTCGAAGACGTGGCCCTCGGCGGCCAGTTCGGCCTTCAGTTCGGCGAAATTCTCGATGATGCCGTTGTGGACCAGAGTCACCCGCCCGGCCTTGTGCGGATGGGCGTTGGTCGTCGTCGGCGCGCCGTGGGTGGCCCAGCGGGTGTGGCCGATGCCGACGGTGGCGTTCAGCGGTTCGGCGGCCAGCACGGCCTCCAGCTCGCGGATCTTGCCCTTGGCGCGGCGGCGCTCGATGCGCCCGTCGACCAGCGCCGCCACCCCGGCCGAGTCATAGCCGCGGTATTCCAGCCGCTTCAGGCTGTCGATCAGCCGGGGAACCGCCGGGCCCGTACCGGTCACGCCGATGATGCCGCACATATTCAATGTCTCCTGGGCGCTCCGGCCCGTCTGTAGGCTCCGCCTTCTCCGCCGTCATCCTCGGCTCGACCTGAGGATCAGGGGAAAAGCGGGGCTGTGCGGCGGAGAACGGCCCCGCGACCGCGACCGTGCGCCCCCCAGCGAGCACCGGATGGTCTGATCCTCGGGTCGAGCCCGAGGATGACGGTTCAACTTCTGCTCAACAGGCTCTAGGAGGTGTCTGGCGAACCGGCACTTAAAAACCGGTTTCCGATGATTTCGGGCGGAGGACAAGGCTTGGGCGAGAGACGCTATTTCGGCACCGACGGCATCCGCGGCCGCGCCAATTCGCACCCGATGACCGCCGAGGTGGCCCTGCGCGTCGGCCTCGCCGCCGGCCGCATGTTCATGTCCTCCGACGACCGCCGCCACCTCGTGGTGATCGGCAAGGACACCCGCCTTTCCGGCTACATGATCGAGCCCGCCCTCGTCGCCGGCTTCTCGGCCGCCGGCATGGACGTGCGCACCTTCGGCCCGTTGCCGACGCCCGGCGTGGCCATGATGACCCGCTCGATGCGGGCCGACATCGGGGTGATGATCTCGGCCTCGCACAACTCCTACCTCGACAACGGCATCAAGCTGTTCGGCCCCGACGGCTACAAGCTGTCCGACACCGTCGAGCTGAAGATCGAGTCGATGATGGACCAGGCGCTCGACGCCGATCTGGCCCCGCCCGACGCGCTCGGCCGGGTCAAGCGCATCGACGACAGCCAGGCCCGCTACGTCGAGATCGCCAAGGCCAGCTTCCCCAAGGGCCTCAGCCTGCAGGGCCTGCGCATCGCCGTCGACTGCGCCAACGGCGCTGCCTACAAGGTCGCGCCGACCACCCTCTACGAACTGGGGGCCGAGGTCTGCGCCGTCGGCGTCGAACCGAACGGACTGAACATCAACGCCGATTGCGGCTCGACCCATCCGGAGACCCTGGCCGACGCCGTGCGCACCTATCGCGCCGACATCGGCATCGCGCTGGACGGCGACGCCGACCGGGTCATCATCTGCGACGAGAAGGGCCAGGTCGTTGACGGCGACCAGATCATGGCCATGGTGGCGCTGGACTGGGCCCGCCGGGGGCAACTGAAGGGCGGCGGCCTCGTCGCCACCGTGATGTCCAACCTCGGGCTCGAGCGCCGGTTGCAGGCCGAGGGGCTGACGCTGGAGCGGACCAGGGTCGGCGACCGCTACGTCATGGAGCGGATGCGCGAGGGCGGCTTCAACCTGGGCGGCGAACAGTCCGGCCACATCATCCTGCACGACTACGCCACCACCGGCGACGGCCTGATGTCGGCGCTGCAGGTGCTCGCCGTGCTGGTGGAAAGCGGTCGGCCGATGAGCGAGCTGGCCCGCCAGTTCGACAAGGTCCCGCAGAAGCTCGAGAACGTCCGCTACAAGGCCGCCCGGCCGCTCGACGACGCCGCTGTCAAGGCCGCCATCGCCGACGCCGAGGCCCGCCTCGCCGGCCAGGGACGGCTGCTGGTCCGTCCGTCGGGCACCGAGAAGCTGATCCGCGTCATGGCCGAGGGCGACGATGCGACGCTGGTCAAGGCGGTCGTCGCCGATGTCTCGGCGGCGGTGAAGGCGGCGGTCTAGCCCGCGACCGGAGCCGCGCCCGCGGCCATGACCACCGCCGGCGCCTTCTCCACAAGCCGGAAGGACAGCAAGGCGCAGACGCCTTCGGGTTCGTAGCGGACCCGCGCCCCGCCGTGCTGAGGGTTCAGGGCGCTGGCCAGCAGCCGGGTGCCGAAGCCGGCCCGCGTCGGCGGGGCGACCGGGGGGCCGTCCCGCTCGCGCCATAGCAGGGTCAGGAACCTCAACCCCTCCGAGTCGTGGGAGAGATTCCAGTTGATCTCGACCCGGCCCTCCGGGATCGACAGGGCGCCGTATTTGGCCGCGTTCGTCACCAGCTCGTGCAGGACCAGCGACAGGGTCACCGCCTGCGAGGGGTGCAGTTGCACCGGCTCGCCCTCCAGATGGACTCTCGGGACCGGCCCTTCGAAGGCCCGGGTCACGTCTCGGATGATCGCCTCCAGCTCGGCCCCGGCCCAATTCTGGTCGACCAGCACATTGTGCGCGCTGGACAGAGCCATGATCCGGGCGGTCAGATCGTTGCGGACCCCGGCATTCACCCCCGCCGATCTCAATGTCTGGTCGACGACCGACTGGACGGTTGCGAGCGAGTTCTTCACCCGGTGATTCAGCTCGTTGAGCAGCAGGATGCGCTGGTCGTCCGCCCGCTTCAGCGGGGTCTCGTCGCGGAAAACCTTCATGACCACGGCGTCGCCGTCCACCAGCGGCAGCGTCAGTCCATTGGCCCAGAAGCGGGACCCGTTCCTGTGCAGATGCCAGCGGGAGTCCTCGCAACGGCCTTCCGCCACCGCCTTGCGAATCTCCTTAATATGGGCCCCGGCGGCGCGGTCAGCCTCAGTGAAGATCGCGCTGATATTCATGCCCAGCGCCTCCTCGCGGGACCAGCCGGTGAGCGCCTCGGCGTCCGCCAGCCATTCCGTGACGGTCCCGTCTTCCGTCATCGCTATGATGGCGTAGCCCCGCATGTTGTCGATGATCTTCGCGGCGAAAGCGGCAGGCACCCGAGGCATGCAGGCTTAACGCGGCTGAGCCGTTTCCGTGCCTTTCGGCGCCGCCCGAACCCGGGCCCTCGAATTGGGTCATGGAAAGCAGGCCCCGCGTGGCGCAGTCTGGCCTCATGATTCCTCCGCGCGCGCCGGCGCCTGGCCCTTTTTCCGTGGCCGGGGCCGCCCTGTCCCTGATCCCCGGCCTCGCCGCCTGTGCGGCGGTGGCCATCGCCGCGCTCGCCGTCCAGGCGCTGGAGCTGCGGCTGTTCGGGCGCGGCTGGATCGACGCCATCGTGCTGGCCATCCTGATCGGCGCCGCGATCCGCTCGGTGTGGACCCCGCCGGCCTCGGTCCGCCCTGGAATCGAGTTCAGCGCCCGGACCCTGCTGGAGATCGCCGTGGCCCTGCTCGGCGCCTCGGTCAGCGCCGCGACGGTGATGGCCATCGGGCCGGGGCTGCTGGCCGGAACGGTGGTGATCGTGGCCCTCGCCATCGCGGCCAGCTACGGCCTCGGCCGACTGCTGCGCCTGCCGCGGCGCATGGCGGTGCTGATCGCCTGCGGCAACGCCATCTGCGGCAACTCGGCCATCGCCGCTGTGGCTCCCGTCATCGACGCCGACGCGCGCGACGTGTCGGCGGCCATCGCCTTCACCGCCGTGCTCGGCGTCGTCGTCGTCCTCCTGCTGCCGTTGCTCGGCGTGGCGTTACAGATGAGCGGCGTCCAGTACGGCGTTCTGGCCGGCCTGACTGTCTACGCCGTGCCGCAGGTGCTGGCCGCCACCATGCCGGTGGGGGCCGTCGCCGCCCAGGCGGGAACCCTGATCAAGCTGGTCCGCGTGCTGATGCTCGGTCCCGTCTGCCTCGCCCTCGCCGTGTCGGTCGCCCTGCGCCGCCGGTCGCAGCCCGGCGCCGCCGATGCCGGGGCTCCGGCCCCTCGCGTGCCGCTCCGCCACCTGCTGCCGTGGTTCATTGTCGGCTTTTTGCTGATGATGGCCGCCCGTTCGACGGGCCTGGTCCCGGCCGCCGTCCTGCCGGTTCTCGGCTGGCTGACCACGGCTCTGACGGTGCTGGCCATGGCCGCGCTCGGCCTCAGCACCGACGCGCGCGCCGTGGCCCGCTCCGGCGTCCGCATCACCGCCGTCGTGATCCTGTCGCTGCTGGCCCTGCTGGGGCTGGCGCTGGGCCTGATCGGCCTGCTGGCGCTGGTCTGAGCCCCCTCAGATTTCCTGATTGTAGGCGCCGATCTCGCCGTATTTGGCCAGCCGCGGCTTCACCTCGTCGCGGAACAGGGCGCGCATGTCGTCCTCGGAGCGCATGCTTTCGACCACCACCACCAGCTCCGGCTTGTTGGACGACGCCCGGACCAGCACCCAGCTGCCGTCCTCAAGATGCACCCGCACCCCGTTGACGGTGATCGCCTCAACGATCTTCCGGCCGAGGATCGAGCCGCCCGACGCCGCCAGCGCCTCGTATTCGGCCACGATGCGGGACAGCACCTCGTATTTCAGCTCGTCGTCGCAGTGCGGCGACATGGTCAGGCTGGTCCAGGCGTCCGGCAGGGCCCTCTTCAGGTCGGAGAGCTTCTTCCCCGGATTGCGGTCGAGCATGGCCAGCACCGCCCCCGCCGCGACGATGCCGTCGTCATAGCCGTGGCCCAGCGGGGCGTTGAAGAAGAAGTGGCCCGACTTCTCGAAACCGGCCAGCGCGCCCAGCTCCGCCGTCTTGCGCTTGATGTAGCTGTGGCCGGTCTTCCAGTAGACGGTATCGGCCCCGTTCGCCTTCAGCACCGCGTCGGTCTTGTACAGGCCGGTCGATTTCACATCGACGACGAAGGTGGCGTTCGGGTGCAGGGCTGACAGGTCGCGGCCCAGCATCAGGCCGATCTTGTCGGCGAAGATCTCCTCGCCGGTATCGTCGACGACGCCGCAGCGGTCGCCGTCGCCGTCGAAGCCGAGCGCCACGTCCGCCCCCGTCTCGCGCACCCTGGCCGCCATCTGCATCAGCATGGCGTGGTCCTCGGGGTTCGGGTTGTATTTCGGGAAACTATAGTCGAGCCGGGTGTCCATCTCGATCACCTCGGCGCCCATGCGGCGCAGGGCCTCCGGCGCGAAGGCCCCCGCCGTGCCGTTGCCGCAGGCCGCCACCACCTTGACCGGCCGGGTCAGCTTCGTCTTCGAGACGATGTCGGCGATATAGCGTTCGCGGAAGTCCTCGACCCGGGTCAGCATGCCGCCGGCGCGCGCCACGCCCTCGCCGTTGAGCACGATGTCCTTCAGCCGGCCGATCTCGTCGGGGCCGAAGGTCAACGGCGGCTGGGCCCCCATCTTGACCCCGGTCCAGCCGTTCTCGTTGTGGCTGGCCGTGACCATGGCCACGCAGGGGCAGTCCAGTTCGAACTGGGCGAAATAGGCCATCGGCGACAGGGCCAGGCCGATGTCGACCACCTCCATGCCGCCTTCGAGCAGACCCAACGTCAGGGCCTGTTTCACCGCCAGCGAATAGGAGCGGTAGTCGTGGCCGACCACGATGCGCGGCCGCTGCCCGATCTCGTGCACATAGGTCGCCAGCCCGAGACCCAGCGCCTGGATGCCCAGCAGGTTGATCTCCTTCTCGAGGATCCAGCGGGCGTCGTATTCGCGGAAGCCCGTCGACTTCACCAGCGGCACGGTCTCGTAATCGGCCGTGTTCGGGCGAAGGTCCTGGCGGGGCTTGATCATGATCGGTCCTTGTCTGAACGGCGCCCGGTATAGACAGGCGGCCGGAGGCTCACAACAACGCGGGAACGGCGCTATGGGCGCCGCGTTGCCGAGAAACCGGAGCAACCTTGACCGGTCCCGACCCCCGGCCTACCCCGAACCGACATCATCGGAGACCTGAATGCCTCGCCTGATCCTGCTGCGCCACGGCCAGAGCCAGTGGAACCTGGAGAACCGCTTCACCGGCTGGGTCGACGTCGACCTGACCGCGGAGGGCGAGGCCCAGGCGCGGCGCGGCGGCGAGCTGATCGCCGGGGCCGGCTTCACCCCGGACGTCATGTTCACCTCGGTCCTCAGGCGGGCGAAGCGAACCGGCGCCCTGGCGCTGGACTCGGCCGGGCTGAAGGACGTGCCGGTGATCGAGGACTGGCGTCTGAACGAACGCCACTACGGCGGGCTGACCGGCCTCGACAAGGCCGAAACCGCCGCGAAGCACGGCGAGGACCAGGTGAAGATCTGGCGGCGCAGCTACGATGTCCCGCCCCCGCCCCTGGCCCCCGGCGGCGAATACGACTTCGCCTCCGATCCTCGCTACGCCGGCCAGACCATCCCGGACACGGAAAGCCTCAAGACCACGCTCGACCGGGTGCTGCCCTACTGGAACGAGGCCATCGCGCTGCGCCTGCGGGCCGGCGACGACGTGCTGATCGCGGCCCACGGCAACTCGCTCCGCGCCATCGTCAAACACCTGTTCGCCGTGCCCGACGACCGCATCGTCGGCGTGGAGATTCCCACCGGCAATCCGCTGGACATCACGCTGGACGCCGATCTCAAACCGACCGCCGCCCGCTACCTCGACGAGGCCCGGGCGACCGAACTGCCGCCCTTGCCGGGAGCCTGAACCATGACGGACGCGCAGCAGGCTTCCGACGACATCCGCTTCATGGGCCGGGCCATTACCCTGGCCAAGGCGCGGATGGGCCAGACCTGGCCCAATCCGGCGGTCGGCTGCGTCATCGTCAGGGACGGCGAGATCGTCTCCGAGGCCGCCACCGCCCCCGGTGGTCGTCCTCACGCCGAGGAGCAGGCCGTGCCCGCCGCCGGCGACCGGGCGAGGGGCGCCACCGCCTATGTCACCATGGAGCCGTGCGGGGCGCGCTCCTCGGGCCGCACCTCCTGCTCGAACTACCTGATGGACGCCGGCATCGCCCGGGTCGTGGTCGCCGCCGTCGATCCGTCGCCCTTCGCCTCCGGCCGGGGCGTCGAGCGGCTGAAGAAGTCGGGCCTGCAGGTCGAGACCGGCCTGCTCGCCCAGGACGCGGCCGTGCTCTACGAGGGCTATCTGCACCGGGTCGAAACCGGGCGGCCGATGGTCCGGATCAGCGATACGGGCGAGGGCTTCGACGCCCGCTTCGCCGCCTCGCCCAAGGCCGATCTGACCACCGAGCTGAAGCGTCTCGGCGAGGCCGGCTACACCCGCGTCTGGGTCAGTCCCGGCGAACTGGCCGACGCCCTCGCGGATCAGGGCCTGCTGACCCGATAACCCTCCTGATTCATCACGTTTTCTTAAGCGGAGGCGTGCCATTCTGGGGCAATGTCGGGAAGCAACGCCCCCTCCGCCGCCAGAAGGCGTATCGATCAGCAGGAGCTGGACGCCATCTGCGCCCGGCACGACCGCCTGTGGCAGGCCAAGCCCGGCGGCGCCCGCGCGGTCTTCGCCTGGCTCGATCTGTCGGGCCTGTCGCTGGCCGGCCGCAACCTCGCCGACGCCGACTTCGCCGCCGCCAACCTGATCGGCGCGGACCTGTCGGGGGCCAAGCTCGACAACGCCACCTTCTTCGGCGCCGACATGCAGGACTGCCTGCTGCTCGACGCCAGCCTGCGCCGGGCGGACCTGCGCGGCGCCTGCCTGCGCGGCGCGGACCTGACCGGGGCCGATCTGTTCGAGGCCGACCTGCGCGAGGGCACCATCGCCGCCGCCGACTCCAAGCTCGGCTTCCGCGTCGTCGAGGCCAAGCAGCGCAACGACACCCAGGCCTCGGGCGCCTGTCTCGCCGGCGCCAATCTGGAGCGCTCCAAGCTGACCGGGATCGTCGCCGTCGCGGCCGACTTCTCCGACGCCATCATGAAGGACTGCAAGCTGGTCCGGGCCAATCTGAAGCAGGCCAGCTTCCGCGGCGCCGACATGGCCGGGGCCGACCTCTCGGGCGCGGACCTGTCAGGCTGCGATCTGCGCGACGCCGTGCTGGTCGGGGCCAAGATGGCCATGTGGCGGACCGACGGCGCGAACATGGCGGGAGCCCTGACCGACGACCGCCCGGTCGGCGCCCCGGTCGACAAGATGCCCGCCGCCGAGATGCTGTCCGAACACGCATACTGGTGCGAGACCGGCGGGGCCGCGGGCCAGCCCTCCGTCTTCGACGGCGTCGACCTCCGGGCGCTGCGCTCGATCACCGGCTACAATCTGACCGCCCTTTCGGCCAAGGGCGCCGTCTTCTACGGCCTCGACATGGAGGGGGTGCAGCTCCAGGGCGCGCACCTCGAGGGCGCCGACCTGCGCTCCGTCAACCTGAAGGGCGCCGACCTGCGCGGCGCCCGCCTGGCCCGCGCCCGCCTCAACGGAGCCGACTTGCGCGAGGCCCAGCTCGGACCGCTGATGATCGCCCAGGACCGGCTGCTGCCGGCCGACCTGACCGGCGCCTGCCTGAAGGGGGCGGACCTTTCGGGAGCCGACCTGAAGCGGGCCAACCTCACCGAGGCCGACCTGACCCGCGCCACCCTGCGCGGCGCCTGCCTGCGTCAGGCCGATCTGACCGGAACGATCACCACCGGCGCCCGCGGCCTCGAGATCGACACCGCCGCCTGACGCGAAAGAGGGGCGACGCGAGCGCCGCCCCTCCCGAGGTGTGCAGCAAGGAACCGGCCGTTACGCCGCCTTGCCCTTCTTGCCTTCGATCAGCTTCGAACCGCCGCCGATCTCGATGCGGCGGGGCTTCAGGGCTTCCGGAAGCTCCCGCTCCAGTTCGATCGACAGCAGGCCGTTGACCAGATCGGCGGTCTTCACCACCACATAGTCGGCCAGCTGGAAGCGGCGCTCGAAGTCGCGCTCGGCCAGGCCACGGTGCAGGAAGTTCCGCTCATTGCCGTCGTCATTCGCGGTCTTGCGGCCGGTGACGGTGAGCAGGTTCTCCTTGACCTCGATGTTCAGCTCGTCGGGCTTGAAGCCGGCGACGGCGATCTCGATGCGGTAGGCGTTCTCGCCCGTGGTCTCGATGTTGTACGGCGGCCAGCCGTTCTCCTGGCTGGTGCGCGCGGCGCTTTCCAGCAGGCTGGCGAGCCGGTCGAAGCCGACGGCGGAACGGTAGAGCGGGGTGAAATCATACGTACGCATGTCATCCTCCTGAGGATCAGCAAGGTTGAGCCGCCCCTGCGCTTTGAGCCCGGGACGGCGGTGGGAGTTCAGGCCCGACGGTCCGATGCTCGGCCCCATCCGGTCTGGAGGACCCGATGTCGGCGTCCTCGCAGACAGATTTGGGATGGCCGAAAACACCGTCAAGGGGCGCCCCTCGGCATTCTTCGGCGCCGCATTCTGTCGCCGCCTCGCATCGTGACTTGCCGGGCGGGGCCGAACCCAGCAGGGTCTCCGCCTCTCTTATTCCCTGGAGACGAACCGGATGCGACTGATCGCTCTCGCCCTGACCGCGGCCCTGGCCCTGCCCGCGGCCGCCGCCGCCCAGACCCTTCCGGCGCTCCCCTCGCTGGACGAGACGCCGGCCCAGCGGGCCGCCCGGCGCGCCGCCATGACCCCGCCCGTGCCCCAGGAGGACATGGCCCTGCAGGCGGCGCTCGCTTCGCCGACCCGCCCGGCCGCCGATGTGGCGCGGGACGTCTACCGGCGGCCGTTCGAGACCCTGACCTTCTGGGGCCTGATGCCGGGATCGACGATCATCGAGATCGAGCCGGGCCGCGCCGGCTGGTGGCGCAACATCCTCGAGCCCTACGCGGCGGCCACCGGCGGGACCTACGTCCCCGTGAGCCGGCCGCTTGAGGGCATGGGTGTGGCCGACGGATCCGCCGACATGGTCGTGGTCGCCCGAGCCTTCCACAACTGGCACCGCGCGGGCCGGACCGAGCCCTACCTCGCCGCCTTCTTCAAGGCCCTCAAGCCCGGCGGCGTGCTGGCGATCGAACAGCACCGCAGCGTCGACGGCCTGAACCCCGACCAGACTGCGCCGACCGGCTACATGCCCGAGAGTTACGTCATCCGGGCCGCCCTGGCGGCCGGCTTCGTGCTGGACGCCCGCAGCGAGCTGAACGCCAATCCGAAGGACGACCGCGACCATCCCTACGGAGTCTGGACCCTGCCGCCGACCCGCGTCGCCGCCCCGCGGGAGGGCAACGCCAACGACCGGCCGACGCCCCTGACCGACGCCGAGCGGGCCGCCTTCGACGCGGTCGGAGAGAGCGATCGGATGACCCTCCGTTTCCGCAAGCCCGCCTGATGCAGTCAGTCGCCGCAACGGCTTTGACCGGTCATGGGAACAGGGTTAAGCCCTTGGCGGACGGGGACGAACCGTACGGCGCGGACGCCTCGCGGGGGACTTGAATGGCTGAACGAACAGAGGGCTGGCGACCGCTTGCGTCGCGCCGGAGCATTCTTTCCGGCGGGGCCGCCCTGCTTGTGCTGACCGGCTGCAGCCGGGAGAAAACCGCCGAACCGCCGCCCCAGCCCGACGGCCCGCCCAAGGGCTCGCTGGAATGGGCCGTCGCCGGGCCCTGGCGCGCCCAGGACCAGGCGCGGGACGTCTGGCGCCACCCGATGGAGACGCTGCGCTTCTTCGGCCTGCAGCCCCGTATGACGGTCGTCGAATTCTGGCCGGGCAGCGGCTGGTGGACCGAGATACTGGCGCCCTATCTGGCCGAGGGCGGCGGCCGCTATATCGCCGCCGGCTTCCAGACCGGACCCGGCGCCGACCCCGCCCAGACCCAGCTGACGGCGGCCTTCCAGGAGCGGTTCACCAACGACCGTCGCCTGTATGGCGAGGTCGAGCTGTCCGAGTTCGGCCCGACCTCCGGCCCTGTGGCGCCGGCCGGCACGGTCGACATGGCCCTGTTCATGCGCAGCATTCACGCCTGGATGGCGGCGGGGATCGCGGAGAAGGCCTTCGCCGACGCCTACGCCGCGCTGCGGCCGGGCGGCATTCTCGGCATCGAGCAGCACCGGCTCGGCCCGGACAAGGATCAGGATCCCACCGCGGCGAACGGATACGTCCAGGAGGCGTTCGTCAAACAGCTGGCGGCCGAAGCCGGATTCGTCTTCTCCGCCGCGTCGGAAATCAACGCGAATGAAAGGGATACCAAGGATCATCCGTTCGGCGTCGAGACCTTGCCGCCGATGGGCCTGACGGCTCCCCGCGGATCGCCGCCGGACCCGACCTTCGACCGGTCGAAATACGACGAGATCGGCGAAAGCGACCGCATGACCTTGAGATTCAGGAAACCCGAGTGAGCCGAGCCGCCGCCTACGCCGCCAACGCCCCTCTGATGGGAGTTCCGGGCGCCTCCGCGCCTCCGGGCGGGACCGGAGAGTGGTTCCGGGGGGCCGGCGGCCTGCGCCTGCGCGCCGCCTTCTGGACGCCCTCGGCCCTCGTCACCCGCAAGCCGCGCGGCACCGTCATCGTCAGTCCCGGCCGGACCGAGCCGATCGAGAAATATTTCGAGGTGATCGGAAACTTCCTCGCGCGGGGCTGGTGCGTCCTCGCCCACGACTGGCGCGGCCAGGGCCTGTCCGCCCGCCTGCTGCCCGATCGCCTGAAGGGTCACGCCCGCGCCGTCGAGGAATTCCTCGACGACTACGCTCGCCTTCTGGACGCCTACGAGGCCCGCGCGCCCAAGCCGTGGATCATGGTCGGCCATTCGATGGGCGGCGCCTTCAACCTGATGACGCTGCAGGGCGGCGAAGAACGCTTCTCGGGCGCGCTCCTGAGCGGGCCGATGCTGCGCATCAAGACCGGCAAGCGGTCGATGTGGTCGGTCAAGCTGGCGGTGCGCTGGAACCTGCGTCACGGCAAGGCCGGG
This sequence comes from Brevundimonas sp., assembly GCF_035626535.1. Classification (GTDB taxonomy): domain Bacteria; phylum Pseudomonadota; class Alphaproteobacteria; order Caulobacterales; family Caulobacteraceae; genus Brevundimonas. The sequence continues at coordinate 69,516 of NZ_DASPNO010000029.1, forward strand.
GACTATGTGCTCGACAACCCCGACGATCCGTTCGACCACACCTTCGAGAAGGACGCCCTGACCACCGACGAAAGCCGCTACGAACAGTGGCGCCAGCAACTCTACGCCTGCCCCCATCTCGCCGTCGGCGGTCCGACCTGGGGCTGGCTGGCGGTGGCGCTGGACGCCGGAGAGCGGGCGCTCAAGCCCAAGGCCCTCAAGTCGGTGCGCATTCCGGTCGCCATCGTGCAGGCGGGCGAGGACGACCGCGTCTGGAAACAGACCAACAAGTGGGCCGCCCGACGCCTCGGTCGTGGCCGCTATGTCGAGATTCCCGGCGCGAAGCACGAGGTCATCATGGAGACCGACGAACGGCGCGCGGTTTTCCTCGACGAGTTCGACGCCATGGGCGCCTATGTCTCGCCGGTCGAGGATCTGTCGCCGGTCGCCGCGGCCCCCGTCGTAGGCGAACCGACGGAAGCGGCCTAGAGCGCGGCGCGCCGGAGAGCCACCAGCGCCTGCTCACTCAGCCGCGCGTCGCCGACGGCGAGGATCTGGCCGCTGTCGTCCGGCGCCGCGCCGCGCCAGTTGGTGACCTCGCCCCCGGCCGCCTCGATCACCGGGACGAGGGCCGACCAGTCCCACACCTTGAGCGCGCTCTCGGCCACCAGATCGATCCGGCCTGCCGCCAGCATGGCGTAGGCGTAGGCGTCGCAGCCCAGCCGGGCGAGCCGGGCCGCGGCGCGCACCTGCGTCCAGGCGCCCAGTTCGGCGCCGGTGAACAGGTCGGGATCGGTGGTGGCGATCAGGGCGTCGTTCAGGTGGGCGCAGGACCGCACCGCCAGCGGCGTCTCCGCCCGGCCCCGCAGCAGGCGCGCGCCCGAGGGGCCGCCCACGAAGATCTCGTCGAGATAGGGCTGGCCGATCACGCCCGTCGTCGGACGCCCTTCGGCCCTGAGGGCGATCAGATTGGTCCACAGCGGCAGGCCGGCGATGAAGGCGCGGGTGCCGTCGATGGGATCGAGGACCCAGACGTGGTCGGCGTCGGGCCGGTCCTCGCCGTACTCCTCGCCGATCACGCCGTGCGAGGGATAGCGGGCGGCGATCAGGCGCCGGATGGCTGCCTCGGCCTCGCGGTCGGCCTGGGTGACCGGATCGAAGCCGGCGGCGCCGCCCTTGTCGGCCTGCTCGCAAGCCTCGCGGAAATACGGCAGGGAAACGCGGGCCGCCTCGCGGGCCAGTTCGACGGCGAAGGCTTCGTACTCGGTCATGCAGGCGGGATACTCACGCCCCGCCCGCATGTCACCGTCTCATTGCCCGATTCAGGCCGCTCCGCCCTCGGCGTGCAGCGACTTGGCGAGATCGAGCAGCCGCCGGCGCGGCTTCTCGTCCAGCTGGTAGTAGGCCTGGATCAGGTCGAGCGTTTCCTTGCGGGAAAACATCTCGCCGCCCTGGTTGGCCGCCTCCCGCCGTTCCATGGCCTCTTCCAGGCCGTCGTAGAAATAGCTGACCGGAGATTCCAGCGCCTCGGCCAGCTGCCACAGACGGGCGGCCGAGATGCGGTTGGCGCCGCATTCGTATTTCTGGATCTGCTGGAAGCGGATGCCGACCTGGGTGGCCAGCTGCTGCTGCGTCAGGCCCAGCAGGCGCCGGCGACGGCGCAGGCGGCGTCCGAGATGAAGGTCGATGTCGGTGGCCATGGCCCCAATTCCCCTTGTTGCGCGACCTGTCCCGATGCGGGACGGCTCGCCCTCCAAGCGGCAAGGGGCGTGCCGCCTTTCCCGCAGCAGGAGAGAACCGGCGAACCGGGTTCGTCGGAGGGTCCGCAACCGTTGCGCTTCCGGCGCATTAAACGGCCATCGATCATCGCTGGAAGGAGCGGACTATGAGCGGGTTTGGATGGATTGCGTGGATCGTCATCGGCATTATCGCCGGCTGGCTGGCTGAGCAGATCATGGGGCGGAACCACGGCCTCCTGACCAATCTGATCGTCGGCATTGTCGGCGCGCTGATCGGCGGCTTCCTCTACAACACCCTGTTGGGGGGAGACGCGGGCGGCAACTGGATCATTGGCATCATCGTCGCCACGCTCGGCGCGATCATCCTGCTGTTCCTGCTGGGGCTCGTGAAGCGACGAGCCTGACGGTTCGCCTCTTCAGGCGGCAAAAAGGGCGGCTCCCTGCGGAGCCGCCCTTTCCTTTTGCCTTTTCCGATCAGTCGTCCGGTTCGTTCGGGTCCTGATCGTCACCTTCGCCGGGCGCCGGCGTGGCCGGGTTCTGCGGCGAGGTGGTGGCGTTCTCCGGCGGCAAGGTCGGCGGAGAGCCCTCCGGCGGCGTCGCCGGTTTCGCCGGCGTGGCCGGAGTGGCCGGGGTCACGCCCGGCTGGGCCGGCGTCGCGGGAACCGCGGGCGTGGCGGGCGTGGCGCGACGGCCTTGATCCGGATCCGCCTCGTCGGGGTCCTCGTCCGGATCAACCGCATCCGGGGCGCGGTTGGCGGGGACGGCGGGCGTTGCGGGAGTCGCCGGCGTCACGCCGGGCTCTGCCGGGGTCGCCGGCGTGGCCGGGGTGGTGACGGTGTCCGCCGTGCTGAATTGGGCCAGCGTAAAGTCGACGACGACCACATCGCCTTCCTGGCGAATGCCGTCGATCGGCACGGCCCGCACCTGTCCGTCGGAGCCCCGCACGGTCAGCTGCTGGCGATTGCCGTTCAACCGGGCGCCGACGAGGACGCCGAGGTCTCCGTCGGCCCCGCGCACGGTCATGCCCGGTTGGAGCGTCAGGGTCGGCGCCTGGGTCGCCTGCGCCGGCGGCGTGGCGGCGGGGGGTGTCTGGGGAGCCGTGCCCTCCTGCGCGATCGCCGGAGCGGTCATGAGGAACAGGCCGGCGGCCCCTGTCAGGAGCGCGGTCTTTCGCATGATGGTCAGCCTTGCGTTAAGCGAGCGGAACGGCTCGCACCGAAAGGCAAACACGGGGGCGGCGGGGATTGTTGCGTCGGCCCCGAAATGGCCCCGGGATCGCCCGGATTGGCCGATTTCCGCTCGACCTGTGCAGCGCCGGACAGCGGCGCGAGAACTCAGTCCTCGCGAACGCGCTTCTTGCGGAAGCTCGGATTGAGCACCTGCTTGCGCAGGCGGATCGACTTCGGCGTCACCTCGACCAGCTCGTCCTCCTCGATGTAGGCGATGGCCTGCTCGAGCGATGGGCGGCGGGGCGGCGTCAGGCGCACGGCCTCGTCCTTGCCCGCGGCGCGGACGTTGGTCAGCTGCTTGCCCTTCATCGGATTGACGTCGAGGTCGTCCCCCCGCGAGTTCTCGCCGATGATCATGCCCTGGTAGGTCTTCTCGCCGGCGCCGACGAACATCACGCCGCGCTCCTCGAGGTTCCACAGCGCGAAGGCGGCGGTCTCGCCGTCGCCGTTCGAGACCAGAACGCCCTTCAGCCGGCCCTCGATGGCGCCCTTGTGCGGCTCGTAGTGGCTGAACACGCGGTTGAGCACGCCCGAACCGCGGGTGTCGGTCAGGAACTCGCCCTGGTAGCCGATCAGCGCCCGCGACGGGCACTTCAGCTGAATGCGGGTCTTGCCGGCGCCGGACGGGCCCATGTCGGTGAGCTCGGCCTTGCGGGCCGACAGCTTCTCGATGACCACCCCGGTGTATTCGTCGTCGACGTCGATGACGACGTCCTCGATCGGCTCCAGCCGCTCGCCGTTCTCGCCGGTCTGATAGACCACGCGCGGCCGGCTGATCGACAGCTCGAAGCCCTCGCGGCGCATGTTCTCGATCAGCACGCCCAGCTGCAGTTCGCCGCGGCCGGCGACCTCGAAGGCGTCCTTGCCGCCGGTCTCGGTGACGCGAATGGCGACGTTGGCCTCGGCTTCCTTGAGCAGGCGGTCACGGATGACGCGCGACTGCACCTTGTCGCCCTCGCGCCCGGCCAGCGGGCTGTCGTTGACCGAGACGGTCATCGAGATGGTCGGCGGGTCGATCGGCTGGGCCGGCAGGGCCTCGGTGACTTCCAGCGCGCACAGGGTGTCGGCCACGGTGGCCTTGGACATGCCGGCGATGGCGACGATGTCGCCCGCCTCGGCCTCGTCGACCGGCTGGCGCTTCAGGCCTCGGAAGGCCAGCACCTTGGTGATCCGGCCCTGTTCGATGGTCTTGCCGTCGCGCGACAGGGCCTTGATGGCCATGCCGGGCACCGCCTTGCCGCTCTCGATCCGGCCGGTCAGCAGGCGGCCGAGGAAGGGGTCGCTCTCGATCAGCACGTTCAGGATCTGGAACGGCTCATTGGCCTTCTCGACCTGTTTCGGCGACGGCACGTGGTCGACGATCAGGTCGAACAGCGGAGCCAGGTTGTCGCTCGGCTGGTTCAGGTCCAGCGTCGCCCAGCCGGCCCGGCCCGAGGCGTAGATGTGCGGGAAGTCGAGCTGCTCGTCGGTCGCGCCGATGGCAGCGAACAGGTCGAAGGCGGCGTTGTGGACCCGGTCCGGATCGGCGTGGGCGCGGTCGACCTTGTTGATGCACAGGATCGGGCGCAGGCCCATCTTCAGCGCCTTGGTCAGCACGAATTTCGTCTGCGGCATGACGCCTTCCTCGGCGTCGACCAGCAGCACGCAGCCGTCCACCATGCCGAGGATCCGCTCCACCTCGCCGCCGAAGTCGGCGTGGCCGGGGGTGTCGATGATGTTGATCCGGGTCTCGCCCGCCTTGCCGTTCCACAGCACGGAAGTGCATTTGGCCAGGATGGTGATGCCGCGCTCGCGCTCCTGGTCGTTGGAGTCCATGGCGCGCTCGGTGGTCGCCTCATTGGCCCGGAACACGCCGGACTGGGCGAGCAGCTGATCCACCAGGGTGGTCTTGCCGTGGTCGACGTGGGCGATGATGGCGACGTTGCGCAGGTTCATTTCGGACTCGGGCGGACTGTGTTCGGCCCCGGAAGGTCCGGGCCGCTGCAAAGGAGCGTGATTGCGGGAAGGCGCGCGCCTCTTACAGGGGCGAACGGCGAAACGCCAGTGCGCGGGAAGCACGCACTGGCGTAACGGCGGGTGTTATGGCCCGGAAAAGCGGCGGGGCTGGGGCGAAATCAGACCTTCGCCGACCGTCCCCGCACCCAGCCGTAAAGGGCGAGCGTCAGCACCACGAAGGCGGCGATCCCGGCCAGCATGGCCGGCCAGGTCGAGCCTTCAGGCAGGATGGCGAACGGCGCATCGTTGCCGGTGGCGACGATCACCCCGGCCGTCATGACCAGGAACAGGCTCTCGCCCACGATCAGGCCCGAGGCGAGCAGCACGCCCATCCGGCGGCCGACGTCGGCGAAGCGGGTGGTCTTGATCGCCTTGTCGTAGACCCAGCCGCAGATCGCGCCGATGACCAGCATCGTGGTCACGGCGGCCGGCAGGTAGAAGCCGATGCCGACGGCCAGCGGCGGCAGCTTCATCTTGCCCCTGGTCGCGCCGGTCAGCAGGGCGTCCACCACGATGATCACCACGCCGATCGCCGCACCGAGACCGATCAGGTCCCAGCGCAGGTCGCCTCCGATGACGCCCCGCGCGAGGGCCGAGATCAGGGTCGCCTGCGGCGCCGCCAGCGGCTCGTCGGCGATGCCGGCCGGCCCCCCCTCGAAGCCGAAGGCCTTGTTGAGCAGGTTGAGGATCACCGGGATCACGATGGCCCCGGCGACGACGCCGACGATCAGGGCCGTCTGCTGGCGCCACGGCGTCGCCGCGACCAGCTGGCCGGTCTTGAGGTCCTGCAGGTTGTCGTTGGCGATGACGGCCACGGCGAAGACCACGGCCGTCACGATCAGGGCGAAGGCGACCACCGATGGGTCGGCGGGCAGACCAGCCAGCGCCAGCACCCCCAGCATCAGCACCGAGGCGATGACGATGGCGAGGATGCCGACGCCGGACACGGGACTGTTCGACGAACCGATCAGGCCGGCCATGTAGCCGCAGATGGCGGCCACCGCGAAGCCGATGAAGACCACGTAGATCAGGCCGCCGCCGACCAGCAGGGCGGTCGAGCCCGCCAGCGTCGGATTCGCCTGGGCGAACCAGGCGAGGACGAAGCCGATGCCGATCAGGCAGGCGACCGACAGGCCGGCGACGATGTTGATCGGGATATCCTGTTCGGTGCGGTCCAGCACCTCGCCGCTCTGACGGCGGCGGTTGGCGGCGAGGGCGGAAGTCAGGCCGCCGATGAGCGGTCCGGCCAGCTTGATCAGGGTCCAGATGGCGGCCACGCCGATGACGCCGGCGCCCATGAACCGGACCTCGCGGCTCCACACCGTTCCCGCCAGCTCCTCCGCGGCGACGCCGGGCTCCAGCGTGGTGGCGATCGACGGGATGCCGTTGGCGGTCAGCCAGGCGATGGTCTCCGGCGAGGTCAGGATTGGCACGGCGATGCACCAGGCGAGGATCAGGCCGACGAGCTGGGCCAGGCCGACGCTCAGCCCGATCAGGTGACCGGCGCCCAGCAGGGCGAATTGCATGCCGAAGCCGATACCGGTCGCACCGCCGCCCAGCGATGCCGGCAGCTTGATGAAGCGCGCGGCTTCGGCCGCGAACACGCGGCCGGCGACGAGCAGGGCATAGCCCGCGGAGACGACGGCGCCGGTGATCACGACCCACAGGCCGGCGGCGTTCTCGCGCACCGCGCTCTCGGTCTGTTCGGCTCCGCGCGAGCCGACCGTCAGGACTTCGGCCGCGGCGACGCCTTCGGGATAGGGCAGGTTCGCCTCGACCACGAGCGCACGGCGCAAGGGGATGGAGAAGGTCACGCCCAGCACGCCGCCGAAGACGCAGATCAGCACCGACTCCCAGAACGGGAACTCGAGCCACCAGCCGACCATGACCAGGCCCGGCAGCACGAAGATGATCGAACTCATCGCCCCGCCGACGGAGGCGACGGTCTGGACGGTCATATTCTCCCAGATGGTCGAGTCCTTGAACGTCCTCAGGATGGCCATCGAGATGACCGCCGCGGGGATGGCCGAAGCGAACGTCAGCCCGACCCTCAGGCCCAGATAGGTGTTCGCCGCGGTGAAGATCACCGCGAGGATGCAGCCCAGCGCCAGCGCCCGGAGCGTCAGTTCGATGCGCTTGCCGCCGCTGATCGGCGCGCTCGCGGGTGTGTCGGTCATTGTGGCCCTCTCCCTTGTTGGCGGGAGGTAAACCGGAAACGCGGCGGGCGTCGAGGGGCGGCGTCAAAACGCGCCGATTGACTCCGGGACCGCCCCGGCTGAGCTTCGCCGCAACGGGGAGAGACGACGATGCGAAGGATCATGACCGCGGCCGTGCTGGGCCTGCTGTGCGTGGGCGGGGCGGCGAACGCCCGGGGCGAGGGACCCGAAGGAATCATCAAGGGGCGCCAGGCGGCCATGATGCTGTCCGGCGTGGCCATGGGAGCCATGAAGTCGGCCATCGACGCCGGCCAGCCCCCGGCGAGCCATCGCTTCAACACCCGGGCCCTCGCGCGCTGGGCCCACGCCGTCCCCGGCATGTTCCCGGCCGGGACCGGGGCCGAAGTCGGCGTCCAGACCAATGCGAGGGCCGAAATCTGGAGCGACCGCCCGGGCTTCGAAGAGAAGGCCGCCGCCTACGCCGCGGCCGCCGACCGGCTGGCCGAACTCGCCGCGGGCGAGGACGCGGCCGCCTTCGCCGCCCAGTGGACGGTCGTGCGGTCGAGCTGCCAGTCCTGCCACGACGTCTACAAGGCCGGGTAAGGGACCACGGTCGCGGCGCTCTGCCGGCATTTCGCGGAACTATAGTCCGATAGCGGCAGCAATCTTCGGCGAAAACAGGCGCCTGGCCTTTTCTCGAACCTGTTTGTCCGCCGGAGAACGGGCCCGGCGTATACTGTCCCCTGCGCCGTCGTAAGCTCGGTCTTTGACAGTCTGTCCCCCGCCGCTCCGCCGAGGAGCCGCGTTCCCTTTCCCGACAGCCGCCTGGCGATGTCGACTCTGTCGACTCTGTCGACTCGAATTTCGCCGCCGACCCCGATCCGGGCGATGTAGACTCTGTCGACTCTGTCGACTCTATCGACTCGTTTTTCCGCCCCGGACCCGCCCATGCCCGAACTTCCCGAGGTCGAGACGGTTCGCCGCGGCCTCCAGCCGGTGCTCGAAGGCGCGCACCTGACGCGGGTGCGCCAGAACCGCCCCGACCTGCGCTTCCCCTTTCCTGAACGCTTCGCCGAACGGCTCGAAGGGGCGACCGTCGAGCGCATAGACCGCCGCGCCAAATATTTGCTGATGCCGCTGTCGACCGGCGAGACCTGGGTCAGCCATCTCGGCATGACCGGCCGCTTCACGCTCGACGGCGAACAGCTCGGCGAGTTCGGAGAGACAGCGCCCGTCGCCGGCAAGCACGAGCACGTCAGCCTGTGCGCGGTGAAGGGCCGGACGGCCGCCCGCGTGGGTTTCGCCGACGCCCGCCGCTTCGGCTTCATGGGCCTGATCCCCACCGATGAGGTCGAGGCCCATCCCTGGTTCGCCGGTCTCGGGCCGGAGCCGCTCGGCAACGCCTTCTCTGGCGCCCATCTCGCCGAGGCCTTCGCGGGCAAGAAGCAGAACGTCAAGGTCAGCCTGCTCGACCAGCGCATCGTCGCCGGCCTCGGCAACATCTACGTCTGCGAGGCCCTGTACCGCGCCCGCCTCTCGCCCCTGACGGCGGCCGGGAAGGTCTCGAAACCCAGGCTGGAAACGCTCGCCGCCGTGGTGCGCGACGTCCTTAACGACGCCATCGAGGCCGGCGGCTCCACCCTGCGCGACTTCGCCAACGCCGAGGGCGGCCAAGGCTATTTCCAGCACCGCTTCGACGTCTACGGCCGCGAGGGCCAGGCCTGCCTCGGAGAAGGTTGCACGGGCGTGGTCAAGCGCATGGTCCAGGCGGGACGCTCGACCTTCTGGTGCCCGTCCTGCCAGCGGCGGTAGCGCAGCCTCCGGTTTTGCGTCAGGACTCTCGGACCACGGAGAGTGACATGCGCTTTTTCGGACTGCTCGCGGCCCTTCTGGCCGGCCTCCTGGCGGCGACGCCCGCTCTCGCCGATCCGCCCCTCTGGCACGTGCGCGACGCCGACACGGAGATGGTGCTGTTCGGCTCCATCCACGCCCTGCCGCCCGGCATCGAATGGCGGACGGTCCAGCTCGACTCCGCCCTCGAGAACGCTGACCTCGTCGCCTTCGAGATCCTCACGCCCGCGAACGAGGCCGAGGAGATGGAGATGTTCATGCCGTTTCTCCGCTATCTCATCGCGGACCGGCCCCTGAGCGAGGTCGTGACCGCCGAGACCTTCACCCGCGCCGTCTCCGCGGCGGCCGCGCAGGACTTGGACGTCCTGTCGCTGCAGATGATGAAGCCGTGGGCCGCGGCCCTGATGCTGGACATGGGCGCCGAGGAGGCCCTGGGCCGCTCGGCGGACCTCGGCGTCGACACCATTCTCGAACAGTCGCTGGCGGAGGGGCGTCGCAAGGAGGCGCTCGATACCTCCGACCTGCTGCTCGCCTCAATGAAGGCCCTGGCCGAGATGGGCGACGACGAGGGTGAAGCCATGCTGATCGAGGTGCTCGACGGGCTCGACCGGGAGGAGCTGGACCTCCAGATCGAGACGGCGTGGGCCGCCGGCGACATCGCCCCGATCGAGGCCGAGATGCGGATGATGCAGGAGGAGGCGCCGCGCCTCTACAAGGCTCTTCTGGTCGACCGCAATCACGCCTGGATGCCCGCCCTGACCCGAATGATGGACACCGAGGGCCGGGTAGTCGTGGTCGTCGGCGCGGCGCATATGGTCGGCGAGGACGGTCTCCCGACCCTGCTTCGCGCCGCGGGATACGACGTCGAGGGGCCGTGACCTACCGCATCGTCCTGTTCCGCGGCATGAACACCGGCGGCGTGCGCGCCCCCGTCGGCGAACAGCGCGCCATGGCCGAGGCGATGGGGCTGAAGAACCCGCGCACGCTTCAGGCCAGCGGCAACCTCGTCGTCGAGAGCGGCAAGGCGACGGCCGCGCTCGAAGGCGACATCGAGGGGGAGATGGAGCGCCGCTTCGGTCTCAAGGTCGCCGCCATGGTCCGCACGCCGGAGCAGTGGTCGAGACTGATCGCCGCCAACCCCTTCCCCGAGGAGGCGGCCGCCCGGCCGGCCAAGGTGCTGGCCATGGTGATGAAGGACGGGATCAAGGACGGCGCGCTGGAAGCCTGCCGCGAATTGGCCGAAGGCGGCGAACGCGTCGAGGCCGTCGACGACGTGCTGTATTTCTGGTTCCCCGACGGCCAGGGCCAGTCCGCCATCTTCAAGAAGGCGACGCCCCGCATGCTGGGCATGGGCACAGGCCGCAACTGGAACACCGTGTTGAAGCTGGCGGAGATGGTCGGACTTTCGCCGGCGTGACCGGATCGGTATGCAGACCGCATACGAGGAGCACGCCATGGCCGACAGCTATTCCACCCTTCTGATCGAACGCCACGCCGACGGCTATGCGGTGGTCACCCTGAACCGGCCCGAGGCGCTGAACGCGCTCAACTCCGCCCTGTTCAGGGACCTCGCCGACTTCCTCGACGCCGTCGAGCACGACGACAGCGTGCGCTGCCTGATCCTGACCGGATCGGGCGACAAGGCCTTCGCAGCCGGCGCCGACATCAAGGAGATGTCCGACCAGTCCTACGCTGACATGTACAAGGCCAATTTCTTCTCGCTCGGCCACGACCGCATCACCCGTTTCCGCAAGCCGATCATCGCCGCGGTCAACGGCTTCGCCCTCGGCGGCGGCTGCGAACTGGCCATGCTGTGCGATTTCATCGTGGCGTCGGAGAAGGCGAAATTCGGCCAACCCGAGATCAACCTCGGCGTCGCCCCCGGCATCGGCGGCTCGCAACGCCTGACCCGTCTGGTCGGCAAGTCCAAGGCCATGGACATGATGCTGACCGCCCGGATGATGGAGGCCGCCGAGGCCGAGCGCGCCGGCCTCGCCTCCCGCGTGGTCCCGCACGAGACCCTGATGGACGAGGTCCGCAAGATCGCCGCGAAGATCGCCTCGCAGAGCCCGCTCGCGGTCATGGCCAACAAGGAGATGGTCAACGCCGCTCTCGAAACCACCCTGACCCAGGGCGTCCAGTTCGAGCGTCGCCTGTTCCACTCCCTGTTCGCCTTCGAGGACCAGAAGGAGGGCATGGCCGCCTTCGTCGAAAAGCGGAAACCGAACTTCACGGGGCGGTAGGCCGTCTAGACGACGCCGGCGATCAGGCCCCTCTGAAGCGCCTGTTCCGCCGTCAGGTACCAGTTCTCCGCCGCCTTTTCCTCCAGCTCGTCGAGGCCGATGTCGCTCCCGGCGATCAGTTCCTCGAAACCCCAGGTCTGCACCTTGATGCCGATGTCGATCTCGGCCAGCAGGGCTTCGACCCTGGGCCGTTCAGACTTGAGGAAGTTGGACAGCTCAAGCGTCTTGCTCAGCTTGCGGCAGTGGATCATCAGCACGCCGTGCCGGTCGAGCCAGCGGTCCTCGCGCCGGAAGCCGGCCATGATCGTCGCCCCCGCCGAGAAGACGGTGGTCTTGCCGAAGAAGAGAGGCGTCCGGCCTGTTCGTTCACGGAACAGCCGGATGTCCGCGGCGATGCGGCGGCCGACATCGGCGTCGCCCCCGACGGTGGTGAGCTCAAGCACGACGGGATCGGGGCCGTCCGCGGCGGCCAGAAACTGGTCCTGAAAGGCCCCGAACATCTCGTCGCTGACGTTGCCGTTGAGACGGATCTGGGGCGTGAAGAGGGCGTCGGGCGCTGCTGTCATCCGCATACAGGCGGGGACGGGACCGGAAGCCCCGTCCCTTCGGCCCTTATTGCCGCTGCTTCTGGCGTTGCTGGTCCTGGCGTTGCCGCTGCTCGTCCTGACGCTGCCGCTGCTCGTCCTGACGCTGCTTTCCGCCGGCCTGGCGCTGCTTCTGGTCCTGGTTCTGACCCTGGTTGGGCATCTTCCCTACTCCGTTTCATGGCGCCGGGGCGCGTTGGGGTAACAGGACGGGACGGCCGCCTGTTCCTGTGTCGGGCTCCCGACTCTCCGGTCAGACGATCTGGTCCGGATGGGTCTGGGTGCCCGCCGGCGGACCGTCGACCTCCTGATACGGGTCGTCAGTCTCCTCGATCGACAGGATGGACTCGCCTTCCGACATCAAGGGCACGGCTGCGTCGCCCGCCTGGACGTCCGTCTTTGAAGGGACCTTGACCACCCGGGTGGCGCCGCCCTCGACGCCGACGGTCACGCGATAGATCCGCATGCTTCAGGTTCCGAAGCCGCCGGAGCCGCCGGCTCCCGCCGCGCCCTGGCCGCCGGTCGCCGGCTCGGCCTGGTCCCGTCCGGGAGGCGCGCCGCCCTGGTCGGGACGCCGCCCGGCCGCGGTCTTTTCCGGGCTTGGATCCGGAGTGCGGTCGTTCTGCGGATCGTCGTTCAGGGGCTTCTCGGTCATCACACTCTCCTGTTGCTGCAAGGACAACGGCTCCGCGTCAGTGCGGTTTCAGAACGACCTTGATCCACTCGTCCGGATTGTCGTGGAAATTCCTGTATCCCTCCGCCGCCTGCTCCAGCGGCAGCCGGTGGCTGATCAGGTCCGTGGTGTCGATCTTCCCTTCGAGGATCAGCTCCAGCAGCTGCGGCAGGTATTTCTGGACGTGGGTCTGGCCGGTCCGGATGGTCAGCCCCTTCTGCATGAAGGCGCCGATCGGCAGCTTGTCGCCGATACCGCCGTAGACGCCGGGCACGGAGATTCGCCCCCCCTTGCGGCAGGCCATGATGGTCTCGCGCAGCACATGCTGCCGGTCGGTGCCCAGCTTCGTCTCCTGTTTCACGGCGTCGATGATGTTGTCCGGGGCGAAGCCGTGCGCCTCCATGCCGACGGCGTCGATGCAGGCGTCAGGGCCGATGCCGGCCGTCATCTCCGTAAGGGCCTCGCGCACCTTGACCTCGTGGTAGTTCAGCACCTCGGCGCCGTTGGCCTTCGCCAGCTCCAGCCGGCGCGGCAGGTGGTCGATGGCGATGACCCGTCCCGCCCCCATCAGCAGGGCGCTCTTGATGGCGAACAGGCCGACCGGGCCGCAGCCCCAGATCGCCACGGTGTCGCCTGGCTCGATCTCCGCATTCTCAGCCGCCATCCAGCCGGTCGGGAAGATGTCCGACAAAAACAGCACCCGTTCGTCCTCGATGCCGTCCGGCACCACGATCGGGCCCATGTCCGAATAGGGCACGCGCGCGTATTCGGCCTGTCCGCCGGCATAGCCGCCGGTCATGTGCGAATAGCCGTAGATCCCGGCCATCGGGTAGCCGTAGGCGATCTCCGAGGTGTCAGACTTGTCGGCCGGGTTGGAGTTGTCGCAGGCCGAGTACTGCTGCCTGCCGCAGAAGAAGCACTGACCGCAGGCGATGACGAAGGGGACGACCACCTTCTGCCCGACCTTCAGGCTGGTGGCGCCGCGCCCGATCTCGACCACCTCGCCCATGAACTCGTGGCCGAGGACATCCCCATTGGACATGCCGGGGATCATGCTGTCGTAGAGGTGCAGGTCGGAGCCGCAGATGGCCGTGGCGGTGATCTTGATGATGGCGTCGCGGGGATTGACGATCTGCGGATCGGGGACGGTGTCCACCTGGACATTGTGCTTCCCGTGCCAGGTCAGGGCGCGCATGGAATTCTCTCTCGCTGGGATCAGAAATGGCGGTCGGCGCGGGGCGCGGCGTCCGGGGCCTTCGAGGTCGGGATCTCACCCGTCTCCATCAGTTGCTTGAAGCGGCGCAGCTCGCGGCGGGCCTGAATGCGCGGCTCCCTCTGCATCACCTTGGCCACGACCTTGCCCAGGGGTCCGGCGGGCGGGTCGTAGCTGATGAAGACGCGGACCTCGGTCCCGCGCCCGAAGGGATTGTCGCGGAACTCGATCCAGCCCTCGTGGTCGATGTCGCTCTCTTCCAGCGACCGCCAGGCGATGTACTCGCCGGGCCTCTCCTCCGTAATCTCGCTGACGAGTTCGAAATCGGCGCCGGCCGGCCCGGCGATGATCCAGCTGGAGCGGCCGGACTCCATGATCTCGACCGACTTCACATTTTCCATGAAGGCCGGCAGGTTCCGGAAGTCGCGCCAGAAGTCGTAGAGCTCCTGGCGAGGCCGGTTGATCAGGACGGCGCGGACGCTGGACGCTTCATGCTCGCCCTCCACCCTGTCCTTGTCGGTGAAGGCGGTGGACTCGACGGCGGCGTCGGTCGACATCTGGTGTTCGGTCATGGCGGCTCCTCTCGGCCCGCCAACCGGTCGATGTCGGGGTTCGTTCCCGAGATCGACAAGTCCCGACTGGCGGCGCTTGAACCCTCCGCCCCTTTCGGCTATAGCCGCGCGCTCTTGAGATTTTCGCGCCGTGGACGTGTGCTCCGCGGCGTTTTCCGTTCGAAGGTTTGACTGATGGCCAACAACCCCGGCGCCAAGAAAGCGATCCGCAAGATCGCCGCCCGCACCGAAGTGAACAAGGCGCGCCGCACGCGTGTCCGCACCTTCCTGCGCAAATTCCAGGAAGCCGTGACGGGCGGTGACGCCGGCGCCGCGAAGACCGCTTTCGTGGAGGCGCAGTCGGAGCTGATGCGCGCCGTCACCAAGGGCGTGGTTCACAAGAACACGGGCTCGCGCAAGGTGTCCCGCCTGGCCGCCCAGCTGAAGAAAATGTCCGCCGCCTGACACGACGGCTGCGGACGGCCTTTCACAGGCCTGTCATGCTGAAATCCAGCGATTTCAACGGCGAGGGCGCAACCGCTCCCTCGCCGTTTGCACGTGTGGCTCTAAGCTGAAGCAAGCCGATTGGTGCTCGCCTCAGTGGCGAAATCGAGGATTTCGTTGACTGTGTTTGGCTTTAGCGGAGTCAAACAATTTAACTGCATTCGGCGAATCGAATCAGCGTTGACGGCCCCTCCTCCCGGCGTAAGTTTGAGCCGCTAACGCACTTCCATCCCTCCACGGATGAACACGGCGCGGGACCAGTTTCGCGTCGGCGTGAGATGTCTGATCGAGAGCACGACCCCACCCGGGCGGCGCCCAGCCGCACCGGACAGGAGAAGTCGTCCGCGATCCAGGCCGCTCGAAGGGCGTCGGCTGATGGTTCTTTTTGGCGGGTGGCTGAACATGGCGGGGGGCGCACAGATGGCGGGGATGACCGATCCGGATCGTATCTGGACCGAGGCGGCGGGTCGCCTGCGCAGCGAGATCGGGGAGGGGGCGTTCAGCTCCTACATCGCCCCGTCGGCGGTGCGCACCGACGGCGCCGGCCAGCTGATCCTCGTCACCCCGACGGCCTACGCCCGCGACTGGGTGCGCAAGAACGCCCTGCGCCGCATGAATGAACTGTGGCTGGGCCTCGACGGCCTGTCGCGCCGGCTCGAGGTGCGTTGCCGCGCCGAGATGGGCTCGACGCCGCCGGCCTCGCAGGTCGCGGCCGGCCGCGCCGAGGCGCCCGCGTCCGCCACCGTGGTGGCGATGCCGGTGGCCACCGTCGGTCCCGTCGCCGACGGGGCCCGGGCCGTGCGCGCCGCCGGCCTGCAGGAGCGTCTGACCTTCGACAGCTTCGTGGAGGGCCAGGGCAACGCCTTCGCCCTCGCCATCGCCCGCCAGGCTGCGGCCTGGGCCGACGGCCACTTCAACCCGATCTTTTTCTGCGGCCCGTACGGCTACGGCAAGACGCACCTGCTCAACGCCATCGCCTGGGAGGCCCAGCGCCTGCGCCCCGACGCCAAGGTGGTCTATCTGACCGCCGAGCGCTTCCTGTCGACCTTCGTGCGCGCCATGCAGGACCGCTCGACCGCGGCCTTCAAGGAAAGCCTGCGCGGCGCCGACATGCTGCTGATCGACGACGTCCAGTTCGTCGGCGGCAAGGCGAGCACCCAGGACGAGCTGCTGGCCACGCTGACCAGCCTGATCGAGGACGGCAAGCGCATCGTCCTGTCCGCCGACCGGCCGCCGATGGCCCTGACCGAGGTCGAGCCGCGCCTGCGCAGCCACCTCGCCTCGGGCCTGACCTGCCCGGTCGAACCGGCCGACCGCGCCCTGAAACTGGCCGTGGCCCGCAACCGCATACAGGCGCTGGCCCAGCTGGGCGTCGTCTCCGGCGAGGCCCGGGGCGACGTGCTGGAGCACCTCGTCGACCGCACGCCCGGCTCGATGCGCGAGCTCGAGGGGGCCGTGAACACCCTGGCCGCCGTCGCCGGCGCCCGGCTGTCGGCCCTGACCGTGGACGAGACCCAGTCCCTGCTCGGCTCGGCCCTGCGCGGCGGACCCGAGCGCCGCATCACCGTGGACGAGATCCAGAAGACCGTCGCCGAGCATTTCACCCTCAAGCAGGCCGACCTGCTGTCGGAGCGCCGCACGCGCGCCGTGGCGAGGCCGCGGCAGATCGCCATGTGGCTGTGCAAGCAGCACACGACGCGGTCCTATCCGGATATCGGCCGGCGCTTCGGCGGGCGCGACCACACCACGGTCCTGCACGGCGTCCGCAAGATCGAGGAGCTGATGGCCCAGGACGACCAGATCGCCCGGGACGTCGAAGCCCTGACGCGCAAGCTGCGCGGCTAGGGCCCGCCGGAGGACGGCCTCTCGCGCTCCGAAAAAACGGTGTGGCAGAGTCGGCAGAGTCGACATCGGCTCCGAGGGATTTCAACGGCCCCGCGATTTCGCCGTGTCGGCTACGCGCTCCTTCGGCGGAACGGCGGGGGTTCGGTTTTCAAAGAGCCAACTCAGACACGCGCTCATTGTGCGCCCGCCCCTTCCTCAGGCGGGAAGATCGCGTCGAGAAAAGGCGATGTGTCTGGAAACGCGGCCGGTTCTCCGCGCAATCGGACTATAATTCCGGCGATTGCCAGCACAGCGTCACGACCGCCCCAAGGCGCGCCGGCGGGTTGTCCACAGACAGTCGGTCCCTCGTCCCTGATCCGAGGTCCCGCAGCCCCCGCCCCTT
>NZ_DASPNO010000030.1:0-38839 GCF_035626535.1 Brevundimonas sp.
TATTGGTAGCTGAGCTCGCGCAGGGAGAAGGTGCAGGCCCGGACCACGTCCATGGTGCGAGCCAGCGCCGCCTCGTGGCCGCGGAACATGCGGGCCATCTGGGCCGGAGACTTCAGGAAGCGCTCGGCGTTGGCCTGCAGCCGGCGGCCGGCCTTGTCGATGGTTGTTCCCTCGCGAATGCAGGTCAGCACGTCCTGCAGCATGCGCCGGTCAGGGTGGTGGTAGAGGACGGCATTGGTCGCGATCATCGGCGCCCGGGTCCGCTGAGCCATCGCCGCCAGCCGGTTCAGCCGCCGCCGGTCGTCGCCGCGCCACAGGGGCGAGACGGCCAGATAGAGGGTATCCGGCCAGGCACGCCGCCACGCCGTCAGCCGGGCCTCGAAAGCCGCGTCAGGAGCCGCCGGAGCCGGAACGAGGGCGATCATACCCTCGCCCCGCGCGACCGCCTGTTCGAAGGTCAGGCGGGTCTCGGCCTTTTCGATCCGCTCGCCATCGGGATCGGCGCCGGGCTGGGGCACGGCCTCGCTCTTGCCGAGGGACAGCAGGCGACAGAGGCGGCCGTAGGCGGGGCGGTCGCGGGGGAAGACGATCAGTTCGGTCCCGTCGGTGAAGGCGAGGCGGGCGCCGATCACCAGCCGGATGTCGGCGTCCTCGGCGCCCATCAGGGCGCGGACCATGCCGGCGAGGGTGTTGCGGTCGGCGACGCCGACGGCGGCGAGGCCCAGCGCCTTCGCCTGCAGCATCAGCTCGGCGGGGTGCGACGCCCCTTCGAGGAAGCTGAAATTGGTCAGGACGCCGAGCTCGGCGTAGTCGCCGTTCCAGCCGCTCACGCCAGCACCCCGTGCATCCACCAGGTCGGAGCCCGCTCCCCGGGAGCGCCGGCGTACTCCCGGCCGTAGAGACCTTCGCGAAAGACCCAGTAGCGGCCCCCGTCGGCGTCCTCGAGGCAGTAATAGTCGCGGGTGCGGGCCCTGGCGGTGCGCCACCACTCGGGGGACAGGCGTTCGGGACCCTCGGCGCAGGTGACCCGGCGGGGGGCGCGGCGCCAGGTGAAGCGGGCCGGAGCGCCATCGGGGAGGTCGAACAGCGGGTCCTTGATCGGCTCGGGCGGGTCCAGCAGCAGGATCGGGCGGCGACCCATGCCGCCGGGATCGGCCTGGACGGGGCGGCCGAGGGCGGGGCGGAGCCGTTCGGCGCGTTCGGGGATCCAGCTGTCCGTCGCCTCGGGGGTCAGCACCCGGGCCTCGCCCAGCCGCGCCGTCAGACGGTCGATCAGGGCGGCGAGACTTTCGGCCTGGCGGGTCTGGACCTCGGCCTCCAGCGCCGTCTGCACGGCGACCATCGGCTCGACCACGTCGGCGGTCAGCATCAGGGCGTCGAGGCCGAAGCCGAGTTCCAGCTTGCCCAGACCGGCCTCGCGGAACAGGCGCAGCCAGACGGAGGCGTCGCGACCCGGCAGGCTCGTGCGAACCGACAGGGCGGTGGTGCGGCCGTCCGAACGGAAGCCGGTCAGGGTCAGGGCCCGCGCGCCCTGCCCGTCGCGCTCCAGCGGCGTGGCGAGATCGGCGGCCAGTTCGGGCAGGCGCGCCTCGACGCCTTCCAGATCGCCGACCGGCTCGGCCCAGGCCTCCCATGCCCGGTAACGGGGCGGCGGGCGCACCGGGACCAAGGCCTCGCCGGCATAACCCAGCGCCTGATCCAGCCGCCGGACCAGATCGACGCCGCCGTCGGAGCGGAACCGCCGGGCCAGCCCCGCCCGCGGCATGGGATAGAGGTCGCCGATGCGCTTGAGGCCGAAGCGGCGGGCCTGCGCCAGCGTCCGGTCGGCGATGCGCAGGGCCTCCACCGGCAGGGGGGCCAGCTGGTCGCGGACGGTCTCGTCCGTGGCGATCGGCGCCTCGTCCTCGCCCCAGCGCGCCAGGGCCCAGGCGGCCCCGGGGGTGGGGGCCATGGCCACGCGGGCGGGGGCTCCGGCTTCAGCCAGCCGCTGGCGGATCTGGCGCAGCAAGGCCGCCTCGCCGCCGAACAGGTGGGCCGCGCCGGTGACGTCGAGGAACAGGCCCTCCAGCCCCTCGCCGCCAAGGCCATCTCGCCCTGCGTCAACGCTGACCGAGGGCGACCAGCGCTCGGCCCAGTGCGCCAGCGCCTTCAGGGCCCGGGCGTCGGCGTCGGGATCGGCAGGCTGGCAGATCAGATGGGGGATCATCGCCCGGGCGTCGGCCTGGGTCTGGCCGCGCCGCAGACCGGCCCGCCGGGCGGCCGGATTCAGGGCGTGGATGACCGCCGCGCCCCGATTGTTCTTCAGGATCAGGGCGAAGGGGCTGCGGGGCCCAGTATGATTCTGGGGGGCGGGCTCAGGCGGCGAGGCCGGACGGCGCGCCCGTTCCAGCGATCGACGGCGGACCGAGATCGGCCAGTCGATCAGCCAGACGGAGACGATACGTCTCATCATCCTGCTCCAGCATCCAGGCGCCGGGCCGTTCGCCCCGCCCGCGCGTCAGTTCGGCGAGCAGCCGGGCCGGACCGGGCGCCCGGTCATCCTCGGGGTCCACGGCGCTCGGCTGCGTCGAAATCCGCCAGCGGCGGCGGGCCGCGCTGAGGCCGTCGAGACCGCGCGACAGGATCAGGCCGACGGCCGCGCCCTGTTTGGCCGCGAAATCGAGCCGGCGGGTCTGGGCCAGCGTCGCCCCCTCGACCGCGCCGAGGCCCAGCGACACAGCCCCGGAGCGCAGGCCCTGCTCCATCGCCCACAGGGCCTCGGCCAGGTTGGAGACGGGCGCGAGGATCAGGGGCGTCCGGGCGATGCCGGGGCCGTAGGGGCGGCCATATTCCACGAACCATGCCCGGGGCGCGGTCATCAGCACCGGCCGGCCGTCGCCGTCACGCCGCCGCGACAGGGCGAACGCCACCGCCGCGCCCATGTCCCGGGGCGCGGGGGCGCACGCCTCCTCGAGAGACGCGGCGACCTCCGGGAACGGGTCCTGTGACAGGATGGGCGACGGGTTCATGATCATTCAGAAGCTGAATGTTCATTATTTGTTCCGCATGGAACAGAGAGTCAAACGCGGAATCGGATTCCAGCGGGCCGGGGCATTTTACCCGGGTGAAAGCGGAAAATTCGCTATGGCAGAGTCGGCGTCGGCTGCGCGAAAATTCGGTGTGGCAGAGTCGGCAGAGTCTACATCGCCGAAGCGTCCATGGACGATACGATTTCAAAGACCCGCAGGGCTCTGCAGCCAAGCTGGTCTGACATGGGGTGACGCGGGCGGCGGTCAAGGGTTTGGGAGGAATAAATTCCTTCTCCGCCTTCCGTCATCCGTCATCCTCGGGCTTGCCCCGAGGATCAGAGGTTAAGGCGGGCTGTGCCGTGCGGATGGCCCTGACAGTCGGCGGCCGCGTTACCTCGACGGAGCACAGGATGGTCTGGCCCTCGGGTCAAGCCCGCGGGTGACGGTGGTGGTGGGGCTGGCGCCGGTTGGCCCCTACCGCCGCGCCTTCAACTCGTCGCGGATTTCGGCGAGGAGGGCTTCGGTGGGGGTGGGGGCCGCGGCGGCGGCGTCGGGCGCGGCGGCCTGTTCGCGGCGGAGGCGGTTGATGGCCTTGACCAGCAGGAAGACCACGAAGGCCACGATGACGAACTGGATCAGGGTGTTGACGAAGGCGCCGTACTGGATGGCGACCTTCTCCACCGCGGCGGTGGCGGGATCGTCGGAAACCAGCACCCATTCGAGCCTGGAGAAGTCGACCTTGCCGAGCAGCAGGCCGATCGGCGGCATGATGACCTGATCGACCAGGCTGGTGACGATCTTGCCGAACGAGGCCCCGATGATGACGCCGACGGCGAGGTCGATGACGCTGCCGCGGGCGGCGAATTCCTTGAACTCGGCGAGCAGGCCCATCAGGCGTCCGAGGCGTTCAGCCGCTCGCGCAGCTCCTTGCCGCTCTTGAAGAAGGGCACCGCCTTGGCCGGCACCTCGACGGTTTCGCCGGTGCGCGGATTGCGTCCGGCCCGGGCCGGGCGGCCACGGACCGAAAAGGCGCCGAAACCACGCAATTCGACCCGGCCGCCTTCACCCAGCGCCTCGACCATCCGGCCGAGCACGATATTGACCACCCGCTCCACCTCGGCGTGGGTCAGGTGAGTGTTTTCGGCCGCGAGCTTCTCGATCAGCTCGGATTTGATCATGTCAGGCCCCCGCCCTCCAACGCCCCTTGCGGGGCCATACGGGTGCATCCGGACGCCGAATGCAAGGCCACCCTAGCCTCCGGTTTCGAAAGGCAAAAGGTCCCCGCCGCCGAAATGTCGGTTACTGGACGTTTACCGTCGAGCGAGCGGGCATGAAAAAGGGCTCTATTCCCCGCATCCGTCATGGCCGAGCGGGGAATACGGTCAAGAAAAAGGGCGGCTGGATCGCTCCAGCCGCCCTTCTTTCCAGTGGCCTGGCGCTCGCCCCCGGGTCCGATCTTCGATCGGCCCGAGGACAGGCTCTGCGGTCGCTCGCTGCTTGAGGCCTATTCCTTGGAACCGGCCTTTTCGCGCAGGGCGGCGCCGAGGATGTCGCCCAGCGAGGCGCCCGAGTCCGAGGACCCGAACTGCTCGATGGCGGCCTGCTCGTCCTTCATCTCCAGGGCCTTGATCGACACGGAGACGCGGCGCGAGGCCTTGTCGATGCCGGTGACCATGGCGTCGACGCGGTCGCCGACCGAGAAGCGCTCGGTGCGCTGCTCGTTGCGGTCGCGGGACAGGTCGGACTTGCGGATGAAGGCGGTCGCCGGAGCGTCCTCTTCACCGAACTTGACCTCGATGCCGCCGGTCTCGATCGCCGTCACGGTGACGGTGACCTGCTGGCCCTTCTTGAAGGTGTCGCCTTCCATCGGATCGCCGCCCAGCTGCTTGATGCCCAGCGAGACGCGTTCCTTCTCGACGTCGACGTCCAGCACCTTGGCCTTGACGGTCTCGCCCTTGCGGTAGCGCTGGATGGCTTCCTCGCCCGAGACGTTCCAGTCGAGGTCCGACAGGTGGACCATGCCGTCGATGTCGTTGTCGAGGCCGATGAACAGGCCGAACTCGGTGGCGTTCTTGACTTCGCCCTCGACGGTCGAGCCGATCGGGTGAGCGGCCACGAAGGCGTCCCACGGATTGTCCTGGGCCTGCTTCAGGCCCAGCGAGATGCGGCGCTTGGAGGCGTCGACGTCCAGCACGACCACGTCGACTTCCTGCGAGGTCGAGACGATCTTGCCGGGGTGGACGTTCTTCTTGGTCCACGACATTTCCGAGACGTGCACCAGACCCTCGACGCCGGCCTCCAGCTCCACGAAGGCGCCGTAGTCGGTGATGTTGGTGATGCGGCCCGACATCTTGGCGCCGACCGGATATTTGGCTTCCACGCCGTCCCACGGATCGGCCTGGAGCTGCTTCATGCCCAGCGAGATGCGCTGTGTGTCCGGGTTGATCTTGACGATCTGGACCTTGACGGTGTCGCCGACGGCGAGGACCTGCGACGGGTGGGAGACGCGCTTCCACGACATGTCGGTGACGTGCAGCAGGCCGTCGATGCCGCCCAGATCCACGAACGCGCCGTAGTCGGTGATGTTTTTGACCACGCCTTCGCGGACTTCACCCTCTTGCAGCTGGCCGACCAGCTCGGTGCGCTGTTCGGCACGGGCCTCTTCCAGAATGGCGCGGCGCGAGACGACGATGTTGCCGCGCGGACGGTCCATCTTGAGGATGGCGAAGGGCTGTTCCTTGTCCATCAGCGGAGCGACGTCGCGCACCGGACGGATGTCGACCTGCGAGCCCGGCAGGAAGGCCGAGGCGCCGCCGAGGTCGACGGTGAAGCCGCCCTTGACGCGGCCGACGATGACGCCGTTGACCGGCTGGCCTTCGGCGAAGACCACTTCCAGACGGGTCCAGGCTTCCTCGCGGCGAGCCTTGTCGCGGCTGATGACGGCTTCACCCAGGGCGTTCTCGACGCGCTCCAGATAGACTTCGACGTTGTCGCCGATCTTCGGGATCACGGCGCCTTCGCCGATGCCGAACTCGCGGGCCGGGATACGGCCTTCGGTCTTCAGACCGACGTCGATGATCAGGATGTCCTTTTCCATGCCGACGACGCGGCCGTGGACGACCTGGCCTTCGCCGAGGTCGCGGCCCTGAAGGGTTTCGTCGAGCAGCGCGGCGAAGTCGTCACGCGAGGGGGAGAAGCTTTGGGTGTCGGTCATACGGGGTTGGGGTTTCTAACGGTTGTGGCGCGTGACCAAGTGGCCCCGCGCGAGGTGAGTTGAAGAGTGAGATCAGGTCGTCGGGACGCGAGGCGAATGAGCCAGATCGCCCGCGGAAGCCGAGGATGGAGCGTTGGATTTGCCGGTGGTCCCTAGAGACCGTGCCGAACACGCGCCGCCTCGACGATACGGCGGGCCGCATCGAAGGCGGTCTCTATATCCATATCGGTCGTGTCCAGCAAGACAGCGTCTTCGGCCTGGACCATCGGCGCCGCGCCGCGGCCGGCGTCGCGCTCGTCGCGGCGGACGATGTCAGCCAGCATGTCCTCGTAGGCGATGACCTCGCCGCGGCCGGTCAGCTGCTTCCAGCGGCGCAGGGCGCGGACCTCGGGCGTGGCGGTGACGAACAGCTTGGCCGCGGCCCCGGGGGCGATGACCGTGCCGATGTCGCGGCCGTCGAGGACCGCGCCGCCGGCCTGATGGGCGAACGCCTTCTGGAAGGCGAGCAGGGCGGCGCGGACGCCGGTGTAGCGTGCCACGCGGCTTGCGGCCTCGCCGGCGTCGCGGCCGGTCAGGCGGTCGGTGTCGGCCAGCTGGCCGGCGTCGAGGGCGCGGGCGACGGCCTCGGCCGCGGCCTCGTCGTCGAGGGAGCCGCCGGCGTCCAGCACGCCGACGCCGACCGCGCGGTAGAGCAGGCCGGTATCGAGAAACGGCAGCTCGTATTCCGTGGCCAGCCGCGCGGCGATAGTGCCCTTGCCCGAGGCGGCCGGTCCGTCGACGGCGATGATCAGCGCGCGGGTCATTCTGGCGCCCCGATATCGGCCCCGAGACCGCGCATCAACTCGACGAAGCCGGGAAAGCTGGTGGCGATCATGCCGGGTTCGTCGACGGTGACCGGTTCGGCGGCCGCGAGACCCAGCACCAGGTGACTCATGGCGATACGGTGGTCGCCGTGGGTGGTCACGGCCGCGCCGCCGCGGACGGGACCGCCGGTGACGGTGAAGCCCTCCGGCTCCTCCTCGACGGCGACGCCGCAGGCCTGAAGACCGGCGGACATCAGGGCGATGCGGTCGCTTTCCTTGACCCGCATCTCACCGATGCCGCGCATCACGGTCGGACCCGAGGCGAAGGCGGCGGTGGCGGCGAGGATCGGGTATTCGTCGATCATCGAGGCGGCGCGCCCGGGGGGAACAACGACGCCGGTGAGCCTGGAATGGCGGGTGGTGACGTCGCCGACCTCCTCGCCGCCGGCCATGCGGCGGTTCGAGACGGTCAGGTCGGCCCCCATCTCGCGCCAGGTCTCGAACAGGCCGGTGCGCAGCGGGTTGAGCATGACGCCCTCGACGGTGACCTGCGAGCCAGGGACGATCAGGGCGGCGGCGAGCGGGAAGGCGGCGGAGGATGGGTCGCCGGGGGCGGAGACGGCGGTTCCGGTGAGGGGCTGGCCGCCCTTCAGCGTGACCGTCCAGCCGGAGCCGGCGGGCAGGACGCCGACCTCTGCCCCGAAGGCCCGGAGCATGCGTTCGGTGTGGTCGCGGCTGGGCGTGGGCTCGGTCACCGTGGTGACGCCATCGGCGTTCAGCCCGGCGAGCAGGACGGCCGACTTGATCTGGGCCGAGGCGACGGTCTGGACGTAGTCGATGGCCTTGAGGCCGCCGCCGGCGAGGGTCAGAGGCAGACGGTCTTCCTCGCCGGGCCACTCGAAGCGCGCGCCCATGTCGGCGAGGGGAGCGGTGACGCGCCTCATCGGGCGTTTGCGCAGGGAGGCGTCCCCGTCGAAGGCTGCGGTGACCGGATAGCCCGCCGCCGCGCCCATCAACAGGCGGACGCCGGTGCCGGCGTTGCCGCAGTCGATGACGCCTGACGGTTGCCGAAACCCGCCGTGGCCGGTGACCCGCCAGCGGCCCTCTCCGAGGCGCTCGACCCCGGCGCCGAAGGCCTCCACCGCGCGGGCGGTGGCGAGGACGTCGTCGCCTTCCAGCAGACCGTCGATTTCGGTGACTCCGCTGGCCATGGCGCCGAGGATCAGGGCGCGGTGCGACATGCTCTTGTCGCCCGGCGCGCGCACGGCGCCGGACAGGGCCCCGGTCGGGGCGGAGGCCCGGCGGGCGGTCAGATGGGAGGGGGTCGTCACCCGGCGATCTCCGAAGCGTGCAGGCGGCGCGGAGATGGCTTTTGACAGCGGCCCTCAGGGGTGGCAAGGGACGCGCCCGAATTCCCCCCACCGAGAGAGGCGCCCCCGTGGCCAATCCCGAACTGGGCCAGAAGCAGGTCTGCCCGAACTGCCAGGCCAAATTCTACGACCTGGGCCGTCGCCCGGCCCACTGCCCCAAATGCGCGACCGACTTCGACCCTGAGGAAGCGCTGAAGCTGCGCAACCGCCGCGGTCGTCCGGCCGGCTACGCCGCTGACGAAACCGTCGATGAGGACGCCGAGGATCAGGTCGACAAGAAGGTCGCCGGCGACGACGAGGACGAGGAAGAGGCCGTCGTCACCCCGGAGATCGACGAGGAAGGGCACGAGCCGATCCTGACGCCGGACGACGACGACGAGGCTCCGGTCGATCCGACCGAAGAGCCCGGCATGGGCGAGGCCGGCGACGACGACGACGTGCTGGCCGACGACGATGACGACGATTCCGTCCCCTTCATCGAGGACGAGGACGACGACGCCTTCGACGACGAGATCGTCAAAGCGGGCAAGGACGACGACTGAAAACCCGCTCCGTCCGGGGTGGTCGGCGACCACTCCGGCGGGGCGAAAATAAATGGCGGAACCGGGCTTGATCGCGATCAGGGCCTGACATAGGTTCCGCCGCCTCGCCGGGGGGCGGTTTTCTCCCGGCGGTCCGAGCCGAACGGCTTGGGGCTATAGCTCAGTTGGTAGAGCGCTTGAATGGCATTCAAGAGGTCAGCGGTTCGACTCCGCTTAGCTCCACCATCGAGGGCCCCGCGGGAGACCGCGGGGCCTTCGTCCCATCTGGCGCAGGGCCGTTGATCCGGAGCCGCCGAACTCCCATTTGATCGTTGCGGCCGACGCCTTGCCGATCCCGGGAGGCGCGGACGGCCGCAGGCCTGCTTCGGGGGCGAGACGATGAATACGCGCACCATCCTGTTCGACAGCCCGTTCCTGCTCGGGTTCGACCACACGCGGGCCCTGATCGACCGGGCGGCGCGGGCGGCGGCGGACAGCTATCCCCCCTACAATGTCGAACAGCTGGGCGAGCATGCGGTCCGCATCACCCTGGCCGTGGCCGGGTTCGGGCCGGACGATCTGACGGTCACGATCGAGGGCCGTCAGCTGACCATCGCCGGCAAGCGCGAGGACGCCGGCAAGGCGGAGCAGGCCTTCCTGCACCGAGGCATCGCCGGGCGCGGCTTCGTGCGCAGCTTCGTGCTCGCCGACGGGCTGGAGGTCGATCAGGCGCGGCTGGAGCACGGCCTGTTGC
The DNA here is from genome assembly GCF_035626535.1 of Brevundimonas sp. Classification (GTDB taxonomy): domain Bacteria; phylum Pseudomonadota; class Alphaproteobacteria; order Caulobacterales; family Caulobacteraceae; genus Brevundimonas. The sequence goes on from NZ_DASPNO010000030.1 coordinate 9,671, forward strand.
ACGTCGAACTGAGCCGGCCCGAGGACCTGCCGACGGTCCGGCGCATCCCCATCACGACGGGTTGATCCAGCCGTCGTTTCACCGGCCGCCGCAGGGGCGAAATCGGTCCCCGATATCGCCCCCGCTCATGCTGGAGCCTGATTCACGGCGTCGGCGGACTCGCGAAGCGATCCCGCCTCAACCGATCAGGCTCTGGCGGGGCCGAACCCCACGCCATTCGACGCGTTTAGTTCAGTACAAGGAGGCGGTCGCCATGACGCCGACGATGATGACCAAGGAAGCTTTCAGGGGCCTCGGCGCTCCGGATCTGGTGTATGTGCGCGAAATCCGCGCCGCCGACGTGCTGGCGGATACGCCAATACCGGAAGCCAGGGGCCTGGCGATCGATCCGGAAACCACCCTCTATGCGGTGCACGGCGCCGACGGCGAAAGACTGGCCGTGATGATGGACCGCGAAACCGCCTTCGCCGCCGCTGTGGCGCACGAGCTGGAGCCGGTTTCGGTTCACTAGCCCCCCGCCCCGGTCATCCTCGGGCCTGACCCGAGGATCAGAGGTGGAGCCGGGCTGTGAGACGGAGACCGGCCCACGGATGGGCACGCCGCATTTCCTTGCTACGGAGCACCGGACGGTCTGGTCCTCGGGTCAAGCCCGAGGATGACGGAGTCAGGCCGCCGTGGCGGGGACCTGGTCCTTGACGAACAGGGCGCGGATGGCGTCGACGGTGCGGGCCTGACGCAGGTGCTCCCGCATCTCGGAGGAACGCAGGGCGCGCGACACCGCCGCGAGCGCCCGCAGGTGCTCGGCCCCGTCGCGGGGCGGCGCGAACAGGGCGAAGATCAGATCCACCGGCCGGTCGTCGACCGAGCCGTAGGCCACCGGCGTATCCAGACGCACGAACACCGCCGTCACCCGGTCGATGCCGTCGATGCGGGCGTGCGGGACGGCCACGCCGGAACCGAGCCCGGTCGAGCCGAGGGCCTCGCGCTCCAGCAGGGCCTCCATGACCCGGGCCTCGGGCAGGCCGAGCGCCTGGGCGGCGGCTTCGGCCACCGTGTGCAGGGCCTGGCGTTTCGACGACGCGCCGCTGCGCAGAACGACGCCGCCGTCCGCCAGCAAATCACCGATGTCCATGAAGCTTTCCCGACTCTACCCAATCATTCCCGATGGGCGGCGCCGTGTAGACGACCCGCCTCGTTGTGGGAAGCACTATGACGCACCACCGTTTACCGAACCGTGTCCATTGAGCGATTTCGAGGTTCGCTCCGGATCGATCCAGCCGACGTTGCCGTCCGGCCGCCGGTAGACGACGGACAGGCCTCCATGAGCCGCATTGCGGAACACCACGACCGGATAGCCGGTCATGTCGAGCTCGAGCACGGCGCGGCCGACGGTGACGGTGCGGATCTCCGCCTCCGTCTCGGCGATGACCATGCCGACGGGGGGCGGCTCGCCGGGCGCGCCGGCCTCGCCGAAATCCTCGTCCTCGACCGAGTCCGGATCACGCAGGACGATGCTGCGGGCGACCTCGCGGGCGGCCGCCTCGGTCTTCTCGGGCGACAGGCCGCGGGGGCCGATATGGTGATCCTTGAGCCGGCGCTTGTAGCGCCGCACCCGCTTCTCGAGCTTGTCGAGGCTTTCGGTGAAGGCCGAATGGGCGTCACCGCCGAGTCCCGAGGTGAAGACCACCTGGCCTGACGCGAGGCGCACCCAGCAGTCGACCTTGAAGCTGTGACCCTCCTTGGCGACGATCACCTCGGCGTCCTGGGCCCCTCGCTCGAAGTATTTGCCGATCCCGTCCTGAAGTTCCTGGGAGATGCGCGAGCCTAACGCTTCGCCGACATCCACGTGCTTACCGCTGACCTGGATTTGCATGCACACAGAACGCGACCGAAGGCGTTTGGTGTCAACGCCGATCACCGAAATGTGGTGACGCTTCAGCCGGCCTTCAGCATCCGCCTGCGCTCGACGGATGACGGAATCCGCAACGCTTCCCGGTACTTGGCGACAGTCCGGCGGGCGATGTCGATGCCCGCCTCGTTAAGGATCTCGACGATCCGGTCGTCGGACAAAACGTCGCCATCGCGCGCTTCGCCCTCGATCATCGCCTTGATGCGGTGGCGCACGGCCTCGGCGGAATGGGTGGCGCCCCCGTCGGACGACTGGATGGCGGCGGTGAAGAAGAATTTGAGCTCGAACACGCCGCGCGGCGTCGAGACGTATTTGTTCGAGGTGACGCGCGACACCGTCGATTCATGCATGCCGATGGCGTCGGCGACGGTCTTCAGGTTCAGCGGCCGGAGGAATTCGACGCCGAAGGCGAGGAAGGCGTCCTGCTGACGGACGATCTCGGAGGCGACCTTGAGAATGGTCCTGGCGCGCTGGTCCAGCGACTTGACCAGCCAGCTGGCCTGGGCGGCGCATTCGGCCACGAAGGTCTTCTCAGTATCCGAGCGGGCCCCGGCGGCGACCACACCGTGATAGCGCTTGTCCATGATCAGGCGCGGCAGGGTGTCGGCGTTGAGCTCGACCTTCCACCCTCCGGCCGGGTCGGGGCGCACGTGGACGTCGGGGATCACCGTCTGGGCCGGTTCGCCGCCGAAGCCGGCGCCCGGGCGCGGCGTCAGGGCCTTCAGCTCGGCGATCATTTCGGCCATGTCCTCGCCGTCGACGCCGCAGGCCTTCTTCAGGGCGGTCAGGTCGCGCCTGGCCAGCAGGTCGAGATTGTCGAGCAGGCAGGCCATGGCCGGATCGAAGCGGTTGCGCTCGATCAGCTGCAGCTTCAGGCATTCGGGCACGGAGCGCGCCATGATGCCGGTCGGCTCGAAGCCGTGGCAGGTCGCCAGCACGGCCTCGACGCGGTCGAGAGGCACGCCGAGACGTTCGGCCACTTCGCTGAGGTCGCCGCGGAGGTAGCCGCCCTCGTCGACGGCGTCGATCAGGGACAGGGCGATGGCGTGATCGGCGGGGCTGAAGCCCGCCTGCGAGGCCTGGGCCTGCAGATGCTCCCACAGGGTCGCTTCGCGGGTGTCGGGCTGTTCGCGGCCCTCGCCGTCGGGCAGGCCGCCGCCGGATCCGGCGCGGGACCAGTCGTTGAGGCCGGGCTGGGCCTCGCCGGTTCCGACGTCCTCCATCCGGTCCGAGGTCCGCTCGCCCGGGCTGGCGTCGCCGTAGACGTCGTCGGAGCGGGCGTCGAGGGTGCGGTCAGCGTCCTGGACCCGGCCTTCATCGAAGCTCATTTCGGCCGCGTCGTGGCTCTCCGCAGTCGGGGCGTCGATCTCGCCGCCGGGCTCGGCGTCCTCGCGCTGGAGCAGGGGGTTCTTCTCGAGCTCGGCCTCGACGAAGGCGTCCAGCTCGATATTCGACAGCTGCAGCAGCTTGATCGCCTGCTGCAGCTGGGGCGTGATGACGAGCCCCTGCCCCTGCCGAATCTCCAGCCTTTGTCCGAGCACCGTTCGCAGCCCCCTGCCGGGCCGGTTGGCCCAAAACTTGCTGGCGGCCACTGTGTGGCCGGAACGGTTAACGGGGTCTAAGCGGTGACCAGACCCACCAGGAAAGTGGCGCCTGTCTCTGGTTTACCCTGTCCCCGCTTTTCCCTTGCGTCCCCCTCTCCGTCATCTTCGGGCTGGACCCGAGGATCAGACCGTCCGGTGCTCCGTCGAGCGACCCACGGGCGCGCCCGCCGGGCCGTCCCCGCCGCACAGCCCGCCTCTCGCCTCTGATCCCCGGGTCAAGCCCGGGGATGACGACGGGGGAAGATTGGGGGCGAAGCGCCGGCTTTACTCCGGTACGGGGATCGGCAAGCCTCGGTCCGCCGCGAGAGAGAACCCATGCGCCTGATCCTGACCGCCCTGCTCTGCCTGGCCCTGCCCGGGTCCGCCCTGGCGCAGGCCACGCCTGCCGAACAAACGATGATGCGGACCGTCGAGCGGGAGCACGACCGGCACGTGGCCCTTCTCGAGCGGCTGGTGAACCAGAACAGCGGCACGCTGAACCTGCCGGGCGTGCGTGCTGTGGGCGACATGGTACGGGCGGAGCTGGAGCCGCTGGGGTTCGAAGTCCGCTGGGTCGACATGGCCGAGACGGGGCGGGCGGGGCATCTGGTCGCCACGCATTCGGGGCGGGGCCGCAATGTGCTGCTGATCGGTCATCTGGACACGGTGTTCGAGACGGACAGCCCGTTCCAGGCCTTCCAGCGCGGCGAGGGGGCTCGAGCGACCGGACCCGGCATCGGCGATGACAAGGGCGGGGTGGTGGTGATCGTCGCCGCCCTGCGGGCCATGCAGGCGGCCGGAACGCTGGACGAGGCGAACATCACCATCGTTCTGACCGGCGACGAGGAGCGGGTAGGGTCGCCGGTCGCGGTCGCGCGGCGGGATCTGATCGAGGCGGGGCGGGCGGCGGATTTTGCGCTGGAGTTCGAGAACCTGGCCACGGACGACGGGGCCGAGTTCGGGACGGTTGCGCGACGCAGTTCGACCAACTGGACGCTGACGGCGACGGGCCGGACCGGCCATTCCAGCGGGGTGTTCAGCGACTCGCTCGGCTACGGGGCGATCTACGAGGTGGCGCGCATTCTCGACGGCTTCCGCCGCGAACTGCCCGAGCCGAACCTGACCTATAATGTCGGGGTCATCGCCGGCGGGACGCCCGCCGCCATCGACGCCGAGGGCTTCAACGTCACCGCCTCGGGCAAGACCAACATCGTCGCCTCGACCGCCATCGCGCGGGGCGACCTGCGCACCCTGACGCGCGAACAGGACGAACGCGTACGGGCCGGGATGCAGGCCATCGTCGCCGACCACCTGCCGCACACGACCGCCGAACTGGTGTTCGCGGACACCGGCTATCCGCCAATGGCGCCGACGGAGGGCAACCGGGCGCTGCTGGCCCGGCTCAATGACGTGAACCGCGACCTCGGCCTGCCGGAGATGGCCGAATACGACCCGGCCCGGCGCGGGGCGGCCGACAGCGGCTTCGTGGCCGGCGACGTCGATACGCTGGGCGGGCTGGGCATCGCGGGGGGCGGGGCCCACGCCGAGGGCGAGTGGGTCGATCTGGACAGTCTGGTGCGCCAGTCGCAGCGGGCGGCGGTGCTGATTACGCGGCTGAGCCTCGAGGGGCTGTAGTCAGCCGTACATGTCGCCGAGATAGACGCGGCGGACTTCGGGGTCGCGGATGACGTCCTCGGCCTTGCCCTCGAAGAGGACGGCGCCGCCCGAGATGATCGAGGCGTGGTCGATGATCTCCAGCGTCTCGCGCACATTGTGGTCGGTAATCAGCACGCCGATGCCCTCGCCGGCGAGGTAGCGGATGACCTGGCGAATGTCGGCGATGGCCAGCGGGTCGATGCCGGCGAAGGGCTCGTCCAGCAGCATGAAGGACGGCTTGCCGGCTAGGGCGCGGGCGATCTCGCAGCGGCGACGCTCGCCGCCCGACAGGCCCGAGGCCGGGGCGTGGCGCAGGTGGTCGATGCGCAGCTCCTCCAGCAGGCGGGTGGTTTCTTCCGCGATGGTCTGGCGGCCGGTGTGATGCAGCTCGACCACGGCGCGGACGTTCTGCTCGACCGTCATGCCGCGGAAGATGGAGGCCTCCTGAGCCAGATAGCCGAGGCCCATCCGGGCGCGCTGGTACATGGGCTGGGCGGTGATGTCCTCGCCGTCGAGGAATATCTTGCCGCTGTCCGGCGGGATCAGGCCGGTGATCATGTAGAAGCAGGTGGTCTTGCCGGCGCCGTTGGGGCCCAGCAGGCCGGCCACCTGACCGCGCTCGACGTGCAGGGAGACGTCGCGCACCACCTGCCGCTGACCGAACGAACGGGCGATGTTCTGGACCCTCAGGCCGGTCGGGCGGGGAGCCTCGGCCACCGCCTCGGGAGCGGCGGCGTCATGGACGTTGAGGGCGGAGAGTTCCTTGCGGGCCAAAGGGTCTGTCCGAGCCGGGGCTCAGGTCCCGCTGCGTTCGGGGTAGAAGACGCCCTGCACCCGGCCGCCCGCGCCCGCGCCGTCCATCTCGGCGGCCTCGGTGCGGGTGTTGTAGGTCAGCCGCCCGCCGGTCATGACGTTCTCGCCCTGGGTCAGGATCACGTCGCCGCTCAGCACGATGGTGTCATTGGCCGGGGTGTAGACGGCGCGGTCGCCGCGGATGGTCTGCTCCGGGGTGACGAAATAGACGTTGCCCGTCGCCTCGACGCGACTCAGCCCGCCGTCGGAGATCGTGCCCTCGACGCGATCGGCCCGGATGCGGCTGTCGCCCTGGGTCAGTTCGGCGCGGCCGCGCAGCGACAGCGTCGTTGGCGTGCGCGACACCTGGTCGGCGCCCCACATGATCGGCTGCCCGGCCCGGAAGCTCTGCGCGCCGCCCGTGCCAGGCAGAGCCGCGAGGGCCAGGGCGATCGCCGCCGTCGTCAGGGTTCTGGTCATGCTCATCCGTCCGACCTCGCGGCGTTGATGGTCCCGCGCACCTTGTTATCACCCGAGCCGCTGAACACGACCCGTTCGCCCTGTTCATAGATCGCATAGGACGAAGCGGTGACGGTTCCAAGTGGGCCCGAGCCCTGGACGCCCTTCGAGCCGGTCACCACGCCGGTCGAGGTGTTCACCACCGCCTCCGGCGTGACGAGGGTGAATCCGGAGCCGCCGTCCGATATGCGCACGTTCGGGCCGATGGTCACCGTCTCCGCCGCCTCGTCGTAGACGCCCCCGTCGGCGGTCAGGGTGGTGACCTTGCGGCCGCCGAGATTGAGCCTCAAGGCGGGGCCGACTAGCCGGAAGCGGCCGGTCCGGGCGTCGCGGACGGCGCGCTCGAAGCCGACGACGAAGCTGCGGCCCTGGGCGTCCTGGCCGAGGAAACGGGATTTCTCGAGGGTGACTTCCCGGGTCGCGCCGGCCTTGCGCTCGACGTCGGAGATGACGCTGCGCAGGACGATCCAGCTGATGGTGCCCCCGGCGAGCACGACGATGGCCACGGGCAGGACGCGGCGCAGCAGCTGCACGCGGCGGGAGCGGGCGCGGAACGCCTTCGCCGTGGCCGCGATGCGGGCCTCGTCCGCCTGGTCGCGCGTGTCGGCGGGTTCGGTCATCAGGTGTGCGCGAAGATGTCCATCTCGTCCCAGCCGGCCAGATCCAGCGCGGACCGGGACGGCAGGAAGTCGAAGCATTTGCGGGCCAGTTCGGCGCGGCCCTCGCGTTCCAGCATCTCGTCGAGGCGGGCCTTGACCGCGTGCAGGTAGAGAACGTCGGAGGCGGCGTATTCCAGCTGGGCCGGGGTCAGTTCGGCGGCGCCCCAGTCGGAGCTTTGCTGGGCTTTGGACAGGTCGACGCCGGCCAGTTCGCGCACGACGTCCTTGAGACCGTGGCGGTCGGTGTAGGTGCGCGCCAGCTTCGAGGCGATCTTGGTGCAGTAGACCGGGCGGGTCTCGACGCCGAGGTGGAGCTGGAACATGCCGATGTCGAAGCGGCCGAAGTGGAACAGCTTGAGCACTGCCGGATCGGTCAGCAGACGCTTGAGATTGGGGCAGTCGTAGCCGGGGCGGGCCATGCGCACGACGTGGGCGTCCCCGTCGCCGGCCGACAGCTGCACCACGCACAGCGGATCGCGCCGGAACCGCAGGCCCATGGTCTCGGAATCGATCGCGACCTCGGGGCCGAGGTCGAGGCCGTCGGGCAGGTCGCCCTCGTGCAGGAATACGGTCATGCAGTCGGTCTCGGCAAAGTCATCAGGCCCTCAAGTAGCCTCTCGCCGCGCGGGAGGCGATAGGGCCAAGCAGAAACGGCGCCGCATCAGGGATGCGACGCCGTTTCGAAAGATGGTGCCCAGAAGAGGACTCGAACCTCCACGGCCTTTCAGCCACTGGCACCTGAAGCCAGCGCGTCTACCAATTCCGCCATCTGGGCCCAGACTTCGCCGCACCGAGTGCGTTTCCGTCCGGAAGGCGCGGACCCTTAAGGCAGCCCCCGGGGCGGGTCAACAGGCTTTTGTCCTGTTTGCGTTGCAGCCGTCCGGGCCATCGTCTAATCCCCGCGCCGGGGCCGGTTCGCGCCGGTCGTCCTGAGCTTTGGAGTCTGTCATGAGCGACGCTGCGCCCGGCCTGATCACCGTCTTCGGCGGCTCGGGTTTCGTCGGCGGCCAGGTGGTCCGGCTGCTGGCCCGGCGCGGATGGCGCATCCGCGTCGCCGTGCGCCGCCCCGACCGCGCGTACAGGCTGCAGACCTCGGGCCACGTCGGCCAGATCCAGGCGGTCCGCTGCGATGCGACGGACGCGGCCCAGGTGGAGGCCGCGCTGCAGGGGGCGGACGCCGCGATCAATCTGATCGGCGTGCTCTACGAGACCCGCTCGCGGTCGTTCGAGGCGCTGCACGTCGAGGCGGCCCGCAACATCGCCGTCGCCTGCGCCGCCGCCCGCATCGAGCGGCTGGTGCATATGTCGGCCATCGGGGCCAACCCCGAGAGCGAGTCGAGATACGCCTGCACCAAGGCCGCCGGCGAGATGGCGGTGCGCGAGGCCAAGCCGGACGCGGTGATCATTCGGCCCTCGATCGTGTTCGGCTCGGGTGACAGCTTCCTGAACAAGTTCGCGTCCATGGCGAGCATGGCCCCCGCCCTGCCGCTGATCGGCGGCGGCAAGACGCGCTTCCAGCCGGTCTATGTCGGCGACGTGGCCGAGGCGATCGCCCGCGCGGTGGAGCGGCCCGACGCGGCCGGGCGCACCTTCGAACTGGGCGGGCCGGAGGTGATGACCTTCGAGGAGGTGCTGAAGCTGGTGCTGCACGAGACGCGCCGCCGGAACGGCCTGATCCCCCTGCCCTTCTTCGCTGCCCGCGCCATCGGTTCGCTGGCCCAGATCACCGCCCTCGTCGGCATCGCGCCGGTCCTGACGCGCGACCAGGTGGTCATGCTGGAGACGGACAATGTCGTGGCGGAGGGGGCGGAAGGGCTGGCCGAGCTGGGCGTCGAACCGACCGGCGTCGAGGCCATCGCGCCGTCGTATCTGTGGCGCTACCGCCGCGGCGGGCAGTTCTCGGAGCGGCCGTCGGACACCGCCGCCACAGTCCAGGCCTGAGGGCTCAGGCGTAGAGCCACATCCCGAGCAAGCCGAGCGTCCCGACGAGGATGCGCCAGGCCGCGAACGGCGCGAAGCCGTAACGGCCGACGAAATCGATCAGGAAGCGGACGATGAACAGGCCGCTGACGAAGGACACCACGAAGCCGATGCCGATGATGCCGGCGACGTCGCTGGTGATCATCTCGCGGCTCTCCCAGAAGTCGAGGCCGAAGGCGGCGACCATGGTCGGGATGGCGAGGAAGAAGGAGAACTCCGCCGCCGCCCGCTTTTCGACGCCCAGCAGCAGGCCGCCGACGATGGTGGCGCCGCTGCGCGACACGCCCGGAATGATCGACAGGCACTGGAAGAGGCCGACGCCCAGCGCGGTCTTCCAGGAGAATTTCATCGCGTCATGCTCGCGGGGGACCGGGGCCCAGCGCTCGAGCGCGATAAGGGCGAAACCGCCGACGATCAGGGTGATGCAGACGATGGTGGTGTTGAACAGCACGTCCTTGATGAAGTCGTGGAACAGCAGGCCGATGATCGCCGAGGGGATGAAGGCCAGCAGCACCGACAGGGCGAACATCCGCGCCGCGGGGTCCTTGCCCGGCAGGCCGATGAGGACCTTCCACAGCCGCTGGAAATAGAGGGCGACGACCGCGAGAATCGCGCCGAGCTGGATCATGACGATGAAGGTGTCCCACGGCTCGTCGCCGAGCCCGAGCGCCTGTTTGGCCAGCAGCAGGTGCCCCGTCGAGGACACCGGAATGAACTCGGTCAGTCCCTCGACCAGACCAAGAATGATCGCCGCCAGCCAATCCGCCATCCGCGTCCCCGATAAAGGTCAGGCGGATCAGTTCGCGCCCGGTTCAGGACCCACATAGCGCAGGCGCGCCCGGATAGGCGAGCCGTTCGTGATCTGATCGAGCGCATGGGCCAGCAGGCCCGCCAGCCGGCCGATCAGCAGCAGGTCGGCGGCGGCGTCGCGCGGCAGCTCGAGGCGGCGGGCGACGGCGACCAAGGCCAGGGCGAAGGCCGGCCGCCGGCCGGTCAGTTCCTCGCCCTCGCGCAGGGCGCGAGCCAGGTCCTGCGGCAGGTCGGCGACGGCCAGCAGGGCGGCCGCGCGCGGGTCGCCGCCGGGCCAGGCCGGATCGCCGAAGCCGGACAGGGCGCCGGCCTCATGGGCGCGCCGGGCGGCGTCGACCGCCTGACGCCGCACCGCGACGACCCAGTCGGACGCCTTGGCGAGATCGATCAGGGTCCCGGTTCCGGCCACGGTGGCCAGTCCGGCGAAGGCCGCCCCGGCGAGCGAGGCGCCGCCGGCGGCGGCGGCCCTCGCGGCGAGGGCGGGGGCGTCGAGCCCGTTGTCGGCGGCCAGCACCAGGGCGCGGCGGACCAGATGGGCATCCGGTTCGCGAACCTTCCACGCCCGCGCCAGCCGCTGGTGCAGGAACAGCCGCGGGCCGGGCCCCGCCACGGCGTCCACCGCCTCGTCGAGGACGCGGGCGCATTCGATGCGCAGGGATTCGGGCGAGCGCAGTTTGAGTTCCGCGGCCTCTTCCGCCCGGCGGGCGAGGGCGGAGAACAGCCGGCCGCGGGCCGAATGGCCGGGCGTGGCCCCGACGCGGGGGCGCACCTCGGCGAACGGATTGCCCGCCCGGGCGTCCCACATCCGCCGCGCCACGTCCTCGAGAGTCGCCGTCTCGGCCAACTGGACCGCGTCCATGCCGCGGTAGAACAGCCGGCGGCCGTCGCTGGTGGAGACCGAGGAGCGGATCTCGATGTCGGGCGCGTCCGACTCTTCCGGCGGGGGAAGCCATTGTCCGATGTCGCCGGCGGGCGGTTCCTCGCCGCTCAGCCGGACGATGTCGGAAACAGCGTAGAGGCTGCGGCGCGGATCGTCGGGATCGGGTCGGGCGGCGATGCGGCCGCGGCTGACATAGGCGTACAGGGTCTGGGCCTTGACCCCCAACCGGGCCAGAGCCTCGCCGCGTCCGATCCAGCGGCCGGCCTGCGCTGCCGTCTCCGTCGACTGCATATCGCCTCCGAAACGCCCCGGGAACCTTCAGCTCCCATGGCGCACGCAGCATGGGGCCATTTCGTGACAATGCCGCTAACGCGGCGAGCCTTGGCGCCGTCGACGCTTTCCGCGACAAGACGGCGAATGACCACGACCGCCCTCGACGATGTCCATCTGGCCACCCGAAACGTGACACGGCTGTCGGTCGGCGTGGCGGTGGTGCTGATCGCCCTGAAGGCCTTCGCGCTTGGCGCCTCCGGCTCGGTGTCCATTCTCGCCTCGCTGGCGGACTCGGCGCTGGATCTGGTGGCGTCGCTCGGGACCTTCTTCGCCGTTCGCTGGGCGGCCGCGCCGCCGGACGCCGAACATCGCTACGGCCACGGCAAGGGCGAGGCGATGGCCGCCCTCGTCCAGGCGGGCCTGGTCTTCGCCTCGGCGCTGTTCATCGGCTGGGAGGCCGTGCAGCGCATCTTCGACCCCCGTCCGGTGAGCTCCGGCTACTGGGCGGTGATGGTCATGTTGATCTCCATCGCCCTGACCGGCTGGCTGGTGTGGATGCAGGACCGGGCTATCCGGCGCAGCGGCTCGATGGCGGTGAAGGCGGACCGCGCCCACTACGCCGCCGATCTCGCCGCCAGCGGCGTGGTGTTGATCGGCGTGGCCTCGGGCGCCTTTCTGGCCGCGCCGGGGCTGGACGCGGCGGCCGGGCTGATCGTGGCGGTCTGGCTGTTCTGGGGCGCGTTGGGCCTGCTCAGGGAGGCGGCGGACCATCTGCTGGATCGCGCCGTGCCCGACGCCGACCGCATCGCCATTACAACTGCCGTTCTGGCCGACCCGCGCATCTCGGGCATTCACCAGCTTCGCAGCCGCATGGCCGGTCCGGTGATGTCGATTCAGATGCACATCGACCTGGAGCCCAGCCTGACCCTGGAACAGGCCCACGAGATCGTCGTCGGGGCGGAGCGGCGGCTGCTCGAGGCGTTTCCCCGCGCCGACATCCTGATCCATCCCGATCCGAGAGGCCGGGCGGCCATGACCTCCGTCCCGCAGTCGGGCCCGGAGACGGCGAACGAAAACGCCTGACCACAAAGTCGCCGAGGGCCTCCATGGCTAACGCGGACTTAACGCCCTCTGCGGCATGCATCGAAGGATGTCGGCCTGCGTCCTGTACCATTTCCCGTTCGACCCCGGCTCGCGCGCGGCGCGGCTGGCGCTGGGCGAGGCGCGGGTCGAGTTCGCCGAAACGGTGGTCCGCCCCTGGGAGGACGGCTGTCCGGTCGCGACCCTGAACCCCTCGGGCATGCCGCCGGTGCTGCAGGTCACCGAGGCCGGGCGCGCCCTGACCCTGTGCGAGCCGGCGGCCATTCTGGGCTGGCTCGAGGACCGCGCCAGCGAGCTCTTCCTGATGCCGGCGGACGCGACCGAACGCGCCGAGACACGGCGCCTGGTCGGCTGGTTCGACCGCCGCTTCAACGACGAGGTCAACGCCGTCCTGCTGCACGAGCGGATGGAGAAGCCCCTGCTGCGGTTGGGCCCGCCCGAGGCACGCGCGCTGCGGGCGGGGCGCGAGGCGCTGAAGGCGCACCTGCTGATGCTGGAGACACTGCTGGGGGCCCGCGACGCGCTTGCCGGGCGGCGGCTGACCCAGGCCGACGTCGTGGCGGCGGCGCATCTCTCGGTGCTGGACTATTTCGGCGAGGTGGCTTGGGCGGCGTATCCGGCGCTGAAGACCTGGTACATGAAGCTGAAGTCGCGGCCCTGCTTCCGGCCGTTGCTGGCTGACCGATTCCCCGGCGTGCAGCCGTCGGCCTGGTATCACGACCTCGACTTCTAGGGCCCGACTTTCGCCCGGATCGGCGCTATGAAGGCGCGGACCATGGCCCCGGACCCCCGCACCTTCATTCGCGAACGCGCCGAAGCCCTGGGGTTCGACGTCTGCCGCTTCGCGTCGGCGTCAGAGCCATGGAGCGCCGGCGAACGGCTGGCGCATTTCATCGGGGCGGGGCGCCACGGCGACATGGGCTGGATGGAGACGACGCTGGAGCGGCGGGCGCATCCGACCTCGATGTGGCCCGGGGCGAAGACGGCCATCGTGCTGGGCCTCAACTATGGGCCAGGGCATGATCCCCTGCCCGAGATGGAGGACGCCTCGGCCGGCTATATCTCGGTCTATGCACGGGGCGACGACTACCACGAGCTGATCAAGGGCCGATTGAAGACGCTCGCGGGGCAGATCGCGGCGCGGACCGGCGAGGAGGTCAAGGTGTTCGTCGACACCGCGCCGCTGATGGAGAAGCCGCTGGCTCAGCGCGCCGGCGTGGGCTGGCAGGGCAAGCACACCAACCTGCTGTCGCGCAGCCGGGGCAACTGGCTGTTCCTCGGGGTGATCCTGAGCGCGGCGGAGTTCGAGCCGGATGCGCCGGAGGATCAGCATTGCGGAGCCTGCACCGCCTGTCTCGACGTCTGCCCGACGCAGGCGTTCCCCGCCCCGTTCCAGCTCGATGCGCGGCGCTGCCTGTCCTACCTGACCATCGAGTTCGCCGGGCCGTGGCCGGTGGAGTTCCGGCCGGCGACGGGCTCGCGCATCTACGGCTGCGACGACTGTCTGGCGGTCTGCCCCTGGAACAAGTTCGCGGTGGCCTCGAACGAGGCGCGGGTGCAGGCGCGCGAGGCGCTGGTGTCGCCGCGGCTGGCGGAGCTGGCGGCGCTGGATGACGCCGCCTTCCGGGCGCTGTTCTCGAAGAGCCCGGTCAAGCGGATCGGGCGCGACCGGTTCGTGCGCAACGTCCTCTACGCCATCGGCAACAGCGGGGACCCGGAACTGGTCGAGCCTGCCCGCGCCCTGCTGGACGATCCGGCCCCGGTGGTGCGGGGCGCGGCGGTGTGGGCGCTGTCGCGGCTGATGGACGAGCAGGCGTTCGCGAGGCTGCGGGCGAAGCGGCTGGCGGCGGAGGCGGACGCCTCGGTGCGGGCCGAGTGGAACGACAATCAGGCCTGAAGGCGGCGGAACACCGGGGGGTGGAAGTCGTCGGCGCGGTAGCGGGCGTCGGCCTCCTCGAACGCCTCGACGACGACGGCGCCGTGATGACCGGTGGCGTGGAGCACCCGGTCGGCGTCGAGCATGAAGGCCGAATGGCCGGTCCAGCTGTGGTCGCCCGGCTCAGCCAGCCAGACGACGAGATCGCCACGACGGGCGTCGGCGCGCTCGACGGCGCGACCGAGTTCGGCCTGCTGGTCGGCATGGCGGGGGCCGGCCAGACCGCAGGCGTAGAGCGCCTGCTGGATCAGGCCGGAGCAGTCGGTGGCGGCCGAGGAGCGGGCTCCCAGGCTGTGCGGCACGCCAAGCAGGCGTTCGGCCACGGCGACGGGATCGGTCTCGAAGACGCCGATGGGGGCGAGATCGCCGGTCGCCAGCTGCCCGGCGTCGGCGACGAGGGCGTTGAGCGGCAGGTCGGCGGCGACGGCGGCCACCCGGTGGGTCGGCAGGCGGGCGCCGGGCCGCACGGCGGAGGCGGAGATCCAGCCGACGAGGCCGTCGCGGCGGGCGCGGCCCCAGAGGCGGTCGCCCTGCTGGTCGAGCACGTCGAAGGCCTCGCCGTAGATCAGCTGGTCGATGCGTTCGGAGGCCGGGTCGGCGTCGGCGTGGATGTCGGCCAGCGGGACGGCGGCCTGCATCGGACGCGCCGGGCGGTAGGCCTTGGCGCGCACGAGCCCCTCCAGCGCCTGCTCGGCCAGGTCGGGCCGTGCGAGCGTGGTGCGGGGGTCAAGGCTGGCGGCGTCTGGGGTCAAGCAGGGCTCGTCCGGTTGAGCCCGCATGATGGCCGGATATGCCGAAAGGGCCGTTAACGAACGGAGGCTTTATCGTGGCGCCCGGCGGTCAGGCGGTCGGGGAAGCGGCGCGACAGCATCTCGAAACAGGCGCGCAGGCCCTGCGCCTCGCCGCCCTCGGGACGGCCGGGCTGGGCGCGCGGGTTCCAGGCGAAGATATCCATATGCGCCCAGGCGCCGGTTGAGGGCGCGAACTTCTGCAGGAACAGGGCGGCGGTGACCGACCCGGCCTGCGCCCAGGCGGCGGAGTCGTTGCGCAGGTCGGCGATCTCGCTCTCGATCGCGGCGCGATAGCCCGGCCACAGCGGCATCGGCCACAGCGGATCGCCGACGGCGCGCGAGGCTTCCAGCAGGTCGGCGACGAGGGCCTCGTCCTCGCTGTAGAGGGGCGGCAACTCGGGGCCGAGGGCGATGCGAGCGGCGCCGGTCAGGGTGGCGAAGTCGAGGGTCAGGTCGGGCGAATGCTCGCCGGCGCGGGTCAGGATGTCGGCGAGGATCAGCCGGCCTTCGGCGTCGGTGTTGCCGATCTCGATGGTCAGGCCCTTGCGGCTGTTCAGGATGTCGCCGGGGCGGAAGGCGTCGCCGGAGATGGCGTTCTCGACGGCGGCGACGAGGACCACCAGCCGCACGGGCAGACCGGCCTGCATGACCAGCCGGCCGAGCGCGAGGGCGTGGGCGGAACCGCCCATGTCCTTCTTCATGTTGCGCATGCCGGCGGCGGCCTTGATGTCGAGACCGCCGGAGTCGAAGACCACCCCCTTGCCGACGACGGCGACCAGCGGCAGGTCCGCCCGGTCGAGATTCCAGCCGAGTTCGATCACGCGGGGCGCCCGATGCGGCGCGGCGGCGCGGCCGACGGCGTGGACGGCGGGGTAGTTCTCGTCCAGCAGGGCGTCGCCGGCGGTGACGGTCAGGGCGGCGGCCGACTCCTGGGCGATCTCGCGGGCGATGGTCTCGATCTGCAGGGGGCCCATGTCGGCGGCGGGCGTGTCGACCATTTCGCGCGCGAGGGCGCAGGCGGCGGCGACGCGCCGGACGGCGACGACATCGACGTCGGGACCGACGGCGAGGCGGGCGGGGCCGGCTGGACGCGCCTTGTAACGGTCGAAGCGGTAGGCCCCGAGGCCGAAGGCCAGCGCCGCCAGCGCACCGTGGCCGGGCTCGAGCCCTTCCAGCCGCCACAGGCCTTCGGGCAGTTTCGCCGCGAGGGCGCGGACGCTCATGGGGTCGAAGGTCTCGCCGGCGCCGAAGAGGGCGCCCGTGACGCCGTCGTCGGACCCCGGCAGGAGCAGGACCTGCCCGGCCTTGCCGGTGAAGTCGTTGGCGCGGGCCCAGGCGCCCCAGACCCCCTCGACCGGCGTATCCTTGCGCACGATGCGAACCGGGAGGGCGCCCTCGCCGTCGGCGGTCAGCAGGTCAGGATGGAGCACAGGCATCGAGGGGACCTTTCCGGCCGATCTTAACCAAGGATTGACGCGAAGGGCCGAGTCTGGAGATCGAACCTTCCGGAGCGCCCTCCATGTCGCGCACGACCGCCCGCATCGCAACCATCGCCCTGATCACCGCGCCGCTGCTCGCCTTCGGCCCGGCGGCGCTCGCGCAGCAGGCCGAGGCCCCCGCGGCCACGCCCCGCGCGCCTGCCAGCGCCCAGGCCCGCGCCGCCTACGACCGGGCCGACCCGCTGAGCCGGTCGGTGTTCTGGACCGAACAGGCCGAGCTCAACCCGATGGACCCGGTCGCCGGGGTCAAGGCGGCGCAGGCCATGCGCGAACTGGGCCGCTATCAGGAAGCCGCCGACATGGCCGAGCGGGTGCTGCTGGTGCAGCCCGGCAACGTCGAGGCGATGCTCGAGGTCGGGCGCGGCCACATCGCCCGTGGACAGGCCTTCTACGGCGTCTCGGCGCTGGAGCGGGCCCGCGATGCGCAGCCGCAGGACTGGCGCGCCTGGTCGCTGCTGGGCACGGCCTATGAGCAGGTGCGCCGATCGCAGGACGCGCAGGCGGCCTGGGCGCAGGCGCTGGCCCTGTCGCCGGACAATCCCGACGTGCTGACCAATATGGCCATCTCGGCCATGACCCGGGGCGACACCGCCTCCGCCGAGCCGCTGCTGCGCCGCGCCGCCGCCCAGCCGGGGGCTTCGCTGAAGGTGCGCCTGAACCTGGCCATGGCGCTGGGGCTGAACGGCAAGATCGACGAGGCCGAGCAGATGATGCGCCGCGACCTGCCGCCGGACGCCGCCGACCGGAACCTCGCCTGGCTGCGCGCGCGGGCCGGATCGGCCGCCAACGATCAGGCGCGGACCTGGGGCTCACTGCAAGGCGGCTGAAGGCCGGGCTTCACTCAGGCCCCTCGCCCGCCTATCTTTCCGGCATGATCGACGAGCTCTACAGCGCGCGCATCCTCAAGCTGGCGGCCAACCTGCCGCACAGCGGGCGGCTGGCCGCGCCAGAGGGCACGGGCGAGCGGATCGCCAAACTGTGCGGTTCGAAGGCCGTCGTCGACGTGGCGCTGGACGCCGACGGACGGGTCGCCGCCTTCGCCCAGGACGTGAAGGCTTGCGCGCTCGGACAGGCCGCGGCCGGCGTGCTCGGAGAGTCGGTCATCGGCGCCTCCGTAGGCGAGATCGCCGAAGCGCGCGACGCCATGACGGCCATGCTCAAGGCGGGCGGCGAAGGGCCGGACGGCCGCTTCGAGGGGCTGCGGGCGCTGAAGCTGGTCGCCGATTACCCGGCGCGGCACGCCTCTACCATGGTGGCCATCGAGGCCACGCTCGATGCGGTGAAGCAGGCGCTTGCGCGCAAGGCGCCCGACACACGAACTAGCCTCGCCGGCGCGGCCTAGCGGCGCGCTTGCTGGCTTGGCCTATCGCGCTTCGCGCTACTTGAGGCCAGGTTGCCCCCGTCCGCCGGACAGGGGATAAGCGCGGCGACATGGCACCCGGCGGCAATCTCTACGAACGCGGCGTCCGGCTGGCCCATCGCGGGTACAAGCTGACGCTGTCGCCCCTGATCGGGCAGCAGTGCCGGTTTCTGCCGACCTGCTCCGACTACGGCCGGGACGCGCTGATCCAGCACGGTCCGATCAAGGGGGGATGGCTCACGGTCCGGCGCCTCTGCAAATGCCACCCTCTCGGCAAATCGGGCTATGACCCGGTTCCGCCCGCAAAGACTGAACGATGATCGAACTGAAATTTCCCGACGGCGCCAGCCGCGAATACCCCGACGGCTCGACCGGCCGCGAAGTCGCCGCCTCCATCTCGCCGTCCCTGGCCAAGCGCGCGGCGCTGGCCGAGATCAATGGCGAACAGTGGGACCTCGACCGTCCGCTGGAGAGCGGCGGGTCCTTCCGCCTGATCATGCGTGACGACCCCGAAGCGCTTGAGACCATCCGCCACGACGCCGCGCACATCCTCGCCCAAGCGGTGCAGGAGCTGTTCCCCGGCACCCAGGTGACGATCGGCCCGGCCATCGAGGACGGATTCTATTACGACTTCTTCCGCGAGGAGCCGTTTTCGACGGACGACTTCGCGGCCATCGAGAAGAAGATGGCCGAGATCGTCGATCGGGACGAGAAGCTGGTCCGTCAGGTCTGGGACCGCGACGAAGCGATCAAGCTGTTCGAGTCCAAGGGCGAGACGTTCAAGGCCGAGCTGATCCGCGACCTGCCGGCTGACGAGACAATCACGACCTACGCCACGGGCGACTGGATCGACCTGTGCCGCGGGCCGCATTTCCCATCGACAAAGTTCGTCGGCAAGGCCTTCAAACTGACCAAGCTGGCGGGCGCCTACTGGCGCGGCGACCACCGCAATCCGCAGCTGCAGCGCATCTACGCCACGGCCTGGGCCTCGAAGGAGGATCTCGACGCCTATCTGCTGCGCGTCGAGGAGGCCGAGAAGCGCGACCACCGCAAGATCGGCCGCGCCATGGAGCTCTTCCACATGCAGGAAGAGGGCCGCGGCATGGTCTTCTGGCACCCGAAGGGCTGGATGCTGTGGCAGGTCATCGAGGCTTATATGCGCCGGCGCCTGACGGCCGCCGGCTATGTCGAGGTGAAGACGCCGCAGGTGCTGGACCGGAAATTCTGGGAGGCCTCGGGCCACTGGGACAAGTACCGGCCCAATATGTTCGTCTGCGAGACCGTCGAGGGCGAGACGCTCAGCCTCAAGCCGATGAACTGCCCGGGGCACGTGCAGATCTTCGACCAGGGCCAGCGGTCCTATCGCGAGTTGCCGCTCCGCATGGCCGAGTTCGGGGCTTGCCACCGCTATGAGCCGTCGGGCGCCCTGCACGGCCTGATGCGCGTGCGCGGCTTCACCCAGGACGACGCCCACATCTTCTGCCGCGAGGACCAGATCGTCGACGAGACGCGCCGGTTCATCGAGCTGACCAGGATGATCCACGCCGATCTCGGCATGGAGACGGCCTACATCAACCTGGCCACGCGTCCGGAAATCCGCGCCGGCTCGGACGAGTTCTGGGACAAGGCCGAGGGGATGCTGGGCGAGGCCGCGCGGCTGGCCGGGGTCGACCCGGTCATCGCCGAGGGCGACGGCGCCTTCTATGCGCCCAAGCTCGATTTCGTGGTCAAGGACGCCATCGGCCGGGAATGGACCTGCGGCACGCTGCAGCTCGACTACGTCCTGCCCGAGCGGCTGAACGCGGAGTATGTCGGCGAGGACGGCCAAAAGCACCGGCCGGTCATGCTGCACCGGGCCATCCTCGGCTCGTTCGAACGGTTCATCGGCATCATGATCGAGAACTACGCCGGAGCCTTCCCGCTGTGGCTGGCGCCGACGCAGGCGGTGGTGGCGACGATTGTCTCGGACGCCGACGACTATGCCCGCGAGGTGGTGGCGAAGTTCAAGGCCGCCGGCCTGCGCACGGAGATCGACCTGCGCAACGAGAAGGTCGGCTACAAGGTCCGCGAACACTCGGTCGGCAAGGTTCCGGTCATCGCCGTGGTCGGCAAGAACGAAGCCGCCGAGGGCAAGGTGGCGATCCGCCGGCTGGGCTCGCAGGCGCAGGAGGTGGTATCGGTCGAAGAGGCCATCCGCCTGCTGACGGAGGAGGCGACGCCGCCGGATCTGCGCTGAGCCTGATCGGCACGCTGAATCAGAAAGCCCGCCCTTGCAATGCACGGGCGGGCTTTTCGTTGGGCGATCAGCGAGCGGTTAGAGCAGCCGCTTGCGCATGGCCTGGCTGAGCATATCGATCAGGGTCACGGCCACGACGATGATGATCGCGATGGTCGAGACCTGACGGTATTCGAACGCCTGCAGGCTTTCGAACAGGGCCTGGCCGATGCCGCCGGCGCCGATCAGGCCGAGCACGGTGGCGGCGCGGCTGTTCGACTCGAAGCGGTAAAGGGCGAAGCTGGTCCACAGCGGGGCGACTTGGGGGATGACGCCCCAGGTGATCTCGTGCAGGCGGCCGCCGCCGGTGGCCTTGACCCCTTCGATCGGGCCCTTGTCGATCGATTCGACGGCTTCCGAGAACAGTTTGGCGAGCACGCCGGCGGTGTTCAGGCCGATGGCGAGCACGCCGGCCAGCGGGCCAAGGCCGACCGCGACGATGAACAGGGTGGCGATGACCAGGTCTGGAATCGAGCGCATCAGGTCCATGACCCGGCGGACCGGCCAGACCAGCCAGCCGGGCGACAGGTTGCGCGACGCCATCAGGCTGAGCGGCACGGCGAGGAAGACGGCCAGGAAGGTGCCCCACAGGGCGATCTGCACGGTCAGCCACATCAGGCCGACCAGCGACTCCCACTTGCTGAAGTCGGGGTCCAGGAAGTCCCGCCCGTAGTTGCGCATGTTCTCGGAGTTTGAGAACAGGTTGAGGATGTTGGGCAGGTCGACCTTGTTGAAGGCGGCCAGCAGCATGATGGCGAAGCCGCCCCACAGCAGCACGTCCAGCGACCAGGCGGCCATGGATTTCTTCGGCGGGTCGGGCACCACCGAGGTATCCGCCGGCGGCGGGGCGGGACGGCGGACCGCATTGAGGACGATCGCTATGAGGGCGAGGACGCCGATCAGGGCGAACGGCCACCAGCGCCCGACGAGGGTTCCGGCGCTCGCCGGCGGGGCGACCTCGGAGGGACGACCCTCCCGGCGCGCCTGGTCCGCCTTCATCTCGCGGATGGGATCGAGATAGCTGTTATCGGCGGCGCGGAACTGGGAGTAGTTCAGCCCCTCCATCACCTCGCGCTGGCGATCGGCGGCGGGGCCGAAGCCTTGGCCATAGGTGATGAAGAACCGCTTGATCCGGGCCTTCAGGTCCGCCGGCAGGTCCGAGCGGATGACAATGCCGGATTCCGGAATCGGGGGCGACTGCCAGATTTCCTCGATCTGAGCGGCGATCTGCGGATTCTGGCGGCGCAGAAAGACAGTGTTGACGGAGTTGGAGGTGGCGACGTCGATCTGGCCGTTGGCGACCGAGAAGGCGTTGTTCTGGTGGTTGGCGGAACGGACCGTCGAGAAACATTCCGTCGGATCGATCCCGCGCGGACCGAAGAAATAGGTCATCGGCGCGAGGGTGCCAGAGGTCGACTGGGCGTCGCCGATGCCGAAGGTGTACCGCTTGCCGCACCGGGCCACGTCCTCGATCGTGATGCCCGAGCCCTTCTTCACGATGATGGTCGAGACGTAGGAGTCCTTGCCCTCCAGATCGACGGTGCGGGCGATGACCTCGCCCTGCGAACGGTCGATGGCCTGCACGGCCGGAAGGGCGGAGAACCAGCCGATCTGGGCCTGATTGGCGCGCATGGCCTCGACGAGGACGCTGTAGTTCGAACCGAAGATCGGTTCGACGGGCAGGCCCAGCTCCCGCTCGAGGTCGTCGAGCAGAGGCTGCCACAGCGGCCCGGACGACGCCTGCCCCTCGGCCGACAGGACCGTGAAGACGATCTTCTGCGGGCGCTCCGACTGGGCGGCGGCGACGCTGGCCGGCGCGAGGCCGCACAGGACGACGACGAGCGCGAGAAGAGCGGCGGTCAGGGTGTGGAGGCGGTTCATGTTCGGATATCCGGGCGGCCGGCGGCGCCCATGCGAAGGGACGTATGCATCTGGACGGGAAGGCTCATGGCTGGACCTCGCGCCTGGCGCGCAGCCGCTGCAGCTCGCGCTGGGCGGCGGCGATGCCGGCGGCGTCCCCTTCGGCGCGGGCGGTGGTCAGCGCCTGATCGGCGATGAGCTCGCGCACGGGATCGAGATAGTTGTCGTCGGCGGCGCTGAAGCGCGAGTAGTTCAGGGCGGCCAGCACGCGGCGCTGGCGCTCGCCCTCGACGCCGCCGTCCTGGCCGTAGGTGAGGAAGAAGCTGCGGATCTTCTCCTTGAGGGCCGGGTCCAGATCGCCGCGGACAAGAATGCCGCCCTCGGGGATCGGCGGCGAGCGCCAGATCTCCTCGATCTGGTCGGCGATGGTCGGGTTGCGGCGGCGCAGGTCGCTGGCGGTCACGCTGTTCGACGTCGCCACGTCGAGGACGCCGGCGGCGACCTCGAAGGCGTTGGTCTCATGGTTGCCGGACTTGACCGTCTGGAAGCAAACGTCCGGCTGGATGCCGCGCGGGTTGAACAGGAAGGTCATCGGGACCAGCGTGCCCGAGGTCGACTGCGGATCGCCGAGGCCGAACCTGTGACGCTGCCCGCAGGCGAGGACGTCGGCCAGGGTGAGACCCGAGCCCTTCTTCACGATCAGCGTTGAGCGATAGCTGTCGGCGCCGGCCAGATCGACGGTGCGGGCGACCATCTCGGCATCCGCCGTCTCGATCGCCGTGATCGCCGGCTGGGCCGAGAACCAGGCGGCCTGGGTGCGACCCTGCCTCATGTCCTCGATCAGGGCGGCGTAGTTGGAGGCGAAATGCGGCTCCACCGGCACGCCGATCGCCTTCGACATGTCCTCCAGCAGCGGCTGCCACAGCGGGCCCGCCGAGGCCTCGCCCTGGGCCGAGAGGATGGAGAAGGTGATCTCGCCGACCGCTTCGCCGGGCGCCGGGCCGCTGCGCCTGTCGCAAGCGGACAGGCCGAAAGCGACGGCGGCGAGGAGGCCGACGCCGAGAAGCCGGACAGAGCCTGACAAGCTCATCCGTTGGTTTCCCAGAAGGCGTCCTCGAACTCGGGACCGTAGATGTCGATGAGCTGTTTGGTGTCGAGGCCGGTTGCGGGGCCGTCGTAGACGATTTTGCCGGCCTTCAGCGCGATGACGCGGTCGCAGTAGCGGATGGCGTAATCGACCTGGTGCAGGGTGACGATGACGCCGAGGCCGTCACGCCTGTTCAGTTCGACCAGCAGTTCCATGACCTTGCGAGCGGACACCGGGTCCAGGGAGGCGACCGGCTCGTCGGCGAGAATGGCCTGGGCGCCCTGGACCAGGGCGCGGGCGATGGCGCCGCGCTGCTGCTGACCGCCCGAGAGGGTGTTGGCGCGCTGGGCGGCGTAGTCGGAGACGCCGACGCGGTGCAGGGCTTCCATGGCGCGGCGCTTGTCCGCCGAGGGCCAGACGCCGAGGACGCCCTTCCAGCCGGGAATGCGGCCGAGCGCGCCGAGCATAACGTTGGAGAACAGCGACAGCCGACCGACCAGGTTGAACTGCTGGAAGATCATGCCGAGCTTCTGGCGCGCGGCGCGAACCTGGCCGGTGATGCGGCCGTTCTTCTGCACCGTCTGGCCGAAGACCTCGATGACGCCGGCGCCGGGATCGATGGTCTGCAGGCCGGTGATCGAGCGCAGCAGGGTCGACTTGCCCGAGCCGGACGGGCCGATCAGGGCGACCATTTCACCCGCCGCGACCTCCACGGACACGCCATTCAGCGCCTTGCGGGCGCCGAAGGTCTTGGACACGTCCCGGACGGACGCGACGGCGGCGGCGGATGCGGTCATGGACAGACTGTCGGCGGTTGCAGGGGCGCGCCGCATGGCCCGAACGGGCCCTTGGGGCAAGCCTTAATGGCACGCCATCGACGATTTCGTCCAGCGAGTTCCTCCCCCTCAGGGGGAGGGGAACCATACGCAGGATGGTGGAGGGGGAGGGCTCGCGCGGGCGGAAAATCCCCTCCGCCGCCGTCCCGGCGGTCCCCCTCCCCCGATAGGGGAGTAATAGCTACTGCGCCGCGCGGACCTCGATCTCCATACCGAGGGCTTCCAGCTGGGGCCGGACAACCGAGGCGTCGCCGACCACGACCCAGACCATGTCGTCGTCCAGCACCCGGCGGGCCTCGGCGTCCATCTGGGCGGCGGTCATGGCCTCGTAACGCGGCGCCAGCGTCTCCCAGTAGTTGTCCGGCCGCCCGTAGAGGGCGTTGGTGCGCAGGGCGTTCAGTACATTGGCCGAGCTCTCGAAGCTGCCCGGCAGCTGGCGGACGTTGCCGTTGACGGTCCGCTCGCGCTCGGCGGCGGTGACGCCCCGGCCGCCGAGGAAGCCGCGGTACTGATCGATCAGGGCGGCGATCGACTCGCCCGTGCGGTCGGACTGGACCGGCGCGTTGACGATGTAGGGCGTCTGATGCTCCAGCGCGTTGACGCGGCCGTTGACCCCGTAGGACCAGCCGCGGGTCTCGCGGATGTCCTGGTTGATGCGCGACAGGAAACCGGCGCCGATGACCTCGTTGGCGGCGGTCACCGTGACGAGGTCATCCTGTCCGGTCACCGGCAGGACCACGCCGCCGAGGATCAGGGACTGGGGCGACTGCGGCCGGTCGATGAGGACAATGCGCGGCCGCGGCGCCGGAATGGGCGCGTCGAAGGCCTTGGTCCCCTTGGCGACGGCGGGCGCGGCCCAGGCGCCGAAGCGGGTCTCGAGCAGCGGCGTCAGTTCGGCGAGCGGCTTGTCCGAGACGATGAACAGCTGGGCGTTGTCGGGCCGGATCCAGCGCTGGTGGAAAGCGATCAGGTCGTCGCGACCCAGGCCGCGCACCGCCTCGGTCGTGCCGAGGCCGGACCAGGCGCGGCCATAGGGATGGTCGGGGCCGTACAGCACCACCGGCAGGACGCGGGCGCCCATGCCGTTTGGCGAGGTCTGCTCCTGGGCGATGGAGGCCAGCTGCTGATTGCGGCGGCGCTCGAGATCGGCAGGGCGGAAGGCCGGATTGCGGGCGACGTCGGCCAGCAGGTCCAGCGACGGCTCCAGATTGGGGGTGACCGCAGTCAGGCTGACGGTCGTGCGGTCGACGCTGGCGAAGGCGGCGACGTTCGCGCCCAAACGCTCTTCCTCCTCGGCGATCTGGACGGCCGTCTTGCTGGTCGTGCCCTCGGTCAGCAGGTCGAGCATCATCCGCTGAGTGCCCGGGGCGGCGGCCGGATCGGCGGCGACGCCGGCGTTGAAGTCGATCGCCACCCGGGTCGTCGGCACAGTGGTCGAGCGGGCGTAGATCACCTCCATGCCGTTCGACAGGCGGGCGCGCTCTACGGCGGGGAAGTCCAGCGCCTTCATCGGTCCTACCGGCGGCATCGGCGCCCGCGGGGTGACGGGCAGCGGCTCGGCCGGAGCAGGCGGCGGACGGTTGTCGGCGGCCTCGGCATAGGGCTCGCGCTCACCGGGATCCACCCGCGTGGCCAGCACCGGGCGAGTCAGCCAGCGATCCATGACGGCCTTGACGGAAGCCGGGGTGACGGCGCCGAGGTCGGCCAGTTCCTTGCGATAGAAGCCGGGGTCGTCCGCATAGAGCTCGCCTTCGGCCAGGACGACGGCCTTGCCGCCGAAGCCGCCGACAGGCTCGAGCGCCTGGATCTGGCCCGACAGGGTGCTGGTCACCGTGCGGGCGATCTCGTCCTGCGTCGGACCATTGGCGATATAGTCGGCGATCAACTCGTCCAGCTTGCGGGACACGGCGTCCGCGTCCTGCCCCGGCTTCACGTCGACCGTGACGGAAAACATGCCGATGCGGTGGAAGGGCTGATAGCCGGTGGTGACGGCGGTCGCCGTCTCGTCGCCGCGGACGAGGGCGTTGTCGAGCCGCGAACTGGCGAGGCCGCCGAGCACCGAGGCGGCCACCTGCAGGTCGGCCGCCTCGTCCGCCAGCAGGCCTGGGACCACCCAGGTGCGATACAGGCGAGTGTTCGGCACCCTGTCATGCATCAGCTGGTCGATGCGGGCCGGAAGGGTCGGAATGTCGGCCTGGGCCGGTTCGTTCGTGGCGCCGCGCGGGATGTGGCCGAAGTACTGCTCGACCTTCTGCCGGGCCGTGGCGGCGTCGATATCGCCGGCGAGGACCAGCACGGCGTTATTCGGACCGTAGTTGTCGCGGTGCCACTGGCGCAGGTCTTCCAGGCTGGCGGCGTCCAGATCGGCCATCGAGCCGATGGTGGAGTGGCGATAGGGGTGGCCGGGCGGGAAGAGCGCCTCGAGCTCGGCGTAGTAGACGAGGCCGAACGGCTGGTTGTCGCCCTGGCGCTTCTCGTTCTGGACCACGCCGCGCTGGTTATCGAGCCGCTCCTGGTTGAGCGCCCCCAGCAGGTGGCCCATCCGGTCGCTCTCCATGTAGAGCGCCTGGTCGAGGGCCGAGGTCGGCACGGTCTGGAAGAAGTTGGTGCGGTCGAACCAGGTGGTGCCGTTCCAGTCGGTGGCGCCGATGGCCCGGAGCGGCTCCATCAGGCCCCCCGGCAGGTTTTCGGTCGGGTTGAACAGGCCGATGTGCTCGAACAGGTGCGCGAAGCCGGTCTGGCCTTCGGGCTCGTCCTTGGCCCCGACGTTGTACCAGGCGGCGACCGCCACCACCGGAGCCTTGCGGTCGGTGTGCACGACCACGCGCAGGCCGTTGTCGAGCGTGAACTCCTCGAACGGGATGTCGACGCTGCGGGCCAGTTCGGAGGCTGGCACCGGCTGTGACGACTGCGCCAGGACCGGCGGCGCCCCCGCCACGAGAGCCAGTGCCAGTACGGCGGCGAAGGTGGTGCGGCGCATGACAAGTCCCCCATCAGCGGAAGCCTGACCCTACCCGCCGCCGAACGCGGTTCAAGTTACGGCTCTGTCACGAAAAAACCGCTTTACATGAAGGCCCGATGACCCCATATCGCGCGCTCCGGCGGACCCCGTGGTCTAACCGTTAAGCGCTGCTAACGCCGGTCTGGGTTTCACAATTAACAGGGGGTTACGTGAATTGCGCACGTACCAGTTTCCCCTGGACCTGGTCCGTGAGCGGTCCCCTGAGCGTCCCGTCGCCCTCGTGCGGCCGCGTTCGGTTTCCGTAGCGGCGCGCTGGTTCCAGGACAATCTAAAGGCTGACGTCTTCTATGCGGTGAAGGCCAACCCGTCGCGCTGGGTCATCGAGACCCTCGTCGAGGCGGGCGTGCGCGGCTTCGACGCCGCCTCGATCGCTGAGATCGAGCTGGTCCGTTCGGTCGATCCAGACGCGCGTATCGCCTTCATGCACCCGGTGAAGAGCCGGGCGGCGATCACCCGCGCCTATTTCGACCACGGCGTCCGCACCTTCTCGCTCGACTGTCAGGAAGAGCTGACCAAGATCCTCGACGCCACCGGCGGCGCCACCGACCTGAACCTGGTCGTGCGCATGGCGGTGTCGGCCGACGGCGCGGCCTACTCCCTGTCGGGCAAGTTCGGCGTCTCGCCGGACCAGGCCCCGTCCCTGCTCCTGGCCACCCGCCAGGCGGTCACGGACGGCCTGATGGGCGTGTCGTTCCATGTCGGCTCACAGTGCATGCGGCCGTCCGCCTACGAGGCCGCCATGGCCCAGGTCGGGCGCGCCATCACCCGCGCCGGCGTGATCGTCGACATCGTCGATGTCGGCGGCGGCTTCCCCTCAGTCTATCCGGGCATGGTCCCGCCGGACATGAGCGAGTACGCCGACGCCATCCATCGCGGCTTCGCCGAGATGCCTGTCACCCACACCACCGAACTGTGGTGCGAGCCCGGCCGCGCACTGGTCGCCGAGTCGTCCTCGGTGCTGTGCCGCGTCGACCTGCGCAAGGGCGACGCCCTGTATCTGAACGACGGCTCTTACGGCTCGCTGTTCGACGCCACCCACTCGCGCTGGCCCTTCCCGACCAAGCTGGTCCGGGACGGCGACGCTTCGTCCGACCTGAAGCCGTTCCGCTTCTACGGCCCGACGTGCGACTCCATCGACCACATGCCGGGCCCGTTCTGGCTGCCGGCCGATGTGCAGGAAGGCGACTTCATCGAGATCGGCATGCTGGGCGCCTATGGCGTGGCCATGTCGACGGGTTTCAACGGCTATGGCGAGCATGACATCGCCGCGGTCGAGGACGCCCCGATGGCGTCGCTCTACGGTCTCGCGCCCCGCTCGATCCCGACGGTGCGCACCTCGGCCGAAGAGCAGGCCCGCAAGGTGGTTCGCCTGAGCCGTCCCAAGGGCAAGGCGGGCCAGCGGAAGAAGTCGCGGCGCTAATCCGGCGCTGACGCGTTCCAATCAGCAGCGGCCCGTCGCTCCGTCCGGGCCGCTGTTCCTTCTGACGACGGGCGCTCAAACCAAAGGGAAACCCTTGCAATGAACGCTCCCGTTCAGTCGAACCAGAAGGCCCAGCTGCTGCAGAACGTCGTCGAGCACGTGGACATCACGTCCTTCGACGCGCGTCCGATCATCGACTCCATGCGCAAGATGTCGTTCTCGAGCCGCGACACGGCCCGGGCCGCCGACATCTTCAACATGGCGCTGGAGGACAAGGACTGCTCGCCGTGGCTGATCCTCGCCGGCTCCACCTCGGCCGGCGGCTGCATGCACGTGTACCGCGACATGGTGAAGTTCGGCATGGTCGACGCCATCGTCGCCACCGGCGCCTCGATCGTCGACATGGATTTCTTCGAGGCCCTCGGCTTCAAGCACTACCAGGCCGCCGGCGAGGTCGACGACAACGTCCTGCGCGACAACTACATCGACCGGATCTACGACACCTACATCGACGAGGAAGAGCTCCAGGCCTGCGACCACACCATCCTGGAGATCGCCAACCGGCTGGAGCCGCGCGGCTATTCCTCGCGCGAGTTCATCTGGGAGATGGGCAAGTGGCTGTCTGAGGGCAACGCCAAGAAGCCCGGCAGCCTGATCCAGACGGCCTATGAGGAGGGCGTGCCGATCTTCTGTCCGGCCTTCGTCGACAGCTCGGCCGGCTTCGGCCTGGTCAAGCACCAGAAGGAGCGAGCCGCCGCCGGCCAGCCCTATATGATGCTCGACGCCATCGCCGACTTCCGCGAACTGACCGACATCAAGATCGCCGCGGGCGTGACGGGCCTGTTCATGGTCGGCGGCGGGGTGCCCAAGAACTTCGCCCAGGACACCGTCGTCTGCGCCGAAATCCTCGGGGTGGAAGCC
>NZ_DASPNO010000031.1:0-25667 GCF_035626535.1 Brevundimonas sp.
TTGGCGACTGATGATCTGGCGGGAGAACCTCGACAAGTATGCCGACGAGCCGCCAGAGCCGCTCGAATGGTTTCGGCCACCGCTGCTTCCTCCCCACCCAACCGGAACGCCTCTTCCATCGGAATCAGACGGCTGAGCGCATCAACGCCGGCCTCTATCATTGCCTCGGTAATCTCGATTTCGTCCGGCCTGTCACGCGGCTGCATATCTACATCTCCCTCTTGGTACGTCAAGTGCATAATCCCCGGCCGCTTGACCGTTCCACTGTTACATCATAGTGGAACGGTCATGATCGACTCCCTCCCCCGCAACGCCGCCGCCACCGCCCGTAGCCGCGTCGCCCTCTACGACGCCCTCCTGTCGCTGAAGACGCGCGACGAGGTCGACGCCTTCCTCGCTGACCTGTGCACGCCGTCGGAGGTGCGCGCCTTCGCCGAGCGCTGGGAGGTCGCCCGGCTGCTCGACGCCGGCGGCAGGTCGTACCGCGAGATCGCCGCCGAGGCCCAGGCCAGTCCGACCACGGTCGTGCGGGTCGCCCGCTTCCTCAAGGAAATGCCGCACCAGGGCTACCGCCTCGTGCTGGACCGCCTGAAAGCGTGAGTTGAGATCATGAGCACCGTTCAGGGGCGGCTGCGTATCGCCGTCCAGAAATCCGGCCGTCTGGCCGACCGCAGCCTCGACCTCGTCCGCGACGCCGGCCTGCGCGTGGTCAAGGGAAACAACGATCTTCTCTACCGGGTCGAGAACTATCCCATCGACCTGTTGCGCGTCCGCGATGACGACATTCCGACATTCGTCGCCGACGGCGTCTGCGATCTCGGCATCGTCGGCGAGAATGTGCTGGAGGAGGCCCGTAACGGCGGCCCCGTGGCCGAGGTGATCATGCCACTCGGCTTCGGCCGCTGCACCCTCAAGATCGCCGTGCCCGCGTCGCTGGCCTACGACAATCCGGCCTCGCTTGAGGGCCAGCGCGTCGCCACCTCCTATCCGAAGATCCTGCGCCGCTGGCTCGACGAGCAAAACGTCCGCGCCGAGATCGTCACCATGCGCGGCGCCGTCGAGGTCGCGCCCCGCCTCAGGCTCGCCGCCGCGATCTGCGACCTCGTCTCCACCGGCGCCACCCTGGAGGCCAACGGACTGGGCGCGCGCGAGACCGTGCTGGAAAGCCAGGCCGTGCTGATCCGATCCCCCGTCCCGGCCGAGCCCGCCCTGCAGCCCCTGCTCGACAGCATCATCGAGCGCATGGCCGGGGTGGTGTCCTCGCAGGGCGCCAAATACGTCATGCTCAACGCGCCCCGCTCTGCCCTCGACCGGATCACCGCCATCCTGCCCGGCGCCGGCTCGCCCACGGTCATGCCCCTGTCCGGCCGCGACGACGCCGTCGCCGTCCACGCCGTCTGCCAGGAGGCGGTGTTCTGGGAGACGCTGGAGAAGCTCAAGGCCGCCGGCGCGTCGGCCATCCTCGTCATGCCGATCGAGAAGATGATGTGATGCGCGTGATCGACTGGAGCACCCTGGACGCCGCCGGCAGGCGCGAGGCCCTCGCCCGCCCGAGCCGCCGCACCGAAGCGCGTGTGACCGACGTCGTGCGCGAGATTTTCGATGACGTGCGCGCCCGCGGCGGCGCGGCCGTGACAGACTGGAGCCTGAAGCTCGACGGCTTCGCGCCTCGCCGCATCGCCGTCACCCCCGAGGCCGTCGCCGCCGCCCGTGACGCCCTGCCGCCGTCGGCCACCCACAGCCTGCGCATCGCCGCCGCGAACGTGCGCGTCTTCCACCAAGCGACCCGCCCGGAGGACACCCCCTTCTTCGAGACTACCCCCGGCGTCCGCTCCCGCCTGGTCTGGCGGCCGATCGGCCGGGCTGGCCTCTACGTCCCGGGCGGTGGCGCGCCCCTGTTCTCCTCATTGCTGATGCAGGCCATCCCGGCCGGGGTCGCCGGCGTGCGCGAGCGCGTCGTCGTCACGCCTCCCGCGAAGGACGGCGGCGTCCACCCCGCCATGATCTACGCCGCCGCCGAGGCCGGTCTGGACGCCCTCTGGCTGATCGGCGGCGCGCAGGCGATCGCCGCCCTGACCTTCGGCGTCGAACTGGACGACGACGAAATCCCCGCCTGCGACAAGCTGTTCGGGCCCGGCAACGCCTGGGTCGCGGAGGCCAAGAAACAGGCCGCCGCCCTGCCGCGCGGCCCCGCCGTGGACATGCCCGCCGGCCCGTCCGAACTGCTGGTCATCGCCGACCGCGACGCCGACCCACAGATCGCCGCCGCCGACCTGCTCAGCCAGGCCGAACACGACGCCGACGCCCAGGTCATTCTCGTCTCCGAAAGCCGCGCCAATATCGACGCCGTCCTCGCCGAGGTGGAGCGCCAGCTCGAAGCCCTGCCCCGGGCCGCTGTCGCCCGCGCCTCGCTGGCCGAAGGCCGCGCCATCCGCGTCCGCGACATCTCCGAGGCGGTCGAGGTGGCCAACCTCTACGCCCCCGAACACCTCGCCCTGCAGACCGTCGACGCCGAGGTCCTCGTCGACCGCATCACCGCCGCCGGCGCGGTCTTCGTCGGTGCCCACGCCGCCGAGACCCTGGGCGACTACGCCGCCGGCCCCAGCCACGTCCTCCCCACCGACGGCGCCGCCCGCACCTTCGGCGGTCTCACCACGGCCAGCTTCATGACCTCCATGTCGGTCCAGTCCGTCAGCGAAGCCGGCGCGCGCCTCCTCGCCCCCGTCGCCGCCCACCTCGCCCGCCTCGAAGGCCTCGAGGGCCACGCGCGGGCGGCCGACCTGAGGAGCGGCCGATGATCACCAACCTCCCGGCCCCCTTCGCCCCGCTGGTCTCCGGCGGCGAAGGCCTCGACCGCTATCCGGCCGAGCCCCGCGCCCTCGCCGCCCGCATGGCCGAGGTCTACGGCGTCGTCGCCGATCGCGTTCTGCCCGTCCGCGGCCTGACCCACGGGCTGGAACTGGTCTTCCGCCTCGCCGCCCGCGACGGCCTCGCCGTCCAGGCGCCGGATGCCGAGCCGTACAGCTCGCTCGCGGCCCTCTACGCCCGGCCCGAGGCCGGGGGCGAACCGGGCGCCATGGTCGTGCGGGGCCTCGGCTCGCCCGAGGCCGTAGCCGAGATGGCGGCGCGTCTCGCCCCGACCCTGTTCGTCATCGACGAGGGGATCGCCGAGTTCGCTGACACGCCGTCCGCCGCGACCCTCCTCGACGCTCACGCCAATCTCGTCGTCCTGCGCAGCCTGTCGCTGGCCTATGGCCTCGCCGGAGTCCGCGTCGGGGCGGCGCTCGCGCAGCCCCGAACCCTCGCCCGTCTCGCTTCCGTGCTTGAGCCCTACGCCCTGCCGGAGGTGTCCATCCGCCTGGCCCTGCAGGTGCTGGACCCCTCACGCGTGATGGAGACGCGGCAGCGGATCGGCCTCGTCCGCGCCGAGCGCGACCGCCTGACCAAAGCCCTCTCCCGGGTCATGTCGGTCGAGTCCGGCTTCGGACCCGTGATTATCGCCCGCCCCTCCGACCCCGACGCGGTCCTCGCCGCCCTCGCCCGCTTCGGCGTAACGGCGGACCTCTCGAGCGAACGCCTGCGCCTCCCGGTTTCCAGCCGGCCCGACAACAACGAGCGCCTGCTCGCCGCGCTCGGCCTCGCCCCGGCTGCCACGCGGCCGCATCGCACCGGCCAGTCCGTCCGCGACACCGTGGAGACCCGCATCGTCTGCGCCGTCGACCTCGACGCGCCCGGGCCGGTCGCCATCGCCACCGGCGTCGGCTTCTTCGACCACATGCTGGAGCAGATCGCGGCGCACGGCGGCTTTTCGCTGCGCCTGTCGTGCGAGGGCGACCTGCACACCGACCCGCACCACACCATAGAGGACTCGGCCATCGCGCTGGGTCAGGCCCTGAAGCAGGCGCTCGGCGAACGCCGCGGCATCGCCCGCTACGGCTTCGTCCTGCCCATGGACGAGGCCAGGGCCTCGGTCTCTATCGACCTTTCGGGCCGGCCCTTTCCGGTCTTCGAGGGAACCTTCAGCACCCCCTTCATCGGCGACTACCGCACCGACCTGACCGCCCACGTGTTCCGCTCGCTGGCCGAACATCTCGGCGCGGCCATCCACGTCTCGGTCACCGGTGACGACGACCACCACAAGACCGAGGCCGTCTACAAGGCCTTCGGCCGCGCGCTTCGTCAGGCCATCCGCGTCGAGGGCGAAGCCGTGCCCAGCACCAAGGGCGTGCTGTGAGCCAGGTCACCGTCGTCTCCTACGGCGCGGGCAACGTCGCCTCCGTCCGGTTCGCGCTGGAGCGGCTCGGCGCCACGGTCCGCCTGACCGCCGAACCGGCCGGGATCGCCGACGCCGAACGTCTGATCCTGCCCGGCGTCGGCGCCGCCGGCTACGCCATGGCCCGGCTGTCCGGCCTCGGTCTGGTCGAGCCGCTCCGCGCCTTCCCACGCCCCCTGCTCGGCGTCTGCCTCGGCCAGCAGCTGCTGTTCGAAACCAGCGAAGAGGGCGGCGTGCCGATGCTCGGCCTCATCCCCGGGACCGTCCGCAGGATGGAGCCCGGCGCCGATCTCCCCGTGCCGCACATGGGATGGTCCGCACTGACCGTCACCCGTCCCGACCCGCTGCTGGAGGGCGTCGGGGACGGCGCCTTCGCATACTTCGTGCACAGCTACGTCTGCCCCGACGGCGAGGCGACCCTCGCCCGCGCCGACTACGGCGTCCCCCTCCCGGCCGTCGTGCGCAGCGTCAACCGCTGGGGCTGCCAGTTCCACCCCGAGCGGTCCGCGGCCGCCGGCGCCCGCATCCTGCGAAATTTTCTCGAGATCGAACCATGACCCTCCGTCGTCGTCATCCTCCGGCGAGGCGCAGCCGGGATCGGGGGACCGCATGATCATCTATCCCGCCATCGACCTGAGGGGCGGCGTCTGCGTGCGCCTGATGCACGGCCGCTTCGACGCCGAGACCCGTTACGACGACGATCCCGCCGCCCGCCTCGCCGCATTCCGCGCCGCCGGCGCCGACTGGGCCCACATCGTCGATCTCGACGGCGCCGAGGCCGGCCGCGCCCTGCAGCACGGCCTGATCGGCGAACTCGCCGCCGCCATCGACGTCCGCATCCAGTCCGGCGGCGGCGTCCGCTCGGCCGACGACATCCAGCGTCTGCTCGAAGCCGGCGTCAGCCGCGTGGTCGTCGGTTCGATGGCTGTCACCGACCCCCCGGCCGTGACCGGCTGGCTGACGCGCTTCGGGCCCGACCGGATCACCCTCGCCCTCGACGTGAGAGCCGACGGTGACCGCTACATCCCAGCCCTCAAGGGCTGGGCGGAAGCCGCCGACATCGATCTCTGGGCCGCCCTCGACCGCTACCCAGCTGGAACCGCCAGGCACCTGCTGGTCACCGACGTCGGCCGCGACGGCGCCCTGACCGGTCCCAATCTCGACCTGCTGGCCGAGATCCACCAGCGCCGCCCCGACCTGTGGCTGCAGGCCTCGGGCGGCGTCGCCGACCTCTCCGACCTGACCGGCGCCCGCTCCGTCGGCGCCTCGGGCGCCATCGTCGGCCGCGCCCTCTACGAAGGCCGCTTCACCCTCGAACAGGCGCTGGAGTCCGCCCGCTCGTGACGGCCCGCCGCATCATCCCCTGCCTCGACGTCAAGGACGGCCGCGTGGTCAAGGGCGTCCGCTTCGAGGGCCACGTCGACATGGGCGAAGCGGCCGACCTCGCCGCCCGCTACCGCGACCAGGGTGCCGACGAACTGGTCTTCTACGACATCACCGCCAGCCCGCAGGGCCGCACCCTCGACTACGGCTGGGTGCGCGACATCGCCCGTCTGCTCGACATTCCGTTCAGCGTCGCCGGCGGCATCCGCTCGGTCGAACAGGCCGGCCGCTGCCTCGACCACGGCGCCGACAAGGTTTCGATCAACTCCCCCGCCCTCGAACGCCCGGACCTGATCTCGGAACTGGCCGCCCGCTTCGGCGCCCAGTCCGTCGTCGTCGGCGTCGACTCGAAGCGTAACGGCGACGACTGGTTCGTGCACCAGTACACCGGCGATCCGGTCACGAGCCGGGGCGCCGGCCGCCGCACCCTCGACTGGATCGTCGAGGCGCAGTCCCTCGGCGCAGGCGAGATCGTCCTCAACTGCATGGACGAGGACGGCGTCCGCCGCGGCTACGACATCGACCAGCTCGCCGCCGCCCGCGCCCGGCTCGCCATTCCCCTCGTCGCCTCCGGCGGGGCCGGCGCGGCCTCGCACTTTCTCGACGTCTTCCAGCAGGCCAATGTCTCCGGCACCCTCGCCGCCAGCGTCTTCCACACCGGCGCGCTCTCCATCCCGGACCTGAAGGCGTTCCTCATCAACTCGGGCGTGGAGGTCAGACCATGACTTTGAAAACCGCTCATCCCGGCGAAAGCCGGGACCCAGTGCTGTCTGGTCTGGCGTGGATGCTTCAGGACGACAGAGCGAACGCACGCCCGACGGAACCGTCACCCGGAGCACCGGGTCCCGGCTTTCGCCGGGATAAGCGGAGATAGAGATGATCGATCCCTCCACCCTCGACTTCGCCAAGGGCCACGGCCTGATCCCCGTCGTCGTCCAGGACGCCGCCACCCTGCAGGTGCTGACGCTGGCATACATGGACCGCGCCGCCCTCGACGAGACCATCGTGTCCGGCGAGGCCACCTTCTTCTCCCGCTCCCGCGGCGGCCGCTGGCGCAAGGGTGAGACCTCCGGCGACCGGCTCCACGTCGTCTCCATCACCCCCGACTGCGACGCCGACGCCCTCGTGCTCAAGGTCCGGCCGGTCGGGAACGCCTGCCACCTGAACCGCGTCAGCTGCTTCGGGTCCGAGGACGCGCCGGGCCTCGGCCGCCTCGCCCGGCTGGAGCAGACCATCGCCGCCCGCGCCGCCGCCGACCCCGCCGAAAGCTGGACCGCCCGCCTGCTCGCCGAGGGTCCCAAACGCGCCGCCCAGAAGGTCGGCGAGGAGGGCGTCGAGACGGCTCTGGCCGGCGCGGCCGGATCCGATGCGGAACTCGCATCCGAGGCCGCGGATTTGATCTATCACCTGCTGGTGTTGCTGCGCGCCCGTCACATGGTGTTTCAGGACGTCCTCGACGTCTTGGCGCAACGCGCGGAAGCGGCCAGACAAACTCCCGGTCAAGCTGGGACCTGAACCTGAGGAGAGCGCATGGCGGCCCTGGTGCTGTTCGGCGGCGGCGGCGACCTCGCCATGAGGATGCTCCTGCCCTCGCTCTACTTCCTCGAGCACGATGGCCTGCTGCCCGACGGCCTCAAGATCATCGGCGCCGCCCGTTCCGACGAGAGCCGCGACGACTATGTCGCCAAGGTGCGGCGGTCGGTCGAGGCCAAGGCGAAGGCCGACGACGCCTGGGCTGACGACGCCTGGGCCCGCATGGAGGCCCGTCTGGATTATCTGG
This sequence comes from Brevundimonas sp., assembly GCF_035626535.1. GTDB lineage: Bacteria > Pseudomonadota > Alphaproteobacteria > Caulobacterales > Caulobacteraceae > Brevundimonas. Next base: position 7,437 of record NZ_DASPNO010000031.1, read on the forward strand.
CGGTGGACGCCACCTCGGCCGAAAGCCTCAAGCCGCTCAAGGACAAGGTCGGCGACGGGGCCTGCACCTCCTTCCTCGCCGTCTCGCCCTCGCTCTACGCCCGCATCGTCACCGCCATGCGCGCCGCCGGCCTCGCCGAGCCCGAGGACCGGGTGGTGCTCGAGAAGCCGGTCGGGCGCGATCTCGAGACCTTCCGCCAGATCGACGACGCCGTGGCCGACGCCTTCTCCGAGCATCAGGTCTTCCGCATCGATCACTACCTCGGCAAGGAGACGGTCCAGAACCTGATCGCCCTGCGCTTCGGCAACACCATCTTCGAGCCGTTGTGGAACAACCTCAGCATCGATCACGTGCAGATCACGGTGGGCGAGACGGTCGGCGTCGGCGACCGCTGGCCGTATTACGACGAGTACGGAGCATTGCGGGACATGCTCCAGAACCACATGCTCCAGCTGCTCTGCCTCGTGGCCATGGAGCCGCCGTCCGACCTCGATCCGGACTCGGTCCGCAACGAGAAGGTCAAGGTGCTCCGCTCGCTTCGTCCGATCACCCACGAAGAGGCCGAGCGGGTCACCGTCCGCGGCCAGTACGTCGCCGGAACCGTCGAGGGCGAGGCCGTTGCCGGCTACGACGAGGAGCGCGGCGCGCCTTCGGACACCGAAACCTTTGTCGCGGTCCGCGCCGACATCGACAACTGGCGCTGGGCCGGCGTGCCCTTCTTCATGCGCACCGGCAAGCGCCTGCCCGAGAAGCGCACCGAGATCGTCATCCAGTTCAAGCCGGTGCCGCACTCGATCTTCGACCACGGCGACCGCGGCTCGATCCAGGCCAACCGTCTCGTCATCGAACTCCAGCCCGAGGAGGACATTTCCCTCTCGGTGATGAACAAGAAGCCGGGTCTCGACCAGCGCATGCAGCTGCAGCCGATCCGCATGAGCCTGTCCTGGGGTCAGAACGACCAGACCGCCGCCCCGCCGCGCCGTCGCATCGCCTACGAGCGGCTGCTGCTCGACGCCCTGCATGGCGACTCCACCCTGTTCGTCCGCCGCGACGAGGCCGAGCAGGCATGGAAATGGGTCGACGAGGTCTCCGAGGCCTGGGAGGGCGCGGCCTTCAGGCCGCACGACTATGTGGCCGGAACCTGGGGCCCCGAGGCCGCCGACCTGCTGCTGTCGCGCACCGGCCGCGAGTGGAACTCCGGCGATGCCTGAGATCGAAACCTTCCCCGACGCCGAGGCTTGGGCCGCCGCCTGCGCGCTCCGTCTGGCCGATACCCTGGCTGCGGCCCTCGCAGAGACCGGCAAGGCCGTATTCGCCGGCTCCGGCGGCTCGACCCCGGCCCCGATCTACGCCCGTCTCGCCCTGGCGCCCCTCGACTGGTCGAAGGTCGTCGTCACCCTGGTGGACGAGCGCTACGTCCCGGAAACGTCATCGGACTCCAACGCCGCCCTGCTGAAGCGCGCCCTGCTGACCGGCCGGGCCGCGGCCGCCCGCTTTATCCCCCTCTACAGTTCTCAGGTCACCATCGACCGGGCCGCCGCCGTGGCCGCCCACGCCCTCGCCGCCGAGGGCGGGCGCATCGACGCAGCTCTTCTCGGCATGGGCGAGGATGGCCATATCTGCTCCATGTTCCCCCAGAATCCCGCCCTCAAGTCGCTACTCAGTCCGGCGCTTCGTCCCACCGTGTTCGGCGTCGCCGCCGGCCGCGACGGCATGCCGCCCTCGCTCGAGCGTCTGTCCATCAACATCCCCTACCTGACCGGCGCCCGCCGCCTCGTCCTCGCCCTGTCCGGTGCGAAGAAGCGCGACGTGTTCGAGCGGGAGGCTGCCGGCGATCCGAACACCCATCCGATCGCCGCCCTCATTGCTCACGGCGCGCCGCTGGAAGTCCTCTGGACGGAGGCCGCGTAATGGCCCAACTCAATCCTGTCGTCGCCGAGGTCACCGCCCGCATCGTCGAGCGATCGCGCCAGAGCCGCGCCGACTACCTGCGCCGCATGGACGCCGCCGCCGCCTCCGGCGTGGCCCGGGCCAAACTCAGCTGCGCGAACTGGGCCCACGCCTTCGCCGGCCAGCCCGTGCGCGACAAGCTCGTCGCCATGGGGGGCCAGCAGCCGAACGTCGGCATCGTCACCGCCTACAACGACATGCTCTCGGCCCATACGCCGTTCGAGCGCTTCCCGGCCATCATCCGCGAGGCGGCGCGGGAAGCCGGCGCGACGGCCCAGGTCGCCGGCGGCACGCCTGCCATGTGCGACGGCGTCACCCAGGGCCGCCCCGGCATGGAGCTGTCGTTGTTCAGCCGCGACGTCATCGCCCTGTCCACCGGCGTGGCCCTGACCCACGACGCCTTCGACGCGGTCATCTGCCTCGGCGTCTGCGACAAGATCGTGCCCGGCCTGTTCATGGGCTCGCTGGCGTTCGGCCACCTGCCCGTGGTCTTCGCCCCCGCCGGTCCCATGCCCTCGGGCATCCCGAACGCGGAGAAGGCCCGCGTCCGCGGCCTCTACGCCCAGAACAAGGTCGACCGGAAAACCCTGCTGGAAAGCGAGATCGGCTCCTACCACTCGCCCGGCACCTGCACCTTCTACGGCACCGCCAACTCCAACCAGATGATGATGGAGCTGGCCGGGCTGCACATGCCCTCGACCGCCTTCGTCCACCCCGAGACCGGCCTGCGCGACGCCCTCACCGCCGCCGCCGCCAAACGCGCCGTCGAGCTGGCCCGCAACGGCGAGGGCCGTATGGCCGACGTCATCGACGAGAAGTCCGTGGTCAACATGATCGTGGCCCTGCTGGCCACCGGCGGCTCGACCAACCACGCCATCCATCTCGTGGCCATGGCCCGCGCGGCCGGCATCCTGATCGACTGGACCGACATGGACCAGTTGTCCTCGGTCACTCCGCTGCTCGCGCGGGTCTATCCCAACGGTTCGGCCGACGTGAACGCCTTCCAGGCCGCCGGCGGCGTCGCCTTCGTGGCCCGCGAACTGGCGGAGCACGGCCACGTCCACGCTGACGTCCAGACCATCATGGGCCCCGGCATCCATCACTATTTCCAGGAGCCGTCGCTGGTCGACGGCGAGCTGGTCTGGCGCGACGGCGTCGCTGAAAGCCTCGACGCGGACATCCTCCGCCCCGCCTCCGATCCCTTCGACCGCGAAGGCGGACTGCGCCTCGTCCAGGGCGACCTCGGCCGCGCCGTCATCAAGGTCTCGGCGGTCAAGCCGGAGAACCGCGTCATCGAGGCTCCCGCCGCCGTCTTCGAAACCCAGGAGGACGCGCTTCAGGCCTTCAGGGACGGCAAGCTCGACCGCGACGTGGTCGTGGTGCTGCGCTTCCAGGGGCCGAAAGCCAACGGCATGCCCGAACTGCACAGCCTGTCGCCGGCTCTCGGCGTGCTGCAGGACAAGGGCTTCAAGGTCGCCTTCGTCACCGACGGCCGCATGTCCGGCGCCTCGGGCAAGACCCCCGCCGCCATCCACGTCTCGCCCGAGGCCCTTGCCGGCGGAATGCTGTCCCGCGTCCAGGACGGCGACATCATCCGGCTCGATCCCGAGGCAGGGGTGCTGACCACGGTCGGCATCGATCTGTCCGCGCGCCCGGCGGCGGAGCGTTCCGCGGATCACGCCGGCGGCTCCGCCTGGGGATATGGCCGCGAGCTGTTCGGCGCCTTCCGCCACGTGGTCTCGACCGCCGAGGAGGGCGCCTCCATCTGCTTCGCCGGTCCGGTCGGCGGCTCGGCATGGAACGACCGCCAGCCCGATCCGAACCTCGTCGACCGCGCGGTCGACGCCTGATGGCCCGCCCGCAGGAGACCGCCGCATGACCGTCAACTGGGACAAGACCCTTCTCGTCGGCGACGTCGGCGGCACCAACGCCCGCTTCGCCATCGCCCACATGATCAACGGCAAGCCGGTGCTCGAGCACCACGAGAGCTTCAAGGGCGCCGACCACCCCACCTTTCTCGGCGGCGTGAAGGCCTTCATCGACGGCTGCGACGTCAAGCCGACGTCGGGCGTCATCGCCGTGGCCGGCCCGGTCACCGACGGCGCCATCGACCTGACCAACTCGCCTTGGCGCGTGTCCGAAGAAGAGCTCGGCACGCTCGGCCTCGATCCGGTGCGCCTGATCAACGACTTCGAGGCCCTGGCCTGGGGCGCGCCGGTCGTGCCCCGGGAGGAGCTGGCGTCGCTCGGCGGCCCTGAGGAGGGCGACCCCCACTCGACCATCGCCGTGCTCGGCCCAGGCACCGGGTTCGGCGTTTCGGCCCTCGTCCGCGACGCCCGCGGCAATGAACTGGCCATGCCGTCCGAGGGCGGCCACGCCTGTTTCGCGCCCGGCGATCCCGTCGAGGACGAGATCCTGCGCATCCTGCGACGCCGCTACGACCGCGTCTCCATCGAGCGGCTGATCTGCGGCCCCGGCCTGCTCAACATGCACCGCGCCCTGGCCGAGATCGACGGGCGCGAAACCCACATCGACGATCCGGCCCAGATCACCCAGGAAGCGCTCGAGGACTACAACAGCCCGTGCGGCGCCACCCTCGCCCGCTTCTGCGCCATCCTCGGCGCCGTGGCCGGCGACATCGCCCTGACCACGGGGGCGCGCGGCGGCGTCTACATCGCCGGCGGCATCGCCCCGCGCATCCTGCCCTTCCTGCAGGCGAGCCCTTTCCGTGAACGGTTCGAGCGCAAGGGCCGATTCACCGACTACATGGCGGCGATCCCCACCCACGTTATCCTGCACAAGCATGCGGCGCTGCTCGGAGCCGCCCGGGTGGCCTTCTCGCAGGCCGGATAGGTCGGAGTCTCACGCATCGCTCACGCGGGCGTGAACCAAATTCGAAGCGGCGCATTATCCGGGCTCCACTGTGGAAGGAACTCCCTCAATGCGTAAGCTGATCATCGCCTCCGTCGCCGCCTTCGCCTTCGCCGGCCTCGCCGCCTGCAACAGCCCGGCCGACAACGCCGCCGAGGAAAAGGCTGACGGCCTGGAGCAGCAGGCTGACGCCGCTACCAGCGAGTCGCAGGAAACCGCGCTCAACGAGCAGGCCGATGCGGCCGAGCAGCAAGGCGGCAACGCCGACGGCGGCATGACCACCGAAAACACTCCCAACACCTCGCCGTCGACGGCGAACCCGGGTCAGTAAGACGGATGACCGCGGGCGCTCATGACGCCCGCGTGAAACGTCGAACGGTCAGCCCCCGTCGCTCACGCGGCGGGGGTTTTCCGTCTTCGCCCAGCGGGCCAGCGCCCACGTCAGGAAGACCGGCCCGATCAGCGACCACCGGCCCGGCCCGGTCTCGGCGGCGATCAGGAACAACCCCCACCACACCGCCAGGTCGCCGAGATAGTCGGGCCGGTTCAACCACCGCCGCGCCCAGCCCATGGCGGCGGTGGCGGCCGGCGTCTTCCGGGCCGCCGTCAGCCTGAGCGCCCCCCAGCCTTCGAGGCCTATGCCCAGAACGGCGAGCATCGCGCCCGTCCAGCCGATCCAGCCGACCGGCGGGAGGAAGTCGACCTGCCCCAGCTGCACCGGCAAGGACGTCAGCCAGATCAGAGCGCCCTGCGGCAGGAAGCAAAGCAACAGCCGGATGCGGGCCGGGCGCCAGCCCCGCCGGGCGGCCAGATCCTCCGCCACGGCGGCGTAGCGCGCGTCCGCCACGGCGCGCGCGGTTCGCGAGAGCCGCCGCCACGCCTGCGGCAGCGCCCAGAGCGCCACCAGCCACAGCAGTAGCCCCTTGCGGACCGGGTCGGCCTCGGTGAGGAGAAAGGTCACGCCCGCCAGCGCCGCCATGCCCAAGGGCCACGCGGCGTCGACGAAGCCGATTCCCGCCCGCCGCAGCGACAGCGCCCACAGGCCCGCCGCCGCCGCCAGCGTCAGGCCCAGGTTCAGGCCCAGCAGGGCGGCGATCTCAGCCAGGTTCATGAGGCGGAAACGCCGCCGTTCGCCGCCGGATGCATCGTCTCAGTCGACGCAGATCGTCGCTTCGGCCTTGCCGCCCTCGACCGTGGTGTAGCAGCCGAACCGGCTGCTTGTGGCCTGGCACTGGCCGACCGCGGCGGTTCCGGCGTGCGGCGTCCCGGCGGCGTCCTCGATCCGGCAATCGCCCTGGCAGTCGTCGCCGTCGGTGCAGCGGCGCCCGGCGTCGCTGTAGGACACGACGCACTGCAGCGTCTGCATCCGCCCCTGCGGCAGCATCTTGCCGCCGCGTTGCGCGCAGTCCGCCGCGGCGGCGGCCGGAGTCTGGGCCGCTTGCGTCTCGGTCGCCGGAGCCGCCTGGACCAGATCGGTCTTGCCGCCGTTGGCCGGCATCGGCTGACAGGCGGCGGCGAACAGGGCCGCCAGAATCACGAGGCGCTTCATTTCACTCGGCCCTTTTCGAACCCGGTCCAGACGTCGTCGTAGTCGAGCTGCATCGTCGGCGAGGTTTGCGCCCATTCCGTGGTGCGGATCGGCATCCGGGTCTCGAACATGAAGGCCAGGGTGTTTTCGATCTTCACCGGCTTCAGCTCCGCGCTGACAGCCTTGTCGTAGGACGCCTGATCCGGCCCGTGCCCGCTCATGCAGTTGTGCAGGCTGGCCCCGCCGGGCGCGAAGCCGCCTTCCTTGGCGTCGTATTCGCCGTGCACCAGCCCCATGAACTCGCTCATCACGTTGCGGTGGAACCACGGCGGCCGGAAGGTGTCCTCGGCCACCATCCAGCGGGGCGGGAAGATCACGAAGTCGGCGTTGGCCGTCCCCGGCGTGTCGCTCGGAGACGTCAGGACCGTGAAGATCGACGGGTCCGGATGGTCGAAGCTGACCGTCCCGATCGTATTGAATCGCGCCGTGTCGTATTTGTACGGCGCGTAGTTGCCGTGCCAGCCGACCACGTCCAGCGGGCTGTGATCGAAGGTCGTGCTGTACAGCCGCCCGCCGAATTTCTGCACGCACTCCGTCTGCCGGTCGACGTCCTCGAAGGCCGCCACGGGGGTCTGAAAATCCCTCGGATTGGCCAGGCCGTTTGAGCCGATCGGCCCCAGGTCCGGCAGCCGGAACGCCGCGCCGTAGTTCTCGCAGACGTAGCCCCGCACCGGCCCGGTCACCTCGACCTGGAACCGCACCCCGCGCGGGATGACCACGATTTCGCCGGGCCGCGCATCGATGCGTCCCATCTCCGTGACAAAGGCGTGTTCGCCCTGCTGCGGCACGATCAGCAGCTCGCCGTCGGCGCAGTAGAACACCCGGTCGGTCATCGACCGGTTGGCCGCATACAGATGTATCCCGGTCCCGAGACCCGCCTCCGGATCCCCGTTGCCGCCGTAGGTCACCAAGCCCTCGATCCAGTCGGTCGGCTCGCCCGGGATCGGCAGTGGGTCCCAGCGCATCCGGTTCGGCGACGGCGGCGCCTCGTGGAACGGCCCCGACCGCACCAGCCCCTGCCCGAACGGCCTGTAGGCCGGATGCTGCGCCGACGGTCTCAGCCGGTACAGCCACGAGCGCCGGTTCTCGCTGCGAGGGGCCGTGAACGCCGTCCCCGACAACTGTTCCGCATAGAGCCCCAGCGGATGCCGCTGCGGCGAGTTCCGCCCCTCCGGCAGCGCCCCGGCCACCGCCTCGGTCGAGAAATGATTGCCGAACCCCGGCATATAGGCAGGCGCGTTGGTCCGCGTCGTCATGGTGCGTCGTCTCCCGTGGGACGAGGTTTACCCGCCCCATCCACGGGCTGCCACCCTCGTCGCGCGCCGTTCAGGATTCGGTCGTTTCCAGCCGGATCGGAATCCGGACCTTCAAACCGATCGCGGAGCTACCGTCCTGCAGGCGGGTGTTGTGCCGCACGAACCGGGTCAACCCGACCGCATAGGCCGTCACGCGTTGGTCGGCCGGTGCCGGCGGCTGGACTTTGCAATCGTCAATACGGCCGTCGTTCACCACGGTGCACAGCAGGACCACTTCACCCTGGGGTGACCAGTCGGTATGCGCGGGCCGTCTCATCTCTTCTGGCGTGGGGATCCGCTCCCATTCCGGTCGCACGATGACGCCGTTCACCACCTGCGGCTCCTGCGCGGCGAAGGCGGCGGCGGCGGCGAGTACAGTCAACAGCATCCGCCCACAGTGTCAGAACCCCTGGCTTCGCGCCATCCGCTCGTGATGGAAGCCGGCATCCCCCAGCAGTTCGTTCAGCACCCGCACCCGCTTCATGAACAAGCCGACGTCGAACTCGTCGGTCATGCCGACGCCGCCGTGCATCTGCACCGCCTCCTGCACCGCCAGTTCGGCGACGCGGCCCGCCTTGGCCTTGGCTACCGACACGGCCAATCCGGAATTCTCCCGCCCCGCGTCGAGCGCTTGCAGCGCGCCCATCACCGCCGCCCGGGCGATTTCGAGCTCAGAGAACAGATGCGCCGCCCGGTGCTGCAGCGCCTGGAACTCGCCGATGAATTTACCGAACTGCTTGCGGGTCCGCAGATACTCGAGCGTTGTCTGGAACGCCTGATCCCCGGCCCCGGTCAGCGACGCCGCCGCGCACGCCCGGCCCAGGTTCAGCGCCCCCTCCAGCAGCGCCTCTCCGCCCTCGACCGAACCGATCAAGGCGTCCGCGTCGACTTCCACGTCGGTCAGAGTCAACCGCGCCGCATTGTGCGCATCGACCATCACCGTCCGTTCGACCGCCACACCGTCCGTGGACGGATCGACGAGGAACAGGCCCACCCCCTCGTCCGTCCGCGCCGCCACGATCAGGGCGTCGGCGACGTGGCCATCCAGCACAAACCCCTTGGCCCCGTTCAGCTTGAACCCGTTGCCCGACCGCCCGGCCATGGCCGTCATCCGCGCGGGCGCGTGCTTCGGCCCCTCGTCCACGGCCAGCGCCACGATCGCCTCGCCCGCGGCGATCCTCGGCAGCCACGCCGCCTGCTGCTCGCCCGAGCCGCCCTTCAGCACCGTCGCCGCCAGCACGCCTGAGCCCATGAAGGGCGACGGCGTCAGCGTCCGCCCCAGAGCCTCGGCCACGACTCCCGCCTCGACCGCACCCAGGCCGGAGCCGCCGTGTTCCTCAGCGATTACAACTCCCGCGAATCCCATCTCGCCGAAGGCCCGCCACAGCTCGCGCGACACCCCGTCCGGATCGCGGCTGTCGCGCAGTTTCCGCAGATGCGGGATCGGCACGTTCTCGCTCAGGAAGCCGTCCGCGGCCTCCTTCAGCATGGCTTGCTCTTCAGTCAGGATCAGCGGCATCCGCTCTCTCTTCCTCGTCATCCTCGGGCTTGACCCGAGGATCAGATTATCCGTCGCACGGCGCCCGACTTGCGATCACCGCGCTCGCCGCTCCGTCTGACCCTCGGGTCAAGCCCGAGGGTGACGACGGAGTGTTGTGCCTACGCCCCCGGCAGTTGCAGCAGGTGTTTGGCGATGATGTTCAGCTGGATTTCGCTGGTCCCGCCCTCGATGGAGTTGGCCTTCGTCCGCAACCAGTCGCGCGCCATCGCTCCGTCGCGGGACCGCTGGCCCTCCCACTCCAGCGCGTCCGATCCGCCCGCCGACATCAGCAGCTCATGCCGCCGCTTGTTCAGCTCCGACCCGTAATATTTCAGCACGGAGGCGATGGCCGGATGGGCCTGCCCGGCCTTGGCCAGATCGCCCGTTCGCTCCATGGCCAGCCGGAACGCCGCCGCGTCCACCTCCAGTTCGGCGATCCGGGCCCGCAGCATCGGCTCGTCCAGCCGCCCGTCGTCGTCCAGCCCGATCGACCCGGTCGCCACCTGTCCCAGCGGCCGCCCGCCGGCGATCTCGCCCATGGCCCCGATCATGGTCCGCTCGTGCGCCAGCAGATGCTTGGCCACGTCCCAGCCGCGATTCAGCGGGCCGACGAGGTTGGCCTTTTCCACCCGCACGTCGTCGAAGAAGGTTTCGCAGAACGGGCTCTTGCCGCTGATCAGGGTGATCGGCCGCGTGCTGACACCCGGCGTCGCCATGTCGAACAGCACGAACGAGATGCCCAGATGCTTCGGCGCTTCCGGGTCCGTCCGCACCAGGCAGAAGATCCAGTCCGCCTTGTCGGCGTAGGACGTCCACACCTTCTGCCCATTGACGATCCAGTGGTCGCCGCGATCCTCGGCCCGCGTCTGGATTGCGGCAAGGTCGGACCCCGCCCCCGGCTCGGAATAGCCCTGGCACCAGCGGATTTCGCCGCGCACGATCTCCGGCAGGAAGCGCCGCTTCTGTTCCTCGGTCCCGAACTGCAGCAGCGCCGGCCCCAGCATCCACACCCCGAAACTGGCCAGCGGCGACTGCGCATCGATGCGGCGCATCTCCGACGCCAGCACCTTGGCCTCCTCGCGGCTCAGCCCCCCGCCGCCGTAGTCCTTCGGCCATTCCGGCGCCGTCCAGCCGCGCGCGCCCATCCGCTCCAGCCAGACCTTGTGCGCCGGCGTCGGAAAGGTCGCGTTGCGCCCGCCCCACACCCGGTCCTCGTCGCTGGCCACCGGCCCGCGGCACTCGGCCGGGCAGTTCGCCTCCAGCCACGCCCGCGTCTCCGCGCGGAAGATTTCCAGATCGGTCATTCGCGCCTCCGTCGGAAGAAGCTAGCAGGCCCCTCCCGCTGACGCAGGGTCAGGTTCGCCAGAAATATCGCTCAGTAGATCGCGTCGTAGGTCCAGCCGGTCAGCCCGATAAGGTGCAGGCCCAACTCTCGCACGGGCCCTTCGCGCGGGCTCCAGCGGTCCACGAACCGATAGCCTTCGGGTCCGGCGGACTCGAGAATCCACTGCGCGCCGTCCAGCCCGAGATCGCAGTCCCTTGGCCTCTGGGCCAGGGCGCCCGTCGTCTCCAGCACCCGGGCCACGGCGGCGCTCTCTTCCGCGGACAGGCGTCGTTCGATCCGTCGCGTGACGCCCCCGGGGTCATAGCCGCCCTTTCCCGACAACTCGGTCGCCGTCATCAGCACCCCGCCGTCCGTCGTCGGGTTCAGGCGGATCACCACCGGCGCATGAAAGGACCTCAGCCAGGTGAAGCGCAGCGCCGGCCGCGACCCGTCAAAGATCGGCGACTCTCCCGCGGCGCGCAGGTGGCGGCCGTACCAGCCCGCCCGGTGCTCATCCATGACCTCGGCTTCGCGGAACCCGAGGGCGCAGGCCACGGTCGCGTCGTGCAGTGCTTGCGGGAAATAGGCCGTGCCGTCCTGTCCCAGCTTGCCCGCCAGCAAGGCGAGGCCGATCAGGCCGGCGGAAATCGGAAACGCGACGCCCTGGATCATGGTCCCCTCCTCCGGAGTCCAACCCCGACAGGCTGGCGCGTCAGCGTCCGCCCGGCAAGAACGGCGAGAAGGTGATCACCGTGAAGGTGTCCCGGATGTTGGCCCGCGTCTGCACCGACCGCGTCACGAAGGTCCCGATGTCCAGGTCCTTCGGCAGCTGGAACTTGGCCAGCAGATCGTACTGGCCCGAGGTCGAATAGACCTCCGAGACGTGCTCGACATTGTCGACGACATCCGCCGCCACGTCGTTGGCGTGGCCCAGCTCGCATTTGATGAAGACGAAGATGGCGGTCATCATGGCGGCGGTCCTCCCGGGTGTCGGGGGTTGTCTAGCGGATGACGGCGTGACGGGTAAGGGCGAAGCGGCGATCGACCTCGAGGCCGAATACAACAACCGCGCCCGCGTGCCTGACCACCAGGCGGTGATGCTGCGCTGGCGCGCCGCCGCCGCCGCCGCCCGCGCCGCCCATCCGCCGCTGGAGATCGCCTACGGCCCCGGCGAGCGCGAGGTCATGGACCTGTTCCCGGCCGGTGACGACGCGCCCGTGGCCGTCTTCCTGCATGGCGGCTACTGGCAGGCGCTCGACCGCAGCTGGTTCTCCGGCCTCGCCCCGGCGCTGCTCGCCCACGGCGTCAGCCTCGCCATCCCCTGCTACGACCTCGCCCCCGCCGTCCGCCTCGGCCAAATCCTGCGTCAGGTCCGCGCCGCCACCGACACCGTGCGCGCCCGCACCGGTGTGCGCCCCGTCGTCTTCGGCCACTCCGCCGGAGGCCACATGGCCGCCTGCATGCTGTCCGAAGGCCGCGCCTCGGCCGCCGTCGCCCTCAGCGGAATCTTCGACCTCGCTCCCCTGATCCCGACCTCGCTCAACGTCGCCCTGCGTCTCGACGAGGCCGAGGCCGCCGCCCTCAGCCCCGTCCACTGGCCGGTCCCCGACGGCTCCACCCCCGGCGGCACGGTGCTCGACTGCCTCGTCGGCGGCGACGAGAGCCCCGAGTTCCTGCGCCAGTCGCGCATGATGGCCGACCTGTGGGGCGCGCGGGGCGTCGAGACCCGCTACGAAGCCCTGCCCGGTCTCAACCACTTCACCGTCCTCGACCCGCTGTTCGACGTGGACAGCGGCGTGGTCGAACGGATCGCCGCGCTGGCGAAGGCCGGCTGAACGCCAACGGGCCGCCCCCCTCAGGAGCGGCCCGCCCGTCTCACGTCGTCTGCGCGTCTAGCGCTGCGTCTCGGTGTTCTCGACCGCGATGCCGTCCTCGCCGGCGCGGACGGAGGTCTGCTCGGTCGTCGTGGTCGCGCCATCGACGGTGTCGCGGGTCTCGGCGGCCACGTTCCCCGCCGCGTCCTGGGTCGCGTTGGCGGCGTCGCCGGCCGTGTCCGCTACCGCGGAGCCCGCATCCTGGACGGTTTCTCCGGCGTTGTCGGCGGCGTTGTCGGCCTCCTGCTGGGTGCAGGCGGCCAGCGGCGCGGCGGCGAAGGCGGCGATCAGGGCGAGGCGTGTCAGGGTGTTCATGGAAGTCTCCTTCTGGGGTTGCGAAGAGGGGCTCATCATTGCCGCGGCGGAACGGCCTGGCCGGCCACGTTGCCGACGGCGCCGACCGTATTGTCGACCACGCCTCCGGGCTGCAGCGTGGTGTTGGCCACTCCACCGACCGTATCGACGGTGTTGTCGACCGTGGTCAGCAGCCGTTCCAGAATCTCCGGATTGCGGTCGATTGTGGTCAGCGTCCGGTCGATGATCTGCCTCACGTTGTCGAGCCGCACCTTCAGCAGCACCTGGGCCTCGACGCCCTTGATGGTCACCTTGACGTTGTCGATGGTGACGTCGGCGCCGGCCTTCAGGAACAGCAGATTGGCCAGCCGCGCCTCCAGGGCCAGATGGGCCTCGAGATTTTCCACCTCGATGGTGATCTCCTCGACCGACAGGTTCGGCACGTCCAGCAGCACGTCCGGCTCGGCCGAGGGATCGGTCGGCGCCGTGTAGCTCTGGCTCGACAGCGGCTCGACCGGCGGAACCTGCGAGGGCGGCGGGGTCTGGGCGGCTGCCGCGCCGGCGCAGAACAGAACTGCGGCGGCCGCGCCGCCCGTCAGCAAGAGCTTCATTCCGGGTCTCCTTCGGGGGTTGCAGTCGCCGACGGCGCGCCGGCCTCAATCTCGATCCGGGGCGGCGGGGCCGCGATCGTCGCCGCGGCGCGCAACCGCCATCCGACGTTGCGGAATGTCCGCTGGCCGGGGATCGGCCGCGGCAGGCCGGTGCTCAGATTCTCCTCGATGATCGCGCCGGTCGGCTCGCTCCACGCCCGCACCGAGATCGATCCGACCTGCCGCCAGCGGATCTCGTCCGCACGGGCCGTGATCGACAGCTCGATATCCGGCGGCGCGGCGACTTCCGAAACCGGCGCGGGTTCAGGCGGGGGCGGAGGCGCGCTCTGCGGCGCCGAGCCGAGCAGCAAAAGTGACAGGAAGGTGGCGGTCATCGGCTCAGGAAACCGTCTGCCGCCGCTCCGGTTCCGTCGCAGGGATTGATCGCCCCACGTCTTGACGCGCGCGATGCAACGGTCAAGTCAGGACGGACAGGAGCCATCCCATGCCCCACGACCGCCTCGCCGTTCTCACCGCCCTCGAGACCCAGGGCGTGGCCCCGGTCTTCTATCACCCGGACCCCGAGGTCAGCCTCAACGTCATCCGCGCCTGCGCCCGCGGCGGGGCCAGGGCCGTCGAGTTCACCAACCGCGGCGACTTCGCCTGCGACCTGTTCGGCGACATCGCCCGCGAGCTGCAGCGCACCGACCCGGACGTCATCCTGGGCATCGGTTCGGTCGTCGACGCCGGCACGGCCTCGCTCTATCTCAACCGCGGGGCCCGCTTCGTGGTCAGCCCCTGCCTGGTCCCCGAAGTCGCCCGCGTCTGCAACCGGCGCATGACCGCGTATTTCCCTGGCTGCGGCTCCGTCACCGAGATCGGTCAGGCCCACGAGCTGGGCTGCGAGATCGTCAAGCTGTTCCCCGGCGCCAGCGTCGGCGGCCCCGACTTCGTCAAGGCCGTGCTCGGCCCGATGCCGTGGACCAAGATCATGCCGACCGGCGGCGTCGACCCCGACGAGGCCAGCATCGCGAAATGGTTCGGCTCCGGCATCGTCGCCGCCGGCATGGGCTCGAAACTGGTCACAGACGCTGCGGTGAAAACCGGCGACTGGGCCGGCATCGAGGCGAACGTCCGCAAGACGGTGGACGCGATAGCGGCGTTCCGGGCCGGCTGATCAACCTCCGATAGGAAGCCTCTGGCCTTTCCTCCCCGTTGCGCAGCAATGGGAAGGGGGACCGCGAAGCGGTGGAGGGGCTGGTGGCTTCAGATCCGATCATCTACCAGCGCGCTGCCAGAATGCGCCGCCATATGACGCCGCCCGAAGCGCGGCTCTGGCGCGGCCTGAAGGGCCACAAACTCAACGGCCTCAAATTCCGCCGTCAGCATTCGGCGCATGATCGTAGAAGGGAGGCTTGGCTGGAAGCGCGCGGGGTGACGCCTGTGCGCTACCCCGCCCTCTCAAGCCGCGACAATCTGGACGGCGTTCTTGCAGGTATCCAAGCGGCGGCGGGTGGTCGGTAGCGGGGCTGGGTCAACCAGCCCCTCCACCGCTTCGCGGTCCCCCTCCCCACGCCGAAGCGCGGGGAGGAAAAGCGATCCGGCCGGCGGTCCCTACAGCCCCAGCGTCGGGCTGTTCAGATCCAGCTCCGAGGACGGGATCACCACCACGTCCGGATAGGCGGCCCGGAGCGCGTCGATGAACATCGACGACTCGCCGACCACGACGACGTAGGCCTGCTCCGAGCTGACCGCCTGCGCCGCCGCCATCAGGCTCGCGGGATCGGTGGCGTTGATCTTCGCCGGATAGGCCTCGATCTCGCTCAGCGGCAGGCCGTAGGTGACCGCGTCGGCGAGAAAGCCGCCCAGTCCGCCGGTCGTCTCGAGGTTCCGCGAGAAGGCGCCGGTCAGGTAGGTCTCCCGGTCGGTCACCGCCTGATCGTCCACGGCCTCGGTGCGCAACCGGTCGAACTCGGCCAGCACCAGGCCGACCACCTCGGCGGCGCTCTCGTTCTTGGTCTGGGTCGCGGCGGTCAGCAGCCCGCCGTCGACCCGCGAGCCGAGCGACGAACTGGCGCCGTAGGACAGGCCGCGCTTGGCCCGGATCTCCTGGAACAGGTGGCCGTTCTGCCCGCCGCCGATGATGCTGTTGGCGACCGCCAGCGGATACCAGGCCGCGTCGGCGCGGCGCGGGCTGCGCACCGCCGCCGTCACGGCCGCCTGTCCGGCGCCCGGCAGATCGACCACCACGATG
This sequence comes from Brevundimonas sp., assembly GCF_035626535.1. GTDB lineage: Bacteria > Pseudomonadota > Alphaproteobacteria > Caulobacterales > Caulobacteraceae > Brevundimonas. The sequence continues at coordinate 23,017 of NZ_DASPNO010000031.1, forward strand.
CGCGGCGGCGGGACCTCGCCCGCGCGGGCTGGCGCTGCCGGAGCGGCGCCGGCCGGCGCCGACCAGCCGCCGAAGGTCTTCTCCGCGAAGGCGAAAGCCTCGTCGGGCGTCATGCCGCCGGTGACGATCAGCGTCGCGTTGTCGGGCCTCCACCAGCGAGCGTGGAAGGCGGTGACATCCTCGCGGGTCAGCCGCGCCAGGCTCTCCGGCGTGCCGCTCGCCGGCCGCCCATAGGCCGCGCCGCCGTAGGCCAGACGGTTCAGCACCAGCGAGGCCAGCGGTCCCGGTTGGCGCAGGTTGACGGTCAGGGCGTTGATCCCCTGCGTCCGGCTGCGCTCCAGCTCCTCGGCTGCGAAGGCCGGCTCCATGACAACGTCGGCGACCACCTCGCCCACCGCGTCGGCCGAAGCGATCGGGGCCGAGACGAACAGGGTGGTGTTGTCCGCGCCCGCGCCGCCGCCGATGTTGGCGCCCAGCGCCTCCAGCGTGCGGGCGATCTCCGGAGCCGAGCGTCCGCCGGCGCCCTGCGTCGCCAGACCGGCGGTCATCGAGGCCAGGCCGGCGCGGTCGTCCGGATCCGCCGCCGCCCCGCCCGCGATGACCAGCTGGGCGTTCATGATCGGCAGTTCGGTCGACTTGGCCGCGATCACCCGCAGGCCGTTGGACAGGCGGCGCTCGACCACCTGCGGCGTCGCCATGGTCCGGGCCTCGCCCAGCGCCGGCGGGGCCATGCGCTGACCTTCGGGCAGCAGTTCGTTGGGCGGCAGGATCGCCGGCGGCACGGTCAGGAAGGTCGGCATCGGCGCCGGATTGCGCCAGCTGTCCTCGGGCACGCCCGCGGGCCGAGCGCTCTCGTCCTGATAGCGCAGCGACACCCGCGCCTGATCGTTCAGATACGTCCGCGCCACGCGCTGCACGTCTGCGGCGGTCACCGCCTGCACCGCCGCCAGATGCTCGTCCGGCGCCTTCGGATTGTTCTCGCTGACGATCGCCTGTCCGAGGATGAAGGCCCGGCCCGAGGCGGTCTCGCGCTGGCGAAGTGCGCCCGCCACGATCTCGGTCTTGGCCTCGGCCAGTTCGGCGGCCGTAACCGGCTCGTCGCGCATCCGGGCCAGTTCGCGATCCAGCGCCGCCTCCACGTCGGCGATGGCCTTGCCGCGCGCCACGACCGCCGAGACGGTGATTGAGCCGTCCTCTTCATTGCTGCCGACGCCGAAGCCGGCGTTCGAGGCCAGCTGGCTACTGTAGACCAGCGACTGGTACAGCCGCGAGCTCTCGCCTTGCGACAGGATGGCCTGCATCACGTCCAGCGCCGCCGCGTCCGGATGATTGGCCGGCACGCCCGGATAGATGATCCCCACCGCCGGCAGCGGCACATTGGGCGCATAGGCGTCGACCATCCGCGGCGCCGTACGCGGCGTCTCCACCGGCCGCTCCAGCACCGGCACGGGGCGCGACGGATTCTGGATGCCGGCGAAATACTGGTCGACCCAGCGGTCCAGCTGGGCCGGATCGAAATTGCCCGAGACGATCATCGTCGCCGTAGCCGGACGATAGTAGGCCTCGTGGAAGGCCCGCGCGTCCTCGATCCGCGCCGAGTTCAGCTCCTCCAGCGAGCCGATCACGCTGCGCCGATAGATGCTCTCGTCGAAGGCGTTGTCGCCGATCACGAAGCGCTGGAAGCGGCCGTAGGGTGGGGCCAGAACGCGCTGGCGCAGCTCCTCCTGGACGATCGAGCGCTCGGTGTCGAACACCTCCTGGTCGACCACCGGCCGCGCCATCCGCTCGGCGTGGGTCCACAACATCGTCTCCAGATACTGCGGAGGCACCGTCTCGTAGTAGTTGGTGAAATCCTGCCCGGTCGAGGCGTTGCGGCTGCCTCCGGCGTTCTCGACCATGGTCGAGATATGTCCGTACGGCAGGTTGACCGTCTTGCGGCTCAGGATGTGCTCGAACAGGTGGGCGAAGCCGCTGCGGCCCTGCGGGTCGTCCTTGCCGCCGACGTCGTACCACAGCGTCACCGTGACGGTGCCCGCTGCAGGATCGGGCATGGCGTAGACGTCCAGCCCGTTGGCCAGTTCGCGATGGGTGTACTCCAGCGGCGGCACGCTGATCGGCGCGGCCGTCTGGGCGAACACGGGCGAGGCGAGGGCCAGCAACGAGGCCCCCAAAAGCGCGGCGGTGCGGGTCATGTGGGCAGTCCCCCGGTATCAGGTCTGAACAGAGGACCGGACCCTATCAGCGGCGCGCCCCGCCCCAAGTTACGACGCGGTAATGATCGTCTCGACCTCGGTCCGGGTCGGCAGCGAGGGCTGGGCCCCCGGCCGCGTCGCCGCCAGCGCCCCCGCCGCGCAGGCGAAGCGCAGCGCCGCCTCCGGCTCCATCCCCTCCAGCAGCGCCACGCAGATCGCCCCGACGAAGGCGTCGCCCGCCCCCGTCGCGTCCACCGCCGTCACCCTCGGCGGCGCGGCGCGGGCGATCTCGGCCCCGCGCTGGTGCATCACCGCGCCCTCGGCGCCCAGGGTCGTCACCACCCGGCCGCCGCCCTGATGCAGCGCCTCGCCGTAGAAGGCCGCCTCCGTCTCGTTGACCACGATCAGGTCAGCACGCCGCAGAAGCTGGTCCGACACAGGTCCCGCGGGCGCCAGGTT
>NZ_DASPNO010000032.1:0-18746 GCF_035626535.1 Brevundimonas sp.
TGGCAGGCGCGGTTCCTGTCTTCCTCGACGGCGACGCTGACCACGTCGCGAACCTCGGTGAAGTCGGCCGTGGCGCTGACCGGGCGCTTGTCCGGGTCGAGCACGAGGAACTCGATGCGGGCGTTGTGCGGGACCAGGGCCCCGCGCCAGCGCCGCGGGCGGAAGGCGCAGATCGGGGTCATGGCCAGCACCCCGGCGCCGAGCGGCACGATCGGCCCGTGGGCCGACAGGTTGTAGGCGGTCGAGCCGGCCGGGGTGGCGACCAGCACGCCGTCGCAGATCAGGTTCTGGATCTGCTCGACGCCGTCGACCTTGATGCCGATATGGGCGGTCTGGCGGGTCTGGCGCAGCAGCGACACCTCGTTGATCGCCAGCGCCGACTTGGTCGGGCCGCCCCTTGTCTTGGCGCGCATGACCAGCGGCCTGAGCTTGACCGTCTCGGCCCGCGCCAGCCGCTCGGCCAGGTCGTCCTCGCGATAGGCATTCATCAGGAAGCCGACCGAGCCGCGGTTCATGCCGAACACGGGCGTGCGGCGCTGCAGATTGGCGTGCAACGTCTCCAGCATGAAGCCGTCCCCGCCAAGGGCGACGATGACGTCGGCCGCGGCGGCGTCGGCGTTTCCGTACAGCTCGATCAGGCGGTCACGGGCGGCTACCGCTTCGGGGCGGTCCGAGGCGACGAAGGCGATGCGAAGGTCCGGCTGGGTCACCCGGCTACGCAAGCCGAGCCCGGGGGCGAAGTCAAACGGGCCGTGTTCAGGCCGCAACGAGCGCGCGGAATGACCGGGCGGCCGAGGCCGGGGAAATGGCGCCGCGCATCCAGACGGCCGCGCCCTGGTCGCCGGGGAAGCCGTCGTTCAGGAGGCGAACCTCGGCCAGCAGGGCCGGATAGACCGCGCGGTCCACGCCGGCCGAGGCGCAGGCGTAGTACAGCGCCTCCGGGCTGCGGGCGGCCAGAGCCTCCCGCACCTGGGCGACCGAGAATCCGCCCAGGGTGGCCAGCGCATGGACGAAGAGCCCGAGCCGCCGCTCGCGCACCGCCCGGATGAGGTAGCCGGCCCGTAGCTGTCCCGCGCTCTGCAGTTTGGCGACCAGCCGGCGCTCCATTTCGTCCCGGTCCGGGTCGTTGGCCGGAACAGGCGTCATGGTTCCGGATCGGGCGTCGTAGACCGACTGTTGGATCAGGGGAGCGAGCTTCGCCTCGTCGACCTGGAAACGGGCGCAGATCGACTGACGGAGGGCCGCACCGACCCATTGGTACATCTGCTCCGCCAGCTGCTCGGTCATGCGCGGATGGCGGGTGAGCGGGCCACGCAGCGCCGCGACCCGGCGGGACTGTTCGACCAGCCGCCGGAGGCTGTCGAGGCTGATTTCGGCGGTCTGGTTGAAGGCGAGGGCGGTTAGGGTGGCCGGCTCGCCCCGGTCGATGATGGCGTCGGCGACGCGACCGCCGAGGTTTGGCCGGCGGGCGACCTCAATCTGGTGTTCCAGCGTCGCCTCGACCAGGACGCGCAACAGGTCGTCGTCCTGCAGCAGGGGACTGGCGGCGAGCACCGGGCGCGCGATCTCGATCTCGTCGAGGGCGAGGACGTGGATCAGGGCAGGCGGGGCCCAGTCAGCATGCGCGAGGCGCTGCGAAAGGACCTTGCGCACCTCGCGCTCCGCCTGCCGCGCGAGGGTCAGGAAGATTTCGCCCAGCACGGGCGACAGCTCGCCGGATGGCGGACGGGCGTCGCACAGGGCGACCACGCCGAGCAGCAGCCGCTCGCGCGCATCGGCGCTGGGGTTGCGCGCCAGCGCCAGAAGGTCCGGATAGTCCGGCGGGGAGGCGAGGGGAGGGTGGCGAAGCTGAGCGACGGTCAAGGGAGTCTCCGGCGCGCCGACGATTCGGCTCCGGAAAGCGTAGCGGCAGGCCGCTAAGGCAGGGTTAACGGAAGCTGAATCTTGACGCCGGCCCCGCCCGGCGCGAGCGTGCGCCGCCATACGCAACCTTGAGGACCCGGACGATGGCCGATGGAGCGACCGCCTCCCTGAAATCCCGCGTCTCCGAGGCGGAGTGGAACACCCGTGTCGAGCTCGCCGCCCTCTACCGGCTGGTGGCCCTGCACGGCTGGGACGACATGATCTTCACCCACATCTCGGCGCGCGTGCCGGGGCCGGAGAAGCATTTTCTGATCAACCCGTACGGCTTCTATTTCGAGGAGATGACCGCCTCGTGCCTGGTCAAGGTCGATCTCGAGGGGAACATCGTCCAGGAGACGACGAACTTCATCAACCCGGCCGGCTTCACCATCCATTCCGCGATCCACGCGGCGCGCGAGGACGCCCATTTCGTCATCCACCTGCACACGGTCGCCGGCGTCGGCGTGGCGGCGCAGCAGGAGGGCTTGCTGCCGCTCGGCCAGAACGCCTGCCTGTTGCAGCACCAGGTCGCGTACCACGGCTACGAGGGGCTGGCGCTGAACCACGACGAGCGGGAGCGGCTGGTGGCGGACCTGGGCGACAAGCCGCTGATGCTGCTGCGCAACCACGGCACGCTGGCGGTCGGTCAGACAGCGGCGCAGGCGTGGGTCGGCATGTTCTTCCTCGAGCGCGCCTGCGCCCAGCAGGTGGCGGCGCTTTCGGTCGGCCGCGAACACGTGTTGATGGCCCCGGAGGCGGCGCAGGCCGAGACGCGCGAGCAGGGCAAGGGCATCGGCTTCATCTCCGCCCTCGCCTGGCCGGGGGCGCTTCGAATGCTCGACCGGAGATCGCCGGGCTACGACGTGTGACCCGCGTCGGGGGGCTGTTGACCGGATTGATGGCGGCGGCCCTCGCCACTCCCTTGGTCGCCGGCGCCTGGACCCAGCCCAAGGGCAAGGGGCAGATCATCGTCAAACTCGAGCACATGACCGCGGATCGGGGCTTCGATCCGGACGGCGTGCTGGCCGATCTGCCGGCCGAGCGGCGCGACACCTCCCTCGGCGTCTTCTCGCAGTACGGCCTCACGGACCGGCTGACGGTGCAGTTCAAGGGCGACTGGCAATCCGGCGAGGACGCCTTCGTCGACTTCGAGGGGCGGGGGCCGCTCGAACTCGGGATCACCTGGCAGGCCTGGCGCGACGAGAGCACGGCCGTCAGCCTCTACGCGGGCTATGCGACGGGCGGCGAAGGGCGCAACGCCGGGTATGCGGCGCCGGGGGAGGGTGATCAGGACTGGGAAGTGCGGGCGTCCCTCGGGCGGTCTTTCGAAGCGGGCTGGGGGCCCGTCCCGCCGCGCTCCTTCGTCGAGCTTCAGGCCGCCCGGCGAATGCGGCAGGGCCTGCCGGACGAGACCCGGGTCGATCTCACCTATGGAGCCCACATCGGCGACGACTGGATGGTCCTCGCCCAGGCCTTCGGCGGCCAGACGGACGGCGGCGAGGCGCGTTGGGTGTCGATGGAGGCGTCGGTCGTCCGCGACTTCGGCGACTGGAGCCTGCAGGCCGGCTGGCGGCAGACCGTCGCAGGGCGGGAAACTCCCGAGGCGAGCGGTCCGGTGATCGGTCTCTGGCGCCGTTTCTGAACGGCGAAATTCCTTGCCGCACAGGCGACGGATTCTGAAACACCGCACGTTGCAGAGACTCTAGTTGCGTCGACGGCGGGAGCCGCTAAGTCGGCTCGTCCCCACCCGGAGCCTGCCCCGCGTGATCAAGCGCCATTTCTTCCTCGCCGCCGCGGCGGTCCTGCTCGCCGTGATGGTCGTTGCGGTGATCCTGCGCATCGCTTTCGCCGGCGAAGAGAAGGGCGGCGGCCCGGGCGGACGCGGAGGGCCCGGCGGGGGCCGCGGCCAGACCGTGTCCGAAGCCGTCGCCACGCCGCGCGAGTTCAGCGACGAAATCCGGGTGCTCGGCGTGGCACGGGGCCGCCGCTCGGTCAACATCACCTCCTCGACCAGCGAACTGATCACCCGCGTCCTGTTCACCGACGGCCAGCGGGTCGCCGCGGGCACGCCGCTGGTCGAACTGCAGGCGCGGGAAGAGGACGCGGGCATCATCGAGGCCCGGGCCCGGGTCGACCAAGCCCAGCGCCAGTACGACCGCTACAAGGATCTGGCCGATCGCGGCATCGCGCCGCGGGCGACCGCCGAGCAATACCTGTCCGAACTCCAGACCGCCCGGGCGTCGCTGACGGCGGCGCAGGCGCGGCGCGGCGACCGGATCATCCGCGCGCCGTTCGCCGGCGTTCTGGGCCTGAGCACGGTCACCGCCGGCACGCTGGTCAATCCCGGGGCGATCATCACCACGCTGGACGACATCGACGTGATCCGCGTCGATTTCCCGGTCCCGGAGCGCTACCTCGGCGTGCTGCGCCAGGGCACGCCGATCACGGCCACGGCCGACGCCTTCGGCGAGCAGGGCTTCGGCGGCCGCATCGCCCTGATCGACACCCGGGTCAACGAGCAGACCCGCTCCGCCACGGCGCGCGCCGAGATCGCCAATCCCGGCGGCCGCATCCGCCCGGGCATGCTGGTCCGGGTCGCGGTACAGCAGGGCGTGCGCACGGCGCCGGCGGTGCCCGAAGCGGCGGTCCAGTACGAGGGCGACGGCGCCTTCGTCTACCGCATCGCCCGGGGCGAACGCGGCGCCAGCGCCCAGCGCGTCGAGGTCGAGACCGGGGCGGTCGAAGGCGGATTCGTTGAAATCCTGTCCGGCCTCGAGGCCGGCGACCGCGTGGTCGGCTCGGGCCTGAACCGCATCCAGCCGGGCGCGCCGGTTCGGGTGGCGGGCGCGCGTTCCGAGGCCCCGGCCAAGGGCGCGCGGCCATGATGCTGTCCGACGTCGCGGTCCGGCGTCCCGTCTTCGCGGCGGTGGCCGCGATCGTGCTGTGCGTCATCGGCGCGGCGGCCTTCTTCTTCCTGCCCGTCCGCGAGCTGCCGGACGTCGATCCGCCGATCGTGTCGATCAGCACCTCCTACGCCGGGGCCTCGGCCGAGGTCATCGAGAGCCGGATCACCGAGCCGATCGAACAGCAGATCGCCGGCATCCAGGGCGTGGAGCGGATCAACTCCACCAGTCGGGACGGCCGTTCCAACGTCTCGATCGAATTCTCGCTGGACCGCGACATCGACGCGGCGGCGAACGATGTCCGCGACCGCGTTTCGCGCGTCGTCGGCCGTCTGCCGGATCAGGCCGATCCGCCGACGGTGGCCAAGGCCGACACGGACAGCCAGCCGATCATGATCCTGTTCCTCCGCTCCAGCTCGATGGATCGCCTGGCCCTGACCGACTACGCCGACCGCTATCTGATCGACCGGCTGGCCACGGTGCCTGGCGTCGCCCAGGTGCAGATCTATGGAGAGCAGCGCTATTCGATGCGCATCTGGATCGATCCGGCGTCTCTGGCGGCGCGCGGCCTGACTGTCAGCGACGTCGAGAGCGCCCTGACCAGCCAGAACGTCGAGCTCCCGGCCGGCACGCTGGAGTCGGGCCAGAAGGATTATACGGTGCGGGTGGCGCGGACCTACGCCCGGGCCGAGGACTTCCGCCAGCTGCCGATCGGAACGGGCGGCTCCGCCTCGGCGACCACGGGCGGCGGTCAGTCCTCGAGTGCGACGGCCCTGCCGAGCGGCGCGATGGGGGCCATTCAGGGCGCGGCCAGCTACGTGACCCGGCTGGGCGACATCGCCCGCGTCGAGGAGGCGCCGCAGGAGGACCGTCGCCTGTTCCGCGGCAATGGTCTGGACCAGATCGGCCTCGCCATCACCCGCCAGGCGCAGTCGAACGACCTGGCCATTTCCGATGGCGTGACGGAGATGCTGGAGACCGTCCGGCCCAGCCTGCCGCCGGGGGTGGAGCTGGTCGTGGGCTCGGACAACTCCGTCTTCACGGCGCACGCCATCGACGAGGTGTGGATCACCATTGGCATCTCGCTGGCGCTGGTGGCGCTGGTGAATTTCGTCTTCCTGGGCACGCTGAGGGCGGCTTTCATCCCGTCGATCGTGGCCCCCATCTGCCTGCTGTCGACCTTCATCGTCCTGGCGCCGCTCGGCTTCTCGCTGAACCTGCTCACCCTGCTGGCGCTGGTGCTCGCGATCGGTCTCGTCGTCGACGACGCCATCGTGGTGACCGAGAATATCCAGCGCCGCATCGACCATGGCGAGCCGCCGCTGGTGGCGGCCGAGCGCGGCGCCCGGCAGGTCTTCTTCGCCGTGGTGGCGACGACGGTGGTGCTACTGGCGGTGTTCGCGCCGCTGCTGTTCCTGCCCGGCTACGTCGGGCGGCTGTTCGTTGAGCTGGCCGCGGCTATCGCGGCGGCGGTGGCCTTCTCCGCCTTCCTGGCGCTCAGCCTGTCGCCGATGCTGGCCTCGAAGATTCTCCGGCCGGCGGCCGGTAGCGGCTGGGTGGCGCGCAGGGTCGACCGCGCCATGGAGGCGCTGAAGAATTCCTACAGGAACTCGCTGGAGGCGCTGCTCGACCGGCGCGTCGCCGTGGTCGGGGTCGCGGCCCTGATCCTGTTCGTGGCCGGCGGCGCGGCGGTGATGTTCTTCACCCTGCCCAACGAACTGGTGCCGGACGAGGATCGCGGACGGGTGACGGTCCGGGTCCAGGGCCCCGAAGGCGCCGGCTTCGACTACACGCGCCGGATCATGCTGGGGCTCGAGCCGATCCTCGAGGAGTATCGGCAGGCGGGCGAGGTCGACAGCTATCTGATCTCCGCGCCGGGCTTCGGCGGCGGCAGCTTCAACTCGGGCAATGCCGTCCTGACCCTCAAGGACTGGTCGGAGCGCGATCGCTCGGCCGACGAGATCGCCCAGGACCTGAACGGCAAGCTGCGCGGCCAGACCGACGCCCAGGTGAACGCCTCCGTGCCCGGCGCCTTCCAGCGGGGCGGCGGCAACTCCAACTCGGTCGAGATGGTGGTCACCGGGGCCGAGTACGAGGACATCTACCAGTGGTTGCAGCCGGTGCTGGCGGCGTCGCTGCAGAACCCCGGCTTCTCGCGGCCGCGGCTGAACTACGAGCCGAACGCGCCGCGCCTGCTGGTCGACGTCGATCCGGAGAAGGCGGCGGCCCTCGGCGTGTCGTCGCAGGCGATCGGGCGCACGCTGGAGACCATGTTCGGTTCCCGGCGGGCGACCACCTACCTGCGCGGCGGTCAGGAGTACGACGTCATCTTGCAGACCGAGCGGGCCAACCGGCGCAACGTCGGCGACCTGGAGGCCCTGTATGTCGAGACCGGCTCTGGCCAGCTGGTGCCGCTGTCTGCCGTGGTTACCACCCAGACCTCGGGAGACACGCCTGATCGTCGCCGACTGGACCGGCAGCGCGCCATCTCTCTCAGCGCCGACCTGAATCCGGGCACTACCCTGGTCGATGCGACCGATTTCCTCACCCGGGTCGCCAGCGAGCAGCCCCAAGGCGTGGTCACGACCCAGTGGGGCGGCGCGGCGCGGGACCAGAAGGAGGCGGGCGGCGCGGTCGCCGCGGCCTTCGGCCTGGCCCTGCTGCTGGTCTTCCTGGTGCTGGCGGCCCAGTTCGAGAGCTGGATCACCCCGGCGGTGATCATGCTGACCGTCCCGCTGGCCGCGGCCGGAGGGCTGTTCGGCCTGGTGATGGCCGGGTCGAGCCTGAACATCTACAGCCAGATCGGACTGATCATCCTGATCGGCGTGGCCGCGAAGAACGGCATCCTCATCGTCGAGTTCGCCAATCAGCTGCGCGATCAGGGTCGGTCGATCCACGAGGCGATCATCGAGGCCTCGACCCTGCGCCTGCGTCCGATCATCATGACCTCGATAGCCACCGCCTTCGGCGCCCTGCCGCTGGTGCTGTGGCAGGGGGCGGGCGCTGGCAGCCGTCAGACCATCGGCGTGGTCATCTTCGCCGGAGCCATGTTCGCGACCCTGCTGACCCTGTTCGTGGTGCCGGTGATCTATGGCGTGCTGGCGCGCTTCACCAAGTCGCCCGAATACACGGCCCGAAAGATCCAGGAGTGGGAGGCGCAGGAGACCGCGGCCAACGACGCCGTCCCGGCCGCCGCCGAATAGATCAGGGCTGCGGGGGCGGCGTGTAGCCCGTCTCGACCTTCAGGAAGGCGATCACGTCGCGTCGGTCGGTGGCGTCCGGAATGCCCGCGAAGCTCATCTTCGTGCCCTTCAGGAAGGTGCGCGGGTTCTCCAGCCAATGGTCCAGCCGCTCGCCGTCCCAGGCGAACCCGGCCTGTTTGACCGCGACCGAATAGTTGTAGTCGGGGTGGCCGCCCGCCTGTCGGCCGAAGACGCCATACAGATTGGGGCCTGTCATGTTCGGCCCGCCCTCGGTGATGGTGTGACAGGAGCGGCAGCGGGCGAAGACCCGGCGGCCGTTCTCAAGGTCGGCGGCGTTGTAGGGCGCCGGCAGTGCGGCGAGAAGGGCCGCCTTCTGTTCCGCCGTCAGGGCCGGTCTCGGCGGCGAGTTTTGGGAAGCCTCGGGGGTCCGGTCAGTCTGGCCGCAGGCGGCGAGGCCAAGGGCGGCGGCGACGGCGAACAGGGCGGGGCGGATCATGCGGCTCTCCGGAACTTCGCCCTTGTGATAGCGCAACGGGGGCCGCCGACAACGGGCTGCGACGCTTCGACAGGGTGGACGGACCGCTATCGCACCTGATAATCACTGTCATATAGGCGCGCCGATCGCGCCGTTGCGTGAGCGTCATGTCCGACACCATCCGACTCAGCCAGGCCCGCCGCGGCGATCGCGGCGTCATCGTCCAGGTCGGCGACCACTGCCACCACGACGAGCACGCCCTGGAGCTGGAGCGCCGCCTGCTGGAGCTCGGTTTCGTCGAGGGCGCGCGCATCGAATTGCTGCACGAAGGGCTGCTGGGCGGCGACCCGATCGCCATGAAGGTGGACGACATGCGCGTGGCGCTACGCCGGCGCGAGGCCGCCGGCCTCATGGTCCGCATGGAGGCGGCCTTCGCCACGCTCGATGAGCCGGCGGCGGCCGCGCGGGTTCCCGCCTGATGGACATGGCGGTTCGGAGCGCGCGCGTCGCGCTCGTCGGCAATCCCAACAGCGGCAAGACGGCGCTGTTCAACGCCCTCACGGGCGCTCACCAGAAGGTGGCGAACTACGCGGGCGTCACGGTCGAGCGCAAGGAAGGCCTCATCCGCGGCGGCGAGGGGCGGACCATGTCCGTGCTCGACCTGCCGGGCACCTATTCGCTGCGGGCCCGCAGCCCCGACGAGGAGGTCACCCGCGACGCGGTGCTGGGGCGGTTGGCCGGAGAAGTCCCGCCGGACGTGATCGTCTGCGTCGCCGACGCCACCAACCTGAGGCTGGTGCTGCGGCTGGTGCTGGAGCTGGAGGCCGTGGGCCGGCCGATGGTGCTGGCCCTGAACATGTACGACATCGCCCAGCGTCAGGGGCTGAGGATTGATCTCGACCGGCTGTCGGCCGAACTCGGCCTGCCGATCGTGACCACCGTGGCCACGCGTCGGCGCGGCATCGAGGACCTGGTTGCGGCGATCGAGGCGGCGGCGGCGACCTGGTCGCCCGGGGCGGAGATGGCGTGGACGCCGCCCGACGCGGCCGCCCTGCGCGGCGCGGCCCGCGAGGCCGAACGGATCATGAAGGCCTGCGTCCAGCCGCCCGAGCGGCCGGACACCCTGACCGGACGGATCGACTCCGTGCTGCTGCATCCGGTCGGCGGGCTGGTGATCCTTCTGGCCCTGCTGTTCGTCATGTTCCAGGCTGTGTTCACCTGGGCCACGCCGCTGATGGACGGCATCGAGGGCCTGCTGGGCGGGCTCGGCATCTGGGTTGGGACGATCATCCCGGACGGCATCTGGCAGAGCCTGATCGTCGACGGCCTGATCTCGGGCGTCGGCAGCGTGCTGGTCTTCCTGCCGCAAATCCTGATCCTGTTCCTGTTCATCATCGTGCTCGAGGACTTCGGCTACATGGCCCGGGCCGCCTTTCTGATGGACAGGATCATGGGCGGGGCGGGCCTGCACGGCCGCGCCTTCATTCCGCTGCTGTCCAGTTTCGCCTGCGCCATCCCGGGCGTGATGGCCGCGCGGGTCATCGACTCGAAGCGGGACCGGCTGACCACCATCATGGTCGCGCCGCTGATGACCTGCTCGGCGCGGATTCCAGTCTACACCCTGATCATCGCCGCCTTCATCCCGAACCAGACGGTATGGGGCTTCGCCAACATGCAGGGGCTGGTGATGTTCGGCCTCTATGCGGCCGGGATCCTCAGCGCGCTGGCGGTGTCCTTCGTGATCCGGCGCATCTTCTGGCGGGGCGCGGTCGAGCCGTTCATGATGGAGCTGCCGGCCTACAAGACGCCCGATCCACGCAGCGTGCTGTTCAATCTGTGGCTCCGGGCACGGATTTTCCTCGAGCGCGCCGGGCGGATCATCCTGCCGCTGATGGTGCTGATCTGGGCCCTGTCGACCTTCCCCTATCCCCCGGAGGGCGCCACCCAACCGGCCATCGACTACAGTTTCGCCGGCATGATCGGGAAGGCGCTGGAGCCGATCTTCTCACCGATCGGCTTCAACTGGCAGATGGTCATCGCCCTGATCCCGGGCATGGCGGCTCGCGAAGTGGCGGTCGCGGCGCTGGGCACCGTCTACGCCGTCGCCGATCCCGAGACCGCCACTGCCGTCCTGGCCACGACGCTCGCCGGCCAGTGGCCGCTGGCCACGGGACTGGCCTTCCTCGCCTGGTACATCTTCGCGCCGCAGTGCGTGGCCACGCTGGGCGTCGTCAAGCGCGAGACCAATTCGTGGAAATGGATGTGGGTGATGGTCGCCTACATGTTCGGGCTGGCGTACCTGGCGGCCCTGATCACCTATCGCGTGGCGGTCGCTCTGGGCGGGGGCTGATACCCCCGTCGGGTGAACAATGGTTGACAAATCCTTTCGGATTCGGCGAATCGTCGCCGGTCCGGGGGAGTTTCCATGTTGTCGCCGCTCAAACCGTTGCTTTGCAGGCATGATTTCTACTGGTCCGAGCGTCATCGCTCGGATCGCTGCCGGCGTTGCGGAAAGCTGCAGGCGGGTGAGGTAGTCGACGTCCTGACCGGCGAGCCGCTGGGAGTGGCTGTCGCCGCGCATCGGAAAGGCGGACTGGCCGTCGCGCCCCTGACGCTGGACGCCTTGCCAGAGTTCACGCCTGTCGGCGGGTCGCCGCCGCATCCGGCTCGCTCGCCCGAGCTGATCCGGCCCAGCACCAAGGTCCTGAAGGCGCAGGCCCAGGAACGCCGGGAGATGCTTCAGAGCCTGCTGGACCGCTTGGTCCAAGGCGCGCGTCCGACGCGGGAGGAGGCGATCGACGCCGTCCTCGCCGTTATCGAGGACGCGCATTCGGCCGATCCGGTGCTGTTCGGGGCGGACGCCGCCAGCCATTTCGCTCGCCTGCATGAAGCCCGCTCGGCGCCGCGATGCTGAGCAATAGCAGTGCGGTCGTCCGGCCGCCGGTGCGGGGGAGGACCTTGGTTGCCATGGTCCGGAGCGTGTTCTGCCACCATCAGTGGGACATGAGCCGCAGCCGCAAGGGGACTCACGTCTGCCGGGCGTGCGGCGCCCGCAAGGGCTGACGGACCGGTGCCGGTTGCAGGAATCGAACCCGCGACCTTCGGTTTACAAAACCGCTGCTCTACCAGCTGAGCTAAACCGGCGTCCGTCGTGACGGCGGCCCTTATGCTGGCGAGCAGCGGTCGAGGCAAGCGCGTCGTCAGGCCTTGGGCTTCATCCTCAGGCCGCCGATGATCGCGCCGCCGACGGCGTAGACGACCAGCAGATGGCTCCAGTCGATGGGCAGCAGCCCCATCGGCGAGGTCTGGTAGATGAAGCCGTAGGCCGAAGTCATCAGGGCGAAGCAGACACCCGCGATCAGGCCGATCTTGAGGCCGTGCATCCAGCCGCCGCCGCCGTCGCGCCCGATGAACCAGCCGAGGCCGACCATGGTGACGAAGGTCTGGACCACGCCCAACATCATCCACATCGAATCGCCCGAGCCCTCGTCGGTGACCCCGGTCAGGGCCATCCACTGCTCGGAGAAGATCAGGCCATACCAAAGGAAGCCGACGAAGAAGGCGACCACCGTCGCCACGATGATGCCCAGCCAGTTCAGTTTCGCGTTCATGGATCGCCCCTCCCAAGGCGCGGCGGATGAGTCCGCCGCCGGACAATAGCTACGCTTGTGGGCGGGAGCGTCAATGAACGGCGTTCAGTCGAGCGCGGCGGCGATGCGGTCCGCGAGGGTGCGCAGGGTTTCCGGATCGGCCATGGGGGCGTGACCGTGACCCTTCATGGGGCGGTCGGACCAGCGCGGGACGATGTGGAAATGCAGGTGGAAGACGGTCTGGCCGCCGGCCTCGCCGTTAAATTGCATAATCTGGAAGCCTTCAGGGTCCAGCGCCTTGACCACGGCGCGGGCGGTGCGACGGGTCGCCTCGATCAGCCGGGCCAGCACCTCGGGCTCGATGTCGAGCAGGGTGCGGGCGGTCGAGGTCTTCGACACGATCAGGACGTGGCCCTCGGACTGGGGGAAGACGTCCATGAAGGCGAGGACGTGGTCGTCTTCCCAGACCTTCACCGCCGGCATCTCGCCGCGCAGGATCTTCGCGAAGATGTTGTCGGGGTCGTAGGGGGCGTGAAGGGTCATGGGGCGCTCCGGCTGATTGCAGAGAGGCTAGCGGCTGCGGTGGCGAGAGGGGAGCCCCGGCGGCGTTCGGGTGTTATGGTCAAGGTCCGGAGGGAGTCGGCCATGCTGCGGTTCATCGTCCAGTTTCTCGTCACCTGCCTCGCGCTTTGGCTGGCGGCGGAAGTCGTGCCCGGCGTCGGGTTCAGCGATACGCCGAGCCTGCTGCTGGCGGCGATCCTGCTCGGCATCGCCAACGCCATCGTGCGGCCGGTCCTGACCGTCCTGACCTTTCCGCTGACCCTCATCACCTTCGGCCTGTTTCTGCTGGTGGTGAACGCGGCGGTGATCGGTCTGGTGGCGGCGCTGCTGGGCGGCTTCGTGGTCGACGGTCTGTGGGCCGGGATCGGGGCGGCCATCGTCACCGGCGTGGTCAGCTGGATCGCCGGGTGGTTCATCGGCGGCGAGGCCCGGCGCGCCTGAGCCGTCAGCCGCCCTTGCGGAAGGGCGACAGTTCGGCGGCCATGGCGTCGATTTCCGCGTCAACGGCGGGGCGCTCGCGCTCGAGATAGTTCGCGACCGGCGCGCGCAGGGCCGGGTCGGCGATCCAGTGAGCCGAGTAGACCGGCGTCGGCATGTAGCCGCGGGCGATCTTGTGCTCGCCCTGGGCCCCGGCCTCGACCCGCGACAGGCCACGCTCGATGGCGAACTCGATGGCCCGGTAGTAGCAGAGCTCGAAATGGAGGAACGGCACGTCCTCCAGCGCCCCCCACTGGCGGCCGTAGAGGGCGTCGCGGCCGATCAGGTTTAGGGCCCCGGCGATGGGCACCCCCTCCCGGAAGGCCATGATCAGGGCGATGCGGTCGGCCATGGCCCGGCCAATGCGGCTGAAGAAGTCGCGGGTCAGATAGGGCCGGCCCCATTTCCGCGAGCCGGTGTCCATGTAGAAGGCGAAGAAGGCGTCCCAGTGCGCCTCCTCGATATCGGCGCCGGTGAGGACGCGGATGTCGAGCCCGGCCCGGGCCTCGCGTCGCTCGCGGCGGACGGTCTTGCGGCGGCTGGAGGACAGGGCGGCGAGGAAGTCGTCGAAGCTCTGGTAGCCGCCGTTGCGCCAGACGTACTGCATGTCCTGGCGCTGGAGCAGGCCCGCCTCGCCCATGGCTGCCCAGTCGTCGCGGATCGGGAAATTGACGTGCAGGGAGGAGACGCCGAGCCGTTCGGTGAGGGCCAGGGCGCCCTGCAGCAGGGCCTCGCGGACGGTGGCCGCGTCCGTGTCCGGACGGGCGAGGAAGCGGGGGCCGGTGACGGGGGTGAAGGGCACGGCGCCGAGCAGCTTGGGATAGTAGCGGCCGCCGGCGCGCTCGTAGGCGTCGGCCCAGCTGTGATCGAAGACGTATTCGCCCTGGCTATGAGCCTTGAGCCAGAGGGGCATGACGCCGAGGACGCGGCCGGTCTCGTCAGTCAGGGACAGGTGGCGGCCGGCCCAGCCTTCACGGGGGACGGCGCTGCCGGAGGCCTCGCAGGCGTCGAGGAAGTCGAAGGAGACGAACGGGTCGCCGGAGGGGGACGCACAGGCGTCCCAGGCCTCGCGGCCGATGCCGGCGACCCGGTCGTTTACGCGGAGGGTAAAGGTCACCGCACCTCGACGATGGCGTCCACCTCGACGGCGAAGCCGAGGGGGAGCTTGTAGACGCCGACGGCGGAGCGGGCGTGGCGGCCCTTGTCGCCAAAGGCCTCGACCATCAGGTCGGAGCAACCGTTGATGACGGCGGGGATGGCCTCGAAGTCGCCGGCGGCCTGGACGAAGCCGCCCAGCTTGACGACGCGGACGACGCGCTCGAGGTCGCCGTCGAGGGCGGCGGACATCTGGGCCAGCAGGTTGACGCCGCACATGCGGGCCGCGGCCTGGGCCTGTTCGGGTGAGACGTCGGCGCCGACGGTGCCCTTGATGCCGCCCGAGGCGTCGTTGGAGAGCTGGCCCGAGATGTGGAGCAGGTTGCCGGTGCGCACGACCGGCACGTAGTTGGCCACCGCCTTGGCGGGTTCCGGCAGGGTGATGCCGAGTTCGGCGAGGCGGGCGGCGACGGTCATGGGAAGCTCCTGATTGGGAATTGGGGGCGGTTTAGCGTGCGGGAAGAGCGGCGTCGATGCGGCGGGTCGGGACCCGGGCAGACGGAAAAAACAGTGTGGCAGAGTCGGCAGAGTCGGCATCGGCGGAAATCGCTATGGCAGAGTCGGCAGAGTCTGCATTCGCGGGATGGGGTAGGCTTTGCGCCTGGGGCGGCGGTCTGCGGTTCGATTGTCAAAGACCGGTGGTCGAAGGGCGCATTGTACGTCCGCCGGTCTGCGCGGATGGAAGATCGGTTTGAGAAAAGGCCAGGGTGTTGATGCGGCCGGAGATATTCCGCGCAATCGGACTATAATTTCGCGGATTGCCAGCACAGCGTCACGCTCACCTCCCCATTCGCCTGACGCGAATGGGGAGGTGAACGCCGGGATCAGCCTTTCAGGGCTCTCCCCGCCACCACCGCTCCGGCCCCGAATTTGGCCCTCAGCCGGTCGATGGCGGTTTCGGTCTTGAGGGCGCGGGTTTCGGGGGAGTCGAACAGGGCCGTGGGCCCATCGACGGCGTCGTGGACGTCGCCCATGCCGATGCCGATCAGGCGGTAGGGGCGGCCGAGCTCGGGAGCCATCAACTCGCGGCCGGCGGCGAACAGGGCGCGGGCGGTCTGGACCGGCTCAGGCACGGTGATGCGGCGGGTGACGATCTTGAAGTCGGTGCGGCGAAGCTTGAGCACGATGACCCGGCTGGCGACCCCGTCGCGGCGGGCCTTGGCGGCCAGCTTCTCGCACAGGGGCCAGAGCTCGGCCTCGAGATCCCCGGCGGTGGTCAGGTCCTCGTTGAAGGTGGTTTCGGCGCTCATCCCCTTGCGCTCTTGGCCGGGATTGACCGAGCGGGCGTCGCGGCCATGGGCGAGGTCGTGCAGGCGCAGGCCGGTCTCGCCGTAGCGTTTGATCAGGTCGCGCGGGTCGGCGGCGGCGAGGTCGCCGACGGTGGCGAAGCCGTCGCTCTGCAGCGTCTTGCGGAACACCGGGCCGACGCCGGGCAGGATTCCGACCGGCCTGGGCGCCAGCAGGGCCTGGGCCTCGGAGCCGATGACCGAGAAGCCGCGCGGCTTGTCGAGTTCGGAGGCGACCTTGGCGAGAAAGCGGTTGGTCGCCAAGCCGATGGAGACGGTCAGGCCTGTCTCGTCCTCGATGCGCTTCTGCAGGCGGACCAGCTGGAAGGCCGGGGGGCCGCCGTTGAGGCGTTCCGTGCCGGCGAGGTCGATCCACGCCTCGTCCAGCGACAGGGTCTGGACCAGCGGGGTGAGCTCGCGCACCGCGCCGAAGATGTGGGCGCTGGCGGCCTTGTATTTGGCGAAGTCGGGCTTGATGACGACGGCGTCGGGGCAGGCCTTGAGCGCCTTGAACATGGGCTGGGCCGAGCCGACGCCGTACAGGCGGGCGATGTAGCAGGCGGTGGTGACGACGCCGCGCTTGCCGCCGCCGACGATGACCGGCTTGTCGCGGAGCTCCGGCCGGTCGCGCTTTTCGACCGAGGCGTAGAAGGCGTCGCAGTCGAGGTGGGCGATGGTGAGCCGGGCCAGTTCCGCGTGGCGGACGACGCGGCGCGAGTCGCACGTCGGGCAACGCTCGATGAGGGCGTCGGCGGTGTGCAGGCAGTCGCGGCAGATGGATTTCACCCTCGCACCGTCATCCTCGGGCTTGTCCCGAGGACCCATTGTCGAGGTGGATGCTGAGGGTCGTGCATGGCCCTGTCATCGTGCCCCAATGCGAAGGCTCGTGCGACGGCGAAATGGGTCCTCGGAACAAGCCCGAGGATGACGGACGTGAGGGGAGGCGCGCTTCACGTCAACTTAAGAGACGCGGGGCCAGAGTGCGGAGGAAGAAGGCGTGCAAGCCTCCGATACATGGCGTCCCGAGAGGGGCGGAACAGGCCGGGTGATGATGTCGAAGACGGTCCTCATCGTCGAGGATAACGAGCTGAACATGAAGCTCTTTCATGATCTGCTCGAATCCCAGGGGTATCGCACCCTGCAGACCCGCGAGGGCCTGCAGGCGCTCGCCCTGGCGCGGCAGCACCGGCCCGATCTGATCCTCATGGACATCCAGCTGCCCGAGATCAGCGGTCTGGAGGTCACCAAATGGCTGAAGGACGACGAGGAGCTGAATCACATCCCGGTGGTGGCGGTGACCGCCTTCGCCATGAAGGGCGATGAGGAGCGGATCCGGCAGGGCGGCTGCGAGGCCTATATCTCCAAGCCAATCTCGGTGACGCATTTCCTCGAGGTGGTGCGCAAGCATCTCGGCCCGGTCGAGGCGCTGGTCCCATGACAGCGCGCATCCTCGTCGTCGACGATGTGGAGCCGAACGTCCGCCTGCTCGAGGCCAAGCTGACGCTGGAATATTACGAGGTGCTGACGGCGATGGACGGCGCCACGGCGCTGGAGATCGCCTCGGCCGAGCGGCCCGACATCATCCTGCTGGATGTGATGATGCCGGGGATGGACGGGTTCGAGACCTGCAAGCGGTTGAAGGCCGATCCGGTGACGCGGCACATCCCGGTGGTGCTGGTCACGGCGCTGGACGGCCGCCATGACAAGATCAAGGGGCTGGGCGTCGGGGCCGACGATTTCGTCACCAAGCCGATCGACGACGTCATCCTGTTCGCCCGGGTCAAGTCGCTGGTGCGGCTGAAGGCGGTGATGGACGAGCTGCGCGAGCGCGAGGAAAGCGGCCGCCGGCTCGGCGTCGATTCCGACGGGGCCGGGCGGCTGCGCGGCTCGGGCGGCCGGGTGCTGATCGTCGACGACAACGAGCTGCAGACCGGCAAGATGGTCACCCATCTGGCCGGGGAGCATCGGCCGGTGGTGGAGAGCGATCCGGCGGCGGCCCTGATCGCCGCGCGCGGGCCGGTCGACCTGATGATCGTCAATGTCTCGGGCAGCGGCTTCGACGGCCTGCGCTTCGTGGCCCAGGCGCGGTCCAGCGAGGCGTCGCGGCGGACCCCGATCCTGGCCGTGGTCGACCCGGCGGAACGGCCGCGCCTGCTGAAGGCGCTGGAGCTGGGCGTCAATGACATCCTGCCGCGCCCGGTCGACCCCGAGGAGCTGATGGCGCGGGCGCGGACCCAGATCAAGCGCAAGCGCTACGCCGACTTCCTCAAGGAGAAGCTGGACTACAGCCTCGAGATGGCGGTCACCGACGCCCTGACGGGGCTGCACAACCGCCGCTACATGGCGGGCCAGTTGCAGGCCATGGTGGCGCGGGCGGGGCAGGGCGGCGACGGAGTCGCGGTGCTGGTCATGGACATCGACCATTTCAAGGCGGTCAACGACGGCTTCGGCCACGACGCCGGCGACGAGGTGCTGCGCGAGTTCGCGGTGCGGCTGGCGACAAACGTGCGGGCCATCGACCTGCCGTGCCGGCTGGGCGGCGAGGAATTCGTGGTGGTCATGCCCGGCGCCAGCCTGGAAGCGGCCGCGCGGGTGGCCGACCGTATCCGCCGCGACATCGAGGCCCAGCCCTTCCCGATCATGGGCGGGGCCGAGGGGCTGACCATCACCGTCTCGATCGGGGTGGCCGCGAGCCTCGAGGGCGACACCCCGGAGGGCCTACTGAAGCGGGCCGACGAGGGGGTCTACGAGGCAAAGAGCCGCGGACGGAATCAGGTGATCTCGCGGGCGGCCTGAGACCGCGGCGGCCGGGTCCCGATCAATCGAGACTTGTGAATGCCGGATGAAGGCGGGCAGGGCGTCCGGTTCAGGGGCCGAGCCGCATGAACGGCTCATGGCCCAGTCCCCGCTCGACGCCTTTGACGAAGCTCCGCGCGTGACCGCGTGCGAAGGCGAGGTCGTGATCAGCGGCCCGCTGGTCAACGCGGCCTATACGCTGCATGCCGGACGGGCGCTTTTGGAGAGCCTCGGCGCGGCGCTGGCGGAGGCGGAGCGGCAGCTGCGCGGCCCCGCCCCGGCGGACAACGAAAAACGCCCGGCCTTGGGACCGGGCGTTCTCTGAATTCTGGTCCCGCCTCGCGAGGCGAAGCGGAGAAGGCCTTACTTGATCTTGCCTTCCTTGAACTCGACGTGCT
>NZ_DASPNO010000033.1:0-44729 GCF_035626535.1 Brevundimonas sp.
GAGGTTGGAGGTCAGCACGATGATGGTGTTGGTGAAGTCGACGACATGGCCCTGGCCGTCGGTCAGCCGTCCGTCGTCGAGCACCTGGAGGAGGATGTTGAAGACGTCGTTGTGCGCTTTCTCGACCTCGTCGAACAGCACCACCTGGTAGGGCCGCCGGCGGACCGCTTCGGTCAGCACGCCGCCCTCCTCATAGCCGACATAGCCTGGCGGCGCGCCGATGAGTCGCGCCACGGCGTGCTTTTCCATGAACTCGCTCATGTCGATCCGCACCATCGCGTGTGGGTCGTCGAACAGATATTCGGCCAGCGCCTTGGTCAGCTCGGTCTTGCCGACGCCGGTGGGGCCGAGGAAGAGGAAGGAGCCGAGCGGGCGGTTGGGGTCGTTGAGGCCGGCGCGGGCACGGCGCACGGCGTCGGCGACGGCGGTCAGGGCCTCGTCCTGGCCGACCACGCGGCGGGCCAGGGCGTCCTCCATCTTGAGCAGCTTGTCGCGCTCGCCCTCCAGCATCTTGTCGACCGGGACGCCGGTCCAGCGGGAGACGACCTGGGCGATCTGTTCGGCGTCGACGACCTCGGGGGTCAGGGGGCCGGACCTGTCGGCCTCGTTCTTCTCGGCCTCGGCGAGGGATTTCTCGATCTGCGGGATCTGGCCGTAGGCGATCTCGGAGGCGCGGCCGAGGTCGCCGGCGCGCTGGGCGGCGGCCAGTTCGGCGCGCAGGCGGTCGAGGGTTTCGCGCAGCTGGGCGCCTTGGCCGACCTTCTCCTTCTCGGCCTTCCAGCGGGTAGTGAGGTCCTCGCTCTCGGCCTCGAGCTCGGCGAGTTCGTCCTCGAGCTTTTCGAGGCGGGCCTGGGAGGCCGTGTCGGTCTCCTTCTTCAGGGCCTCGCGCTCGATCTTCAGCTGGACGAGGCGGCGGTCGATCTCGTCGAGCGCCTCGGGCTTGGAGTCGACGGCCATGCGCACGCGGCTGGCGGCCTCGTCGATCAGGTCGATGGCCTTGTCGGGCAGGAAGCGGTCGGTGATGTAGCGGTTGCTCAGCGTGGCGGCGGCGACGATGGCCCCGTCGGCGATACGCACGCCGTGGTGGACCTCGTACTTCTCCTTCAGTCCCCGGAGAATCGAGACGGTGTCCTCGACGGAGGGCTCCTCGACGAACACGGGCTGGAAGCGGCGGGCAAGGGCGGCGTCCTTCTCGACGTGCTTGCGGTACTCGTCCAGCGTGGTGGCGCCGACGCAGTGCAGTTCGCCGCGGGCGAGGGCGGGCTTGAGCAGGTTGGAGGCGTCCATGGCGCCGTCGCCCTTGCCGGCCCCGACGAGGGTGTGCATTTCGTCGATGAACAGGACGATGCCGCCCTCGGCGGCGGCGACCTCGTTGAGCACGGCCTTGAGCCGTTCCTCGAACTCGCCGCGGTATTTGGCGCCGGCGATCAGGGCGCCCATGTCGAGGGCCATGACCTTCTTCTCGCGCAGGGACTCCGGCACGTCGCCGTTGACGATGCGCAGGGCGAGGCCCTCGACGATGGCGGTCTTGCCGACGCCGGGCTCGCCGATCAGGACGGGGTTGTTCTTGGTGCGGCGGGCGAGGACCTGGATGGTGCGGCGGATCTCCTCGTCGCGGCCGATGACCGGGTCGATCTTGCCGTCGCGGGCGGCGAGGGTCAGGTCGCGGGCGTAGCGCTTGAGGGCGTCGTAGGCGTCCTCGGCGGCGGCGGAGTCGGCGGTCTTGCCCTTGCGGATCTCGTTGATGGCGGCGTCGAGGGTGTCGGGGGTGACCCCGACGGAGGCGAGCACGGTGGCGGCGACGCCGCCCTCGCGGGCGATGGCGCCGAGCAGGCGTTCGGTGGTGACGAAGGCGTCGCCGGCCTTCTTCGAGGCCTGTTCGGCGGCGGCGAAGACCCGTGCGGTGTCGCCGTCGAGATAGAGCTGGCCCGAACCGCCGGAGACCTGGGCGCGCTTCGACAGGGCGGTTTCCGTGGCGGTTTCGGCCTTGGTCGGATCGCCGCCGGCGGCGCTGATCAGATTGCGGGCGAGGCCGTCGCGTTCCTCGAGCAGCACCTTGAGCAGGTGTTCGGGCGCGAACTGCTGGTGCCGGCGGGCGAGGGCCAGCGACTGGGCCGACTGGACGGCCTGTTTGGCGCGGTCGGAGTAGAGGTCGAGATTCATAGAGTCCCCTCGTGAGGCGGAATCCGGGCCGCACGCCCTCATGAAGCAAGCAACGCGCCGTCCGGTTGCGGATCAGGTGGGTGTGGCGGGATGGCCACACAAGTCCCCGCGGCCAGAGAAAATCGCGACTGGACGAACGGCGTGCGGCCACGCTGGAACCGGCCGCAAGCGACCCGGTTGGGAGCCGTCGGGGTTGCAACTGTTGGGAAGAAAACGATGCAAAGACCGATCCTTGTCACGACAGCGGCGGTCCTCGCCGCCGTCGCCATTCCCGCCGCCGCCCAGGTCGCAAGCGGCCAGCCGCGGCAGGCGCCGGCTGTGGCGCCGCAGGGCACCGACCGCACGCCGCCTGCCGACACTGAAAGAGGGGCGACCTCGCCGGGGCCGGCCAGCCCCCGCTCGGAAGGCACGCCCTACGCCATGCCGGCGTCCGGCGGGCCGGATAATCCCTCGGGCGGCGCGCCGGCCGCCGCGCAAGCGGGCGGCGGCTCCGGCGGCTCGGCCGCAATGGCGCCCCGGGCCGTGGACTACGGCATGTGGGAAAGCAGCTGGGGCCCGCGTCCGCCCGCGCCGCCGGCCGGCTACGCCAATCCGTCGGACTGGCATCGCCACGTCCGGGCCTGCCAGATGCGCTACAAGACCTACAATCCGGCGACGGACATGTATGTGCCGCGCGTGGGGACCACCGCCCGCTGCACCCGCTGACGCGGAAAGGGGCCCGCGCCGAACGGCGTCGGGCCCCGCCCGGATTCAGTTGCCCGTGGTCGGAGCCGAGAAGTCGAACTGCTCGGGCGGCCGCTGGCCGCCGCCGAACGTCCAGGTCAGGCCGACATAGGCCGCCCGGCCGCCGAAGGTGACGCTGGTGCGGTCGGTGAAGGTCGCCGCCTCGATCTCGGTGACGGCCCCGAACTCGTCGAACAGGTCGCGGACCGTGGCCTGGAAGGACCAGTCCTTGCTGAGTTTCCGCCGGTAGCCGAGATTGACCAGGGTGGCCGTCTCGCGGCTGCCCTGGGCCAGGACCTGGTCGCCGGTCCAGATGCCGGTGACCTGCAGGAAATCTTCCTGGGTGGGGGTCCAGTTGAGGGTCAGGCGGCCGCCGAGACCCTCGCCCTCGCTGTCGGTCGCGCCGGGAACGCCGCCGGCGTCGATCTCCTGGCGGTAGGCGTTGACGCTGGCGTTGTAGCGCAGGGTGGGGTGCAGCGCGCCGTTGGCGACCAGTTCGAGGCCCGTGAAGGTGCTGGAGCCGATGTTCTCGGGCCGGGTCACGAAGACGCCGCCGCCGATCGGAGTGGTCACCGGGGTGAAGGCGTCGGTGGTGTCGCGATAGTAGAGGGTGGCCTGGTAGAAGGTCTGCTGGACCCGCTTCTGCCACATGACCTCGAAGGAGTCGGTCTCGTGCGGCAGCAGGTCCGGGTTGCCCGACTGGTAGTTGAAAGTGTCCTGATAGGTCAGGAAGGGGTTCAGCAGCTGGGGCGGCGGGCGCTGGATGCGCCGGCTGTAGCTGCCGCGCAGGGTTTCGCCCTCTCCGATCGTGTACTGCAGGTGCATCGTCGGATAGACGCGGAAATAGTCGTTGGACGACTGGATGTTGGTCGTCACCTGATCCATGTCGATGTTCGCCTGTTCCAGACGCAGGCCGAACTGGGCCGACAGGGTTTCGCTGAACGGCTTCTCCCAGGTGGCGTAGAGGGCGTGCACCGCCTGGTCGACGTGGAACTCGTTGGAGACGATCGGGTCCGGCGTCAGATTGTCGGGCGTCGGGCCGCGGGCGAAAGAGTTGTCGAGCTCCAGCGCAAAGGCCTGAAGCTCGTAGCCGAGGCGTAGCCGGCCGCCGTCCGCCAGGGGACGGACATAGGCGCTGGTGATCCCCAGCTGGTTCTGGCGGTTCTGGTTCTCGAGGTCCTCGTAGAAGATCGGGACCGGAGGAATCTGCTGGTCGACGACGGTGTCGAAGCCGAAGGTGAAACGATTGCGGTCGACCCGGATCTCGTTGGACCATTCGTGGCCCTGGTCGCCGAAGCGGCGCAGCACCCGGGCGGTGGCGCCGGAGAATTTGCCCGAGAAGCCGCCGCTCGAGTTCCGCTGGTAGGCCGCACCGATCCCGCCCGCGGCGTTCTCTGCCTCGAACAGGTCGACGCCATCGGCGATATTGTCGACCTCGCTGTGGCGCACTTCCGCGACCAGCTGGGTCGCGTCGTCCAGATTGTGCTCGGCTCCGAAGCGCAGGAAGAGCGCGTCGGACTCGCCGTCGATCATCTGGGACTGGACCGAGTCGAGGAACTGGCCCGAGCCGGGGTCGAAGAGGGACCGCCGACGCTCGATCTCCTGCATGAAGCCGTCGTGACGCATGCCGAGGTCGGCGGTCAGGGTCGTCTTGCCGACCACATGGGCGATGTTGCCGCCGAAATTGTAGCGGCCGTTGTCGCCGATGTTGGCCCGCACTGAGCCGGTGGTTGTCGCGCCGGGGCGGACAGCGTTGGGCTTGGAAATCAGGTTGATGACCCCGCCGCCGCCTTCAGGGCTGTAGGCGGCCGACGGATTGGTCATCACCTCGATGCGGGCGTACTGGGCGGCCGGAATCTGCAGCACCATGGGGCCGCGACTGGGGCCGTTGAACTGGGTCGAGGGCCGGCCGTCCACCAGGATGGTGACGTTGGCGTCGCCGCGCAGGCTGACGTTGCCGTCGGGGTCCACCTCCACCGAAGGGATGTTGCGCAGGGCCTCGGCCAGGGTCCCGGTCTGGGCCTGCAGGTCGTCGGCGAGGCTGTAGCTGACCGAGTCGATCGAGGTGCGCACGTCGGTGGTCCGGCTCTGGACGACGACGTCCTCGACCCGGGCCTCTTCCTCGGTCTCCTCTTCGGGCGCGGGCTGCTGCGCCGGCGGAGGGGTTTGTTGCGCCGGCGGGGGAGTCGTCGACTGGGCCAGGGCGGCGCCGGACGAGGCGCCGAGCGCCGTGCCGACCAGCAGCAGGAAGCGGATGGAAGTCATGAAGGGCGCGCCCCCTGCGCACGGTCGGGCACCATCGCCCGTCAAGTTTCCTTTCCATAGCATCGGCCCGAGAGACCACCGAGTTACATTCATTTCATTAAGGTTTTTTCAGAACCGGACACCTTTCCGCCGCACCGCTGAAACATCGCTCCGTGGGGCGGGCGCCGCCCGGCGGCTCCCGGGGATGACGGCGGGCGGGCGACGGGCTAGCGTTTCGCCGCAAGTCAGTCGGGAGCGTTGCCATGTCCATCCGCCTCACGCGCCGCGCGGCGCTGGTTTCGTCTGTCGCGGCGGGCGTCGCCGGCGTCGCCCTGCCCTCGCTGTCGCACGC
This sequence comes from Brevundimonas sp., assembly GCF_035626535.1. Taxonomy (GTDB): domain Bacteria; phylum Pseudomonadota; class Alphaproteobacteria; order Caulobacterales; family Caulobacteraceae; genus Brevundimonas. The sequence goes on from NZ_DASPNO010000033.1 coordinate 5,483, forward strand.
CCAGACCGGGCCCGCGCCCTCGGGCGAGGCGCTGGCCGAGGCGGTGGACGCCTTCGTGAAGAAAGCCATGGCGGCTTTCCCGGACCAGCCGGCGGTGTCGGTGGCGGTGGTCAAGGACGGGGCCCCGGTGCTGACCCGGGGCTACGGCGTGCGGGCGATCGGCGGTGCGCCCATGGATGAGCACACCCATTTCGCCATCGCCTCGAACACCAAGGCGGTGACGGCGGCGGCGCTGGCCATCCTCGTCGACGAAGGCAAGGTCGAGTGGGACGAGCCGGTGCGGACGTATCTGCCCGACTTCTCCCTGTCGAAGCCCGAGCTGAACGGCATGGTGACAGTGCGCGACCTGATCAGCCACCGGATCGGTTTCGGCCTCGGCGCCGGCGACCTGCTGTTCTGGCCGAACAGCGACCGGACGCGGGCGGAGATCATGGCGGCCGTGCCGCACGTGCCGATCGAGGACCAGTTCCGCTCCACCTACCACTACTGCAATCTGATGTTCGTGGTCGCCGGCGAGGTGGTGGCGGCGGCGTCCGGGATGCCGTGGGAGCAGTTCGTGCAGACGCGCATTCTCGACAAGCTGGGCATGAGCGAAACCCTGCCGCTGATGACCGCCGCCGATCCCGCGAAGTCGGCGCTTCCGCACGGCCGGCTGGGACCGCCGCTGCGCTATCAGGGCCCGATGCGGACCATCGGCCAGTCGATCCAGGAAGTCTGGAACTGGAGCTCGGCGGGGGCCGCGGGCGGCTTCGTCACCAATCCGGTCGACTGGGCCAAATGGATCGCGGTGCAGCTGAAGCGCGGCGAGCTGCCCGACGGCACGCGGCTGTATTCCGAAGCGCGCGGCAATGAGATGTGGAAGCCCAACATCATCATCTCGAACTCGGCCGGACCGACGCCGGACCTGCCCGGGCGGGCCATCGCGGCCAGCTACGCCATGGGCTGGCAGGTGATGGACTATCGGGGCGAGCGCTTCATCACCCACGGCGGCGGAGCCCCCGGCTTCATCTCGGGCACGGTGCTGATCCCGGGCCGGAGCGCCGGTTTCAGCTATTTCACCAACGCCGAGGAGGGGATGCTGACGCGGGTGCTACGCAACGGCATCGCCGACATCGTCATGGGCAAGACCGGCTTCGACTGGATCGCAGACAGCCTGCGCCTGCAACGGGAGAACGACGCGAAATCGATCGCCGCCGCCGCCGAGATCGACGCCAAACAGGCGGCGGGGGCGGCGCCGTCGCTGCCGCTGGCGGCCTACGCCGGAACGTGGCGGGACCCGTGGTACGGGGATATCGTCATCGAGCGGCGCGGGAACGGTCTGTGGCTGTCGTTCAGCCGTACGCCTGCGCTGAAGGGGCCGCTGGAACCGTACGACGGCGAGACGATGCGGACGCGCTTCCCCGACAAGCGGGAGGAGGATGCGTTCGTCACCTTCACGATCGAGAATGGCCGGCCCGCTTCGGCGACGATGAAGGCGGTCTCGCCGGACGCCGATTTCAGCTACGACTTCCATGACCTGCGGCTGACCAGGGTCTGACCGATGATCGCAGTCGCCCTCGCTCTCGCCCTGACGGCCGCGCCCCAGGAAATCCCCGCCGTCTGCGAGCCGGCGCCCGGCGTGGCGGCGGACTGGGCGGCCTGCGCCGAGGCCCTGCCGGAAGGGTCGCCGCAGCAGCGGCTGGCGCGGCTGAACCAGGCCACCGAGGCCTGGCTGAACCGCGACTACGGCATGGCCGAGCGGCTCTACGACGCGGCGGCCGGGGAAGAAGAGGTCTGGTCGGATGTCTGGCTGCACGCCTTCCGGGGCGACACCTACCAGCAGGTCGGACGCGATAAGGATGCGGCGGCCGACGCCCGCGTGGCCTGGCTGATCCTGTCGGACGACCCGGCCTATGCGGCGCTGCGGGAGATGTCCGGACCGATTGACGAGGATGGACGGCGGTTCGTGCTGACGCTGGTGCTGCCGATCCTCAAGAAGGGCCGCGACCCCGCCTTCGAGGCCGCCTTCGAGGCCTTCCGGGCGCTGCCGGTGAAGGACGTCGCCGCCCATGGCGATCTGGCCCTGGTGCTGGAGCAGCTGGGCGATTTCGAGGGGGCGCTGGAGGCGAGCCTGGTGACGGTGAAGGCGGAGCCGGCCAACCCCGGCTATCTGAACAACCACTGCTACATCCTGGTGCGCGCCGGGCGGGCGGCCGAGGGGCTGCCGTTCTGCGAAAAGGCGGTGCAGGGGGCGCCGGACGTGGCGGCGGTCCGGCACAGCCTCGCCGCCGCCCTCGCAGGCGCGGGGCGCTGCGCCGAGGCGGAGACGGCGCTGGCCGAGGCCCGCCGGCTGGACCCGGCGACGGTGCTGTACCAGCAAGCCATCGCTTGCACGGCTGGGTAGAAGCCCCTCGCCGTGTTTCCGATATCAGCAGTCGTCCAATTGGGCCCAAATTGCGGCCTGCCGGAGCGCGGGCGGAAAGCCAGGCTTGACTGTGGCGGGTGCGCGACAGCTCGACGAAAAGCTTGGGTGACCCTCTCGACTCGCGGCTTGATCTGACCATCTTCCGTGCCACGCCTCAAACGGGGGGCGGACTTTTTGAAAGAATTCTCTCCATGAAGACCACGCTTCTGCTGGCCGCTGTCGCCGTCAGCGCCCTGGCGACGCCGGCCTTGGCCCAGGACGCCTCGTCCAACTACCTCCAGTTTAATCTCGGCGCGAACGTCGCCGGCGAGGTCGACCTCGACGTCACCGTCGGCCCGGACACCTTCTCGGGTGAAGCCGATCTGGAAACCGGGACCTTCGGCAGCATCACCGGCGGCCTCGGCATGGAAGGCGGCTGGGCCCTCGAGGGCGAACTGCTGCTGCTGACCAGCGACATCGATACGGACGCCGCCGACGCCGCCCTGGGCGCGCCGCTCGACGCCCACGTCGAGTCGTACGCCGCGATGGTCAATGGCGTCTACAATTTCTCGGCCGTTGGCTTCCGCCCCTACGTCGGAGCCGGCGTCGGCGTCGGCAGCTCGAAATACCGCTTCGCCGGCGCGTCGGAAGACGACATGGGCGTGGCCTGGCAGGTCAAGGCCGGCGTCGTCATCCCGTCGTCGGAGACCCTGAGCTGGGACGTGGGCTACCGCTTCGTCTCGTTCCCCAGCTTCGACATCCGCGAGGGCGCCGACTCGGTCGACGCCGACGCTTCGGCCCACATCTTCTCGGTGGGCGCGCGCGTCACGTTCTAGGGCGAGACCCGCAGGTTGAACGAGGGCTCCGGCGTCCGCGCCGGAGCCCTTTTCAATTGCGCGGCGGCTACTGCGCGGGTCGGCGCTGGCCATCGAGGATGGGCCTGCCCGCCTCGGGGGCTCCTGTTCGCCGGCGGTCCCTTCCAGCATGTGGATGCAAGACCAGCGCGGGTGTTTTCGGGGCCGCCGAGGCTTTCGGACATGATCCGGTTGGTCCGGTCGGCGCCGCGGGCGCGGACAGGTTCGGCCCGGGGATCGGTCCCGCGGCCGCCAGCCTCTCGAGGGCGGCGCAGGGGTCAAGGCCGGTCAGCGGACCAGTTCGAGGATCTCCAGCTTGGACTCGACCTTCGGCCACGGGAGGACGAGGCGCCAGCGGTCGGAACCGATGCGCTCGAAGACCCCGATCTGGTCACGGATGCGCTGCTCGCCGTAGCGGGGGAAGCCCGTTTCATCCGCGCCCCAGGCCTGGGCCCCGATGAAGACGAGGCGGCGGTCGGTGTCGGGATAGAGCAGGCCGCGGGTGCGCTGCGAACCGGAGGTCTTGGTCAGGATCAGGTCGCCGCCGGGCGTCAGCTCGATGGTGCAGCGGAAGAACGGATATTCGACGTAACCGAGCCCGCCCGGCGAGTGGGAGCCCAGCTTGACGGTGCGGCAGCGGTAGGCGCCGGGCGGAGGCTGGAGGCGGCCTGTCAGACCGGCGTTGGGGTCGACCAGCGGACCGAGCGCCTCGACCTGTTCGGCGAACCCGGCCTCCTCCGCCTCGGCGCGGGCCAGCCGCCAGGCCTCGTCGAGCCGTCCGAGCGCGGAGGCGTCGGCGGCCGAGGCGATTTCTCGCCAGTCCGCGGTCCCGCCCTGTTCGCCGGCGGCGGACGGAACCGGCGCCTGGGCTTCGGGCGGGGCCGGAGCCGGCGGGGGAGTCGCCGGATCGGCGACGGGCGGGGCGGGGATCCGGTCGCAGGCGGCGAGAAGGGCGGCGAGCGAGGCGACGGCGACGAGAGTCCGCATGCGAGACATCCATTCGGCTGAGCCGTCCGAACGGATGGGGCGCGCGAGGGTTCAGATACGGACGAGGATCAGGTCGGGACCAGCTCGATCAGGTCGAGATTGGACTCGTTCTGCGGCCACGGGACGACCAGCCGCCAGCGGCGCTCGCCGATCCGCTCCAGCACCGCGATCAGATCGCGGTCGGGACGCTGGCCGTAGGAGTTGGCCGGCGGTTCGGAGGCGAGGGCCATGGAGCCGAGCAGGACCATCCGGCGGTCGCTCTCCGGGAACAACAGGCCGGCGGGGCGCTGACTGCCGGTCAGCTTGATGAATTTCAGCCCGTTGGCGGTCCGCTCGATGCGGCAGGCGAACCAGTCGTAGACGACGTAGCCGAGGCCGTCCTCGCCGCCCTGGGATCCCAGCTTGACGGTGCGGCAGCGGTAGTCGCCGGCAGGCGGTTCGGCCGAGGGGCGGGCGGCGTCGGGGTCGATCAGGTCGCCGGTGGAGGCGAGATCGCCGGAGCCGCGCTGACGGCGGGCCTGCTGCAGGGCGAGGCTCCAGGCGGCGTCGAGGCGCTCGTAACGGTCGCGGTCGGAGGCGGTGACGATGCCGCGCCAGTCGCGCAGCACGGGCCCGGCGCCCGGCTCGCCCGGAGGCGGCGGCGGCGACGGCGTTGTGGCGCAGGCGGAGACGGAAAGGGCGGCCAGGGCGATCAGGGCCAGCGGCCGGGACGAACGAGGCATGCGGCGCTCCCGTGGGTCGCGGACCCGCCGCCCGGCCCGGAGGCGGGCGTGAGTCCGAGAACGTACAGGGGCTCCCCTTGAACGGTCGGGACGCGGGGCGTCAAGCGCCCTCGCGCAACGGGCCGTGGAAAGGCGGTCAGCCCTCGTCGGCCGGTACCCCGGCCTTGCGGCGCGGGGCGCGGCGCTTGGGCGCGGGGGCCCCGGCCTCGCCGTCCCCGGCGGCAGCGTCGGCGGCGGGCGCGGACGAGCGGGTCAGGAAGCCGGGCAGGGCGGTCGGGGCCTCATCGTTTCCGGAGACGGCCTCCGAGCGCGGGCGACGCTCGCGGCGGGGGCGTTCGGCGCGTTCCGGAGCCGGCTCGGCGTCGCGCCCGGCGGCGGCCGGGCGGTCAGCCTCGTCGGAAGAGGCGGCGCCTTCGCCGCGCTCGCCCTCGGCGCGTTCGTTCTGGAAGCGCTGGTTGCGCTCCTGCTGACGGCGTTCCCAGCGCTCGCGGCGGGTCTCGCGGCGGCCGCCCTCGCCGGCGGCGCCTTCGCTCTCGGCACGGGGCTCGCGCGGTTCGCGCGGCTGGTCGTCGCGGTCGCGCCATTCGCGGCGCGGCTGGTCGCCCTGCCGGTCATAGGAGCGGTCGTTCTGGCGCTCTTCGTTTTCGCGCTGGCGGGCCTCGGCGGCGGCGAGGCGGTCGGCCTCGGCCTTCTCGGCGGCCATGATGGCGGCGGCCTGGGCCCCGGTCTCGTCCTCGAAATCGATGTCGAAGCCCTGGCCGGCCAGTTCGCGCTGGGCGATCTCGGAAACCGGACGCGAGGGCTGCAGGGCGCGCAGGACGCGGAAATAATGTTCGGCGTGCTGGGTGTAGTTCTCGGCCAGGACGCGGTCGCCGGCGGCCGAGGCGTCGCGCGCCAGCTGCATGTAGCGTTCGTAGACGGTCTGGGCGTTGCCGCGGACCTTGATGTTCTCCGGGCCCTGGGAGTCCCAGGACCGGTTCGGGTTGGTGGCGTTGGCGTTGCCGCCGCCGCCGCCGCCGGGCTTCCTGTTGCGTCCGCGCTGACGCTTCATGCCCTTGAAATCTCTCATCGGACGCTACCGTGCTTTGTGAGGGGACGGGCGGGCCTGCGAGATGCAGCCTGTCGCCGTCCGTTTCGTCGTTCCGCTTTCGCGCGAGGCCAATCCCCGCTGACGATGTGATCGGAAATCCGTCGCCGCCCCCTGGTCCGCCGGGCGACAGGCCCGACCGTCAGATGCCCTGAGCGCGCGTGAATGGGCCTGAAACGGTCCAAAGTCGTGCGTTTTTGGGTGGGAGACAGAAGATACCTAGCGCGAGCGGCCGCTGTTTCCAAGGGGTTTGTTCGTGCGCCTTGCGGACCGCGTCACATCTTCGGCACGGGATTGGTGCGCGGGTCGGGACCGTTGGTGACGACGCGGTCGCGGTCCGACAGATCCTTGACCACGATGACGTTCGCGAAGCCCGCCGCCTCGAACAATGTCCTGACCTGCGGGCCCTGGTCCCAGCCGATCTCGACCGCGAACAGGCCGCCGGGCTTGAGGATGCGCATGATCTCGGGGGCCAGTTCGCGATAGGCCTGCAGACCGTCGGGGCCGCCGTCGAGAGCGAGGTGCGGATCGTGGTCGCGGACCTCGGGGTCGAGGCCGGGAATGTCGCCCGACGGGATGTAGGGCGGATTGGAAACGACGACGTCGAAGCTGCGGTCGGCGAAACCGGCGGCCCATTCCGTGCGCAGGAAGGTCGCGCGATTGTCGAGCTCGAGGTTGGTCGCGTTTTCCTTCGCCACGGCCAAGGCCTCGAAGGAGATGTCGGTGCCGACGCCCCGCGCGCCGAACCGCTCGGCCAGGGTCGCCAGCAGGATGGCGCCGGAGCCGGTGCCGAGATCGATCATCTCGAAGGTCCTGTCGGGCGGATACGCCAGCAGCACCACGTCGAGGATGGCCTCGGTGTCCGGGCGGGGGCTGAGCACGTCGGGGGTGACATTCAGCATGATCTTCCAGAACCCCTTTCGGCCGAGGATGCGCGACACCGGCTCGCGGCGCAGCCGGCGTTCGACGTAGCCGTCCAGCACGCCCTGCTGGTCGGCGGTCACGGCGCGGTAGGGGTCGGTGAGGATGTCGGTGCGCGAGCAACCGGCGGCGACCTCGAGCAGCAGGCGGGCGTCAATCGAGGGGCTGTCGATGCGCCCGGCCTTGAGCCGCGCGGTGGCGGCCTTCCAGGCGGTCAGCAGGGTCGGGGATGAGGCGGCATCGGTCATCGGGACGGCTTGGCGCGGGACGCCGGCGATTTCAAGCGCGGCGGGTCAGGGTCCGCACCGGGGAGGGTTTCCGGAACGATCGCCGCCCGTGAGAAACGACAGGACATCCAATTCCATGACGAGCGGCTTTCCCCGGTCCTCGTAGCCGGCTTCCATCAACTTTTCGCCCAGGCCGAAGCCGATGTAGTCCATGTTGAGGCGGAGACGCTCCGCCTGCTGATTGACCTTCTGCAGGACCGCGCAGGCCTCGTCCGGCCGCCGCGCGTCGACCAGAAAGCCCATCCAGCCGGCGAAGGCGTAGTCCAGGTCGCCTTCCTCGCCGGGCTCGGCGGTCAGTAAGCGCTCGTACAGGCGGGAAACGGCGTCGATGCGGGCGGGATCGTTCTCCAGGCGCTGCGGCTGCCCGCGGATTTCCGCCAGCTTGACCAGTGACGAAAGCGTTTCCGGGTGGCTCGCGCCGAGCCGGTCCCGGCGGATGCCGTGGGCCTCTTCGAGCCATGCCTCGGCCGTCGCCGACGTGTCCGGGCCCCGGGCCATGAACTCCGTCGTCGCCGCATCGTGCAGCAGGACCGCGAGCATCCGGCTGTCCGCAGGAAACCCGCTTCGCCCTTCATCCAGGGCTCGTTGCATGTAGGGCAGGGCGAGCGTGGACCCGATGGTCAGGTCTTCGCTCGTGTTTTCGACCATCAGATAGACGCCGTAGGCCGTCAGGATGCGCGCGCGCTCGGGGGCGCCGTCCGCCCGCGCCAGGGCGACCTCAAGTGCGGCGTCGCCGGCCTGCGGGCCACCCTTTCGCCAAGCCTCGATGATCGGCTCGGCCGCCTGTTCGAGAGCTTCCGGGCTCCACGCTCCCTCGAAGGGATCCGCCTCCTGCAGCGGGGCGAACGGGACCGCGGGGGGAACCGCGGCGGCCGGTGAAACCAGAACAAGAAAGACAGCGGCAGCCAATGCCTTCATGACGGCGCCTCCTGACCGCACCGTAGGTTGACGACCCGTCGATCGCCAGCCGGAACGCCGTCGGACCGGAGCCGTTGTCGCGGGGATGCAGAAAGAGACGGGACGCAGGGGCCTCGGGCTGTGGGGCATGGTCGGGGCGGTGGCGGGCGGACTGGCGGCCGGAGCCGGGACGGCGCACCTGCTCTACCGGCACGGGCACAAATACGGGCTGGAGCTACGGCGGCCGCGGCCCGAACCGCCGCCGCCGCATGTGCCGACTCCCGAGGATTTCGAGGCGAAGGAGCCGGGGCGCGGGCGTCTGGCGCGGCGGCCCGAGCACATTCCGCACAAGGGCTGGATCGACATCTTCTGGCGTCTGGGGATGTCCTATTTCGGCGACCGGGTCGGCTTCATCGCCGGCGGGGTGACCTTCTTCGTGGTGCTGTCGCTGTTCCCGACCCTGGCCGCCTTCGTCACCATCTACGGCCTGTTCGCTGATCCGAACGAGGCAGTGGCGCGGCTGTATTTCCTCTACGACGTGCTGCCGGCGGGAGTGGCCGGATTCCTGTCCGGCGAGATGCAGCGGCTGGCGGAGAACTCAAACACCCAGCTGACCTTCACCCTGGTCTGGACGCTCGCCCTGTCGCTATGGACCGCGAACGGGGCGATCAAGGTTCTCTTCTACGGCCTGAACGTCGCCTATCACGAGGTCGAGCGGCGCAACTTCTTCAAATACAACCTGCTGTGCATGGCCTTCACCGTCACGGGCCTCGCCGCCATTATGGTCACGGCCGGCCTGGTCGTCGGCGTGCCGCTGGTGCTGGGCTATTTCGGCCTCGCCGACGAGTGGGCCCATCTGGCGCCGCTGCGGTGGCCGTTGCTGCTGTTCGTCTATATCGCCGCCCTGACCCTGATCTATCGCCTCGGACCGTGCCGGTCACGGGCGCGGTGGCGCTGGCTGACGCCGGGCGCCCTGTTCGCCTCCCTGCTCAGCGTCGGCCTGTCGCTGGGCTTCAGCTGGTATCTGCAGACCTTCGTCAAGGTCGACTCCTACGGCCCGCTGGCGGCCATGATGGGCTTCCTGCTGTGGACCTGGTTGAGCGTGCAGATCATCCTGATGGGGGCCGAGCTGAACGCCGAGGTCGAGCACCAGACGGCGGTCGACACCACCACCGGCGAACCGGCGATGATCGGCGAACGCGGCGCGGTGGTGGCCGACACGGTCGGACCGCGGCGGGGCAATCCGGCGGCGCTGGCCTTCACCCTGAAGCACGCCGAAGCCCTGTCCGACCGGCTGCTGAGACGGCGCATCCGCAAGGGCTGACTGTGCAACCCCGCGCTTGAGTCTGGCCAAGCTTCAACCTGTGGTGCAGTGTGCGCGCGGGGGAGTTTTCCATGATTCACAGAGCCTTCGTCGCGCTGCTTCTGGCGCTCGGCCTTTTCACGGCTACGGCCGCCACGGCGTCCACGCCGGCGCCGCCCACCGCCGAACAGCAGGCGGAGATCCGCAGGCTGGAAGCCCTGCTGGACAGTCTGGAACCGCAGAGGGGCGACATCAGCCTCCCGGCCGCCAGGGCGACGCTGGCGCTCGGCGAGGACTATTATTTCCTCGGGGCCGAAGACGCGAAGCGGGTGCTGATCGAGGGATGGGGCAACCCGCCGTCGGTGGTCGAGGGCGTGATCGGCATGGTGTTCCCGTCGGGCAAGAGTCCCCTCGACGACACCTGGGGCGCGGTCGTCACCTGGGTCGGCGACGGCTATGTCTCGGACGCCGACGCGGCCAACATCGACTACGCCGGCCTGCTGCAGCAGCTGAAGGCGGGGGAGGCGGAAGAGAACCGCGCCCACGTCGCCGACGGCTACGCCGCCTCGACCCTGGTCGGATGGGCCCGGCAGCCCAGCTACGACCCGGCCCGTCACAACCTGATCTGGGCCAAGGAGATCGCCTTCGCCGGCAGTCCCGAGAACACGCTGAACTACGATGTCCGCGTGCTGGGGCGCGAGGGCGTGCTGAGCATGAACATCGTCGCCTTGATGAGCGAACTGCCGGCCATCACCGGCGAAGCGACCAAGCTGATGAACACCGCCTCGTTCCAGCCGGGGGCGCAGTACGCCGACTATCGCGAGGGCGTCGACAAGAAGGCGGCCTACGGCGTCGGCGGCCTGATCGCCGGCGGGGCGGCGCTCGCCGTCGCCAAGAAGGCCGGGCTGCTGGGCATCCTGTTCCTGTTCCTGAAGAAGGGCTGGGTGGTCATCGTCATCGCCGGCGCGGCGATCTGGCGCTGGGTCAGCACGATGACGGGCGGCAAGAAGGGGGGCGAGTTCCGCTCGGCCCCGCGGCCGGCGTTCGAGGTCGGCGGACTGGGCGACGATCCCGCGCCGACGCCTCCTCCCGCCGAGGCCGCATCCGACGGATCGACGGGCTCCGACGCCGACGATGATGAGCGGAAGGCCTGACGGACCTGTCCGTTCGCGGTTCGTGAACGGACAGGGGCGGCCGTTCACGAATGCGGGGCGACCGTCGCCGCAAGCGATCTGACGGACAGGGGCCGGCGGGGCAGGGTCGGCGTGTCGGAGGCCCGGTGGTCGGTCCTCCCCGCATTCGGGATCGCCTTATGGTTCGCCTGCCCCTCGTCACCCTCGCCCTCGGCCTGGCCGCCCTCGCCCCGCCCGCTGTGGCGCAGAACGCCACCGTCACCCTGACCTTCGAAACCGAAGCCCGCACCGGCGCGGTCATGGTCGCCCTGTATGATTCCGCCGCGGCCTGGACGGGCGGCCGGGCGGTCGCCCAGATGCGGCTGGACGCCTCGGACGGGGCGCCGACGGCGGTGTTCCGCGACCTGCCGCCCGGCGAGTACGGCGTCAAGGCCTTCCACGACGTCGACGGCGACGGCGAGATGAACGTCAATCCGTTCGGCATTCCGACCGAGCCCTACGCCTTCTCGAACAACGCCGTCGGCAACATGGGCCCGGCGCGCTGGGAGCAGGCCCGCTTCCCCGTCTCGGGCGCGACCGCCCAGACCATCCGGCTTCGCTGAGGAGGATGCGATGACTGCTTCCCGGAGAGGGTTTCTGATGGGCGCGGCCGCCCTGTCCGCCGCGGTCGTCACCCCCGAGACCGTTCGCGCCATGTCGGCGATGCAGGCCACGGCCGACTGGGCCCTGGCCACGGCCGACCTCGAGACGGACGTGGCGCCGCGGGCGATGCGGCTGGTCCACGGCCGGGTTCCGGCGGGCCTCGCCGGCACGCTGTTCCGCAACGGGCCGGGCAAGTTCCGGCGGCCGGGCGGCAGCGCCACCCACTGGTTCGACGGCGACGGCCTGATGCGGGCGTTCCGGATCTCGGACGGGCGGGCGACGATGGAGGCGCGCTTCGCCGACACGCCGAAGCGCCGCTACGAGAGGGAGATCGGCGCCGTGGTCACGCCCGGCTTCGGCACCGTCGGCGATCCGCGGGCGCGCATCGGGCTGAACGACGACGCCAATGCGGCCAACACGGCCGTGATGGTGGCCGGCGACGAGATCTGGGCCCTGTGGGAGGGCGGATCGCCGACGGCGATGAGCCCGTCCGACCTGTCGACCCGCCGCTTCGTCACCCTGCGCGACGACCTCAAGGGCATGCCGTTCCAGGCCCATCCCCGCTATGACCCGGACGGCACGATCTGGAACATGGGGCTGAACGGCGGCCGGGCGATCATCTGGCGGCTCAACGCTGATCGCAGCCTGCACACGGCGCAGCTGGTCGACCTGCCGCGCGCCTGTTTCATGCACGATTTCACCGCCACCGCGCGGCATCTGATCCTGGTGCTGCAGCCGTGGGTGTTCGACCGTCCCGGCATGCCCTACGCCTCGCAGTTCGCGTGGCGGCCCGAGCTCGGCACGCAGGTGATGGTGGTCGACAAGGCCGACCTCAGCCGGCGGCGGATCTTCGAACTGCCCGCGTTCAGCTATTTCCACCTCGGCGACGCCTGGGAGGATGCGTCGGGCGCGATCCGCTTCGACGTGGCGGCGGGCAAGGACGTGGCCTTCGCCATCGAAGGCGCCCGCGTGCTGGTCGAGCAGCGCGGGTCCGTGCCGGGCGAACACGCCGTGCTCAAGCTGGTCACCCTGCATGCGGACGGCCGCGCCGAAATGACGTCGAGCGGCGTCACCGCCGAGTTTCCTAAGAGCGACCCGCGCCGGGCCGGACTGCCCCGGGCGCTGACCGTCCATGTCGCCGGCGAACGCCCGGACCGGCCCCTGCCGACCGGTCTGGCGACCTGGAACTGGGACAGCGGAACCTCCGATTACTTCAACTTCGGAGAGACGCAGATCGTCGAGGAGGCGGTGATCGTGCCGAAGCCCGGCCGATCGGGCGAGGCGGAGGCCTGGCTGGTCGCGCCGTCGATCAACCTTCCGGAGGGGGTCACCGAGCTGCACGTGTTCGACGCCGCCCGGGTGGCGGACGGGCCGGTGGCGACCTGGCGGGCCGACGTGGCCCTGCCGGCGGGGTTCCATGGAGTCTGGGCGGCCTAGGCGCCTCTTCCACGAACCCGTCCAGGAACGCCGACGCGACCGGGCTGGTGTCGATCTCCGCGCGCGCCAGGCTGTTGTCCCACCACAGCCCCTCGGTGTTCGCCAGCACGATCAGCGTGAGCCGCTTGCCCGGGACCTTCAGATACATCGCCGAGTAACGTCCGGGGTCCCATCCCGAATGCCAGAACAGGTCATGGCCGCGCCAGCGCTGCACCCACCAGCCGTAGCGGTAGTCGCCGGCGCCTTCGGGCGCGGGGATGCCGAAAATCCGGTCGGCGCTAAACGCGCCGGCGCCCTCGCCGGCGGGGGCGCCTAATACCAGCCGGCCTCGCGCAGGGCCCGGGAGTAACGGCGGCTGACCGGGGCTTCGATCCCCCCGTCCAGCCTCAGGGTGGCCCGGCCGTCGCCGCGCGTCACACCGCGCACCGCGTCCTTCGCCACCCACCAGCTGCGGTGGGTCTGGGCGCCCTCGAGGCCTTCCAATTCGACCAGGGCGTCGGACAGCCGCATCAGGATCAGGTCGGAGCCGCGATCGGTATGGACGCGCAGATAGTGGTCCTCGGCCTCGACCGCGCGCAGGGCGGCGCCGCGGAGCTTGAAGGGCAGGCGGTCGAGGAAGCGGGCCGGCGCGGCGCCTGCCGGGGCGGCGTGGGTCTGAACCGGCGTCCGCGACAGGAAGACGTTGAGCGCGCTCAGCACGCCGGTGACCAGTGTCACAGGGCCGAGGAAGTCCGGCAGGCGGCCCAGGGTCACGAAGCGGTCGTCGTCGAAGAACCAGCCGGTAAGGGCCCAGACCATGACCGACAATGGCCCGGAGATGACCAGCGTGAGGGCCAGCGTTGCGAGCCAGGGCTGTCGCTCCAGATCGATCCGGCGCTCGACAAGCCTGGAACAGAGGTGGCCCCAAAGCGCCCCCATCAGCATCATCGGCGCCCAGTAGGCGAGCCGGAACCCGAGCGAGACCTCGTCCATACCGAAGGCGCCGGTGAAGGCGAGCACCACCCCGCCGGCCAGCGCCACCGTCACGCCGCGGATCAGGCCGCGGTCGACCGTCACGCGCACCACATTCCGCGCCGGCGCCGCCTCGCTCATCGGTCCGACGCCGGTCCACCGGCTTCGGGCCCGCAGACGGCGCGGAAACCCGCCGCCGCGAACCGGATCATGTAGTCGCAGGCCGCTTCCAGATCGCCCGAGCGGCACAGGCCGCCGGACAGCCGGTCGAGTCGCCCCGTCTCGCCCAACGTCAGGGTCAGGGCCCCCGACAGGTTGTGATAGGCCCAGTAGAGATCGACCTCGCGCGCCCCGGGCATGATCTGCTTGATCAGTTCGATCAGGCGGCGGATGGCGGGGTCGAAATAACGGGCCATGGTTTCGCCGCCGAAGGTGGGGTTGGCGTTGGTCTGGGCCACCAGGGCGGCATAGTGCTTCCAGCCCGGGCCGCCCTTCAGCGACCACTGGAACGGCGGCCGCAGGAAGGCCTCGAACAGCCCCTCCAGCGTCATTCCGTCCGGCCCCGGATCCCGGGCGTAGCGGTTGATGGCGTCGACCCGCTCGTTGTTCCAGACCTCCGCCCGGCGCAGGAAGACGGCGTCGAACAGGGCCCGCTTGGCTCCGAAATAATAGTGCACCAGCGCCGTATCGACGCCAGCCTCGCGCGCCACCTCGCGGATGGTGACGCCGTAGAAGCCGTGTTTGGAGAACAGGTCCTCGGCGGCGTCGAGGATGGATTCGCGGGTGTCGGCGGTTCCCTCGGCCTTGGCCTTCGACGGGCGGCCGCGCCGCGCGGGGGCGGCGGCGGACTCGGGGGCGGGCGCGTCGAGCTTGGTCATCCGGTCAAGCTAGGCCCCGTCCGGGCGTCATGGCAACGGCGCCACAGGTCCGGCGCGGACCGGCCCGGACAAGCGCCTCGGTTTGACAGCGGGGGGAAAACGGTTACGGTTCCGGAAAATCATTGAACGCTGAATAAAAAGCGTCGCCGCCGGAAACACACAGGAATGGGGCTTCAAATGAACCGCTACGTAAAGACCGCCTTGCTCGCGGGCGCCGCCTGGAGCGCGCTTTCGACCGTCGTTCTGGCGCAGGACGCCGTCCCGCAAACCGAAGACGCCGCCGTCGAGGACGTTATCGTCACGGCCCGCCGCCGCGACGAATCGTTGAAGGACGTGCCGATCTCGGTCTCGGCCCTCAGCGCCGAACGCCTTGAGGAAACCGGCGCGACCGACATCACGGCGCTGCAGCAGCAGACCCCGAACGCGACGGTCCAGGTGGCCCGCGGCTCGAATTCGACCCTGATCTCCTTCATCCGCGGCGTCGGCCAGCAGGATCCGCTGTGGGGCTTCGAGCCCGGCGTGGGCCTGTATGTCGACGACGTCTATGTGGCCCGCCCGCAGGGCGCCGTGCTGGACATCTACGACGTCGAGCGCATCGAGGTGCTGCGCGGCCCGCAAGGCTCGCTCTACGGCCGCAACACCGTCGGCGGCGCCGTCAAATACGTCACCTCGCGCCTGGCGCAGGACGCCGAACTGACCCTGCGCGGGGCCTACGGCAGCTACAACCAGATCGACCTTCTGGCCTCGGGCAGCATGCCGCTGGCCGACAATTTTCGCGTCGGCGGCGCTATCGCCAGCTACCAGCGCGACGGTTACGGCACGAACCTGAACACCGGCGCCGAGCACTACAACAAGGACGTGCTGGCCGGCCGCCTGAGCATGGAGTGGGAGCCGCGCGACGACATGTCGATCCGGCTGGCCTATGACCGGGTCGAGGACGACTCCAACCCCCGCCACGGCCACCGCGAAGTGGCCGGCGTCGGCCCGGGCGCCGGCGTTCCGGACAGCGTCTATGACACCTTCGCCGGGATCGGCGACGAGAACTCGGTGATGAACCAGGGCGCCTCGGCCACGATCCAGCTCGACATGAGCGAGCACTGGACCTTCAAGTCGATCACCGCCTGGCGCGAGGGCGACACCGATACGGTCATCGACTTCGACAACACTCCGGCGCCGACGCTGGACATCCCGGCCTACTACGCCGACGACCAGCTGACCCAGGAATTCCAGTTCCTGTTCGACTACGACCGCATCCAGGGCGTGATGGGCTTCTTCTACCTCGACGGCCACGCCGAGGGCGCCTTCGACACCATCCTGGGCAACGCCGGCATCGTCATCGGCACCGGCGGTCAGGTGGAGACCGAGAGCTGGGCCGCCTTCGCCGACGTCAATCTCGACCTGACCGACCGGCTGCACCTGTCGCTGGGCGCCCGCTATACCCTCGACAACAAGACCGGGACCGTGTTCCGCGCCAACTATCTGGGCGCCACCAACAGCCCGCTGCTCGGCGGCACGCCCCGCGCGCCGCTGCTGGTCCGCACCAACTACACCAACAGCAAGGACTTCGATCAGTTCACGCCGCGGATCGCCGTCTCCTACGACGTGAGCGACGACCTGACGGCCTACGCCTCGTTCTCGCAGGGCTTCAAGTCCGGCGGCTTCGACATGCGCGGCGACGCCATCTTCACGCCCGCCACGGTCAACGGCTACGAGCCCGAGACGGTGGACTCGTACGAGGTCGGCCTGAAGGGCTCGCTGGACCGGCTGTCGTTCGCGATGGCGGTGTTCCAGAACGAGTACAATGATCAGCAGGTCACCACCCAGGTGCCGGCGGTCGCCGGCATCGCCAGCTTCGTCGACAACGTGGGTTCGTCGACCTTCTTCGGGGCCGAGTTCGAGGGCCGTTTGCGCATCCTCGACAATCTCGATGCGAACTTCGCCGTCGGCTACCTCGAGTCCGATTTCGAGGAGTTCCTGCGCTACAACCTGGCTCTGGGCGTCTACGAGGACATCTCCGACCTGGTGGTGCTGCAGAACGCGCCGAAATGGACCGGCTATCTGGGCCTGACCTGGCGCGGCGACGTGGCCGGCGGCGAAATCGCCGTGACCCCGTCGGTCTCGTACCGCGACGATTACAGCCAGTTCGAGTTCCCGAACCCGATCCTCGACCAGGAGGCCTATACGCTGGTCGATCTGTCGGTGGTCTGGACCGACCCGGGCGACCGCTTCACCGTCGGCCTCTACGGCAAGAACCTGACCGACGAGGAGTACCGCGTGGGCGGCTACAACTTCCCGGGCGCGCTCTTCAACAACTCGCTGATCGGCTACTACGGCCCGCCGCAGACGGTGACCGCCTCGCTGCAGGTCAAGTTCTGATCCGGAAGACTCCTGAAGCCTGATCGCACATGATCACGGGCGGCGGTTCACCTGAGCCGCCGCCCTTTTTCTTTTTACGCGGCGCCACGGCCCCGCTACCGTCCTGCCCAACAAGAAGACCAGGTCGAGGGAAACGCCATGATCGCCACCGACGCCGCCGCGGTTCGCCCGGGCTACCGCTACTATGTGCTGGCCGTGCTGGTGCTGGTCTATGCGCTCAACTTCCTCGACCGGCAGATCATCGGCATCCTCGCGGCGCCGCTGAAGGCGCATTTCGAGCTGACCGACGCCCAGTTCGGCCTGCTCGGCGGCATCGCCTTCGCCTCGGTCTATTCGACGCTGGCCATTCCGCTGGCGTGGCTGGCCGACCGCTTCAGCCGGGTGTGGATCATGACCGGCGCGCTGGCGGTGTGGAGCGGTTTCACCGCCCTGTGCGGCATGGCGACCTCCTTCACCCAGCTGTTCCTGTGCCGGATGGGCGTGGGCGTCGGCGAGGCCGGCGGCGTGGCCCCGGCCTATTCGCTGATCGCGGACTATTTCCCGCCGTCGCAGCGGGCCCGGGCGCTGGCCGTGTTCGCCTTCGGCATTCCGATCGGGACCGCCGCAGGGACTCTGGTCGGCGGCCTGCTGGCGGCGCGCTGGGGCTGGCAGACGGCCTTCATCGTCGTCGGCCTGCTGGGCCTGCTGCTGGCCCCGCTGCTGCGCCTGACGGTGCGCGATCCGAAGCGCGGCGGGACGGACGCCACGGCCGCGGCGGCGAAGGCGGCGCTCGCTCCGGAGACGGCGCCGGTCACCACGGCCCCGGTTGCGGCCCTCTCCAGCCGGACCGGCAGCATCGCCTCCATGATCATGCTCTCGATCGGCGCCGTCGCGCTGGCCGTCGGCGCGGTGCAGTACCTCGCCATGGACCGGGAGGCGGCGGGCCTGACCTGGGGCTTCGGCGGGCTGCTGGCGCTGGTCATCGGCGTGTCGCTGCGGATCGCGCGCAGCACGGCCTCGGTGGTGATCAAGAAGCCCAGCTTCTGGCTGCTGGCGCTCGGCGCCGCCTCCTCGTCGATCTGCGGCTACGGCGTGGCGGGCTGGCTGCCGCTGTTCTTCATGCGCAGCTTCGATCTGACCCTGATTCAGACCAGCTGGTACTATTCGGGCATCGCCCTCGTCGGCGGCACGCTCGGCATCTGGCTGGGCGGCTTCTTCGCCGACAAGCTGAGCAAGCGCGGCAAGGGCGCCTATCCGCTGACCCCGGCCATCGCCTTCCTGATCTCGGCGCCGCTGTTCATCGCCGCGATGAACTCGCCGTGGCTGATCGGCCTGGTGCTGCCCGGCGGCGGCACCAACGCCCAGCAGCTGATCCTCGCCTTCCTGATCTTCCTGATCCCGACCGGCCTGAACCTGGCCTGGCTGGGCCCGATCACGGCGGCGGTGCAGCACCTCGTTCCAGCGGCGATGCGCTCGACCGCCTCGGCGCTGTTCCTGCTGATCAACAACCTGTTCGGCCTGGCCGTCGGCTTCTACTATTTCGGCTGGATGAGCGACCTGCTGGCCCCGCGCTTCGGCGACGAGAGCCTGCGCTGGGCCATCTACACCGGCATGGGCTTCTACCTGCTGGCCTCGGCCCTGCTGATCGCCGCCTCGCGGACCCTGAAGCGGGACTGGGTCGACTGACGCCGGGGCCGGCCTGCGGGCCGGCCATAATGACGCTGTTTTTCCCCGCACACTGAGTCCGGCCGGCGGTGCTCGCCCCGGTCCTCCCCAGTAATCGAGAGAGTTCGCCTTCATGATCGCCACGCTTCTGTTCGCCGCCACCGTTGTCGCCGCCCCGGCGCCGGCCGACGACTTCAAGACCCTGTGCGTCGCCACCAAGGGCGATGTCGCCGCCGTAACCGCCGCCGTCGAGGCCCAGGGCTCCTGGTCGGCCCCGGCGCAGCAGGACGGGATGATGGTGTGGACCCACAACGGCGAAGGCGTGTCGCGCAATCTGGTCGTCGGCGAGCAGTCCGCTCCCGACGGCAAGCGCCAGGCCTGCATGCTGACCAGCCAGCCGGCCCAGCCGGACCTGGTCGCCGGCATCACCGGCGTGCTCGGCGGCGTGTCGCTGCCCGTCGACGCCGGCGCCGGCCTGTACGCCTATGCGCCCGACGAGACCGCCTACCGCGCCGGCGACGTGACCTTCGTCCAGGTCACCTCCGAGGCGGACAGCACCAGCCTGACGGCGATCCGGCCGATCCGCTAACCGGGCCCCGGCCCTGAACCCGAGCGCCCTCCCACGGCGGAGGGCGTTTCGCCGTCCGGCGCAGGGCGGTCCGGCGACAGGCGGTTGCACCCGCGAAGGCCCGGGTCCTATAAGCACGCCGACTCTCCCCCAAGGCGGCATCCATGAACATTCACGAGTACCAGGCCAAGCAGGTCCTGAAGAGCTTCGGCGCACCGGTCGCCGCCGGCGTGGCCATCACCTCGGCCGACGAGGCCGAAGCGGCGGCGAAGCAACTGCCCGGGCCCCTGTATGTCGTGAAGTCGCAGATCCACGCCGGCGGGCGCGGCAAGGGCAGGTTCAAGGAACTGGGCCCCGACGCCAAGGGCGGCGTGCGGCTGGCCCGCTCGATCGACGAGGTCGTGGCCAATGCGAAGGAGATGCTCGGCAATACGCTGGTGACCGCCCAGACCGGCCCGGCCGGCAAGCAGGTCAACCGCCTCTACATCGAGGACGGCGCCGACATCGCCCGCGAACTGTACTGCTCGCTGCTGGTCGACCGCTCGACCGGACGGGTCTCCTTCGTCGTCTCGACCGAGGGCGGCATGGACATCGAGGCGGTCGCCCACGATACGCCCGAGAAGATCGTCACCATCGACATCGACCCGGAAGCCGGCGTGACGCCCGCCAACGTGGCCGAGATCAACGACGCCTACGGCCTGACCGGCGCGGCGGCCGAGGACGGCGAGACCCTGTTCCCGACCCTGTATCGGGCCTTCGTCGAGAAGGACATGTCGATGCTGGAGGTCAATCCGCTGATCGTCATGGAGAACGGCCGACTACGCGTGCTGGACGCCAAGGTCAGCTTCGACGGCAACGCCCTGTTCCGCCACGAGGACATGAAGGCGCTGCGTGACGAGACGGAAGAAGACGCCAAGGAGATCGAGGCCTCGGAATGGGACCTCGCCTATGTCGCGCTCGACGGCAACATCGGCTGCATGGTCAACGGGGCCGGACTGGCCATGGCGACGATGGACATCATCAAGCTGTACGGGAAAGAGCCCGCCAACTTCTGCGACGTCGGCGGCGGCGCCTCCAAGGAAAAGGTCGCGGCGGCGTTCAAGATCATCACCGCCGACCCGGCCGTGCAGGGCATTCTGGTCAACATCTTCGGCGGCATCATGCGCTGCGACGTCATCGCCGAGGGCGTGGTCGCGGCGGTCAGGGAAGTCGGCCTGAAGGTGCCGCTGGTGGTGCGGCTGGAAGGCACCAACGTCGACGAGGGCAAGCGCATCCTGAACGAGTCGGGCCTGGCCATCACCGCCGCCGACGACCTCGACGACGCGGCCCAGAAGATCGTCGCGGCGGTCGGCTGATGCTGCTGGCGCTTGCATCGGCGGTGGTCGTCGCTGTGGCCACGCCGGCGGCGCCGACAGATCGCATCGACGACGGGATCGCCGCCTTCAGCCGCGCCTGCCTGCAGGTGCGAGGAGACCGCGACAAGCTGGCCGCCGCCGCCGAGGGCATGGGGTTGACTCCTTTCGCGATCGAGCCGCGCGACGGCCATGATTGGGTCGACGCGTTCAGGGGGGCCTCGCTGGCGATCCGGCTGCATCACATTCCCGCGCAGTCGAGCCCCACGTCCGACTCCTCGTCTGTATCGACGAGGATTCCCGAACAGCTGATCTGCGCCGTCGATGTTCCGGACGTGTCGGGTGACTGGCGGGCCGCGCTTGAAGCCCTGACGGTGGACGGCGGTCCGCTGGGCGCCGGCCGTGAGCCGGGCCAGGATTATGTCTTCCCGGACGAGGTCGAGATCCTGATCTGGGACCTCGCAGATGGCAGCCGAATACACGGCTCCTACATCGCCGCGGACCGCTACCTGGAGCTCTCCGTGAACTATCCGGCCGGCTTCTGAGCGCCGCTCGCGCTTCCGCCATCCCTGGGCGCAGGGATATGAATCGTCTGGAGCCGCAGCCGTAGCGAGCCGGCCCGTCCCCTGATACCGTGCGTTCCAAAGCCGGCGACCGTCGCCGGCGAAGGGGGGTTGTTCATGTTCCGGTATCTGGCGGTCCCGGCGGTCGCGCTTTCGCTCGTGGCCGCGCCCGCGGCGGCCCAGGAGTCGTCGCTCCTGTTCAGCCACTTCAAGACCTTCTGCGCCGATGGTGAGGGGGCCGCGCCGCGCGCGCTGCAGATGGGGCGCAGCGCCGGCTGGGCCGAGATTCCGTCGTCGGTGCTGACCAGCGATCCGGAAAATCCGTTCGAGGACGTCACCGCCCTGATGAACGCCGAGGACAACGGCGACCTGAGCATCCTGATGATCGGCACCATGCAGGAGAACTACGAGGGCACGCCGATGACCATGAAGGTGTGCGCGGTCATGGGAGGGAATTTCGAGACCAACCAGCCGGTCAAGCCGGACCCGCGGCCGATCGTGCGCCAGTGGCTCGGCATGGACGCCCACCCGGCCCTCATGGAAGAGGGCATGACCGGCTACGCCTTCCGGATGGTGGACGGGGGCAAGGTCGCCGTGCGTCCGTCGGAGGCCGCGCTGATGCAGTCGGCCCTCAACGGCGATCTGCACATCGTGCTGACCAACGACGAGAACACCTTCGAGGGGGCCAGCATGCTGATGTACATGCGGCCGGGCTTCTAGACGGTCTCCCGATGTTGGTCGCGATCTCCTCCCACCCCTCCACCACCCGTCGCCGGCGCCCGGTCGCCGGACTGGCGCTGGCCGCGATCTGTCTGGCGGCGAGTCCGGCCGCGGCGGACGAAACCTTCGGCCTGTTCAAGGCCATGTGCCTCGACACCGATGCGGACGCCGCCCGGGCCCATGCGGCCGCGGAGGCGGCCGGCTGGGGCGAGATCCCGGCCGACCGCCTGCAGGAGCTGGCGGACGCGACCCGGTCCGTCAATGCGCGGGGCCGGCTGGCCGCCACGCCGAACGGCATCTTCGTCCTGATGACCGGCCTGTCCTCCGACAGCGACGCGGAATTCGCGACGGATGTGTGCAATGTCTTCGGCTTCAGGCAGACCCGGCAGTGGGACGCGTCGCCCGAGATCGAACAGTGGGTCGGCCTGCCGCCCGGGCGAACCGAGGGTCCGTTGCGCATGTGGAGCTATGACCTGCGGGACGGCGCCAGGGTCGCCCGCGCGCTCGATGCTCCGGCCGGCCCGGGCTACGCCATCATCGTCTCGAGCGAGCCGACCAATTTCCGCTACGAACTGGCCCGCACCCGGCCGGCGCTGCAACCGTAGCGGGGGCGGGCAGCCGCCAGAGCGTGCGGATCGTGGCGCTAACGGTTTGCCTTGGACGGAGACTGCGCTAGGGAGGCGCCACCTTTCTGACGCGCCGGAACTCCCCTCCCCATGTCCATCCTCGTCGACAAGAACACCAAGGTCATCGTCCAGGGCCTGACCGGCAAGACCGGCACCTTCCACACGGAACAGGCGCTGCGCTACTACGGGACCCGGATGGTCGGCGGGGTGCACCCGAAAAAGGGCGGCGAGCTGTGGCACGGGTCCGAGGGCGAGACCCTGCCGATCTTCGCCACCGTCGCCGAGGCGAAGGAGGCGACCGGCGCCGACGCCTCGGTGATCTATGTCCCGCCGGCGGGCGCCGCCGACGCCATCATCGAGGCCATCGACGCCGAGGTCCCGTTCATCACCTGCATCACCGAGGGCATCCCGGTGCTCGACATGGTTCGGGTCAAGGCGCGGCTGGACCGCTCGAAGTCCCGCCTGCTCGGACCCAACTGTCCGGGGATTCTGACCCCCGAGGAGTGCAAGATCGGCATCATGCCGGGCTCGATCTTCAAGAAGGGCAATGTCGGCATCGTCTCGCGCTCGGGCACCCTGACCTATGAGGCGGTGTTCCAGACCACCAACGAGGGCCTCGGCCAGACCACGGCCGTCGGCATCGGCGGCGACCCGGTCAAGGGCACGGAATTCATCGACGTGCTGGAGCTGTTCCTCGCCGACGAGGAGACGCAGTCCATCGTCATGATCGGCGAGATCGGCGGCGGGGCCGAGGAGGACGCCGCCCAGTTCCTGATCGACGAGGCGAAGAAGGGCCGCAGAAAGCCGATGGTCGGCTTCATCGCCGGCCGCACCGCGCCCAAGGGCCGCACCATGGGTCACGCCGGCGCCGTCGTCTCGGGCGGCAAGGGCGACGCGGAGTCCAAGATCGCCGCCATGGAGGCCGCCGGCATCCGCGTCTCGCCGTCGCCGGCGCGGCTCGGCTCGACGCTGGTCGAGGTCCTGAAGGGCTGACAACTCTCCTCGGCCCGTCATCGCCGGGTCAAGCCCGAGGATGACGACCTGGAGTTGGGAGCCGATGTCTCACTTGTGGGGCACGGAACGCGTGAATTTCACGAAATTCCGGACAATTTCGCCCCTTTCGCCCCCATTCGGTCATGACCCATAAGGAAACAGCGCCTATATCAGCGGCGCCGGTTTCGCGCAGACGTGCGCGCGCCGCCCAAGGGACGTGACGAGAACAATGGCGGACGATGCCGGTCGGCTGAACCAGGTCTTTGCCGAGACCAGCTTCCTGTATGGCTCCAACGCCTCGTTCATCGAGGACCTGCACGACAAATGGGCGGCCGACCCGGCGTCGGTGTCCGCCGAATGGCGCGCCTTCTTCGACCAGCTCAGGGACAACGCCGAGACGGTGAGGGCCGCGAGCGCCGCCGGGGCCTGGGGCCGCTCGCCCGTGTCGGAGCCGACCGAGGAGGCCGCCGTGTTCGATGGCCGCTGGCCCGCCCCGAGGCCCGACCCGAAGAAGGCCGGCGCGGCGCCCGCGAAGGCTGAGGCCGCGCCTTCGGCCCCGGTGTCGGCCGAGGCCATCCGCGCCGCGGCCCACGATTCGATCCGCGCCCTGATGCTGATCCGCAGCTACCGCGTGCGCGGCCATCTGCAGGCGACACTGGACCCCCTGGGCATCGAGCAGCCGACCGAGAACCCGGAGCTGACGCCGGAATTCTACGGCTTCACGGACGCCGACCTCGACCGGCCGATCTATCTGGACGGCGTGCTGGGGCTG
Organism: Brevundimonas sp.; assembly: GCF_035626535.1. GTDB lineage: Bacteria > Pseudomonadota > Alphaproteobacteria > Caulobacterales > Caulobacteraceae > Brevundimonas. Next base: position 29,579 of record NZ_DASPNO010000033.1, read on the forward strand.
GAGACCGGCACCATCCGCGAGGTGCTGTCGATCCTCAAGCGCACCTACTGCGGCCACATCGGCATCCAGTTCATGCACATCGCCGAGCCGGAGGAGAAATCCTGGCTCCAGCAGCGCTTCGAGGGGCCGGAGAAGTTCGAGCAGAACGCCTTCACCCGCGAAGGCAAGCTGGCGATCCTCAACAAGCTGATCGAGGCCGAAGGCTTCGAACGCTTCCTGCACAAGCGCTTCCCCGGCACCAAGCGGTTCGGACTGGACGGCGGCGAGGCCATGGTCCCGGCGCTGGAGCAGATCATCAAGCGTGGCGGCGCCCTCGGCGTCGACGAGATCGTGCTGGGCATGGCCCACCGCGGGCGGCTGAACACCCTGGCGGCGGTGATGGGCAAGCCCTACCGCGCCATCTTCCACGAGTTCCAGGGCGGCTCGACCGTGCCCTCCGACATCGAGGGTTCGGGCGACGTCAAATACCACATGGGCGCCTCGTCGGACCGCGAGTTCGACGGCAACAGGGTCCACCTGTCGCTGACCGCCAACCCGTCCCACCTCGAGATCGTCAACCCGGTGGTGCTGGGCAAGGCGCGGGCGAAACAGGCCTTCGACATCCGCGAGGCCAACGCCGGCCAGCCCTCCGAACAGTGGGCGCTGGACCGCTCCAAGGTCGTGCCGCTGCTGATCCACGGCGACGCCGCCTTCGCCGGTCAGGGCGTGGTCGCCGAATGCTTCGCCCTGATGGGGCTGAAGGGCTACCGCACCGGCGGCACCATCCATTTCGTGGTCAACAACCAGATCGGCTTCACGACCTCGCCGCGGAACAGCCGGTCCTCGCCCTATCCGTCGGATGTGGCCCTGATGGTCCAGGCGCCGATCTTCCACGTCAACGGCGACGACCCTGAAGCGGTGGTCTTCGCCGCCAAGGTGGCCACCGAGTTCCGGCAGAAATTCCACAAGGACGTGGTGGTGGACATGTTCTGCTACCGCCGCTTCGGCCACAACGAGGGCGACGATCCGACCTTCACCCAGCCGGTGATGTATTCGAAGATCCGGGCCCTGCAGTCGACGCGCGAGATCTACGCCGCCCGGCTGATCGCCGGGGGCGTCATCGACCAGGCGGCGGTCGACGCCGAGGTCGAGCGGTTCGAGGCCTTCCTCGACGCCGAGTTCGAGGCCGGCAAGGCCTTCGAGGCGAAGAAGGCCGACTGGATGGACGGCCAGTGGCAGGGCATCGGCCTGCCCGACGGCGACGAGCGCCGCGGGGCCACCTCCGTGCCGGCGGCGAGGCTGAAGGAGCTCGGCCACCGCCTGACCACGATCCCGAACCAGGTCGACATGCACAAGACGCTGAAGCGCGTCATGGACGGCCGGCGCGAGATGATCACCACCGGCGAGAACATCGACTGGGCCACCGCCGAGAGCCTCGCCTTCGCCTCGCTGCTCGACGAGGGCTTCCCGGTCCGCCTGTCCGGCCAGGACTCGGTGCGCGGCACCTTCAGCCAGCGCCACTCGGGCATCGTCGACCAGACCACCGAGGCCCGCTACGTTCCGCTCAACAACCTGCGCGAGGGCCAGGCGGAGTTCGAGGTCATCGACTCGGCCCTGTCGGAAGAGGCGGTGCTGGGCTTCGAATACGGCTACGCCCTGACCGATCCGAACACCCTGGTCATGTGGGAAGCCCAGTTCGGCGACTTCGTGAACGGGGCCCAGGTGGTGATCGACCAGTTCATCACCTCGGGCGAGCGGAAATGGCTGCGCATGTGCGGCCTGACCATGCTGCTGCCGCACGGCTACGAGGGGCAGGGGCCCGAGCATTCCTCGGCGCGTCTCGAGCGCTTCCTGCAACAGTGCGCCGAGGACAACATCCAGGTCGCCAACTGCACCACGCCGGCCAACTATTTCCACATCCTGCGCCGCCAGATGCACCGGCCGTTCCGCAAGCCGCTGATCATCATGACGCCCAAGTCGCTGCTGCGGCACAAGAAGGCGGTTTCGACGATCGCCGATATGGCGGAGGGCAGCTCCTTCCACCGCGTGCTGCACGACGACGCCCAGACCCGGCCCGACGTGGCGGGCATCAAGATCAAGGCCGACAAGGATATCCGCCGCGTCATCCTGTGCTCGGGCAAGGTCTATTACGACCTGCTGGACCGCCGCGAGAAGAACGTGGCCGACGGCAAGGGCGGCGAGGACGTCTACATCCTGCGCCTCGAGCAGTTCTATCCGTGGCCTATGAAGTCGCTGATGACCGAACTCGGCCGCTTCCCCGACGCCGAGCTGGTCTGGTGCCAGGAAGAGCCGAAGAATATGGGCGGCTGGACCTTCGTCGATCCGTGGCTGGAGCTGACGCTCGAGAAGCTGAACGTGAAATCGAAGCGCGCCCGCTACGTCGGCCGCCCGGCCTCGGCCTCGACCGCCGCCGGCCTGATGAGCCGGCACCTGAAAGAACTCGACGCCTTCCTGACCGACGCCTTCGCCTGATCCCGGATAACGGCGTCGCCGTTTCCGGGATGACAATCTAGACTGCTGCAACGACCGACACGAAAGCCTGACCGACATGGCCGACATCCTGACCCCCGCCCTCGGCGAATCCGTCACTGAAGCCACCATCGGCAAGTGGACGAAGAAGGCCGGCGATCCGGTGAAGAAGGACGAGGTGCTGGTCGAGCTGGAGACCGACAAGGTCTCGCTCGAGGTGGTGTCGCCCGCCGACGGCGTGCTCGCCGAGATCCGCGCCGCCGACGGCGAGACGGTGACCCCCGGCGCCGTGCTCGGCGTCGTCAGCGAGGGCGCCAGCGCCGCGCCCGCCGCCCCGAAGGCCGACGCTCCCAGGGCTGAGGCTCCCAAGGCCGAACCGGCGCCCGCCGCGCCCGCCGCCGCGTCCGCCCCTGCCGCCTCGGGCGGGTCGACGCCGATCATGACCCCGACCATGGGCGAGAGTGTCGCCGAGGGCTCGATGGGAACCTGGCTGAAGAAGTCGGGCGACACGGTCGCCAAGGACGAACTGCTGGTCGAGATCGAGACCGACAAGGTGGCCGTGGAGGTCTCCGCCCCCGCCGCCGGCGTGCTGACCATCGACGCCGAAGCCGGCTCGACCGTGACTCCGGGCCAGCAGATCGGCAGCATCGCCGCCTCCGGCGCCGCGGCCGCTCCCTCCGCGGCCCAGCCCGCCGCCCCGGCCCAGGCCGCCCCCGCCAACGCCGGCTCGGCCCAAGTCAAATCGGACGAACCTCATCTGTCGCCCGCCGTCCAGCGCGTGGTCAGCGAGAACAACCTCGATCCCAAGGCCATCGAAGCCACCGGGCCGAAGGGCAACATCACCAAGGGCGACGCCCTGGCCGCCATCAATGCACCGAAGGCGGCTGCGGCCCCCGCCGCCGCCCCGGCCGCGCCGCGCGCCGACCAGCCGCGCGAGGAGCGGGTCAAGATGACCCGGCTGCGCCAGACCATCGCGCGCCGCCTGAAGGAATCGCAGAACACCGCCGCCCAGCTGACCACCTTCAACGAGGTGGACATGACCAATGTCATGGCCCTGCGCAGCCAGTACAAGGAGGCGTTCGAGAAGCGCCACGGCGTCAAGCTCGGCTTCATGAGCTTCTTCACCCGCGCGGTGGTGCAGGCGCTGCACGAGATTCCCGCGGTCAACGCCGAGATCGACGGCACGGACATCATCTACAAGAACCACTACGACATCGGCATCGCCGTCGGCACCGAAAAGGGCCTCGTCGTGCCGGTACTGCGCGACGCCGACCAGCTGACGCTGGCGGGGATCGAGAAGGGCATCGCGGCTCTGGGCAAGGCGGCCCGCGACGGCGAACTGACGCTGGACCAGCTGCAGGGCGGCACCTTCACCATCACCAACGGCGGCACCTATGGCTCGCTGATGTCGACGCCGATCCTCAACGCGCCGCAGTCGGGCATCCTCGGCATGCACAACATTGTCCAGCGCCCGATGGCGGTGAACGGCGAGGTCAAGATCCGCCCGATGATGTACCTGGCCCTGAGCTACGACCACCGCATCGTCGACGGCAAGGAGGCGGTGACCTTCCTGGTGCGGGTTAAGGAACTGCTGGAAGATCCGGCGCGGGCGCTGCTGGATCTCTGATCCGGAAAACCGGAGGGGCCGGGTCATGGATCGTTTTGAAGTGGCCCGGTTCTCGACCCTGCCTGAAGCCGAACTGGCGACGGAGCTGCTGAGGAGCCACGGCGTCGACGCACGGGTGACCGACCGCGAGATGGCCAACAACGCCGCCCATCTGCAGATCGCCATGGGCGGGGTGCGCATCACCGCCCCGGATTTCCAGATCGTCCAGGCGCGCGACCTGATCGCTCGCGCCCGCAGAGGCGAGTTCGGCGGCCTCGACGCGGACGAAAGCGACGAGTGGATGGTCGACCATACGCCGGGCAAGGTCGGTGAGCTGGACGAGCATGAAATCCAGGGCGTCATGGGCTCGGCGAAGAGGGCCGGCGTCGTGGTCGTGGTGATCTTCTTCGTCGTCCTCCCGCTTGCCGGATGTCTGCTGATGGCGCTCGGCTAGCGCCGCGCGCTGAAGCTCTGGCTTGCCGGGAACCCTCATGCAAAGCTCACTCCATGAGCCTCCGCGAGATCGCCCGCTTCGCCGACGTCTATGAGGCCGAATTGGCCGGGGCCTTTCTGGCGTCGCACGGCATCGACGTGACCGTCACCGAGCGGTTCCAGACCACCGTCGACCCGCTGATGCAGCGGGCGCTGGGCATCCGGCTGATGGCGCCGGCGTCGACGATCGACGAGGCGCGGGCGCTTCTGGCGCGGGTCAACGCCGGGGACTTCGCGATGGACGAGGGCGACGACATGGCGGATATGGACGGCGGCACGCGGGCGACCGGCACGCTGATGGCGTTGGCCGCCTTCCCGCTCGGCGGCTTCTGGGGCAACAGTCTGCCGCGCCGGTTCCGGCCGGTGGCCTGGCAGGGCGTGCTGTTGTCGATCGTCGGCTTTGCGTTCGCGATGCTGGTCGTGTTTCTGGTCCTGAAGCTCCTGCTCGACCCGCCGACGGGCTAGCCGCCGGAGCGCAGCGGCCCCAGCACCTCGTCCGTGTGCTCGCCCAGCGCCGGGGGCGGCAGGTCGTAGGCGACGGGCGTGGCCGACATCCGGATCGGCGAGGCGACCGTGCGGACCGGAGCGGACAGATCGCCGCGCATCTGGGTCACCTCCAGCCCGCGATGCTTCGCCTGCGGCTCCCCGAACACCTGATCGATGGTGTTGACCGGCCCGCACGGCACGCCCGCCGCCTCCAGCGCATGCATCAGCGCCTTCATGGTCCGGCCGGCGGTCAGGGCCGACAGCTCGGCGGTCAGGACGGCGCGGTGCTCGATGCGCAGGGCGTTGGTGGCGAAGCGCGGGTCGGCGCCGAGGCCGGGCGCGCCCAGCGCGGTGGCCAGGGAGCGGAACTGGCCGTCGTTTCCGACGGCGATGACCACCATGCCGTCCGTGCACGGAAAGGGCTGGTACGGCGCGAGGTTTGGGTGGGCGTTGCCCATCCGCGTCGGGGCCCTGCCGCCAACGAAGAAATTGGTCGCCTGATTGGCCAGCATGGCCGCCTGCACGTCGAACAGGGCAATGTCGATATGCTGCCCCTGTCCCGTGGCGCGGGCATGCAGCAGGGCGGCGAGGATGGCGTTGGAGGCGTAGAGGCCGGTGAACAGGTCGGCGACGGCCACCCCGACCTTCATCGGTTCGGCCCCGGGCGCGCCGTCCGGCTGGCCGGTCACCGACATCAGCCCGCCCATGGCCTGGATCATGTAGTCGTAGCCGGCCCGGTGCGCGTCCGGCCCGTCCTGGCCGAAGCCGGTGATCGAGCAGTAGACCAGCTTCGGATTGACCGCCGACAGGGCCGCGAAGTCGAGGCCGTACTTTCTCAGCCCGCCGGTCTTGAAATTCTCGACCACGACGTCGCAGCTCTTGGTCAGTTCACGGACGATTTTCGCTCCTTCCGGCGTGGCGATGTCCAGCTCGACCGACTTCTTGCCGCGGTTGGCGCACAGGAAATAGGCGGCGTCGCCCTTCGAGCCGTCGGCCCTGGCGGTGAACGGCGGGCCCCAGTGGCGCGTGTCGTCGCCGGCGCCGGGCCGCTCTATCTTGATCACCTCGGCCCCGAGATCGGCCAGGGTCTGCGTCGCCCACGGCCCGGCGAGGACGCGGCTGAGATCGAGGATGCGGACGCCGGAAAGCGGGCCTTGCGCCACCGTCAGAGACCCGGATCCCACACCCCGGCATTGCGCATGCGGCATTCGCGCGCCTCGCGGGCCCGGCCGTCGAGTTCGTCAGCCATGCAGCAGACCGCCTTCGACACCGTCGCCTTGTGCACCCCCGGCACCAGCGCGTGCAGGAAGGCGCAGCCGGCCAGCTTCAGCAGGCGGAGGCCGAATCGCGACGACGCCGCCATGTGATGAAGGTAGCTCTCCTCGACCTCGCGCGGGTGATCGACGAAGAGACGATTCCATGTGCGTATCATGAGCGCAGCATAGCTTGAGACGGGCCCCGCCTCTACCCGTCGGCGTCATTCTGGCCTAAACCGCCCGCCAGAACAGGGGGCGCCCGTCATCAATGGCGTGACGCATGCAGCGACTCCGGCACGCTTAGGAAAGATCACCCATGGCCGACGGCCCCGCTTCTCCCGCCAAGACCTTCCGCTGGGACGACCCGCTGGATCTGTCGGGACGGCTGACCGACGACGAGCGGATGATCCAGGAGGCGGCCCGCTCCTACGCCCGCGAGAAACTGCTGCCGCGCGTCATCGCCGCCTTCCGCGACGAGGTGTTCGACAAGTCGATCATGACCGAACTGGGCGAGATGGGCTTCCTCGGCGCCATGCTGCCGGAGCAGTACGGCGGCTCCAGCGTCAGCCACGTCGCTTACGGCCTGATCGCGCGCGAGATCGAGGCGGTCGACAGCGGCTACCGCTCGGCGATGTCGGTGCAGTCGTCGCTGGCCATGTATCCGATCTACGCCTTCGGCTCCGAAGACCAGAAGATGAAATTCCTGCCGCGCATGGCCGCCGGCGAACTCATCGGCTGCTTCGGCCTGACCGAGGCCGACGGCGGCTCGGACCCGGCCTCGATGAAGACGAAGGCGGAAAAGGTCGACGGCGGCTACCGCCTGAACGGCGCCAAATACTGGATCACCAACAGCCCGATCAGCGACCTGGCCATCGTCTGGGCCAAGCTGGACGGCGAGATCCGCGGCTTCATCGTCGAACGCGGCATGGAAGGCTTCACCACCGACAAGATCGGCGACAAGCTCAGCCTGCGCGCCTCGATCACCGGCGACATCGGCCTCAACGACGTCCTGGTGCCGAAAGAGAACCTGCTGCCGGCCGTGAAGGGCCTGCGCGGTCCCTTCTCCTGCCTGAACAAGGCGCGCTACGGCATCGCCTGGGGGGCCATGGGCGCGGCGGAGGCCTGTTTCCACCTGACCCGCGACTACGTCGGCGAGCGGATGCTGTTCGGACGCCCGCTGTCGTCGCGCCAGTTGGTGCAGAAGAAGCTGGCCGACATGCAGACCGAGATCTTCCTCGGCTTCGAGGGCGCGCTGGCGCTGGGCCGGCTGCTCGACCAGGGAGCCTGGGTCCCCGAGGCCATCTCGATGATGAAGCGCAACAACTGCGGCAAGGCGTTGGATATCGCCAGAACGGCCCGGGACATGCACGGCGGGGCCGGCATCACCGGCGAGATGCACGTCATGCGCCACGCCATGAACCTCGAGACGGTCAACACCTACGAGGGCGCCCACGATGTCCACGCCCTGATCCTCGGCCGCGCCATCACCGGCCAGAGCGCCTTCTGATGGGCGGCCCGCGCGGCCGCCTCGTCGGCCGGGTCATCGCCATGCCGGCCGACACCAACCCCGAGGGCGATATCTTCGGCGGCTGGCTGCTGGCCCAGATGGACCTCGCCGGAGCCACCCCGGCGTTCGAGATCGCCCAGGGCCGCTGCGTGACCATCGCCGTCGACGCCATGGTCTTCCACCAGCCGGTGTCGGTCGGCGACGAGGTCTCGCTCCATGCCGAGGTGGTCAAGACCGGCCGCACCTCCATCCGCGTCCATGTCGAGGCGTGGAAGCGCTCGCGCAACGAGGCCCACGGCGAGGCGGTGCGGGTGACCGAGGGCGTCTTCACCTATGTCGCCATCGGCGCCGACCGGAAGCCGCGGGTGCTGCCCGAAGCCGCGGCATAACCGAGCACAGCGCTGGGAAATCTTGACGTCCGGGCCGGCGCCCCCTACCTCCCGGCCATGGCCGTCCGTCGCATCCTCACCATCGACAACGCCGCCGATCTGGCGGTGCTGAAGCAGGTCTCCCGTCCGGTTGAGGGGCCGGTGACGGACGAGCTGCGCGCCCTGATGGACGACATGCTGGAGACTATGTACGCGGCCCCGGGCATCGGTCTGGCCGCGGTGCAGATCGGCGACACGCGCCGGGTCATCGTCATGGACCTGGGCGACCGCGACGTCGCTGGCGACGAACCGGCCGAGGACGCCACGGACGAGGCGCGCGCCGCTTACGAGGCCGCCCGCCGCAACCCGCGCTATTTCGTCAATCCCGAGATCCTCTGGGCCTCGGACGAGCTGTTCCAGTATGAGGAAGGCTGCCTGTCGGTGCCGGACGTCTACGACGCCGTCGAACGCCCGGCCCGGGTCCGCATCCGCTACATGGACTATGCCGGCCAGACCGTCGAGGAAGAGGCCGACGGCCTCTACGCCGTCTGCATCCAGCACGAGATGGATCACCTCGAGGGCGTGCTGTTCATCGACCACCTGTCGCGCCTGAAGCGCGAGCGCGCCGTGGCCAGGGTCAAGAAGGCGGCGAGGCTGGCCGCCTGATGGCCCGTCTCAAGCGCAACCGCGACCGCATCATCGACCCCACCGGCCGCCGCCGGCTGACCCGCAACGAGAAGGTCGGCGTGGCCAGCCTCGTCTCGCTGGTCGCCGTGGCGGCCGTGGGCGTGGTCGCCGGCATGCTGATCGACCGGCTGCTGACCTTCGACGACGCGCTGGACGCCGGTGGCGAATGGGACGAGGGCGGCGGCGTCTTCACGCGCTGGGACTGAGGTCGGGTCAGCGCTCCGCCGGTAATGCATGGCGACGGGGCCGCTGCGGAGCGGCGTGGCCGATATCAGCTCCAGCCGCCGCGTGCCGGGCAGCCCGCCCTGGTAGAGGGTCGGGCCGTGCCCCGCGATCCTGGGATGGACGAGGAATTTGTACTCGTCGATCAGGTCCAGCCGGTCCAGCTTCGCCGCGAGCTTGCCGCTTCCCAGCAGCACGCCCGCCGGCGTCGCGTCCTTGAGCCTCTGCACCCCCGCGCGCAGGTCGCCGGCGATCAGGTGGCTGTTGGTCCACGGAAAGTCCGTTCGCGTCGACGACACCACATATTTCGGCTTGGCCTCCAGCTTGATCGCCCACTCGCGTAACGCCGGCGGCGCGTCCACCTCGCCGCGGGCCACCGCCGGCCAGTGGCTCTCCATCATCTCGTAGGTGACGCGCCCCCACAGCATCGCCCCGCTCTCGTCCATCAGGCGGGTGAAGAAGGCGTGCGTCTCGTCGTCGGCGATTCCCTCCTGGTGGTCGAAGCAGCCGTCCAGGGTGACGTTGAGGCTGAAGGTCAGGAGTCCCATGCGGCGAGGCCATGAAATGGAGAAGACGCAGGCCGATGTTGGGCTGCTCTGGAACGTCTGCAAAGGGTGGAAAGCGGACGATCACTCCTTGACCTAATGGGATGCCGGTTCGCAGCGGAAGGCGGTCACCATGCGTCCTTCGCGAACCGATCCACCGTCGCCAAGCAACCACTCGAAACCAGAGTGCCACTGCCAACTGATGGCGCATCTATCGCCTACACGGGGCTTAGTCTGGTCGATGGTCATGAACGGGATCAGGTAGAACCGCTGCTCGCCCGCGACTGTGCCTCGGACCCCAACGGCGGTTGCCATGACACCTGAGACAAAACCCGGATCGGCGGAGACTTCGGTGATCGTAACCTCGTCCATTCCGAGTTGCTGCGTCGGGAGGCTCTGAGTTGAGACCGACACCGCGATTGCTGCTACGACAGAAGCTGAAAGCGCGCTCATCTGACAATCATCACATCCTGATCGAACGTCCGCAATGGGTCGAAAGTGGACCTCGCACCCGCCGCAAACCCGTTGGGCCCCGTCCCCGCTCCCCCCTCGCCTTGTCCCCGTCCCGCGCATGAGGCACACCGCCTCGCATGCGCCTCGCCTTCATGGGAACCCCCGACTTCGCCGTGCCCTCGCTGGCCGAGCTGATCGCCAGCGGTCATGAGGTCGTGGCCGTCTACAGCCAGCCGCCGAAGCCGCGCGGCCGGGGCCAGAAGCTGACGCCGTCGCCGGTGCACGCCTTCGCCGAGACCATGGAGCTGCCGGTGTTCACGCCGGCCTCGATGAAGGCGACAGAGGCCATCGAGACCTTCCGCAGCCTTGAGGTCGACGCCGCCTGCGTGGTCGCCTACGGCCAGATCCTCAAGCGCGAGGTGCTCGAAGCGCCCCGCCTCGGCTGCTTCAACCTCCACGGCTCGCTGCTGCCGCGCTGGCGCGGCGCCGCCCCGATCCAGCGGGCCATCATGGCCGGCGACCGCCAGACCGGCGTGCAGATCATGCGCATGTCCGAGGGCCTCGACGAAGGCCCGATCCTGCTCTCCGAAGTGCTCGACATCCGTCCCGACGACACCGCCGCGACCCTGTCCGAGCGCATGTCGCACATCGGCGCCAGCCTGTGGCCGCGTGCCCTCGCCGCCATAGACCGGGGCGGAGTCGAGGGCACGCCGCAGACCGGCGAACCCACCTACGCCCGCAAGATCACCCCGGCCGAGGCGCGCATCGACTGGAGCCGACCGGCGGCGGAGATCGATTGCCACATCCGCGGCCTGTCGCCTTTTCCGGGCGCCTGGTTCGAGGCGCCGGGCGCCGAGGGGCCGGTGCGTATCAAGGCGCTGATGTCGCGCGTCTCGGGGCCGGGCGAGGGCGCGCCGGGCGAGGTGCTGGACGGCGGTCTGCGCGTGGCCTGCGGCGAGGGTGTGGTGCGGCTGCTGACGGTGCAGCGGCCCGGCAAGGCGGCCCAGCCGGCCGACGATATGCTGCGCGGCTTCCCTGTTCCGGCCGGAACGGTGCTGGCCTGATGCCCCGCTACCGTTTGACGCTGGAGTATGACGGCTCGGGCTACAACGGATTCCAGGCCCAGACGGATCAGCCGACGGTGCAGGGCGCCGTCGAGCGGGCCATCACCGCCTTCTGCGGCGAGACGGTGCGCATCGCCGCCGCCGGCCGCACCGACACCGGCGTCCACGCCACCGGTCAGGTCATCGGCGTCGATCTGGAGAAGGCCTGGCCCGCCCGCACGGTGATGAACGCGCTCAACGCCCACATGGTCGAGGAGGCGGTGGCGGTGCTGGACTGCATCGAGGCCGAGCCGGAGTGGCACGCGCGCTTTTCGGCGACCGGGCGGCGCTACCTCTACCGCATCCTCAACCGCCCGGGCCGCCCGGCGCTCGACCGGGGCCGGGTCTGGCACGTCAAGAAACCGCTCGACGCCGAGGCCATGCACGCGGCGGCGCAGGCGCTGGTCGGGCTGCACGACTTCACCACCTTCCGTGACATCGCCTGCCAGTCGAAGTCGCCGCTCAAGACCCTCGACGTCGCCCGCGTCTCGCGCGTCGGCGAGGAGGTGCATCTGGTGTTCGAAGCGCGCAGCTTCCTGCACCGGCAGGTGCGGTCCATGACCGGGACCCTGGCGGAGGTCGGGCAGGGCCGCTGGAAGGTCGAAGACGTCGCGCGGGCGCTCGAGGCCCGGGACCGCGCCGCTTGCGGACCGGTGGCCCCGTCGGACGGCCTCTACCTGACGGGCGTCAGCTACTGACCCATCACCGTCACCCTCGGGCTTGACCCAGGGCCAGACCGTCCGGTGCTCGGTGGCGGAGCCTGCGGTCACTCGCGCCGGGCCATCTCCGCCTCACAGCAGGGCCCCACGTGTGATCCTCGGATCAAGCCCGAGGACGACGGACGTGAGGTGATCCGCCCGGGGCGAAGACCTACCGCTTCGCGCTTTCCGCGCCCGAGGTCACCGCGTCGCCGGCGGCGCGGACGTCGCGCCCGATGCCCGAGACGGTGTTGCAGGCCGAGACCGCCATCATGGCGGCGACGAGCCCGAGGGCGATGATCTTCTTCATGGACGGTCCCCTTCGACGTGAAATCCGCGCCTTGAACGCAAGCGTGGCCGTGCGGTTGCATGGCCAAGGTTCGAGCCGTCTGCTAACCCGCCGGGATGACTCTGCAGCCGCCGAACACCGCCGCCCGCCGCCTCGTCGAAACCCTCGTCGTGAACGGCATCGACCGTGTCTTCTGCGTGCCGGGCGAGAGCTATCTCGCGGTGCTGGACGCCCTGGCCGACGTGCGCGACCGCATCGAGGTCATCGCCTGCCGCCACGAGGCGGGCGCCGCCAACATGGCCGAGGCCTACGGCAAGCTCACGGGCAAGCCCGGCGTTTGCATGGTCACACGGGGACCGGGCGCCACTCACGCCTCGATCGGCGTGCACACGGCGCATCAGGACTCGACGCCGATGATCCTGTTCGTCGGCCAGATCGCCATGGCCGACCGGGGACGGGGCGCCTTCCAGGAGGTCGACTACCGGGAGGTGTTCGGCGGCCTCGCCAAATGGGCCACAGAGATCGAGACCCCGGCGCGCACCGTCGAGGTCGTCGAGCGCGCCATCGCCACTTCCTTGCAGGGCCGCAGGGGGCCGGTGGTCATCGCCCTGCCCGAGGACATCCTGCACGAGGACGGCGGCCCCGCCCCGCTCCGCCCGGTCGTCCCCGCCAGGGCGGCGCTGGACCCGGCCTTCGTCGAACAGGTGCGCGAGCAGCTGGCCAGGGCCGAGCGCCCGCTGCTCGTGCTGGGCGGTTCCGGCTGGACCGAGGACGCCGCCGCCGCCCTCGGCGACTGGGCCGAGCGCCTCGGCCTGCCGCTGGCCCTGTCGTTCCGGCGCAAGGACCTGATCTCCAACGACCGCACCAACTACGCCGGCGACCTGGGCCTCGGCTGCAATCCGAAGCTGACGGCGCGGGCCAGGGCGGCCGACCTGATCCTCGCCGTCGGCGCCCGACTCGGCGAGAACCCGACCCAGGGCTACACCCTGTTCGAGCGCGCCCGCACCGCCGATACCCTGGTCCACATCCATCCGGGCGCCGAGGAGCTGGGCCGCGTCTGGACGCCGCTGATGAGCGCCACCGCTGACAACTCACTGGCGGCTCTCGCGCTCGCCTCGATCGATCCCGGCCGCACATGGGCCGAGGAGGCCGCCGCGGCGCACGCCGACTATCAGGCCTTCTCGACACCTGTGCCGGTCACCGGCGCCGTCAACATGAGCGAGTGCATGGCGCATCTGGCCGAGGTGCTGCCGGCCGACGCCATCGTCACCAACGGCGCGGGCAATTTCGCCGCCTGGCTGCACCGCTTCTACCGCCACCGCGCCTGCCGCACCCAGCTGGCCCCGACCTCCGGCGCCATGGGCTACGGCTATCCCGCCGCCCTCGCCGCCAAGAGCGTCCACCCGAACCGCGACGTCATCTGCATCGCCGGCGACGGCGACTATCTGATGACCGGGCAGGAGATCGCCACCGCCGTCCAGTACGGCATCAACGCCGTCGTCGTGGTCGTCGACAACGGGACCTATGGCACCATCCGCATGCACCAGGAGACCCACTATCCGGGCGCGCAGCGGACCATCGCCACCGACCTGCGCAACCCCGACTTCGTCGCCTACGCCGAGGCCTTCGGCGCCTTCGGCGTGCGCTGCGAACGGACCGGGGACTTCCCCGCCGCGCTCGAGGCGGCCCGGAACGCCGGCCGTCCCGCCCTCGTTCACCTGATCACCTCGGCCGAGGACATCGCGCCCAACCGCACCATCACCGGCCTGCGTACCCGATAGGAGCTGTCATGCGCCTCGCCCTCCTCGCTGCCGCCCTGACCCTGCCGCTGACGGCCTGCGCCACGCCGCCGCCCTCGGGCCCTGACGTGCCCACGCCCCATGCCGACAGCGACGACTGCGCCGTCATCGCCGCTGTGGCGAAGGAACACTACCGGTTCAACAGCACCGACAATCCCCCGCTGCCGATCCGCTTCGAGGGCGACTACGCCCCGCGCTGCCAGTGGAGCCGCTACGGCCTCGCCTTCGAGTCCTACGATCCCGACGCTCCCGGCGACCCGCGCGAGCGGATGCGCTGGGTCAGCTTCGCCCGCCCGGGCTACGACGACCGCGGCGCCGTGATCGAGACCGGCATCATGCACGGCCCCCTCTCCGGCATGGGCTACGAATGCCGCGTCCACTCCGGCTTCGCGGGCTGGACCGTCGGCGAGTGCAGGAACACCTGGGTCTCGTAGTCCGCGGGCGGTGACGGCGGCCCCGCGCCCCCCTATGTTCGCCGCATGACCGACACCGCCGCCGAAACGACCGACCGCGCCCTCACCCAGGACGGCCCCGCGCTGCGGCTGTGGATGATCGACGCCTCGGCCTACATCTTCCGCGCCTATCACGCTCTGCCGCCCCTGACCCGCAAGTCGGACGGCCTGCCCGTCGGCGCGGTGCAGGGCTACTGCAACATGCTGTGGAAGCTGATCCGCGACATGAAGGGCGCCGACGGCCCGACCCATCTGGTGGCCATCTTCGACCATTCGGAGAAGACCTTCCGCAACCAGATGTACGATCAGTACAAGGCCAACCGCTCGGCCCCGCCGGAGGATCTGATCCCCCAGTTCCCGCTGGTCCGCGAGGCCACCGCCGCCTTCGGCGTCCATTGCGTCGAACTGCCCGGCTACGAGGCCGACGACCTGATCGCCACCTACGCCTGCAAGGCGCGCGACGCCGGCGGCGAGGCGGTCATCGTCTCCTCCGACAAGGACCTGATGCAGCTGATCGGCCCCTCGGTGGTGATGTGGGACCCGATGAAGGAGCGCCGCCTCGCCGAGGAGGCGGTGTTCGAGAAATTCGGCGTCACGCCGGACAAGGTGGTCGAGGTCCAGGCCCTGATCGGCGACAGCGTCGACAACGTCCCCGGCGCCCCCGGCATCGGCCCCAAGACGGCCGCCCAGCTGATCCTCGAATACGGCGATCTCGACAC
>NZ_DASPNO010000034.1:0-38041 GCF_035626535.1 Brevundimonas sp.
GTCGAGCTCAGGCGCCTCGATGCATCCGGCGGGGCGAAACAGGCTGTCCAGCTGTCGGTGCGCGACTACGGCCCCGGCATCGCGCCCGAGCATCTGCCCCGGCTGACGGAGCGCTTCTACCGGGTCGAGGGCCAGAAGAGCGGCGGCGAGCGGGCCGGCACGGGCCTGGGCCTCGCCATCGTCAAGCACATCGTCAACCGCCACCGCGGCGGCCTCACGGTCGAGAGCGCTCCGGGTCACGGCTCAAGGTTCACGGCCTACTTCCCGGTGGCGGCCCCGAAAGGTCCGGCGGCGTAACAGAACTGTCACGCGGCCGTCGTAATCCGCTGACCATTCCCGGGCAGGTTCCGCCGCGAACGACGGGGCGTCCCCGGGCGTTCGATTCCCCCGGCCCGGACCCGCATGATCCTGCTCTTCCTGCCGATTCTGCTCGTCGCCGCGGTCGCCGCCTGGGCAGGGGCGCGTCTGCTGGCGCGACAGCGTCAGCGGGGCGAGCGGGCGCATTCGCGCCCTGGCCAATTTGGCGCCTGGGCCCTGATCTGGACGGTGTTTCCGGCGGTGGTCGTGCTGATCGCGGCGGCGCTCGTCACCCCGTCGATCGAAGCCGCCCTGATCTCGTCCGGCGCGCCGGAGGCCGTCGGCGAGCTGGACCCGCTCCGCCGCTCCGCCTTCTTCGCCGACGCCCGCTCGGTCGGGGCCGGGCAGCCGGCGGCGCAGATCTGGGCCGCCCCCTATGCCGACCTGCTGCCGGCCGAGGGCGCCCGCGTCGCCCGGATCAGCTGGATGCTGGAACTGGCCGGCCTGGTCCTGGCGGCGCTGGCGGCCCTCGCCGGGGCATTCTACGTCTTCCGCCGCATTCGCCCTGACCTGAGGGCGCGCAACCGGGTCGAGGGCTGGATCGTCGGCCTGCTGTTCGCCAGTTCGGCCGTCGCGATCCTGACCACCGTCGGAATCATCGCTTCCCTGGTGTTCGACTCCATCCGCTTCTTCGCCTCCGTGCCGATCACGGAATTCCTGTTCGGGACCCAGTGGAGCCCGCAGACGGCCATCCGCGCCGACCAGGTCGGCTCGACCGGCGCCTTCGGAGCCCTGCCGCTGTTCGCCGGCACCTTCCTGATCATGCTGATCGCCATGGCCGTGGCCGCGCCGGTCGGTCTGTTCGCGGCCATCTACCTGTCGGAGTACGCCGGACCGGTCTTCCGGGCCACGGTGAAGCCCGTGCTGGAGGTCCTCGCGGGCGTGCCGACCGTGGTCTACGGCTTCTTCGCCGCGCTGACGGTGGGCCCGGCCTTCCGCGAATTCTTCAACGCAATCGGCGCGGCGCTGGTCGGAGGGCCGCTGGACGGCGTCGGCCAGTATCTGATGCTGGTCCAGAACCAGATGGCGCTCGTCGCCGGCGCGGTCATGGGGATCATGCTGATCCCCTTCGTCAGCTCCCTGTCCGACGACATCATCAACGCCGTGCCCCAGTCGCTGCGCGACGGCTCCTACGCGATGGGGGCGACGAAGTCCGAAACCGTCAAGCGCGTGCTGCTGCCCGCCGCCCTCCCCGGCGTGGCGGGGGCCATGCTGCTGGCCATGTCGCGGGCCATCGGCGAGACCATGATCGTCACCATGGCGGCGGGCCTGGCCGCGCGCCTGACCCTGAACCCGCTCGATACGGTGACCACGGTGACCGTGCAGATCGTCACCCTGCTGACCGGCGACCAGGAGTTCGACAGCCCCAAGACCCTGGCCGCCTTCGGGCTCGGCCTGACCCTCTTCCTCGTGACGTTGGCGCTGAACATCATCGCCCAGCGCATCGTCCACACCTACCGGCAGCAGTATGACTGACGCGGCCATCACTCCCGACCAGCCGGCGCCCCTCGCCGGGGCCGCGCACACCGACCGCCTGCGGGCGGGGCTGAAGCGGCGCTACGCCCGCGAACGGCGCTTCAAGCTGTACGGCCTGCTGGCCATCGGCGTCGCCGTGGGCTTCCTGCTGCTGCTGCTCGGCCGCATCTTCGAACAGGGGCACACGGCCTTCTACGCCCATTCCGTGGCCGTGCCGGTCTACATGGACCCGGCCCGGATCGACCGCGCCTACCCGCAGGGGACCAATTTCGAACTGCTGGTCGCCGAGCAGCAGCTGGCTCGCCTGGGAGTGCAGGACGACGCCGCGGGCACGAAAGCCACGGCCATGCGCGGGCTGTTCTCGTCCGAGCTCAAATTCGTCGCCGCGGACCGCATCCAGAAGAACCCGGGGCTCATCGGCCAGACCGTGTCGATCGCCGCGCCGCTGGCCGACGACGCTGACCTCTATTTCAAGGGCGAGATCACGCTCGAGACACCCGCCGAGCAGCGCCGCCTCTCCGACGAGCAGATCGGCTGGCTGGACCGGCTGAAGGCCGACGGCCTCGTCGCCGGCCATTTCAACAGCGCCCTGCTCACCAAGGGCGATTCGACCGAACCCGAGCTGGCCGGCGTGCTGGGGGCCGTGGTCGGCTCGGCCCTGATGCTGCTGGTGACCGCCCTGATCGCCCTGCCTCTCGGCGTCGGCGCGGCCCTCTACCTGGAGGAGTTCGCGCCCAGGGGCCGGCTGACCAATCTGATCGAGGTCAACATCAACAACCTCGCCGCCGTGCCGTCGATCATCTACGGCCTGCTGGGGCTGGCCCTGTTCATCAACTGGATGCATCTGCCGCGGGCCAGCCCGCTGGTCGGGGGTCTGGTGCTGGCCTTGATGGCCCTGCCGACCATCATCATCGCCACCCGCTCGGCGCTGAAGGCGGTGCCGCCCTCGATCCGCGAGGCGGCGCTGGCCATGGGCGCGTCGAAGACCCAGACCGTGTTCCATCACACCCTGCCGCTGGCCATGCCGGGGGTCATGACGGGCGCCATCATCTCGATGGCCCACGCGCTGGGCGAGACGGCGCCGCTGCTGCTGATCGGCATGGTCAGCTTCGTGCCGGGGATTCCGCACGCGGTGACCGAACCCTCGGGGGCCCTGCCCTCGCTGATCTACATCTGGGAGAATGCTTCCGAGCGCGCGTTCCACGAGCGCACGGCAGCGGCCATCATGGTTCTCCTGGCCTTCATGATCGTCATGAATGCCGCCGCCGTTCTGTTGCGGCGGCATTTCGAACGCCGGTGGTAAGCCTATGAGATTCAATCTTTTCCGCGCCCCGGATGACGCCCACGGCGGCCCTTCCGCCGAAGCGTCGGTGGTGGTCCCGCCCCCGGTCCTGCACAGCGCCGACCCAAATGCGCCGGTCAAGATCTGCGCGCGTGACGTGTCCGTCTTCTACGGCGACAAACAGGCCCTGCACGATGTCTCGATGGACATCGCGGACAAGACCGTCACCGCCCTGATCGGCCCGTCGGGATGCGGCAAGTCGACCTTCCTGCGGACCATGAACCGCATGAACGACACCATCCAGGGCGCCCGTGTCGTCGGCCGCATCGAGATCGACGGCGAGGACGTCAACGCCAGGTCGGTCGATCCCGTGCTGCTGCGCGCCCGCGTCGGCATGGTGTTCCAGAAGCCGAACCCCTTCCCCAAGACCATCTACGAGAACGTCGCCTACGGCCCCCGCATCCACGGCCTCGCCGACGGCAAGGACGAGCTGGACGGCATCGTCGAGGCCTCGCTGAAGCGGGCCGGCCTGTGGGACGAGGTCGCCGAACGGCTGCACTCGCCCGGCACAGGCCTGTCCGGCGGCCAGCAGCAGCGGCTGGTCATCGCCCGCGCCATCGCGGTCGAGCCAGAGGTCATCCTGATGGACGAGCCCTGCTCGGCTCTCGACCCCATCGCCACGGCGAAGATCGAGGAGCTGATCGACGAGCTGCGCGAGCGCTACTGCATCGTCATCGTCACCCACTCCATGGCCCAGGCCGCGCGCGTCAGCCAGCGCACCGCCTTCTTCCACCTCGGCCGGCTGGTCGAGATGGGCGACACCGAGGACATCTTCACCAATCCGCGCGAGCGGCGCACGCTCGACTACATCACCGGCCGCTTCGGCTAGGACCCGCCCATGACCCAGCACACCGTCAAGGCCTATGGCGACGAACTGGACCAGCTGACCGCCGAGGTCGCCCGCATGGGCGGCCTGGCCGAGGCCCAGGTCGCCGACGCCATCGAATCCGTCGCCCGCCGCGACGTCGCTCTCGGCCGCTCCGTGGTCGAGCGCGACGCCCGGCTGGACGCCCTGCACCGCGAAATCGAGAAGAAGGCCATCCGCCTGATCGCCCTGCGCCAGCCGGTCGCCTCCGACCTGCGCCGCACCCTGTCGGCGATGAAGCTGGCGACCGACCTCGAACGCACCGGCGACCTCGGCAAGAACATCGCCAAGCGCGGCCTGGTCCTGGCCGAGGGCGAGCCGATGCAGCCGCTCACGCGGTCGATCGAGAGGATGGGCAAGCTGGTCTCCATGCGCCTGCGCGACGTGCTCGATGCCTACGCCGCCGGCGAGGTCGACCGGGCCATCGCCGTCTGGAACACCGACGACGAGGTCGACGAGCACTACAACAGCCTGTTCCGCGAGCTGCTGACCTACATGATGGGCGACCCGCGCACGATCGGGGCCTGCACCCACCTGCTGTTCATGGCCAAGAACCTCGAGCGCATCGGCGACCACGCCACGAACATCGCCGAGACCATCCACTACGAGATCACCGGCGAGGAGTTCACGGGCGAGCGCCCGCGCTGGAACCCCGACGCCGCCGAAGACACGCCCGAAGCGCCGACGACCGCCTGAATCCCGGAGAACCGCCGTGCAGCCCTATGTTCTGGTGATGGAAGACGAGGACGCCCTGGCCACCCTGGTCCAGTATAACCTCGAGAAGGAAGGCTATCGGGTCGTCATCGCCGCCGACGGCGAGGAGGGCATGCTGCAGATCGAGGAGCGCATGCCCGACCTCGTCCTGCTCGACTGGATGTTGCCCAAGCTGTCCGGCATCGAGGTCTGCCGGCGTATCCGCGGCAAGGCCGAGACCCGCAACCTGCCGATCATCATGCTCACCGCGCGCGGCGAGGAGAGCGACCGCGTGCGCGGCCTCGACACCGGCGCCGACGACTACATGACCAAGCCCTTCTCGATGGTCGAGCTGAACGCCCGCATCCGCGCCGTGCTGCGCCGTATCCGCCCGGGCCTGGCTGACGACCGCCTGTCCCACGGCGACATCGTCATCGACCGCGTCGCCCACCGCGTCCGCCGCGTCGGGACCGAGATCCACCTCGGCCCCACCGAGTTCCGCCTTCTCGACCACCTGATGCAGCACCCCGGCCGCGTGTTCAGCCGCGAACAGCTGCTCGACGCCGTCTGGGGCTCGGACGTCTACGTCGAGGCCCGCACCGTCGACGTCCACGTCGGCCGCCTGCGCAAGGCGCTCAACATCGAGGGCACGGTCAATCCGATCAGGACGGTGCGCTCAGCGGGCTATTCGCTGGATCTGGGGGGTTAGGAACCAGGGCGATCGCGCCGGAGCGCGGTAGGGGCTGAACCTTGCCGGGTCGGCCCCCGAACGTGACAGAGGGGCGGCCGATTGACCGCCCCTCCTCACACTCAACGCGTCAGAGACGTCTTACCTGACGCCGATCGGGTCGGGATTGCCGTCAGGGTCCCCGGCCACCGGACCGCCATTGCGGACCGCGCCGGCCAGCAGAAGGCCGGCGAGGTGCGGCGTGGCCATCGAGGTGCCGCTGATGGTGTTGTAGCCGCCATCCTTCCAGGTCGATTTGATCGACGAGCCGGGCTCGGCATAGTCGATCGGCGGATTCCCGAAGTTCGAGTAGGACGCCCACCGGTCGCCAACGCCGAAGGCCGAGACGGTGTAGACATTCGGGCCGTTGGCGCGGGCCGGCGAATGGTTGTTGGCGTTGTCGCTCTCGTTTCCGGCGGCGAGGGCGAAGCGAACGCCGCCCGACGCGGCCGACACCACCGCATCGTCGAGCGCCTGGCTGACGCCGCCGCCGAGGCTCATGTTGGCGACGTCGCCCGAGCGGCCGTACTGGGCAACATAGTCGACGCCGGCGATGACCCCCGAGGTAGTGCCGCTGCCGCGACGATCGAGCACGCGGACCGCGACCACCGAGGCTCCCGGCACCACTCCGATTACGCCGATGGTGTTGTCCAGCGCGGCGATCGTGCCCGCCACGTGGGTGCCATGGCCGTTCAGATCTTCCGGCGAGGCGTCATTGGACAGGAAGCTGCGGCTGCGCGCGACATCGACCCTGAGGTCCGGATGGTCGAGGTCGATGCCCGAGTCGATCACCCATGCGGTGCCGAACGCGCCGGCGGCGCCACCGTTGACGCGCGCGATACCCCACGGGGTCTCCTGCGCGGGCTGAACGCTTCCGCCGCCGCCGGGCCTCGCTTCAGCCCTGACCGGAGGAATGGAGAAGACCCGATCCTGTTCGCAATAGGCGATATTCGGATTGGCCGCAGTGACGCGCTCGAGCGCCTGCGGCGGCAGGTCGGCGGCGAAGCCCTGGATGGCCACGCTGTAGACGTGCTTCACCCGGCCGCCGCCTGCCTGGGCCGCCCGGTTGGCTTCCGCCTGGGCGTTTCCGCGGGACACGGTGTTCTTCTTGAACACGCAGACGTAGCTGCCGGGAACGACATCCCCGGCTTCCTGTGCCTGGGCCGGCAGGGCCAAGGCCATCAAGGAAACGCTCGCAATACCTAAGACTGTAAGTTTCAACACATCAACTCCCTCTACGTTGTGGATACGGTCAAGCTCATCCGCCACAACTGAGTCGATGCTATGAACAACTTTTCGCCTTGTCGACGAAAAGATTCTGTCACAGGCAAATATTGTAGGTTAACTCTGCAGACTACTTGGCACGCAATATTGTTGCTCGAAGCAAATGCTCCGGGATCATGAGTTCTCTTCTCGATATGTACTGAACCCGGACTATTGCAGCTGCGGCGCCTCACTGGTGAGCAGGCGCGCATCCGACTGGTTCTCGAACCGTCGGTGCCGAACGATACGCGGCGTGATGATGATGTAGAGCTCGGTCTTCGACCGCGTCGAACGATCGACGCGGAAGAGATTCCCGACGAGCGGAACGTCTCCGAGCAGGGGCACCCGGGAGGTGGTGGTGAGGGTATTCTCCTGGGTCAGCCCGCCGATGACGAACGTCTCGCCGTCGCGCACAGAGGCCGAAGTCTCGGCCTCGCGTTGGCTGATCGTCGGATAACCCTGAGAAAATCCGGTCACCGACGAGACCACGCAGTAGATCTGCGAGGTCACGAAGCCGTCGGAACTCACGCGCGGCGCGATCTGCAACGTCACCCCGACATTCACATACTGAACTTGCTGGGAGACGGCGTTGACTCCGGACAAGGCGATCGACGTCAGGATGGGCAGGGCGTCGCCCGTGATGATCTTGGCGGTCCCGCCGCTTTGCGCGGCGATGCGGGGGCGGGACACGATACGGCCCTCGCCGAGTTGCACCTGTGCGTAGATGCTGGCCTGCAAGGCGCCGGAAGGCAGCGTCATCTCGGGATCGAGCCCGAAGGGAAGGTTCGCCCCGGTCTGCAGGGTTCCAACCGCGATCTGACCGGCGGGATTGTTCAGGTCGATGCCCAGATTGCGCACGCCCTGTTCGGTGAGTTCGACGAACTGGGTCTCCAGGATGACCGAGTCCACCGGGATGTCGATGAGCGCGATCTGCTCCTTCACCCGGGCGATCCGCTCCTGGGTGCCGGTGATCCAGATGGCGTTCAGTCGCCGGTCGATCGCCAGGCCCTGCCCCGGGAAAGACTCGCCCAGCGGCACGCTCTCACGCTGCGCCTCGACGCCGTTGCTGAAATTCTGCTGCGTGCTCGACCCCACGGATCCGAAGCCCGGCTCGCGCCGGATGAAGACGTTGTTGGGCTGGATGGTGTGGCCTTCGATCAGCAGGCCGATCACTTCGCTGACGTCGGCGTACCTCAGGGGCACGAGTTCGGACGCGTCTCCCGAGACGTCGCCGCCCACCGGAGCGGTCTGGGCATAGGCCGGGAGGTCGCTCGCCGGTACGACCGCCTCGCCCGTGGATCCGAGGGGGCGAACGCCGGCGACTTCCTCTTCGCTGATCCTCCTCACCATGACCTGGAACGCCCGGTCTCCGGCGGGCTCGACCGTGACGGAGGCGGGCTCGGAGGTGTTGAACGTGACCCTCAAATCGCCGTTCGCACTGTCGAAAGCGACCTGTCGGACCAGGCCGTTCGGGAGTCTGGGGACAGCCGCACGCGGGGCCCGTAGCGTCGAACGCAACACCACTTCGGGCCGCCTCGGGTTGGCGTTCACCGCCGCATAGGGCGGCTCGGTCGGTGAAAAGCGCAACAGGAAGCCCGCCTGATCCGCCCCTTGGGTGATCAGCGACATTTCCTCCAGCACCGACGGCGTTTGGGCCGCACCCGGAACCGCGCCGAAAAGCACGCTGGCCGCCATCAACACACTGGCCGCCCAGCGGAACACTACCGTTTTATACGCTTGCAACTGATCTTGACCCACACCGCAAGAGGGTCAGCCTAGTGCACGCAGTATCGATTACAACCCCCCGATCAAAGTGTAGGCGAGCGTACACTTCCTACTGAAACGAGATTAACGGAGTCAATAATCTCAAGCAAATTCGTTTAAGCCTTTCCCGCCAAAATCTCGCCTCACTCTAGGCTGTTTCCAGCACCGCAGGCGGCGGATAGACTGGGATTCACCATCCCAGGTCTTAAGCTTGACTATTGGGGTATGAGATGGCGCGCGACGAGCGGCCGGCCGTCCCGGGGCTCCGACCTCTACGTCGAACTCCGCATCCTTGAAGTCTGCGTCGGCCGGCTTCGCGGCGCGCTGAACATCGAGGGCGCGGTCAATCCGATCCGCACGATCAGGTCGGCGGACTATTCGTGGGATTTGGGCGGCCGAATGGTCGCCATCTTCTTGGTCGCCAGCCGTAGCCTGACGTCCTCGCGAGACAGCTCGACAGCGACCCTGACGAGGGACGCCATCGACTCAATAAAGGGGCCCCAAGGTCCGCCGGCGCCCTCCAGATTTTGACGCCCAAGTCTGAGCATGGGCCGCCTGGCGGGGAACCCCGCGTCCCGTCGGAGAGCCCCGGGGGCCAGCTTCGGCGCGACCGCTCTCGCGGCGATGGAGCCCCCACCCGTCGCGCCAGCTCTCATGGCGACCGCCACACCCGGCGTCAGGGCCCGGTTCACGATCCGGTTCCGGCTCGCCGGGTAAGGTCGCCCGCCAACCGGCTCCTACCCCTCCCCCACATCTTCCGGCTCGAGCTCGTAGACCGTCGCGCAGTACTCGCAGGTCACCCGGATCTTGCCGTCGGCTTCGACCATCTCCGCCCGCTCGTCCGGGCTGAACGAGCCCAGCACCGTGCCGATGCGGTCCTTCGAGCAGCGGCACACCGCCTGAAGGGCGCGCGCATCCTCCAGCCGCACCCCGTCCTCGTGGAACAGCCGGAACAGCAGGGTCTCCGGCGTCACCGTCGGGTCGATCAGCTCGTCGTCGCCCAAGGTCTGGAACAGGGCCCGCGACCGGTCCCACGCCTCTTCGGTCGAGCCGCGGGCGGCGTCGCCGGCGATGAGCTGGATCAGCGCCCCGCCGGCCCGCCAGGCCGTGCCCTTGTCCGACGTAACCGAACCGACCGCCAGCCGCACCTTGGTCGGGATCTGCTCGGACTGCTGAAAATAGTGCTCGGCCGCCAGCGACAGGCTCTCGCCCTCGATCGGCGTGATGCCCTGTGTGCGTTCGAAGTCGGGGCCACGGTCAAGCGTCATCACGAACAGGCCTTCGCCCAGCAGCGTCTTCGCGCCCGGACGCGAGAACCCCTGCGAGGCCGCGGCGACCTCGGCCTCGTCGAAGCGGCAGTAGCCGCGCAGATGCCCCTGGGTGTCGTAGTCGGCGACCACGTAGCGGACCGGGCCGTCGCCCTGCGCCTGGACGATCAGCCGGCCCTCGAACTTCAGGCTGGAGCCGATCAGTGCGGCCAGGGCGCAGGCCTCGCCCAGCAGGGCCGCGACCGGCTCCGGATAGGCATGGGCCGACAGGATGGCGTCGATGGTTTCGCCCAGACGGACCAGCCGGCCGCGCACCGGCCAGCCCTCGATCTGGAAGGCGGCGGCGAGATTGTCGGCCAATGGGGCGCCGTGGGGAGCGGCGGGCGCGTGATCGGTCACGGCGGTCCTCGAAAAGCGGCGGTTGTTCGGAAGCGCCGCAAGATAGGCGCCCGTATCGCGATTGGTAAGGGCGGCGTGCTAGACGAGGAACCGGCGGGGTCGCGGTCCCGTTCCAGAAGGCCCCTGTCGAACCTGTCCAGCCGGCGATTTCATGACCAAAGCGACGCTCAAGCCCCTGAAACAGCAGGCCATCGTGATCACCGGCGCGACCTCCGGCATCGGTCTGGCGGTGGCCCGACGGGCGGCCCGTGCGGGCGCCTGCGTCTTCCTGATCGCACGCGGCGAGCAGGACCTCAGGGCGCTGACGGAAGAGCTTCAGGCCACCGGCGCCCGCGCGGCCTGGGCGGTGGCCGACGTGGCCGACCACGACGCCCTCAAGGAGGCGGCCGAGAAATGCGTGCGGCTGTTCGGCGGCTTCGACACCTGGGTGAACAATGCCGGCGTGTCGATCTTCGGCGTCATCCGTGAGACGAGGCTGGAGGATCAGCGGCGGCTGTTCGAGACCAACTACTGGGGCGTCGTCAACGGCTCGCTGATCGCTTCGGAGCATCTGCGCGAGAGGCCCGGCGGCGGAGCGATCATCAACGTCGGCTCCGTCCTGTCCGACGCGCCGATCCCGGTGCAGGGGGTCTATTCGGCCTCCAAGCACGCGGTGAAGGGCTTCACCAACGCCCTGCGCATGGAGCTGATGCGCGAGCAGGCGCCGATCACCGTCAGCCTGGTCAAGCCGGGGGCCATAGACACCCCCTACAACCGTCATGCCCGGAACCTGACCGGCCAGGCCATGCAGAACCCGCAGCCGGTCTATGCGACCCATGTGGTAGCCGACACCATCCTCTACTGCGCCGAACACCCGATCCGCGAGATCACCGTCGGCGGCGGCAGCTGGCTGATCGCCAGTTTCTATTCCGCCCTGCCCGGCGTGGCGGAACCTCTTTTCGCGCGGTTCGCTCCTAGCCTGATGCGGGACAGGCGTTCCGCGTGGCAACCGGACGAGGACGGGCTCTATGACCCGACCGACGACGGTCTCGACGAAGAGGTCTACTATCCCATGGTCCGACAATTCTCCGCCCTCGCTGAAGTCAGGAAGCATCCGGGCATCACCGCCGGCGTGGTGGCGGTTCTCGCCGGCGTCGGCCTGGCCACCCTGCTGCTCAACCAGCGCACCGGCCCAACCCGGCTGGAAAGCCTGCGCGGACGCTTCAACCCGCGCGGCTGGATCGGCGCCGGCGGCCTGCGCAGCCGGTTCGACGATCTGACGGAGACGATGCGGCGCGGCGTCAGCGAGGTCGGCGAACGCGCCGCCGAGTTCGGCGACGAGGCCGGTCACCGCTCGCGGCGATTCCTGCACGACACCCGCCATACCTCGCGCAAGGCCCTGAAGAAGCACGGCAAGCGGGCCCGCCACTACGCCTCTGAGGCGGGGACCTACGCGCGCGACCACGCGAAGGAAGGCGGCGCCATCCTCGCCCTGGCCACCATCGCCGCGGCTGTCGGCGCGGCGGCGCTGGATGCGCGGCGTCCCGACAGCAAGCTGCGCAGCCTCGGTCGCTTCTGATCTGCTTCGTTTCTGACCAAACAGTCTGCCCAATGTGCGCCGGTCGGCCTGAAGGGGCCGGCCGGCGTCTTCTTGCCGCTGATGAAACCCGCCTCCCGTCAGGCCGTCGCTCTGCTGGCAATCCGCGGAATTATGGTCCGATAGCGCGGAAGACCTCCCGCCTTTCCAGACACATCGGATTTTCTCGACGCGATTTTCCCGCCGCACAAACCAGCGGGCGCATAATGCCGCTCGTCCTGTCGCTCCGGCAGGCGCCGGACTTGGACAATCGCATCCCCGCCGCACCGCCGCAGGCGCGCCGATATAGACTCTGCCGACTCTGCCACAGCGAATTTCTGCAGACCCTGCCGACTCTGCCGACTCTGCCACACCGTTTTTTCCGGATTTCACCCGGCTGGAATACGGCCGTTGCTGCAGGTGCGAAGGTAAGCCAAGCTCCCGTCCATGGCTGACGCGACCTGGGTTTTCGATTTCGACTCCACGCTCGTCGACTTCGAGACGCTCGAGGTTCTGGCCGAAATCGCGCTGGAAGGCCGCTCCGACGCCTCCTCCGTCCGGGTCGAGATCGAACGGCTGACCGACCTCGCCATGTCCGGCGAGCTGCCGTTCGCGGAGGCCCTGAAGCGACGCCTCGCCCTGCTGCCCCTGACCCGCGGCCACGTCCGGCAGCTGGCGGGGGACGCCGTCCGCCGCCTGACCGCCTCGGTGGAGCGGAACCGGGCCTTCTTCCGCGACCACGCCGACCGGCTGGTCATCGTCTCCGGCGGCTTTCGCGAAGTCATCGCCGGCGTGGCCCAGGCGCTCGGCGTCTCCGCCGACCGCGTCATCGCCAACGACCTCGTCTATGACGGCGACCGGGTCGCGGGCGTTGCCGACAGCCCCCTGCTCGCCCCCTTCGGCAAGGCGCTGGCGCTGAAGGCCATCGACCTGACCCGCCCGGTCGTCATGGTCGGCGACGGCTGGACCGACGCCGAGGTCAAACAGGCGGGCGTGGCCGACCGCTTCTACGCCTTCACCGAGGTGGTCCGCCGCGAGCGCGCCGTCGCCGCCGCCGACGCCGAGGCCGCCTCGATCGACGAACTCCTGCACCTCGAAGGCCTCTCCGGCCGCTGGTCCTATCCGCGCAGCCGCATGCGGATGCTGCTGCTCGAGAATGTCCATCCGGCCGCGGTCCAGCGCCTGGAGGAAGCCGGCTACCAGGTCGAAACCGCCAAGGGCGCGCTCGACGAGGACGCCTTGATCGAGCGCGTCAGGGGCGTGCATGTGCTCGGCGTGCGCTCCAAGACACAGGTCAGCGCCCGCGTCCTCGGCGCCGCCGACAGGCTGATGGCCGTCGCCGCCTTCTGCATCGGGACCAACCAGATCGACCTCGAGGCCGCCGCCGGACGCGGCGTGGCCGTCTTCAACGCCCCCTATTCCAACACCCGCTCGGTGGTGGAGCTGGCCGTTGGCCTGACCATCGCCCTGCTCCGCGACGTCACCGACAAGTCGGCGGCCATGCACCGCGGCGAGTGGAACAAGTCCGCCACCGGCGCGCGCGAGCTGCGCGGCAAGACGCTGGGCATCGTCGGCTACGGCGCCATCGGGTCGCAGCTGTCGGTGCTGGCGGAGGCGCTCGGCATGCGGGTGATCTTCCATGACCGGACCGAGCGGCTGGCCCTCGGCAACGCCCGGCGCATGCCCTCGCTGGACGCCCTGCTGACCGAAAGCGACGTGGTCAGCCTGCATGTTGACGGACGGATCGGGAACACCGCCCTGATCGGCGCCGCCGAGCTGTCGCGGATGAAGCCCGGAGCCCTGCTGCTCAACCTGTCGCGCGGCCACGTCGTCGACGTCGGCGCCCTGGCGCAGGCCCTGGGCTCGGGTCGCATCGGCGGCGCCGCGATCGATGTCTTTCCCGACGAGCCGGCGACCAACGCCGATCCGTTCGACAGCCCCCTGCGCGGCCTGAAGAACGTCATCCTGACCCCGCACATCGGCGGCTCGACCGAGGAGGCGCAGGAGGCCATCGCCGAGTTCGCGGCCGAGCGCCTGCTGGCCTATCTGAACCGCGGCGACACCACCTTCTGCGTCAACCTGCCGAACGTGCAACTGGCCGAGGTGACCGGGGCCCATCGCATCCTGCACATCCACCGCAATCAGCCCGGCGTGCTGGCCGAGCTGAACCGGGCCCTCGCCTCGGCCGGGCTGAACATCCTCGGCCAGCACCTCAAGACCGACGAGCGCACCGGCTACGTCATCACCGACGTCGATCGCGACTACGATCCCGCCGCCCTGAAGGCGCTGAAGAGTGTGGCGGGGACGCTGCGCTTCCGGATGCTGCACTGAAAGCTTCCCCGGCGGCATCTTGCGCACGCCGAAAACCCGCGCAGAGTGCTTGCAACGGTCGCATCTGACGGCCGAGGGAGGATCATCGATGTCTCGTTTCCTGCGCAACGCGGCCGCCGCCGCGCTGGCCGTCGCCGCCGTCGGCGCGTTCGCATCCACCGCCAGCGCCCAGACCTACGGCCGGCTGGTCGTGTTCGGCGACAGCCTGAGCGACAACGGCAATCTCTACGCCATCCTCGGCCAGCCAACCTCGCCGCCCTACTACCAGGGCCGGTTCTCGAACGGGCCGGTCTTCACCGAACTGCTGGGCTTCAACGCCGGGCGCTACACCGCCGGCGCGCCGGTGACCGGCAGCGTCAACTACGCCTTCGGCGGCGCCCGCACCGACAACGCGGCCCTGCCGCCCGGCATGCGCAACCAGCTGCTGGCCTACACCAGCGGCGGCGGCGCCTTCGGCGCCAATGACCTGGTCAGCGTCCTCGGCGGCGCCAACAATATCTTCCAGGCCTTCCCCGGCGCGGCGGCGAACCCGTTGACCGCCCAGTCGACCATGCAGGCCGTGGCCACGGCAGCGGCCGGCGACATCAACTTCATCGTCAATAGCGTGGCCGGCGCCGGCGCCGGCACCATCCTGGTCACCAACCTGCCGCGTCTCGGGCTCACCCCGCAATTCTCGGCCAGCAACATCGGGGCTTCCGGATCGGCGCTCGCGGACTTCTCGGCCACGACCTTCAACTCGGCGCTGTTGACGGGCCTCTTCACGGTCGCCGGGAACAATCCGGACAGCAACATCATCATGATGGACCTGTACAAGATCGGCGCCGTGCTGGCGGGCAACCCGGGCGCCTTCGGCCTGAGCAATGTGACCGCTCCGTGCTTCAACGGCGTCACCGTCTGCGCCGACCCGGACAGCTATCTGTACTGGGACAACGTGCACCCGACGGCGGCAGGGCACCAGCTGATCGCGGCCCTGGCCAACGACTACCTCTACTACGGCGACCTCGGCGCCCAGTCGACGGTGCAGGCCGAGACCGGCTTCCGCCAGCGCGAGGACCTGCTGGACCTCGCCAGCGAGGGTCTGTCGGCCCGGGGAGAGTGGGAGGCTGGAACCCACCTGGCCTTCGGGGCGATCTACGACAGCGTCGAGACCGACGCCCGCGGCGTCGTGGCGGCGTCCGACGCCACCGGCTGGGGCGGACGCCTCGGCCTCGACCACGTCATGTCCCAAACGGCGCGTTTCGGCCTGGCGGGCACCTTCCGCACCGCAGAGATCGAAGCCGGACCTATGTCCCTCGACGTCGAGTCCTACGCCCTCGACTTCTATGCCGGATGGCGCGCGGGCGACATGTTCGTCAACGCCACCGTCGGGGGCTCGATCGAAAACTACGATGACATCAGGCGGGTGACATCGCTGGCGCCGATCGTCCACACCGGTGAAACCAACGGCGGCAGCCTCGGCGCCCGGGTGCAGGCCGGCACATGGTTCGACATGGGCGGCATCGCCTTGTCGCCCCGCATCGCGGTCAACTTCGTCTCCACGGACGTCAACGGCTATGTCGAACAGGGCGCGGCCGCGCAGTACCAGTACGAGGACCGCACCGTGCAGGCCGGCAGCGGGGAAGTCTCGCTGCGCGCCGAGGGCGGCGGCGACGGCCTGAATTTCTGGGTCGAGGGCGGCTACCGCGACAGCTTCGGCGACAGCAGCGATGCGGTGCGGGTCGGCATCGCCGGCAACCCGGCCCAGGTGCTGGAGCGCGAGTTCGACGACCCGTTCGGCGGCTCCCTGATCGCCTCCGCCGGGCTCGAGGCCGATGTCGGACCGGGCACGGTCTCACTCGGCTACCGCGGCCGTTTCGGCGACGCCGCGGACAGCCATGTGGGCGCCGTCACCTTCCGTCTGCCGCTACAGTAAGCCACGGCGGATATCCGGATCAGGCGCGCCGCCTTCGGGTAGCGCGCCTTTTTCGTATACGTGGATTTTGCTGAAAACCTTGGGGTTTCCACGGCTCCGCTGCGACCTCCTGTCACCCCGAGGGAACCTTTTCGGCCCCAAAGTCGCCCAGCCCGGCCCGTAGAAAAAGCGTCCTCCCGGTCGCCGGCCGAGAGCGTCGCCAAGTGGCGGCCCGTCGGCGCCTTCACTGCTCAATTTGAGCCGAAAAGACGGAGCTGACGCCGCCATGCGACGCCTGTTGCCGACCGCCCGGTCGTTCCTGTTTCATTCCGGTCAAGCCGCCGCGCTGGCCTCGGTCGCCGTGCTCGCCATGGCCGCCGCTCCGACTCCGGAGCCGTACTACGCTTCCACCGAAGTCGCTCCGGCCGTGCCGGAGGCGCCTCCGGTGACCGCCGTCGCCCGTCCGGCCGGTCCGATGACCCGCCTGATCGCCTTCGTGGCCCCGTTGAAGGGCTACGCCATCAACTCGGCGTTCGGCCTGCGCCGCCTCGCCGGCGAGCCCGCCGCGCGTCAGCACAAGGGCGTCGACATGGCCGCGCCGCAGGGCACCAGCGTCTTCGTCGCTTGCGAGGGCGAGGTTCTGCGCACGGGCTATGATGCGGGCGGTTACGGCCGCTTCATCGAGGTCCGCCATCCGAACGGAATGAGCACCCTCTACGCCCACCTGAGCCGCGTTGACGTGTCCCGGGGCGATCGTCTGGCCTCCGGCGAGCGTATCGGACTGGTCGGCTCCACCGGTCGCTCCACCGGACCGCACCTGCATTTCGAAGTCCGCCGCGACCATGCCCAGGTCAATCCAACCTCGGTGCTCGGACAGGAGTTCGAGATCGAGGTCGAGACCACCGTCTAGGGCGCGCACAGCCACGGTTTCTTCACCCCTTTATCGGATGCTGTCCGGTCATAAGGGGGCGACTTGGACCGTATCCTTTACTGCCTGACGATTGAGCACGACTGGCGCTGGACGCTGGCGGCCGGCGTGCTGTGCATTTTCGGGCTCGGCACCGCCTTCCGGCTGCTGGTCGAGGCCCGCGCACTTCAACGGGCCCGGCGGCGCGAAGTCGCCCTGCTCGGCGCGGTCGTGGGCGGGGTGGCGGCCTTCTCGACCCATTTCGTGGCCATGCAGGGCTATGACGCCGGCGGCGAGGTTCGCTACGGTCTGGCCCTGACGCTCGTATCGCTGGCCCTCGGGGTCGGAGGCGTGGCGCTCGGCTCCGTCATCCTGCTGGCCAGGGACAGCCGCCTCTATCGCGGACTGGGCGGCATGGTCGGCCTGTCGGGCGTCGCCGCCATGCATTTTGTCGGTATCGCCGCGCTGGAACTGCCGGGACGCGCCGTCGGCTGGGACCCGGTCCTCGCCGGCGCCGCGGTTGTCGGCGGCCTCGCTATGGCCCTGGTGACCGGCGCCGTCGTCTACGGCAAGGGCGTGGCGCGCTTTGCGGGCACCTGCGTGTCAGGCGCCGTGTCCATCATCATCCTTCATTTCACGGCCATGAGCGCCATGGCGGTCGCGCCGGCCACGATCTCGGCCACGGGCGGCGTGGGGCCCACTTTTTCCGCCTCGACCATGCTGGTGGTGCTGACCGTCATGGTGATGGGCATCGTCGCCGTCGCCGGCGCGGTCGCCTGGATGGGGTATTTCTCCCGCTCCAGCGCCCTGAACCAGATCCGCGAAGCCATCGACGCCATGCCGGACGGCCTCGCCTTCTTCGACGCCGACGACCGCCTGGTGCTGTGGAACAACCGCTATGACGAGGTGAACCCGGAGCTGTCATCCAACCTCCAGGCCGGGATGACCTTCCGCCAGATCATCCAGATCGGACTGAACGAGGGCCTCTACGCCGAGGCCAAGGGCCGCGAGGCCGAGTGGATAGCGGAACGGATGAACTCCCGCCGCGCGCTGTCGGCCATGATGGAGCAGCGGATCGCGGGCGACCGCTGGCTGCGCGTCGCCGACCGCCGCACCGCGGCCGGCGGGATCGTAACGGTCTGCACCGACATCACCGATCTGAAGAACGACGCCCAGGCGCTGGTCGAGGCGCGCGACGCGGCCGAGGCGGCCAACGCGGCCAAGAGCCAGTTCCTGGCGAACATGAGCCATGAGATCCGCACGCCGCTGAACGGCGTCATCGGCCTCGCCCAGGCCCTGGCCAACACCGGCCTGACTCCGCAGCAGTCGGAGATGCTCGAACTGATCCAGTCGTCGGGCCGCACCCTGCAGGTGCTGCTCAGCGACATCCTCGATCTGGCCCGGGTCGAGTCCGGCCGGATGGAGCTGTCGGAAGAGCCGTTCGACCTCGGACGCGCGGTGCGCGACGCCGCCCAGCTCTATGAAGCGTCGGCGCGCGAAAAGGGGCTACAGTTCTTCGTCGAGATCGCCCCCGAGGTCGACCGCTGGATCGCCGGCGACGTCGTGCGCCTGAAGCAGATCCTCACCAACCTGGTCTCCAACGCCGTCAAATTCACCGGCGAGGGCTTTGTTAGCCTGACAGCCGCCACCGGTCCGTCGCGCGACGGCGCCCCGACCCTGCGCTTCTCCGTCGAGGACACCGGCATCGGCTTCGACTGCCAGACCCGCGAACGTCTGTTCAGCCGCTTCGAACAGGCCGACGGCGCCATCACCCGCAAATTCGGCGGCTCAGGGCTCGGCCTCGCCATTTCCCGCCAGCTGGCGGAGATGATGGGCGGCGATCTGGACTGTGAGAGCGAGCCCGGCGGCGGTTCGGCCTTCATCCTGACGGTGCCCTTCAAGGTGGCGGACACACCGGCGACAGTGGCGGGCGGATTGGCCGACGACGAAGCCGGTGCGCGCGGGACCATCCGTGTGCTGCTGGCCGACGACCACCCAGTGAACCGCCGCGTGGTCGAGATGATCCTGGCCCAGGCCGACGTGGCCCTGACCTCGGTCGAGGATGGCGCGCAGGCGGTCCAGGCCCTGCGCGACGCCGACTACGACCTGGTCCTGATGGACATGCAGATGCCGGTCATGGACGGGCTGACGGCGACGCGGGAGATCCGTCTGCACGAAGCGGCCATGGGGCTGGACCGGACGCCGATCGTCATGCTGACCGCCAACGCCCTGCCGGAACATGTCAGCGCCGCGGAGGCCGCGGGCGCCGACCTGCACCTGCCCAAGCCGTTCGACGCCGCCGAACTGCTGAACCTTGTGGTCGCCTTGCCCCGGGCCGCGGCCAAGTCGATGGCCGCCTGACCGATCCCGTCTATTCGTAGCCGTGCGCCGCCTCGTTGATGACCTGCGAGGGCATCGACGAGAAGTCCACCGCGACCGGCCGCGCCGCACGCTGCTGAAAGGTCTTGATGACGTGCTCGAGCCGGCGGCGCACCTCGCGTTCGGCCTCCGTTCCGGTGTCGAGAGCCAGCGGAGCGAGGCAGAAGTCGATGATCGCCTGCGGCCGGGACATGGGTTCCATGGGTTTCTCCTGCTATTCCGCCGCCACGAACTGGGCGGCTTCGGTTGAATTCTTGAGGGCCGTGGTCGACGAGCGGCCGTTCGAGATGACGGTGGCGACCTGGTCGAAATAGCCGGTGCCGACCTCGCGCTGGTGGCGGGTGGCGGTGTAGCCGCGGGCCTCGTTGGCGAACTCGCGCTGCTGCAGCTCGGAATAGGCCGCCATGCCCCGGTCGCGGTAGCTGTCGGCCAGCTCGAACATGGCGTTGTTCAGGCTGTGGAAGCCCGCCAGGGTCACGAACTGGAACTTGTAGCCCATGGCCCCGAGCTCGCGTTGGAACCGCGCGATGGTCGGATCGTCCAGTTTGGCCTTCCAGTTGAACGAGGGCGAGCAATTGTAGGCCATCAGCTTGCCGGGATGCTCGCCCTGGATCGCCTCGGCGAAGCGACGGGCGTCGTTCAGATCCGGGTGCGAGGTCTCCCACCACAGTACGTCGGCGTATTTCGCATAGGCCAGGCCGCGGGCGATGCAGTGGTCGAGTCCTGTGCCGGGCTCCAGTCGGAAGAAGCCTTCCGGCGTCCGGTCGTCGCGGCGGATGAACGGGTGATCACGTTCGTCGATGTCGGAGGTGATCAGCTGGGCGCTCTCGGCGTCGGTGCGGGCCACGATCAGGGCCGGTGCGCCCATGACGTCGGCGGCCAGCCGGGCCGCGATCAGGTTGCTCTCGTGCGCCTGTGTCGGGATCAGCACCTTGCCGCCGAGATGGCCGCACTTCTTCTCGGAGGCCAGCTGGTCTTCGAAATGCACCCCTGCGGCCCCCGCCTCGATAAAGGCCTTCATGATCTCGAAGCTGTTCAGCGGCCCGCCGAATCCGGCCTCGGCGTCGGCGACGATGGGAGCGAACCAGTCCCGCTTCGCCCCCTCGCCCGGCTTGGCTTCAGCGTGTTCGATCTGGTCGGCGCGCTGCAGGGTCCGGTTGATACGGCGGCACAGTTCGGGCGCGGCGTTGGCCGGATACAGCGACTGGTCAGGATACATGGCCCCCGCCGTATTGGCGTCGGCCGCAACCTGCCAGCCAGACAAATAGATGGCCTTGAGCCCCGCGCGGACCATCTGCATGGCTTGGTTGCCGGTCACCGCGCCGAGGGCGTTCACGAACGGCTCCTCGTGCAGCAGTTGCCACAGGCGATTGGCGCCCCGCTCGGCCAGGGTGTGGGTGATCGGCAGCGAACCCCGCAGGCGCAGCACATCCTCCGGCGTATAGGGACGCTCAACGCCGTCGAAGCGGCCGGCCGGCGCCGGGACGAGATCTGAGAAGCTGGTCATGGTCGATGTCTCTGCGCGTTCTCGGCCGGGGCCGCGGGTCACGGGAGGAGAACACCCCACAGTCACGAATGACACAGCCTTTGCCGCTTATTCGCGTCACTTCGTCATATTATGACATTTAATGTTAAGTCATTTTATGACATCGTGCATCGATGGAAGCGACCGCCGACCGCAAGCTGTTCCTGGGAGGCCGCCTCAAACGGCTGCGGCGCGATCTGGCGCTCACCCAGACCGCCATGGCGGCTGACCTCGGGGTTTCTCCGAGTTACCTCAATCACATAGAGCGCAACCAGCGCCCCGTTTCGGCGCAACTGCTGCTCCGGCTCGCCGAAACCTATGACGTCGACCTGCGCACGCTCGGTCAGTCCGGGGGTCCCGCGACCGAGTCCGAACTCGCCGAGGCTTTCGCGGATCCGCTGTTTCAGGGTCTGGCCGTGCCGCGCCACGAGATCGTCCAGATGGCCGAGGATCAGCCCGCCGCCGCTGACGCCCTGCTGCGCCTCTATCGCGCCTTCGCCGACCGTCGGGCCCGCGACCGGGCCGAGACCGACGTCACCGGCGGCGCGGGCGACGAGACGCCGGCGGACTGGGTCCGGGAATACGTCCAGGGCCGGCGCAACCACTTTCCCGAGCTGGATGCCCTCGGCGAAGCCTTGTCCGCCCTCCTCGAGGCGGAGACGCCCGGAGAGTCCTTCGAGACCCGCGCCCGCGCCCGCCTGCTGTCGCGCCACGGCCTGAACATCCGCACCCTGCCGCCCGAGATCATGGTCGAATGGACCCGACGCTACGACCCGCATCGCAAGCGGCTGCTGCTGTCGGAGACGCTGGGTCCCTCCTCCCGGGCCTTCGCCGTCGCCTTCCAGCTGGCCCTGTCGGAGCATGACGCCGACCTGACCGCCCTTACGGACGCGGCAGGCGCCCCTGACGAGCCGACGCGTCGCCTGCTCAAGGTCTCCCTGACCAACACCCTCGCCGCCGCCGTCCTGATGCCCTACGGCGCCTTCCGGCAGACGGCCGAAGCGACCGGTTACGACCTCGCGCGCCTCCAGGCCCGGTTCGGCGTCAGCTTCGAGCAGGCGGCCCACCGGCTGACCACCCTGTCGCAGCCGACCGCGCGCGGCGTGCCGTTCTTCCTGATGCGGGTCGATCAGGCGGGCAACGTCTCGAAGCGGTTCGCTTCGGGCGCTTTTCCCTTCTCTCGCTTTGGCGGGGCATGTCCGCGCTGGCGGCTGCACAGCGCCTTCCGTACGCCGGGGCGCATCGTCACCCAGATCATCGAAACCCCGCCCCAGGACGGCAAGGAAGGTCAGCGCTGGTTCACCCTTGCCCGCACCGTCGACCGTCAGGGCCACGACGCCTTCACCGAGGGCCAGGACCTCGCCATCGGCCTCGGCTGCGAACTGAAGCACGCCCATCGGCTGGTCTATGCGCGCGGCCTTGATCTGGCGACGCCAGAGGTGACGCCGATCGGCCCCGCCTGCCGCCTGTGCCACCGTCATCCCTGCGCCGAGAGGGCTGCCCCGCCGGTCGACCGGCCGCTGACGGTGGACGACTGGTCGAAATCGGTCAGCCCATATCCCTTTGCCGGCGCTGCCCGGCGCAGCTGAGTCAGGAGGCCGGCGCCATCTCTTCGAGCGCCTCATTGACGAAGGCCGCAAGATCGCTCTGGCCGAACGGTTTGGCCAGCCGCGGCAGGCGCGGATCGGCGCCGGGCGCCTGATCCGCAAAACCGGAGGTGATGATGACCGGCAGATCCGGGTGGCTGCGCCGCACCGCCTCCGCGAACTGCGAGCCGGTCATGTTCGGCATGACCTCGTCGCTGATGATCAGGTCGATATCCGGTCGGCTGCGCAAGACTTCCAGACCTTCCTTGCCGGACGAGGCGACGATCACCTCGTGGCCGAGGTCGTCCAGCATGGCGGCGGTGTTGGTCAGGACGAGACTGTCGTCGTCGACGGCCAGGATCAGCAGCCGGCGCCCGGCCTTGGCCAGTCCGTCGCCGTCCTGCCCCTGCGTAGCGGCCGCGACGTCCGCGCTCACCACCGGCAGCCAGAGTTCGGCCTGGGTTCCTGCCCCGGGACGGCTGTTCAGCGTCAGCCAGCCGCCGGACTGCCCCGCGAGACCATGCACCATCGACAGCCCCAGCCCGGTGCCCTTGCCCACGCCCTTGGTGGTGAAGAACGGCTCCGTGGCCCGGGCCAGGGTGGCATCGTCCATACCCTCGCCGGTGTCCGCGACCACCAGCCGGACATAATCTCCAGGCGCCAGCGCGGGATGCTGGCGGATCCGCTCTGGCCGGGCGCTGACGGTGATCGAACCGCCGCGCGGCATGGCGTCACGCGCATTGACCGCCAGGTTCATCAGCGCCGCCTCGAGCTGGTACGGATCGGTGTGCACCCGGGGCAGTTCGCTGGGGAACCGCATGTTGACCTCGATGTTCGGACCGATCGTCCGGTCGAGGAAATTCATCAGCCCGCGGACCAGAGACGGGACGTCGACCGCCTCCATCTTCAGTTCCTGCTTGCGGGCGAAGGCCAGCATGCGCTGGGTCAGAACGGCGCCGCGCTGCGCGCCCTGGATGGCGTTGTCGATCAACGGCGTGATGCGGGGGTCGTACGGAACCCGTTTCCTGACCAGTTCCAGGCTGCCCAGCACCGCCATCAGCAGGTTGTTGAAGTCGTGGGCGATGCCGCCCGTCAGCTGACCCACCGCCTCCATCTTCTGGGACTGAAACAGGGCCTCGCGCGCCTCCTCGAGGGCCTTCTGCGCCTCCATCCGCTCGGTGATGTCGCGGGTGATCTTGGTGAAACCGATGATCGCGCCGGCGTCGTTTCGGATTGGATCGATGACCACGTGAGCCCAGAAGCGGCTGCCGTCCTTGCGGACCCGCCAGCCTTCCTTCTCGAACCGCCCCGCCTCGGTCGCCGTCGCCAACGCCTTCGCCGGTTCGTCGGTGACCCGGTCCTCATCGGTGTAGAACCGCGAGAAATGCTCCCCGATGATTTCGTCCGGGGCATAGCCTTTGATCCGCGCGGCGCCGGCGTTCCAGCTGTTCACCCGCCCCGTGGGATCCAGCATGTAGATGGCGTAGTCGGTCACGCCCTGGACCAGCAGCCGGAACTGCTCCTCGCTGCGGCGCAGGCTCTCCTCCGCCTTCTTCCTCTCGGTCAGATCGCGCGTGATCTTGGCGAACCCGACCAGTTCCCCTGACGGCGATCGCACCGGATCGATGATGACGTGGGCCCAAAAACGTTCCCCGTCCTTTCGGACGCGCCAGCCCTCGTGCTCGAAGCGGCCTTCCTCGGCGGCGGTGCGCAGCGCCCGCGCCGGCAGGTCCGTCGCACGGTCCTCGGCGGTGTAGAACCGGGAGAAATGCTCACCCAGAATTTCGGATGGCTGATAGCCCTTGAAGCGCTGCGCGCCCGGGTTCCAGCTGGTGACGAAGCCGTCGCGGTCCAGCATGTAGATGGCGTAGTCCGTGATGGCGTCGACCAGCAGCCGATACCGGTCCTCGACGACGGGAAGTGTATCCGACACTTCTGATGTACCCATGCATCCGCCCCCCCGGCGCCCCCGTACGCTCACGGAACTGCCGATAACGCCGGCTGGCCATGACGGTTCCGCCCGACGCCCGGCTCAGCCAAGGACGAGGCGCGCACCGTCCCTTCGGTGAGCGACGCCGGACCGGTCCAGTACGGCGGCGATGAGTCCGGCCGCATCGTCCGAGCCCTCGTCCAGCAGGGTTTCGATGTCACGGCGCAGGGCGGGGTCGCCCGAGGTCCTGTCGAGGGCGGACAGCCATTCGTCGCGGGTGAGCACGCCGTCGGCGCGGTTGGCCTCGATCAACGGCTGCAGGAAGTCAAACCAGTCCCCGCCTGTCGCGCGCTTCTGGACCGCCTCGGCGGCCAGGGCGAAGACGGCGCCGCAGGCGTAGTAGGCCCGGTGTTCACCACGCGTGCCCGCCGCCTCGACTGGCTCATCGGCCAGCCGCACGCAATCGTCGACCTCCTTCTGCAGTTCGGTGCGATCGTCCCACCCGGGATCGATCGCCTTCAGCGCCCGGACGGCCATCAGGTCGGCGCCGCCCTCCGTGATCCAGGCGTCGCGCGCGAACTCGTAGCGGACGGTCTGTCCCAGCCAGAAATGGGCGCTCTCGTGGCCGATGAACCAGCGCGCCATGCCCAGCACCCCATCGGACGGCCGGGTGACGCCCTCTCCGTCGAACGCCATCACAATCAGACCCGGCATGACGCTGCCGCCCATTGAGGTCCGGCCGGGCGTCGGGCCGGCCCAGCTCATCATGATGGTCGGATGGTCGCTCTGTCCCGGGCCGAGGCGACGCGCATAGTAGTCCGCGACACGCGGAGCGAAGTCTTCGATGGCGTCACCGATCCAGGCCGGCAACTGCGGATCGGCCACGGTCGTCAGGCGCGCGCCCTCGACCAGGTCGGCCTGTCCGAACAGGATGTAGGTGTTCGCCTGCGCCTCGGTCGCCTCGGTCACCCGCCGGCCGCGGAACAGGATGGGACCGCTACGGTCCCGCCAAGTCACCATCGCTGGCCCGGTCTCGAGGGGATAGCCGTTGAGGTCATCCGGCACATCGAGAACAGCCGCGGTCGAAGCCAGGGGAAATACGTCGAACTGGGCGCTGGGCAGGGCCACAGATCCATCGGTGAACACCAGTGCGCTGTAATCGGCTTCGAGATTCTCTGACTTCGGCGTGAAGGCGATACGGACCTTACGCGGTACGGGACCGCCGTCGGCGGCGCGCAGGATGTCACGGGCGCCGACCCGCTCAAGCACCACCCCCGGCGTGAGCACCCGCCATTGCTCCAGCCGCCACGGCCGCCGCGAGCCGTTGATCAGCGACGAGCGGAAGAAGGCCCAGACAACTGCGTCGCGGTCGAGGGTGTAGTCGGCGATCCAGCTGTCTCCGTCGCGCGTGACAGTCACCGCTGGCCTGGAATCGGCATGGACCGGCGGAGGAGGCTCGGTCGCACCGGAAGCGCACGCGGCGAGAGCGAATATCAGGGCCGGCAGCGCGGCCAGTCGGATCTTGAGCATGCGAGCCCCCTGTTCGGCTGCGCCATACCGCGACAGGCCGATCCGGGTCAGCTTAAGCTTTGGTCAGGCTTGGGTCCGTTCGAGGGCCCGGGCGGCCGCCGCCAGTTCTGCGGCCATGATCGTCTTCAGCCGCTCGGGCGCGACGATGCGGACCTGCTCGCCCCAGGTGAACAGGTGCCAGGCCAGTTCGCGCATGCCCGAGGCGCGGAAGCGGACCTCCACGCCGCCGTCGGCCTGGTCCTCGACGCTCTGGGTCGGGTGCCAGCGCCACGCCCGCGCTTCGTCGGCGCCGTCGGGCGTGACCCTCAGCACCACGTCCTCGATCTCGTCCTGATAAATGCCGAATGACTGGCTGGCGAAGGCCTGCAGGTCGAAATCCGCCGGCGGCGAGGCGACGCCGTCCTCCGCTCGCACGGCGCTCATCCGGTCGAGCCGGAAGGTCTGGATGCGGCCGCTCTCGCGATCGGCGGCGACCAGATAGTTGGCACGGCCGAACATCACCCCGCACGGTGCGACGCTGCGCCTGCGCGCCTCGGCCCCCGGCCGGCTGTAGATGAAGCCCAGCGGCCGGCCCGCCAGCACCGCCTGCCGGATCTCCGCCAGCACCGCCTCGTCGGCCGAGGGCCGCGGCCCCGCCTGGACGGCGATCGTCTCGGCCCTCACCAGCGCCTCCAGATCCGGCGCCAGCCGGTTCAGCGTCGTCGAGCGCATGGCCGACTTCAGCTTGCGCTCGAGGCCCTCCAGAGCCGCGGCCCGCCCCCGTTCGCCGCTGGCCCGCAGCGCCTGCGCCGCCTTGGCCAGTTCGATCAGCTCCGTAGTGGTGGGGGCCTGTTCGAAGGCCGACAGGCCGCCCCGGATGC
Organism: Brevundimonas sp.; assembly: GCF_035626535.1. Taxonomy (GTDB): domain Bacteria; phylum Pseudomonadota; class Alphaproteobacteria; order Caulobacterales; family Caulobacteraceae; genus Brevundimonas. The sequence goes on from NZ_DASPNO010000034.1 coordinate 26,649, forward strand.
GCCAGCGCTTGTTCGGTGGGTCCGACACCTCCTCCGCCTGCGGGAACAGCATGATCACCGCATCGCGCAGCCGCTCGGCGGTGCGCCGGCCGACCTCGAGCTCGCGCTCGATCTCGCCCAGCGTCAGCCCCTCGGCGCTGGCCGCCATGCGCCGGGCGAGGTCGAGGACCATGGCCGCCTTGTCGTGTCTCATGCCGTCACTGAAGCATACGTCCGATTTTGACGCAACGCTGTCGCATAGTCCAACCATCGACCGACACACCGCTTCAGGAGCTCATCCATGGCCCGCCGTTTCGCCCCCACCGCTTCCGTCGCCGCCTCCCGCTATCTGATCGTGCCTTGCGAGGCTGACGGCTGCAGTGATCTGGCCGTGATCTGGGACCGCCTGGAGGAACAGGTCATCGACGTCATCGACGCCCGCCTGTCGGCCCGCTACGGGGACGAGGACGCCCTGTGGGACGAGGCCCGCCCGGCCTTCGATCCCGCCGAAGATTTCCGCATCGCCGCCTGAGAATGGCGCTCTGACCTTCTGGATCATCGTCGGCGGCTGGTGACCCCGCGTGCGAACGCTGGTCGCGAGGGGCCGCATCGGGGTTGCGGCCTGCGCCCCGGACCGCTAGCCCTCCTCCTGTCTCGGGAGGACGGCAAGAGCATGACGACGCAGACGGTGGATGGGGCGCAGCTGGTCAACGGCGCGCTGGCCGCGTTCCAGGCCCGCGAGCGCGATGACGCCGCTTATCTGCTCGCCAAGGCGGTGCAGGCCGATCCGCCGCTGGGCGCGCGCTGGGCCTCCGTTTCGCGGCTCGCCGCCACCATCGGCGAGATCACCCTGGCGCTGGCGGCGGCGCGCAAGCATGTGGCGGCGACGCGGACGGCCGAGGCGCGGCTGGCGTACGCCCAGTTGCTGATCCAGAGCGGCCGCACGGAGGACGCCCTGCGCGAAGGCGCCGCCCTCGCCCGCGAGCGGCCCAACGATCCGGCCGCCCTTCACTTCCTCGCCACCTGCCAGGTCCAGCTGGGCGACCACGAGGCGGCCATCGCCAACCTGCGCCGGATCATCGCCCTGCCCAGCGTGCGGCTGGGCGCCGAGAACGCCTGGCACGTGCTGGCCGACATCAAGAAATTCACCGCCGACGATCCCGACATTCCGCAGATGGAGGCGATGCTGGAGCGCATCGGCACAGCGGAAGCCACGCGCCAGAGCCGCATCGTCATGCTCTATGCCCTGGGCAAGGCGCTGGATGACGTCGGCCAGACCGACCGCGTCTTCGCCTGCTTCGACGAGGCCGCGAAGCTGCAGAAGATCGACAGCACCTTCAACGCCGCCAACGCCGACGCCTTCGTCGACGCCGTGGTCAGGGGCTGGGACCGCGCCTTCATGGACAGCCTGCCGAAGAGCACCGTCGACAGCGATCGGCCCATCTTCGTGCTCGGCCTGCCGCGTTCCGGCACCACCCTGGTCGAACAGATCCTGGTCAGCCACTCGCAGGTCGTGGACGGGGCCGAGGCCAACCTGTTCCGTCCCGCCTCGATGGCCATCAAGGGCTATACGCCGGACGAGGTCCGCGCCTCGTTCGATCGGCCCGACGCGTCCGCCCTGCCCAACCGCATCGCCAAGGCCTATCTGCATCTCGTCGACGAGCGGTTCGGCAAGACCGGCCGGGTCGTCGACAAGACCCTGAACCAGACCCGCTACCTCGGTCTGATCCATCAGATTCTGCCGAAGGCGAAGCTGATCTGGCTGCGCCGCGACCCGGCCGGCATCGCGTGGTCCTGCTACCGCACCCGGTTCGCCAAGGGGGTCGACTGGACGCGGTCGCTCACCGACATCGCCGCCTATTTCAAGGGCGAGGATCGGCTGCACGCCCACTGGTCGGCGGTGCTGGGCGACAGCCTGCTGACCGTGCCCTACGAGGCGCTGGTGGATGATCCCGAGACGTGGATGCGGCGCATCATCGAGCACGTCGGGCTGGAGTGGGAAGACGGCGTCCGCGACTTCCACAAGACCGAACGCGCCGTGACCACCGCCAGCTTCGCCCAGGTCCGCAAGCCGATGTACGCCTCGTCCAAGGAGGCGTGGAAGCGCTACGGGACGCAGCTGCAGCCATTCTTCGACGCCTACGGCAAGAGCTGACCCGTTTCCGCTGTCGTCATCCTCCGGCAAGGCGCTTCAGCGCCGCGACCGGCGGACCCAGCAGCGCGCGCCAGCGCGAACCTGCCGGGAGCGCCCGTTCAACACAGCCTGCCTGAACAGGTCGCCTTCGGCGCTGTGCTCGCCGGAGGATGACGATAGCGGTGAGATCTAGCCGGGATACCGCGCCCGCATCTGCTCGGCGGTGACGACCGCCATCTCCTTCAGCACCGCGGGGTCAACGTCCGACAGCCTGTTGACGTAGACGCAGCCCTTGCCCGACTTGTGCTTGCCCAGCCGGGCCAGCAGGTCTTCCCGGCCTTCGTCGCAGTAAAGGTAGAAGACCAGATTGGCCTTGCGCGGCGAGAAGCCGACCAGCGGCGCATCGCCCTCGTGCCCGCTGGCGTAGCGGTAGTGGTACGCCCCGAAGCCGACGATCGAAGGTCCCCACATCACCGGCGGCTCCCCGGTCGCCTCTGCCAGCAGGGCGCAGGCGGCCTCCGCGTCGGCGCGGCGCTTCGGATCCTCGACGGTGGCGATGAACTCGGCCGCGGTTGTCGGCGTCGGTCGGGTCTTCTGCTCGCGCGCCATGCCCTCACCCCTCCCCGTCAGGGATTCCCGCCCTGATCAGTTCGCCGCCGGTATAGCGCGGATCATCGGTGACCTCACGCACGGCGAAGGCCGGGTGCGGAAAGGCCGCCATGGCCGCGTCGTCGGCGAACTCCGCCTCGGCCAGAAACAGCCCGGCCAGCGGCCCCTCGAACCGGTCCACCGACAGGGTGGCCTCCCCCGCGGCGTAGTAGTGCCGCGTCTTCCGCATCGGCCGCCCGGGCAGGCCCTCGAACAGCGCGTATTCGGCCGGGCTCAGATACAGGGTGGTGATCAGCCGCCGGTCCGGCGCCAGATCGGCCTTCTTCGATAGCCGCAGGATCGGCTCCCCGCCCCTGACCGGCGTGGCCCGCCGCAACCGCAGCTGTGAGCCGTCCACATACAGGTCCTCGATCGCCTCGGCCCGCACCACCGGCAGGTCCGGCAATCCCGCGCACAGCCAGCGCCGCTCCCGCTCCACCGCGGCGTATTTCTCCGGCTTCAGGAAGCCGAGGGCGGCGGAATCGGTCATCGGGAAGGCGCCAGTCCATCCGCGACGGTCGCCGATCGGGCCTGATGGCCTTCGGCCGCGCTGGGCGGTCCCGGCGGCAGGCTCAGGAAACGCCAGATGTGGTCGTAGGCCCCGTCGCGCACGAGCGTGCTGTGGTTCGAGCCGACCATGCGTACGAAGGCCTTGGGGGCGTTCGCCATTCGATACAGCGCCCACCCCTGCTCGAAGGGGACCACCTCGTCGGCGTCGCCGTGGATCACCAGAACCGGGGCATTGATCCGGTCGATGATGTCGCGCGAACGGTACTGGTCCATCATCAGCAGGCCGACCGGCGCCCATGGATAGGCTTGGGCCGCCACGTCCACCGTCGAGGTATAGGGGGCTTCGAGAATCACCGCCCGCGCCGGCTGCTCGCTCGCCAGCCGGACCGCCACGCCGCTTCCCAAGGAGAAACCGTGGATGACGATGCGGGACGGTTCGACCCGTCCGGTCAGCCACTTGTAGGCCGCCGCGGCGTCCTTGTGCAGCCCGGCCTCGGTCGGTCGGCCGGTCGAGCCGTCGTAGCCGCGATAGCCGATGGCGAGAAAACCGACGCCCTTGTCGGCAATGCGCCGCCACCGCCCCTCCTGCACAGCGAGCCCGGCGGCGTTGCCGTTGAAGAACAGGATGGTCGGATTGTCGCCCTCAGCCGGCAGCCACCAGCCGACCAGACGCTCGCCGTCCTCGGTGTCGATCTGGACAACCTGTATCGAAGGACCAGCCGGGTCGGGCGAAGCCCCAGCCGCGACGGGATAGTAGAGCAGGTCTCGTTGCAGGAGGAACATCGCGCCGATCACGATCAGATAGACCACGGCTACGCCGGCGAGCGCCAGCAGGAGAACCCTGCGCCAGCGAATCCCGGTCATCACCTCACAGCGCCTTCACGATCCCCTCGACCATCTTCTTGGCGTCGGCGAACAGCATCATGGTGTTGTCGCGGAAGAACAGCTCGTTCTCCACGCCCGCATAGCCGCTGCCCATACCGCGCTTGATGAACAGCACGGTGCCCGCCTTCTCCACATCCAGCACCGGCATGCCGTAGATCGGGCTCTGCGGATCGGTCTTGGCGGCGGGGTTGGTGACGTCGTTGGCGCCGATGACGAAGGCCACGTCGCAGCTCGAGAACTCGCTGTTGATGTCCTCCAGCTCGAACACCTCGTCGTACGGGACATTGGCCTCCGCCAGCAGCACGTTCATGTGGCCCGGCATGCGGCCGGCCACGGGGTGGATGGCGTATTTCACCTCGACCCCCTCCTCCTTCAGCGTATCGGCCATCTCGCGCAGCGCGTGCTGGGCCTGGGCCACCGCCATCCCGTAGCCGGGCACGATGATGACCTTCGAGGCGTTCTTCATGATGAAGGCGGCGTCTTCCGCGGAGCCTTGCTTGACGGGCCGGGTCTCGACCGCGCCGCCCGCTCCGGCCGCCGCGTCCCCGCCGCCGAAGCCGCCGAGGATGACGGAGATGAAGCTGCGGTTCATGCCCTTGCACATGATGTAGCTCAGGATCGCGCCCGAGCTGCCGACCAGCGCCCCGGTGATGATCAGGGCGATGTTCTCCAGCGTGAAGCCCAGCGCCGCCGCGGCCCAGCCCGAGTAGCTGTTCAGCATCGACACCACGACCGGCATGTCGGCCCCACCGATGGGAATGATCAGGGTCGCGCCCAGGATCAGGGCGATCAGGAACACGCCCCAGAACGCCCAGACGGCGGTCCCGCCCGAGCCGATCATCACCCCGATCAGCAGCACCAGTCCGAGGGCGAGCGCGATGTTGATCAGGTGGCGCATGGGCAGGATGATCGGAGCCCCGCTCATGTTGCCGTTCAGCTTGGCGAAGGCGATCACCGAGCCGGTGAAGGTCACCGCCCCGATGGCAACGCCGAGGCTCAGCTCGATGATCGACAGGGTCTTGATCCCGACGGCGCCCGAACTGGCCACGGTGGCGATGCCGAAGCTGTCCGGGGCATAGACGGCGCCCACCGCCACCAGACACGCCGCCATGCCGACCAGCGAATGGAAGGCGGCGACCAGCTGGGGCATCTGCGTCATCTGCACCCGCGCCGCGATCAGCGCGCCCGCTCCGCCTCCGATCACCACCCCGCCGGCGATCAGCGCCAGCGTCAGCGGGTCCAGCACGCCGCTCGACCACAGGGTGGCCAGCGTCACCGCCACGGCCAGCGCCATGCCGACCATGCCCAGCGTATTGCCCCGCCGGCTTGTCTCCGGGCTCGACAGCCCGCGCAGGCTGAGGATGAACAGGACACCCGAAACCAGATAGGCCAAGGCCGCGATCGATGCGTTCATGCGTCAGTTCCCCCTCATCGTCGCGCTCATTTCCCGGGTGGCGGGCAAGACGCCGTCCGCGCCAGCCGCCACAGGGCGGCGGCGATGAACAGCGGGCCGATGAAGACCACGGCCCAGTCCCAGATGCTCATCTGCTTCTCCTGCGCCACGATGCGCAGCAGGATCGACGCGAACAGCAGCACCACGCCGCAATCGAGGAAGCGAAGCTTGCGGATGGCGTGCTTCTCGCCGAGCCAGCTCCACAGCCATAGGCCCCCGCCGATCGCCGTGGCGACCCAGGACGCGCCGACCGCGAGTTGCTGGACATCCAGGGTCATCCGGCCTCGGCGGGCCTGGCCGGCGCCGCGGGCCGTTCCTTCTTGCGGTACATGGCCAGCATGCGCCGGGTGACCATGAAGCCGCCGAAGATGTTGACGCTGGCGAGGGTCACCGCCGCGACGCCCGCCCCCTTGGCGATCCAGCCGTCGTCGCCGCTGGCCGCCGCCGCGATCAGCCCGCCGACCACGATCACCGACGAAATGGCGTTGGTCACGGCCATCAGCGGCGTATGCAGCGCCGGCGTGACGCTCCACACGACGTAATAGCCGACGAAGATCGCCAGCACGAAGATGGCGAGGCGGAAGATGGTGGGGTCTACGTGTTCCATTCAGATCACCCTCTTCAGGCGGTTCGAGGCCGCGTTCCGGATAGTGGACATGACCGCATCGATATCATCCTCCACCTGACGCACCGCGAAGCGGAGAACCGCATAGCCTTGGCTTTCGAACCACGCGTCCCGCTTCATGTCGCGAACCGCCACATCGGCGAGGGAGTGTACGCCTCCGTCGACTTCGACCACCAAGGCGGCCGGGTGGCAGACAAAGTCTGGGATGATGGAGCCCATGGCGGCCTGTCGACGGAACCGGACCGGCAAGCGACGAAGTTGTTCCCACAGCACTCCCTCGGTATGCGTTGGCTCTCTCCGGAGCCCTCGAGCTCGCCGAACGGCGCGGCCGGCCGTGCGACCGTCACGGGCGAAACGCGAAAAGCCCTCCCCCTCGATGGGGGAGGGTTGGGTGGGGGTGGTGACACGATTGTGCGGGCGCTTGGCGTATGAGGCGTCGTCGACAACGCCTTCCGCGCCACTCCGGGCGGCGTCAGCGCGCGCACCCCCAACCCCAACCCTTCCCCCATCGAGGGGGAAGGGAGTCAATGCATCACTCATCCCCTCACCCCCTCGTGCACCACGGCCCCGCCGTGGGTCACCGCCGCCGCCTTGAGGATCTCGTCGTCGAGATCGACGGCCAGCGCCCCGTCCTTGATCAGCAGGCCGACGAAGGCGCTCAGGTTGCGCGCGTACAGCGCCGAGGCGTCCGCCGCGATCCGGCCCGCCATGTTCGTCCAGCCGACGATCTGCGCGCCGTTGGCCGTGGTCACCACCTCGCCGGCCTTCGCCCCCTCGACGTTGCCGCCGTTGTCGATGGCCAGGTCGATCAGCACGCTGCCGGGCTTCATCGAGGCGACGTGCGCCGCCGTGACCAGTCGCGGCGCCGGGCGGCCGGGAATCAGGGCGGTCGTGATGACGATGTCCTGCTTGACGATGTGCGAGGCCGTCAGCTCGGCCTGCTTGGCCTGGTATTCCGCCGACATCGGCTTGGCGTAGCCGGCGGCGGTTTCGGCCGCCTTGAACTCCTCGTCCTCGACGGCGACGAATTTTGCCCCGAGGCTCTCGACCTGCTCCTTGGACGCCGGCCGCACATCGGTGGCGGTGACCACCGCCCCCAGCCGCCGCGCCGTAGCGATGGCCTGCAGCCCGGCCACGCCCGCGCCCATGACGAAGACCTTGGCGGGGGCGACCGTGCCCGCCGCCGTCATCATCATCGGGAAGCCCTTGCCGAAGGCGTACGCGGCCTCGATCACGGCGCGATATCCCGCCAGGTTGGCCTGCGACGACAGGGCGTCCATCACCTGCGCCCGGGTTATCCGCGGCACGAATTCCATGGCGAAGGCCGTGACGCCGGCGCCGGACAGGGCCGTCACCGTCTCCTTGTCGCGATACGCGTCCAGCAGGGCGACGACCACCGCCCCCGGCTTGAGCGCGCTGGTCTCCTGCGCCGTCGGTCCGCGCACCTTCAGCAGCACGTCGGCCCCGGCCAGCACGGTCTTGATGTCCGGCTTCACCGCCGCTCCGGCCGCCGCATAGTCCGCATCGGGGATCGACGAGCCCGCGCCGGTCCCGGCCTCGACCGTCACCGTGGCGCCGAGCGCGAGCAGCTTCTTCACCGTTTCCGGAGTGACGGCGCAGCGCGTCTCGCCGTCACGGCGTTCGCGGGTCACGGCGATGGCGACAGCCAAGCGAATCCCTCCGTCTTCTCTCGACGCGGGAAGGTTAGGCTTATCGGAGAGGGCCCGTCAAAAGGATGAGGGCGCGGGGGGTTCAACATCCTCCCGCTCATCCCGGCGAAAGCCGGGACCCGGTCCTGTCCAGCGTCGCAGCTGGCTCAGGACTGATTATCTGGCAAGCCTTGTCCGCCCCGATCACCCAGGGCGCTGGGTCCCCGCTTTCGCCGGGATGAGCGGAGGGTTGTCAGTGCTTCTTCTTGGAGCGCAGGGCGAAGATGCCGACGACCAGCAGCACGAAGGCCGCGATCGCGCCGGCGATGAAGCTGCCGCCCGGCTGGAACCACATCACCAGGAACAGGACCGACACCGCGGTCAGCAGCGAGCCCCACTTCGCCAGGGCCATGAACAAGCTGAACGTCGCCGCCTGCTCGCTGATCTCCTGTGAGCCGCGAACATAGTCGTCGTGCCCAAGGGAGTCGGGGGCGTGGTGCGGGTCGGCCATGATCGGGTCCGGGAATCTGGAAAGGCGTTGGGCGCTCTTATAACGGTGCGCGCCGCGCGCTCAAGCCGGCGGCGACAATTCGCGTCGGTCAGTCCAGCGCCGCCAGCACGTCGCGGGTGAAGGCGATGTGGTCGAAGCGCCCCCCGGCCGGATCCTCGCCGCGCCGCACGATGACGATGTTCCGGCTCGGCACGATGACGACATACTGACCGCGGTTGCCGTTGGCCGAAATGGCGTCGGTGGGAATGCCCTCCGACTTGTCGAACAGCCAGAAGGTCGCGCCATAGCCCTGCTCGCCCCGCGGCTGCGGTCCTGACGGCCGCGAGACATAGTCGCGCCAGCCCGCCGGCAGGATGCGCTCGCCGTCCACCACCCCGTCGTCGACATACAGCTGGCCGAACCGCGCCAGGTCACGGGCGGTCGACCACACCTGGCTGGACAGCACATAGTTCCCGCGCCAGTCCGTCTCGGCGACGGTGTCGTGCATACCCAGCGTCTCGAACAGCTCGGCGGGCGGATGCTCGTCGAAGGTCTCGGCGATGCTGAGCACCGCCAGAAGAGTGTCGTTGTTGGCGTAGCGGTAGCGCATCCCCGGCGGCGCGATCAGCGGCCAGGTCGTGGCCTGCTCGTCCACCCCGACCCCGCCGAAATACAGGGCGTCGGTGCGGTTGCCCGCCGTGTCGCTGGTCAGGCCCGAGGCCATCCGCATCAGCTGGTCCAGCGTGATGGCCGCGCGCGGGTCGCCCGGGCGGCTCCAGTCGGCGATGGCGGCCGGGGCGTTCACATCAACCTCGCCGCGATGGACGGCGGCGCCGATCACCGTCCCGGCCAGGCTCTTGGCCACCGACCAGGTGCGCTGCGGCGTGTCGACGCCGAACCCCGGCGCGTAGACTTCGCCCACCAATTTGCCGTCCTGCAGGATCACCACCGCCGTGGTGTTGGCGCCCTCGCCATAGCCGTCGTCCAGAGCGCGGGTCAGTACGGCCTCCAGCGCCGCCGGATCGGCTGACCGGCCCGTCGGCATGGGATCGTTAGGGCGCGACGCCGACGGCAGGAGAGCTATCTGCTCGCCGCGCCAGCCCACCGGCATGATGGTGCAGCCGCGCCCCCGCCGCCAGACCGCGGAGCGCGGGGGCATGGTCTCGTCCCACGCTACGGCCACCCGCGCCGGCAAGACCTCCACCGGCATCTCCCGCACCAGCGCGTCGATCTCGGGGTAAACGCCGACCAGCTCATTGGCCTCGACGCTCTCGACCGTGCGCGAGCCGCCCGCCGCCTCGGCGTTCTTCAGCGCCCCGCACACCATCAGCGCCTTGTAGCCCGCCGCCATGGCGCGAGTGGCCGACGTCGGCTCCGCGGGCGGCGTCTGGGCGAAGGCGGGACTAGCGAGAGCGACGGCGGCGGCGAGGATCAGGGTGCGCATCACCGGACGCTCGCCCGCCCTCACCGCTCCGTCAACTCAGACCAGCGCCTCGAACTGGTCGATCAGCCCTTCCAGCCGCTTCGTGCCGATGGTCCAGAAGGCGGGGTCGCGGGGATTCAGCCCGAACGGCGCCAGCGCCTCGACATAGCCCTTCGACCCGCCGCCCGCGAGCAGCTCGCGGTACAGCGGCGTGAACCCCGCCGGATCCTTCGCCCGCGTCTCCATCAGCGCCGCCACCAGCAGATCGCCGAAGGCGTAGGCGTAGACGTAGAAGGGCGAGTGGACGAAGTGACTGACATAGCTCCACCAGTGCTCGTAGCCGGGGTTCAGCGTCACCGCCGGGCCTAGCGAGCCGCCCATCTCCTCCAGCCAGATCCCGGCGATACGTTCGACCGGCAGCTCCCCCGCCGCCCGCTCGTCGTGGAACCGGGTCTCGAAGCGGTGGAAGGCGATCTGGCGGATGACGGTGTTCAGCCCGTCCTCGATCCGCCCAGCCAGCAGCCCACGCTGCTCGGCCTTCGGCGCCGTCTTCAGCAGCCGGTCGAAGGTCAGTCCCTCGGCGAAGATCGAGGCGGTCTCGGCCAGCGTCAGCGGCGTGTCGGCCAGCAGGCTCCCCTGCCCCGCCGCCAGCGTCTGGTGCACGCCGTGGCCCAGCTCGTGCGCCAGCGTCAGCACGTCGCGCCGCTCGCCCATCCAGTTCAGGAACACATAGGGGTGCCGGTCCGAGGTCACCGGGTGGGCATAGGCGCCCGACTGCTTGCCCGGCCGCGCCCGGCCGTCGATCCACGGCCGCTCGAAAAAGCCCCGCGCCCGGTCGGCGAACTCGCCGCCGAGGTCCGAGAAGCTCTCCAGCACCAGCTCCCGGCCCTGCGCCCAGTCATAGCCGCGCGGGGCGCTGGTCTCGATCGGCGCGTTGCGGTCCCACTGGTCAAGCGTCGTCTTGCCCATCGCCCGGGCCTTGAGCGCGTAATAGCGGTGCGACAGGCGCGGATAGGCCGCCGCCACCGCCTCGGCCATGGCGTCGACCGCGTCGCCGTCCACCTCGTTGGCCAGGTGCCGGCTGTCGGCGGGCCGTTTGAAGCCGCGCCACTTGTCCTCCAGCGCCTTGTCGGCCGCGACGGTGTTGAGCACCAGCGCCATGGTCTGAACCCGTGCGCCCAGCGCCTCGTTCAGCCCCTCGGCCGCGGCCTTGCGCCGCGCCGCCTTTGGATCCGACAGCCGGTTCAGCGCCTCCGCCAGCGTCAGCTCATCCTTGCCGGCCTTGACTCGCATCGCCGCCAGCGTCTCGTCGAACAGCCGCGGCCACTGGGCGCTGATCGGCCCGCGCTCGGCAAGAAACGTCTCCAGTTCGTGCGACAGCTCGTGCGGCTTCATCGCCCGCACCCGCCGCAGCCACGGCCGCCAGCGCGCGGCCCCCGGCCACATGGCCAGGGCGGCGTCGATCTCCGCCTCCTCCAGCTGGTTGATCTCCAGCGTGACCCAGACCGCAGGCGTGGCGATGGCGGTGATCTTCTCGCGCACCGTGGCCTCGAAACCCTGCGCTCCGGCGTCGTTGCGGTCCGTCGAGGCGGCGAGG
>NZ_DASPNO010000035.1:0-14248 GCF_035626535.1 Brevundimonas sp.
TGCGGAAGAATGGCCGAGAAACCCGCCAAGCTCAACCGGACGCTAGGACCCCAGCGCCGCCTTCAGCTTCCCGACCAGGTCCGTCCGCTCCCACGGGAAGAAGTCGCCCTCGGGCGTTCGGCCGAAATGGCCGTAGGAGGCGGTCCGCTCGTAGATCGGCTTGTTGAGGCCGAGATGGGTGCGGATGCCGCGCGGGGTGAGGCCGCCCAGCTCCTGGATCGACATGATCGCCTTCTCGATCTCGGCATCGTCGACGGTGCCGGTGCCGTGGGTGTCGACATAGAGCGACAGCGGCTCGGGCACTCCGATGGCGTAGGCGAGCTGGATCGTGCAGCGGCTGGCGAGCCCGGCCGCGACGATGTTCTTGGCGAGGTACCGGCTGACATAGGCGGCCGAACGGTCGACCTTGGTCGGGTCCTTGCCCGAGAAGGCGCCGCCGCCGTGCGGGGCCGCGCCGCCATAGGTGTCGACGATGATCTTGCGGCCGGTCAGGCCGGCGTCGCCGTCCGGGCCGCCGATCTCGAACACGCCGGTCGGATTGATGTGCCAGACCGTCTCGTCGGTGATGAAACCTTCGGGCAGCACCGAGACCACCACCGGCCGGACCACCTCGGCGACCTGCGCCTGGGTCAGGCCCCTGGCGTGCTGGGTCGAGACCACGATCGAGGTGGCGGCCACGGGCCGGCCGTTCTCGTAGCGCAGGGTGACCTGGCTTTTGGCGTCCGGCTCCAGCCGTTTCTCGCCGTTGTGGCGCAGCTCGGACAGCTTCCTGAGGATGTTGTGGCTGTACTGCAGCGTAGCGGGCATCAGCTCGGGCGTCTCGTTGGAGGCGTAGCCGAACATGATGCCCTGGTCGCCCGCGCCCTCCTCCTTCTCATTGGTCGAGTCGACGCCCACGGCGATGTCGGCCGACTGGGCGTGCAGGTGGCATTCGTAGGAGGCGGTCCGCCAGTGAAAGCCGTCCTGCTCGTAGCCGATGTCGCGGATGGCGGCGCGGACCAGCGGCTCCAGGCTGTCGATGATGCCCTGGGTGAAGGCCTCGTTCTCCTCCTTCGTATGGCCCGGCCGGGTGGCGCGGACCTCGCCGGCCAGAACGACGCGCTGGGTGGTGACGAGGGTTTCGCAGGCCACCCGGGCCTCGGGGTCCTGCGCCAGGAAGGCGTCGACGACCGTATCGGAGATCCGGTCGGCGACCTTGTCGGGGTGTCCTTCCGATACGCTCTCGGAGGTGAACAGGAAGGACGATCGCGTCAAGGCGGACTCCTGGAGGGAGGGAAGGCCGCCAGACATATAAAGAGATGTTTATATGTTCAAGCCGCGCTGGAAATCCCTTGGCGCCGGAGCGGCCGGCGCCGACGCCAATTCTTCAGATCGCTGATCGCCCGCTCTCCGGCCAGCCAGCGCTCCCCCACGCCCGCCAGCAAGATCAGCGTGGTCAGGAGTCCGAGGCCGACGCGCGCCGACATCACGGCGTAGGGCCCGACACCCGGAACCACCAGCGCGGCGACATAGACCAGCACGGTCAGGGTCATGATCGCCGACATGGCCAGTGGCCACCACCGGTCCCGGGTCAGCGCCATCCACACGAAGAAGGCCGTCAGGAACAGATCCAGCACGGCATCGCCGGCGTAGAACGGCCCGATCATCAACTCATGGGTCCAGAACGACACCGCGAAGACGACGATCGTCGAGACGGCGCCGAGACGCTCCGGATGGCCGCCCTTCATCCAGGCCGCCACGACGGCGACCAGGGAGAGCACATAATAGGCGGCCAGAAAGGGCGTAATCGGCGTCTCTCCAATGAACTCGGCCCGGGCCGGCGGACCGGCCCCGGGGCCCTGTTATCGACTGGCGCCGGCCTCCGCGGTGGGCCGCTGGGTGGCTCGGCCGATTTCTCCCGCCTGCCCGGCGTAATCGACAATCAGATCGACCACCGCCTTCAGCAGCACGGCCGTCAGGATCACGATCGCGCACACGATCAGGAGGCGGACGCTCCAGCTTCGGGGCGGCGGCCGGTAGCCGAGGCGCCGTTCAGGTCGCTGCTCTGGCGGCTGCTCTGGCCGCTGCTCTGGGCCCCCACCTGGGCCATCACCCAGCCCGCGCTCAGAACCTGGCGCAGCAGTTCCCGCGGGCTCGACTGCGCCGCGTCGTCCGCGAGGCCCCGCAACAGATGGCTGCGCACCGGGTCGTTGGCTCCCAACGGGCTGAACGCGTCCAGCGCCGCCTCCAGATCCTCCCACGTCCAGTGGGGAAGAGGCGTACTGTTCGATGCCATGGTCTGACTCCCTGTCGAGGGAGGCATCAACGATGGAAGCGTTGCCGTCGCCAATGGGGTCTTTCGGCCCTGGTACTTTTCGTTCCAGGAGCGCCAGCGCCGCCTTGCGCCGGTTGACGCCCAACCGGCGGCAGGCCTCGTGCACGTGCTTCTTGACCGTGGCTTCGGACAGGGTCAGCCGGGCGGCGATTTCCTTGTCGGTCAGGAAGGCCGTGAGCCTCAGACACTCTTCCTGGCGGGCGCTGAGGCGCTGCGACATTCTACGCTCCGGTACAGCCCGAATAGCTACGGCCTGCGAACGGCGTCGTCCAGTAGCGTACACAGGAAACGCGACGTCGGCCTCAGGGACAGACGGCCAGACCGGCGGGCGAGCCCCGGCGCATCGATGTCAGGGAAGGTGGTGCCGCTTAGGTGACTCGAACACCTGACCCCCGCATTACGAATGCGATGCTCTACCAGCTGAGCTAAAGCGGCCTTCGGCGCGGCGGCTGAAATCTCCGCCCGCGCGAGAGGCGCTCTTTATACGCGGGGCGCGGGCTTGCCAAGCGCCTCGAACAGCGCCGCCTCGTCAGGGCGGGCGGCGATGCGGATTTCCACATCGGGTGGATCGCCGAGGGGCGCGGCGGCGGCCTGCGAGACGGCGATGACCGTTCGGCCCGCGAGCGGCGCGCGGGCGGCGAGGGCCCGGCCGGCCCTGGGGGAATGCAGAAGCACGGCGTCGAATGACCCCGGCGCGGCGGTCCCGGTCTCGACCGCCCGATAGACCGGCAGGGCGCGGACCTCGACGCGTCCCGCCAGCAGCGCCGGCAGGTCGCCGGAGGGCTCCAGCGCCCCGGGCGCCAGCACCGGGCCGGGGGCTTCGGCGGCCAGCAGGCGGGCGAGGTCTCCCAGTGCGCCCGCCGCCGATCGGACAGAGGCGAAGCCCGCCTCGGTGGCGCGCTCGGCCGTGGCGTCCCCGACCGTGAACACCGGCAAGGCGCGCTCTCCGCACAGGGCGGCGAAGGCGTCGACGCCGTTGCCGCTGGTGAAGGCCAGGGCCGCGGTTCCGTTCAGGTCCGGCGCGGCCTGCGGGACCGGGCGGATGGCCAGCAAGGGCGCGACCACCGGCTCGAAGCCGAGCCGGGTCAGGCGGTCGGCGGTCCGCATCGCGCCCGGCTCGGCGCGGGTGACCCAGACACGGCGGATCGGCCTCAGGACCCGACCCTCTGGTCGCCCGCCGCCGCCTGCACCTCGGCGCCCAGCCGCAGGCCGAGGGCGCGGGCCTGCGCCATTGCGTCCGCCGCCTGCAGGTCGCCGATCTCACCGACGCGGCGCCAGCGCGCAGACCCGTCCGGGGCCAGCATCTCCGTGGTCAGGCGCAGGTGGCCGGCGGCGATCTCCGCATGGGCCCCGACGGCCGTGCGGCACGACCCCTCCAGCGCCGTCATCGCCCCGCGCTCCGCCGCCACGGCCAGCGCGGTCGCGCGATCGTCCAGCGCCGCGACCCAGGCCGCGCCCCGGTCGTCGGCGCGCGTCTGCAGGGCAAGCGCGCCCTGTCCCGGCGCCGGAAGGAAGTCGCCGAGCGGCAGCCGCTCGCGGATAACGCTCTCGAACCCGAGCCGGTTGAGCCCGGAGACGGCCAGCAGGATGGCGTCGAACTCGCCCCCGGCCAGCCTGCGCAGCCGGGTGTCGACGTTGCCGCGCAGCATCTCGATGGTCAGATCCGGGCGCAGCGCCAACGCCTGGGCCTGGCGCCGCAGCGAGGCCGTGCCCAGCCGCGCGCCCATGGGCAGGTCGGCGAAGGCGGCGAAGGCCTCGCTGACGAAGGCGTCGCGCGGATCCTCGCGCGGCGGCACGGCGGCGATGCACAGGCCCTCGGGCTGCTCGGCCGGGACGTCCTTCATCGAATGCACCGCCACGTCGACGCGGCCGTCCAGCAGCGCCTCCTCGATCTCTTTCGTGAACAGCGCCTTGCCGCCGATCTCCATCAGGCGGCGGTCCTGCACCCGGTCGCCGGTGGTGACGATCTCGACCAAAGGCACGGCCGCCTCCAGATCGGCGTCGGCGACGCCCAGCGCCCGCCCGATGGCGCGCTGCACCATGCCCGACTGGGTCAGGGCCAGTTTCGAGCGGCGCGTGCCGATGCGGACGAGAGGAGCCATGAGAGCCGTTGCGCCGGGGGGTCGGGGCCGTTACCTCGACCGGATGAACCTGGGCGCGGACTATAGCAGCGAGGGGAGCCGGGCAACCGGACCCCTCACCGTGCTCGGCCTCGAGACCAGCTGCGACGAGACCGCAGCCTCGGTGGTGCGGCTGACGCCGGACGGGACGGCGACGGTGCTGTCGTCGGTGGTGCACAGCCAGATCGACGACCACGCGGCCTACGGCGGGGTGGTGCCCGAGATCGCGGCGCGCAGCCATGTCGAGATGATCGACGGGGTCGTGCGCCGCGCCATGGACGAGGCCGGGCTCGGCTATGAGGCGCTCGACGGCGTCGCCGCCACGGCGGGGCCGGGGCTGGTCGGCGGCGTGATGGTGGGCTTGAGCTTCGGCAAGGCGGTGGCGCTGGCGCGGGACCTGCCGCTGATCGCTGTGAACCATCTCGAGGGCCATGCGGTGTCGGCGCGGCTGGGCGAACCGGTGGCCTACCCCTTCCTGCTGCTGCTGGTCTCGGGCGGTCATTGCCAGCTGCTGGAGGTGCGCGGGGTCGGCGACATGACCCGGCTGGGCACCACCATCGACGACGCCGCCGGCGAGGCCTTCGACAAGATCGCCAAGGCGCTGGGCCTCGGCTATCCGGGCGGGCCGGCGCTGGAGAAACTGGCCGCGACGGGCGACGGCGCCCGCTTCGATCTGCCGCGGTCGCTGCTGGGGCGCAAGGACTGCGACTTCTCCTTCTCGGGGCTGAAGACCGCCGCCTCGCGCCTCGCCCACGCCTGCGAGACGGACCGGGACCGCGCCGACCTCGCCGACGCCGTCCAGACCGCCATCGCCCGCCAGCTCAGCGACCGCTCCGACCGGGCCATGAAGGCCTATGCCGGGCGGCACGACCACCGGCTGTTCGTGGTGGCCGGCGGCGTGGCGGCCAACCGGACGGTCCGGTCCACGCTGGAGGCGACGGCGGCGAAGAACGGATTCGCCTTCCTGGCCCCGCCCATGGCCTATTGCACCGACAATGCGGCGATGATCGCCCTGGCGGGAGCGGAACGGTTGCAGAAGGGTTGGGTCTCCGACATCGACGTCGCGGCCCGGCCGCGCTGGCCGCTGGACGAACAAAGCGCGCGGACCGACCCAACCCACAAGCCGGGCCGCAAGGGCGCCAAGGCGTAAGGAGAGGCCATGGAATTTCGCACGGCGGGAGTGATCGGCGCGGGGGCCTGGGGCACGGCCCTGGCCCAGGTGGCCGGCTGGGCGGGGCTCGACGTCCTGCTGCAGGCCCGCGAGCCGGAGGTGGTCGAGAGCATCCGCGCCCGCCGCGTCAACGAGGCCTTCCTGCCCGGGATCACCCTGGACGACCATGTGCAGGTCACCGCCGAGCTGGCCGATCTGGCCGGCTGCGACCTGATCCTCGCCGTGCCCCCGGCCCAGCACATGCGCTCGACCCTGGCGGCCTTCGCCCCGCACCACCGCGCCGGCGTCCCCGTGGTGCTCTGCTCCAAGGGCATCGAGCGGGGATCGCTGAAGCTAATGACCGACGTGCTGGCCGAGACCCTGCCCGCCGCCCCCGCCGCCGTCCTGTCCGGCCCCAGCTTCGCGGCCGAAGTGGCCCGCGGCCTGCCCAGCGCCGTCACCCTCGCCTGCGCCGACGAGGCCCTCGGCGAGGCGCTTATGGAGACCCTGTCGGCCCCCGCCTTCCGCCCCTATCTGGCCACGGACCTCGTGGGCGCCGAGGTCGGGGGGGCGATCAAGAACGTCCTGGCCATCGCCTGCGGCATGGCCGAGGGGCGGGGCCTCGGGCGCAGCGCCCACGCCGCCCTCATCACCCGCGGCTTCGCCGAGATGACCCGGATGGGCGTGGCCCTCGGCGGCCAAGCCGAGACCGTGGCCGGTCTGTGCGGCCTCGGCGACCTGGTCCTGACCTGCTCCAGCCCCCAGTCGCGCAACATGAGCCTCGGCCTCGCCCTCGGTCAGGGCCAGACGGTGGAGCAGGCCCTGGCCGGCAAACGCTCGGTCGCCGAGGGCTATGAATCCGCCCCGGCGGTGCGCGAGCTGGCCGCGAAGATGGGGGTCGACATGCCCATCTCGCTCGCCGTCGCCGCCCTGCTGGCCGGCGAGACGACGGTGCCCGAGGTCATCGACGACCTGCTGTCCCGCCCCCTCAAGGCCGAGCGGCATTGAGCGAACCGGCGGTCCCGCAACCGGAGCGCAAGCGCGTCTGGGCGACCCCGCCGAACGTGCCGCTGTGCGCCGAGGCCGATCTCGCCGACCCGGGCGCGCGCAGCTTCGTGCTGCAGATCGGCGAGGCCTTCTTCCACGGCTTCGTCATCCGCAAGGACGGCCAGGTCGCCGGCTATGTCGACCGCTGCCCGCACCAGGGCTTCCCGCTGGCGCTGGAGCTGGACCGCTACCTGACCCCGGACGGGTCGCTGATCCTGTGCGGCTGGCACGGGGCGGTGTTCGAGCCCCTGACCGGGGAATGCACCGGCGGGCCCTGCGCCGGCGGGCGGCTGACGCCGTGGCCGGTGACGGTGAGCGGCGGGATGATCCGGACGGCCTGAGGGTTTCACCCGGGTAGAACCGGAAAATTCGCTGTGGCGGAGTCGGCAGAGTGGGCGCCGGCGGCGCGAAAATTCGCTGTGGCAGAGTCGGCAGAGTCGGCATCGGGGATGGCCGGGAGCGCCTCGGGCGGCGGGCGGCGGTGCGATTGTCAAAGACCGGAGCGCAGTATGCGCCGGTCTGTTTCTCAGGCGGAAAGATCGTCTCGAGAAAAGGCGATGTGTCTGAACCGGTGGGAGATTTTCCCCGCTATCGGACTATAATTCCGCGGATCGCCGGCACAGCGTCACGGCCGCTTCGCCCTTCTCCCCTTGCGGGAGAAGGTGGCCCGCGCAGCGGGTCGGATGAGGGGTCTCTCGGGTCGATAGCGTTGGTGAGGCCGCAGGTCGGGACCGCCGGTGCGACCCCTCATCCATCAGCCCCCCGATCAAGTCGGAGGGCTGCCACCTTCTCCCGCAAGGGGAGAAGGGCCCGCGCCCCTGTGGACACCCCGAACAAACCGCGAACATGCCTCTTGCCCCGGCGCCCGCGGCGCGTCTAACTCAACCCCGGGTCGGTCGTCAGTTCTGGAGTTTCGTCATGCAGCCGCCTGCCGCTCCCCCGACCGGCGACGCCGACCCCGCCGCCCGCCTGCTCGCCGTCGTCGAGGGTCTCGACCTGGCCAGCGCCGACGGGCGCGCCGGCATCCGCACCCTGCTGGCCGAGATCGAGCGCCTGTCGCCGGGCGCGATCCTCCAGCAGGCCGCCTCGATCGAGCTCCGGCGGGTGGGGTGGCTGTGCGGGCGGGGTAGAGCCAAAATATCTTGACAATGTCAGGTTGTTTAGCCTTGGAGGCCGGAGCAGCTCACGATATGATCTGCAAAAATGTATGAAAGTGCAGATTCATGTCTCGAGAGCGGATCGTCTTGGAGACCAGCAACGTCAGGAAGACCGCGCTGGCGGAACAATTGGACCTGCAGGGCGAGAGCTTCACCTCTTGGCTTGAGCATCAAATCGACGAGTTCGTACCTGCGACTTCCGATACTGGCGGCCCCCGAAGCCCGACCTGCGTCAGCGACCTTCTGGCACCCAGCGATGTCATCGAAACTCTGAGGAGTATCGATTGGGCGTTTACAGATGAGGACACTCGCTACCTCACCCACGATCTGCATCCCTATCCCGCGAAGTTTCCGCCACAGATTCCGGCCAAGTTGATCAGCGCGCTTTCGTTGCCTGGCGACGTGGTGATGGATCCGTTCGGCGGGAGCGGAACCACAGCTGTCGAAGCGGTGCGACTTAGGCGACGAGCGATCTCGTTTGATGCAAACCCGCTTTCCGCTCTCGTTGGCAGGGTGAAAACCCTCGCCATCGGCGAGCACGATCTCGCTCCTTTGGAGGAGCTTCGGAATGCGGTTGATAGCTACCGTGCCAATGGCGAGGGCAAGGGGCCAAACTGGTCCGAAGGCTTGATCGCCAAGCATTCATGCCATGTGCCTGCCATTCCAAATATCGAAAAATGGTTCTGCAGCGCTGCAATCGGGGAGCTGGCGCTGCTTCGCCATCTTATCGGACAGACCACAAGCGGGAGCTCGGAGGATGTTGCTCTTCTGGCCTTCTCCCGAATCGTCACCCGGGTCTCCAACCAAGACTCCGAGACTCGCTATGTGTCTAAAGAAAAGGAGCTCCCGAACACCTTTATTCTCCGAGCTTATCTGGAGTCGCTTCGTACCGTTCTAAAGCGCTTGGAGGCGGCGTCACAGACGCTCGCTGGTCCCGTGGCGAATTTCATCGAGGGTGACGCCAGGTCGGATATCGGGAAAGTGGTCCCTCCGTCCTCGGTGGACTTAATTGTCACGTCTCCACCCTACCCGAATGCAACCGACTACCACCTCTATCATCGATTTCGCCTATTCTGGCTGGGCCATGACCCGCGATTGTTCGGCGGCTTGGAAATCGGGTCCCATCTTAAACACCAGAGAAACGGAACGGACTTCGACGAGTATCGCGAGGACATGACGCGGGTCCTCGAAGGAGCCTACGCGGCGCTGCAACCAGGTCGCTACGCGGTGTTTGTTGTAGGTGACGCTGTCTTCAAAGGAGAAGAGTTCTCAACGTCCGACGCGTTGGCCGCGGCGGCGACAAAGGTCGGCTTTGAGGTCACTGACATCATTGACCGACCGATCCACAACACGAAGCGGTCGTTCACGCAGGCGGCACGTCGCGCTCGGCTCGAACAGCTTCTGGTTCTGCAGAAGCCGAACGATCCCATGAGCGTGACCTTCGCGCCGCCGGCCTACCGAATGTGGGAATACGAGGAACGTTTGCGCGCTGAAGAACTCCGTGGACTTGGTTTCGATGTCAAAGCGCTGGATGTTGGTAAACCGATCACCACCAGTGCGCGCCAACCAGCCCTGTGGAATGCACGTCGAGCCTCTTTCTCCAAAAGCTATTCGATCTTAGGCGAGGATTTCCAAGGCACTTGGCAAAACATCCTAGAGAACGGCGACAGCGATCCCACTACGCGTAAGGACCCCAAATACGCGACTCATGGAATCCATCCGTACAAGGGCAAATTCTATCCTCAGCTAGCGAAGAGCCTGCTGAACGCGTCAGGCGTCGACGTGGGGTCCGTCGTGCTCGATCCATATTGTGGAAGCGGCACCGTTCCCCTCGAAGGCTTCCTGAACGGTCATCGCGCCTATGGCGTGGATATGAACCCGCTGGCGGCCAAGATCGCCAAGGCCAAGACCGGCATCCTGCAAGTGGACCGTTCACTCGTCGAAGGTGCTATTACTTCGGTGCTGGCGGCTGTGGATCGCCAAACTCAATATCAGCACGGCCGGGATGAGTTCCCTGCGGGGAGTCTCGCGGAGCTAGAAAGCTGGTTCCCACCGAAAGTTCTCGACAAGCTCAACTGGCTGCTGGGGCAAATCAGACTGTTCGGAGAGCCGCGCCTTGTGGATTTTTTCGAGGTTGTCGCGAGCAGCGTAATCCGGGACGTCTCTCAGCAAGAGCCCAGCGACCTCCGCATTAGGCGGCGGAAAGAGCCGCTAGAGGACGCGCCAGTAGTGCAATTATTCGCGGCCCGACTAAGGAAGCAAAGCCGCAGACTGCAGAAATATTGGCGAGCGGCTGCGAGATGCCCCGGTCAACAGTTCGCTCCCGTCATTCAGGAAGGCGACTCCCGTGGACGGGCATCCCTTGATGACATGGGGCTCGTCGATGGAGAGGTCGATTGCGTAGTGACGAGCCCCCCGTATGCCACCGCCCTGCCTTACATCGACACCGACCGCCTCTCTATTCTCGCCATCCTCGGCGTCCCCTCCAGCGAGCGCTCTGCGCTTGAGGAAGCACTTACGGGGTCGCGAGAGATCCGACGAAGTGTAAAGAACGCGCTAGAGTTTGAGCTCGGCTCTACAAACGCCAACAATTCTCTACCCGCACCGGTCGTGGAAACCCTCCGGCACATAATGAAGGAAAATAAAGCAGCAGGTGTCGGGTTCAGACGGGACAACATGCCCGCTCTGCTTTGGCGCTACTTCGTCGACATCAAGCTAACGCTTCTGCAAGTTTTTCGCCTCTTGAAGGCCGGAGCTAAGGCTTACTATGTCGTCGGAGACAGCAAAACGAAGGTGGGCGACGATTGGTTCGCGATCGAGACATGCCGCCACATTTCTGAGATCGCTCATAGCCTCGGATTCGTCGTTCATGATCCGATCGACATCGATGTCACCACCGAACGTATGATGCACATGAAGAACTCGATTACGAAAAACCAAGTTCTCATTTTCGAGCGGCCCTAGATCCAGCCGAACCGCCGTCCACCTGGCATTGGTTGGACGGCGAGCGCCTCCCAAGCCGCATACTCCGGACTCGCTGGCGTGTGGACGGTAATGTCGTACTCCACACCTGCTCGGGTGCTCGGCTTCATCACCATGATGGACATCGCCGGAGAAGCCCGGGCCACGCCGCTACTGGTGATCCGGAGCTCGGCGTTCTGGCCGTAGTTGATCATATAAAGTGGATGGTTCAGTTCTCGGTAAAGCTCTGCGCCTCCGGCACCAATCACCCTGAAGTCTACTAGTGGGCGCGGGTCACGGTATGGATACGCCGGGTTTCCCGCCTTTTTTGGCTGAGCCAAACCCGTGAAAGGCAAACCAAAGAATGCTGGACGTTGCCTCGCTGCTGTCGTGCTGAGGTGAATTTCGCCATTCGTGTGAGGGCGAATGTGGAGAACATGACCGCCGGTAGGAAGGGGATTGGGACGTGCGGGTGCTGCCGCGCCTGCTACGAGCCCCGTCGGTAGGTTGACCATGACTCCGGCTGGGAGCGCGGATGGAGGCCTTAATAGGAGGCCAGATTTGGCTTTCGGCGTTCCGACAGCTCCTCCCGAGAAACCGCCTCTCTTCCGCATCGCCGCCTCTGTCAGCACGACGTTCTGTGCCACCAACGCATCAAGGGAAGCGCGTGTGAGGGCCTCAGTAGCTGGACAATTCGCCGGGAGCAGCTGGTTCCACGCGTTGGAGAACTCAGCTGCACCTACATGTTCATCGGGAAGTTCGTAGTCGATCGCGACGGAAGCTTCGAAGTTGGTCTCTGTACCGCCGACCGTGAGATTGTTCGATCCGATGTAGGCGCGCGCCAAGGCGGGTCCACGAAAGACGTAGAACTTCGGATGAAAGGTAATCCCGGCTTCACGGGTCGTATAGGCCTCTGGAAATAGCTCAAGGATGAGCTCCATCGCCTCGCGGCTGGTTCCGTTTTGGTCCACACCGACTATGACTGACAGGCTCTTTCCGGCGGCCCGGAACGCAGTGAGGTCGCGCTTCAGTCTGATAAGCGGTCCAGCCTTCGCGTAGGCTACCACCAGCTTGAGCTCATCGAAGTGATGCCCCTGCAGGTCTGCCCTGAGGTCGTCCAGCAAGCGACGCCCGCCTACAGCGTGATCGAACGGCGTGAGTAGTTGGACTCTTGGCATAACTTTTCCCCGACCCTCGAAATGCTCGTTGGAGGGAGGTCTGCAGTCAAGAACGACTTTAGCGGGACTGCGACGCCTGCCAAATCGCCGAATGATTATGACCTAATGCGCCTCGTCCCAGTTCCCCGCCGCCCGCGCCTCCACCACCAGCGGCACCGTTAGCGCCACCGCCGGTTCCGCCGCCCCTTCCATCACCCGTTTGATCACCGGGATCGCGCGTTCCGCCTCCGCCTCAGGCGCCTCGAACACCAGTTCGTCGTGGACCTGGAGGAGCATCCGCGTCGACAGCCCGGCCGCCTCCAGCGCCCCCGGCATCCGCACCATGGCGCGGCGGATGATGTCCGCCGCCGCGCCCTGGATGGGGGCGTTGATGGCGGCGCGTTCGCCGAACTGGCGCTCGGCGCCCGACTTCGAATGGATGGCCGGGATGTGGATGCGGCGGCCGAAGCAGGTGTGGACCATGCCGTGCTCGCGGACCTCGGCGCGGGTGCGGTCCATATAGGCGCGGATGCCAGGGAAGCGCTCGAAATAGGTCTTGATGTAGGCGCCGGCCTCGCCCTGGTCGATGTTCAGCTGGGCGGCCAGGCCGAAGGCGCTGATGCCGTAGACGATGCCGAAATTGATCGCCTTGGCGCGGCGGCGGGTCTCGGGGTCCATCTGGTCGACGGGGACGCCGAACATCTCGCTGGCCGTGGCGGTGTGGATGTCGATACCGGCGGCGAAGGCGCGCTTGAGCTCGGGGATGTCGCCGATGTGGGCCAGCAGGCGCAGCTCGATCTGGCTGTAGTCGGCGCTGATCAGCACATGGCCGGGGGCGGCGATGAAGGCCTGGCGGATCTGGCGGCCGGTCTCGGTGCGGATCGGGATGTTCTGCAGGTTGGGGTCGCTGCTGGCGAGGCGGCCGGTGGTGGCGGCGGCCAGCTGGTAGGAGGTGTGGACGCGGTCGGTGCGGTCGTCGGCGGCCTCGATCAGGGCGTCGGTGTAGGTGCCCTTGAGCTTGGCCAGCTGGCGCCAGTCGAGCAGGACGCGCGGCAGCTCGTGGGTCAGGGCCAGTTCCTCGAGGACCGAGGCCTCGGTGCCCCACTGGCCGGAGGCGGTCTTGCGGCCGCCGGGCAGCTGCATGTCGCCGAACAGGATGTCGCCGATCTGGCGCGGAGAGCCGACGTTGAACGGGCGACCGGCGAGGGCGTGGGCGCGGGTCTCCAGCTCGGCCATGCGCATGCCGAACTCGGACGACAGGCGCTTGAGGCGGTCGGGGTCGACGCGGATGCCGGCCCGCTCCATGTCGGCGAGGACGGCCGGCAGGGGGCGTTCGAGGGTCTCATAGACGGTGGTGAGGCGGGCGGCGGCGAGGCGCGGCTTGAGGATGCGCCAGAGGCGCAGGGTGACGTCGGCGTCCTCGGCGGCGTAGCAGGTGGCCGGCTTGAGCTCGACGTGTTTGAAGGATTTCTGGCTCTTGCCCGTGCCGGCGACCGACTTGAAGGCGATCGGCTCGTGGCCGAGGTGGAGGCGGGCCAGCTCGTCCATGCCGTGGCCGTGCAGGCCGCCCTCGAGGACGTAGGAGATCAGCATGGTGTCGTCGATCGGGGCGACGCGGATGCCGCGCTGCGCCATGACGGCGAGGTCGTATTTGCCGTTCTGGACGACCTTGAGGACGGCGGGGTTCTCCAGCAGCGTCTTCAGCCGGGCGAGGGCCTCGGGCTTGTCGATCTGGGTGATCGGTTCGCGCGTCTCGGTCTCGCCGCCGAAGTCGAGGCCGCCGGCGTCAGCCGCTGGCGGGTGCTCGTGGGTCAGGGGGACGTAGCAGGCGTCGTTGGGGCCGATGGCGAGGGAGACGCCGCACAGGCCGGCGTGGGTGGCGCTGAGCGCATCGGTCTCGGTGTCGAAGCCGACGACGCCGGCGAGGGTGGCGCGGTCGATCCAGCGGTCGAGCTCCTCCAGGGTCTGGACGCAGACATAGGCGTCGACGTCGAAGGTCTGGCCCTCGACCGGGGCGGCCGGTTCGGCGGGGGCGTAGCGGGGCGAGATGACCGGGGCGGTCATCGGTTTGGGCGCGAAGGCCGAGGCCCCGTCGCGGGCCGGGGCCTTGCCGTCGCCGACGCGGGTGCGCAGCGAGCGGAACTCCATCTTGTCGAGGAAGGCGGCGAGAACCTCCGGGTCGGGGTCGCGGACGGCGAAGTCGTCGATCGGCTCGGGCGCGGGGGCGTCGCAGGTCAGGCGGCAGAGCTCGCGGCTGAGCCGGATCTGGTCGGCGAACTCGATCAGGGTCTCGCGCCGTTTCGGCTGTTTGATCTCGCCGGCGCGGGCCAGCAGGGTGTCGA
>NZ_DASPNO010000036.1:0-36135 GCF_035626535.1 Brevundimonas sp.
ACGTTCTGTTCTTCATCGACAATATCTTCCGCTTCACCCAGGCGGACTCGGAAGTCTCCGCGCTGCTCGGCCGGATTCCGTCGGCGGTCGGTTACCAGCCGACCCTGGCGACCGACATGGGCACGCTGCAGGAGCGGATCACGTCGACCAACAAGGGCTCGATCACGTCGGTCCAGGCGATCTACGTGCCGGCCGACGACCTGACCGACCCCGCGCCGGCCACCTCGTTCGCTCACCTGGACGCGACCACCACGCTTTCCCGCGCGATCTCCGAGCTCGGCATCTATCCGGCGGTCGACCCGCTCGATTCGACCAGCCGCGTGCTCGAGCCGCGCACCGTCGGCCAGGAGCATTACGAGACCGCCCGCGCCGTCCAGGCGATCCTGCAGCGCTACAAGTCGCTCCAGGACATCATCGCCATCCTCGGCATGGACGAGCTTTCCGAAGAGGATAAGCTGATCGTGGCCCGCGCCCGCAAGATCCAGCGCTTCCTGTCGCAGCCGTTCTTCGTGGCCGAGCAGTTCACCAACTCGCCGGGCAAATTCGTCTCGCTGGAAGACACGATCCGCTCGTTCAAGGGCATCGTGGCCGGTGAATACGACCACCTGCCGGAAGCCGCCTTCTACATGGTCGGCACCATCGAGGAAGCCGTCGAGAAGGCCCAGAAGCTGGCCGAGGCGGCCTGATAATGGCCGGCAAGCTCAGCTTCTCGCTGGTGTCGCCTGAACGCGAGGTCTTCACCGGCCTCGTCGACCAGGTCGACGCGCCGGGCGTCGAGGGCGACTTCGGCGTGCTGGCCGACCACGCGCCCTTCATGACCGCCCTGCGCGAAGGCGTGGTCACGGTCATCGACGGCGGCTCGCGCCGCCAGTTCGAGGTGCACGGCGGCTTCGCCGACGTCACCCCGGCCGGCCTGACCATCCTGGCCGAGCAGGCCTCGGAAGTGGCGGCGGCGTAAGGCCAGCGCCTGTGGAATCCTGAAAAGCCGGCGCCGCGATTCGGTCGCCGGCTTTTTTGTCAGGCGGCGGCGGCGCTTGACCCCCGCGCCGCAGGTTCTAGATAGCCCCTGCAAGACGAGGCCACGTCCTCGCTCCCGCCCGGATCGAGTCATCCGGGGGGACCAAGCCCGGGACGGCCCGGCCCTTTGAGAGGAGGGCCGCGCGTGGCCTGGACCTATCTGATCATCGCCGGACTGCTGGAAGTCGTCTGGGCGTATTTCATGAAGCAGTCGGCGGGGTTCACCCGCCTGTGGCCGAGCGTGGCGACGCTGGGCTTCATGGGGGTGAGCTTCGCCCTGCTGGCGGTGGCCATGCGGTCGTTGCCGATGGGCACGGCCTATACGGTGTGGACGGGCATCGGCGCGGTCGGAGCCTTCATCGTCGGGGCCGTCCTCCTGCAGGAGCACGTCAGCCTCTGGCGGGTGCTGGCGGCGGGGCTGATCATCGCCGGCATCGTGCTGATGCGGCTGGCGCCGGGGCAGTGACGGTGTAGCGTCGGCGGCGGGAGACCGCCATGCTCGAACTCAGACCCAACTGCGAATGCTGTGACCGCGACCTGCCGTTCGACAGTCCGGACGCGCGCATCTGCACCTTCGAATGCACCTTCTGCGCCGATTGCGCGGACGGGACGCTGAAGGGCGTCTGTCCCAACTGCGGCGGCGGCTTCGTCCCTCGGCCGATCCGGCCGGCGCGTCTGATGGCGAAATATCCGGCCTCGACCAAGCGGGTGCTGAAGCCGGAGGGGTGCGGAGCGGCTTGAAAGCTTGGCCCCTGCGACACGTCTGGGTCAGCTCGGCCTTGGTGGGAGGGCTGTGCGTCCTCGTCCTGCTCGGGGTGAAGATCGGGCTGGCTCTGGCGCTCCCTGAAGCCGTGCCGACGTTTCGCGCCGGTGAGGCGACGACGCCGGAGACAAAGACCGGTCTCACCCTCATTCGGGAGCTCACCGTCAGCGCTGCGCTGATCCCGTTCGTCGAGACGCTGCTGCTGTTCTATCTGCCGAGTCTGGCCCTTCATCGTGTTCGAGGCCTCGTGGGGTCTGCCGCGCTGGTCGCGTTCGCGGGCGCGGCGGGGTGGGCGCTTCACGGCGCAGACGTCCACGCGTTGGGCCATGGGCTGTGCTTCGCGCTTCTCGGGGCGTGGTTCTCGACAGTCACGATCGCGCAGGAACGCGGACGAGCGGTCATGGCGACGACCTTGGCCCACGGCGTCTGGAACGCCCTGATCCTGCTGGGCTGGTTCCTGTGGGGCGGGTCCTAGACGATCAGCGGTGTGAACGCCTGCACCACCTGCTCGTAGGCGGCGCGCTTGAAGGGGACGATCAGGTCGGGGGCTTCGTCGAGGCGGCCCCAGCGCCAGGCGTCGAACTCGATCTCGGCGTGCTGTTCCAGATCGATCTCCGATTCGTCGCCGGTGAAGCGGAAGGCGAACCATTTCTGCTTCTGGCCGGCGAAGCCGCGCGCCTGCTTGCTCCCGCCGTAGTCTGCCGGGAAGGCGTAGGCGATCCATTCCCCGGTTCTGGCCAGCAACTCGACTGAGGTGACGCCGGTCTCCTCGGCCAGTTCGCGGCGGGCGGCGGCCTCGTAGTCCTCGCCCTCGTCGACGCCGCCTTGGGGGAACTGCCAGTTGTGCGGCCCCGGCGTGTTGGCGCGCCGCCCGTACCAGACCCGGCCGTCCGGATGGAACAGCACGACGCCGACGTTGGGGCGGTAGAGGGAGAGGTCGGTCATGGATGAGGCATCAGGCAACAGGCAGCAGGAAAAAGGGTGGGTTGCTGATTAGCGCAGACCGGGCTCCGTGTCCTGCTGCCTGCTGCCTGCTGCCTGCTGCCTGCTGCCTACCGTCCCGGCCGGTTCGCCAAGGCCGAGGCCGGGGCCAGTTGCAGGCCGCGGTCCTTCAGTCCGGCCGTCCAGCGGGCGGCGGCCTCGACCGTCACCGGATAGCTGAAGCCCGTGCCCAGCGCCGACCCGCGCGCCTTGGCGAGGGCCTCCAGGGCGTTGAGCTGGCCCATGATGGCGGTAGGGGACTGCTGCTCGTCGATGATGCGGTTGGCGCTGGCGCGCGACCAGGCGCCGGGGCGGCGGCTCATCGAACCGTCATCGAGGAAGGCGACGCCGCGCTGGCGCAGCACCGTCATGAAGGCGGTCATGCCGGCGTCGGACGTGGCGAAGCGGTCGCCGAGGTAGTTGGTGACGCCGAAATAGCCGGTGGCGCGACCGAGCAGCCAGTTCATCTTCGCCTGGATGTCGGCGGCCTCGGCGTTGGCCAGCAGGGTGTAGGGGCCGGGATCGTTGGCCGGATAGCCGGTGGGCTCCATCGGCATTTCCAGCATCACCTCGTGCCCCTGGGCGCGGGCGAGATCGATCCAGCCCTGCAGGCCCTCGGCATAGGGCACGAAGCTGAGGGTGACCTCGGCCGGCAGGCGCTCGATGGCGGCTCGGGTGGTCACGGCGTTGAGGCCGAGGCCGCCGACGATCAGGGCCACCTTGGGATTGCCGTTGGAGACGAAGGGCCGGGCGTAGGCCTGGGCCGGAACCCGACCGTCGGGGGCGATGCGCGGCAGCGGACCCTCGGGACCCGGCTGGCTGAGGCCGGCGATGGGGGCGGCGGGAAGGGGCTGGGCGGCGATGCGAGGGGCGGTGACCGGCGCGCCTGAGCCCGAAACGGTGGCGCCGTCCGGAAGGGTGATCACCGCTTCGCCCAGCAGGCCGGGCTCGCCGTCAGCCGTCAGATCCTGATAGAGGCCCGAGCCGTCCAGCGAAAAGGCCTCGAGGCCAGTGGGCACGGGAGCCTCGGCCGCGGGGCGGTTGAGGGCCACGCGGGCCGACGGGGCGCCGGCGCGCGGGTCGCCGAGCACGGTGACGAAGAGGGCGGCGGCTCCGAGCAGCAGCACTCCGGCGCCGGCGACGGCGACCGGCGGCCTCTTCAGCACGCGGAGCACGGGAGCGAGGGTTTCGGCCACGGAGCGGCGGGCGGGCGGGGCGCCCGCGGTGGCGGCGAGGACGGACTGGCGCTTGGCGAACATGGGCAAGGAACTGGGCGCTCGAACGGGGGTCCGCGGGACGGACGCCTTCAAGGCCCACATTGGCCGTGCGTCGGTTAAGAAACCCTAACGCGGTGTTAGCTATGCCGTGGGCAAGGGATCAGGCAGCAGGCAGCAGGAAGACGAGGAGGCTCGCAGGCGCGGTCCTGTGGACTTGCCTGCTCCTCGCTTCAGGGCGTCTCGTCCGCCGGGGTGTCCGCGGCGGCCATCGCGGTGCCGGGCGGCGTGACGACGATGCCCTCCGGAGCGGCCGCCAGCTGCGTCAGGTTCCCGCCGGCGCGGAGCACGTCGTAGGCGCGCTCCAGCTGGTAGTCCTTGTCCTTGTCCCAGCTCTCGCCGGGGGCCTCGTGCGGGACGTGCGGCCCCTTGCGTTCGGCCCCGATAGAGGCGTCCAGGGCGGTGGCGTAGGCGGCCTCGGAATAGATGAAATTCGAGCGCGAAACGATGCGCGCCTCGGCCTCGGAACGGGCCACCTCGAGGTCGGGCTCGATGCCGATCTTCTGGATCGAGGCGCCGGACGGCGTGTAGTAGCGCGCCGTGGTGATCGACAGGGCCCCGTCGGCCCCGCCCCGGAGCGGGATGACGCTCTGCACCGAACCCTTGCCGAAGCTGGTCAGGCCGATGATCGTGGCGCGCTGGTGGTCCTTGAGGGCGCCGGCGACGATCTCGGAGGCCGAGGCCGAGCCGTAGTTGATCAGCACCACCACCGGCAGGCCGCCGGTCAGATCGCCCGGACGGGCGGCGTAGCGCAGGATCTGCTCCGGACGGCGGCCGCGCTGGCTGACGATCTCGCCGCGCTCGAGGAAGGCGTCAGAGACGGCGATGGCCGCGTCGAGCAGGCCGCCGCCGTTGTTGCGCAGGTCGAGGACGTAGCCCTTGATGGCGGGGTTCTCGGTCTTGAGCCGGGCGATGGTCTGTTCCAGCTCACGACCGGTGTTCTCGTTGAAGGTCGAGATGCGCAGCACGCCGAAGTCGCCCTCGACGCGGCCGGTGACGGAGTCGATCTTGATGATCTCGCGGGTCAGGACGACCTCGCGCGGCTCCTCGCCGTCGCGCAGGAAGGTGACCTTGACCGAGGTGCCGGGGGCGCCGCGCAGCTTTTCGGAAACCTGGCTGACGGTCAGGCCGGTGGAGTTCTGGCCCTCGATGGCCGAGATGACGTCGCCGGCCTGGACGCCGGCGCGGGCGGCGGGGCCGCCGTCCATCGGCGAGATGATCTTCACCAGCCCGCCCTCGGATGAGATGGTCAGGCCGACGCCGGAATACTGGCCCTCGGTGCGCTCGCGCAGGTCGGCGTAGCCCTTGACCGGCAAGTAGGACGAATGCGGATCCAGCGCCCCCATCATGCCCTGCAGGGCGGCCTCGATCAGCTTCTTGTCGTCGACCGGCACGACGTAGTCGCGCTCGACGGTGGCGAGGGCGTCGCCGAACAGGCCGATCAGGCGGAAGGCCTCGTTGCGCGGCGTCTGTCCGGCGGTGGTGGCGGCGCCCAGTCCGACCACGGTGGCGGCGGCGGCGCCGATCATCAGCAACTTGCGCATACGGTCTTCTTCCAGCGGGCCGGGGAGGCGGCCTGAACAACACAGGTTATGAGGCCTCCGGCGACCAAATCGTGACCGATCGCCGGTCCGCCGATAAAATCAGCGTCATCGGGGGATGGGAAGCGGATTCGCTTGCGAGGCAGCAGGCGACAGGCCACGGGGACGAAGGTGTCTGAGGCCCCGATCCTGTCGCCTGCCGCCTGCTGCCTGATCCCTCAGCGCAGCCACGGCCCTGGATCCACCGGGCGTTCGTCGCGGCGCAGGTCGAAGCCGATCTCGCCGGCAGGGCCCGAGCGGCCCAGCGACTGGCCGTCGGCGACGCGGTCGCCGGTTTCCACGGCGGTCTCGTCGAGGCCGGAGATCACCGCCCGCCAGCCGGGGCCGAGATCGAGAATGACCACCTGGCCCCAGCCGCTCAGAGGGCCCGTCCAGGCGACGCGGCCGGCGGCGGGGGCGCGGACCTCCAGCCCATCGCCGCGCCAGCGCCAGCCGCTCGAGCCCTCGCCGAAGCGGATCGACGGCGCGCCCTCGACCGGCGGCGTCAGACGGTCGCGGCCGGCGGGACGGCGGGCGGTCACCGGCGGAGCCTCGGCGTCGGCGGCGGGAACGGCGCCGCCCAGCGCCCGCAGCCGGGCCTCCAGGGCGCGGGCGGCGCGTTCGGCCGTCTCGGCCTCGGCGCGAAGGACGGCGCGGAGCCGGGTCTGGCGGGCGCTCAGGGCCTCGGCGCGGGCGCGGCGGTCGCCCTGGGCGCTCTCGGCGGTGAACAGGGCCTCGCTGTTGAGGGCGGCGAGGCGGCGGACGCGGACGATCTCGGCCTGACGGTCGGCCAGCGCCCGGGCCCGGGCCTGGAGTTCGGGCGCGACGGCTTTCATCAGGATGGCGGCTCGGACCGTGTCGACGGCCTTGTCGGCGGGGACCAGCAGCGGCGGCGGCGGACGGCGGCTCATCATCTGCAGGGCGGAGAGCAGGCGGGTCTGGCGGCCGCGGGCCTGCGACAGCTGGGCCACCAGGGCCGCCTCGCGGTCGCTGAGGCTGCGCAGGCGGGCGCGCTGGGCGGCGATGGTCGCGTCGCCGGCGGCGACGTCGGCCCCGAGCGCTGCCAGCTCACGTTCGAGCCGGGCGATCTCGGCGGCGGCGTCGGCGGCCTCGGCGCGAAGACGCAGGGCCCGGGCGCGCTCGTCGCGGAACTCGGCCTGCAGACGGCCGATCTCCGCCGGCTGCGGGGCGGCGGCGGCCAGAGGCAGGGCCGTCAGGACGAAGACGAGGGGGAGGGCGGCGCGACGCATCAGTCGCGATGATAGGGCGATCCGGCCAGGATGGTCACGGCGCGATACAGCTGTTCCGCAAGCATGGCCCGGGCGAGGGCGTGCGGCCAGGTCTGGGGGCCGAAGGCGAGGGTCGAGGCGGCGGCGGCGCGGACGTTGCCGTCGAGCCCGTCGGCCCCGCCGATGGCGAAGGCCAGCCGCCGCTCGCCGCGGTCGCGCAGGCCGGCGATGTGATCGGCGAAGGCGCGGCTGGAGAAGGTCTTGCCCCGCTCGTCGCAGGCGATCAGGTGCGCCCCCTCGGCGGCCTTGAGGATCAGTTCGGCCTCGGCCGCCCTGCCCGGCTTGCGGGCTTCCAGATCGATCAGTTCGAGAGGGCCGAGTCCCAGCGCGCGGCCGGCCAGGGTGGCGCGTTCGGCGTAGTCGGCGGCCAGCGTCGCCTCGGGGCCGCGCCCCGGCTTGCCGATGGCGATGACCGCCAGCTTCACGGGGCCGCTCTAGGCGCGGGCGTCGACGCGGTGGCCGCTGTCGACCGACCAGATCTTCTCGATATTGTAGAAGGCGCGGACTTCCGGCCGGAACAGGTGGACGATGACGTCGCCGGCGTCGAGCAGCACCCAGTCGCAGTGCGGCAGGCCCGAGACCTTGACCTTGCCGAGGCCCTGTTCCTTCAGCGTGCGCTGCAGGTGGTCGGCCAGCGCGCCGACGTGACGGTGCGAGCGCCCGGAGGCGACGATCATGGTGTCGGCCATGGGGCTTTTGCCCTTCAGGTCGATGAGGACGATGTCCTGGGCCTTGTCGTCGTCGAGGCGCGAGAGGATCGCCTGTTCCAGCGCGGTTGAGCCGACGGGAAGGGGAGCCTGGTGACCGTTCTCGGGCGGACCGTCTTCGGAATGGATGGGCGTGATGGGGTCCATCTCATGCGCCGTGTTCGAGACGGCGCTGTCTTGCGCATCGTGCGCGGGCGAGGGGGTCAGCGGAGGGCTCCAGGGAGATTACTAAAGGGGCAGTCTAGCACAAACGGCCCGGGGCGTCACGCGTTGCGCCGGGCGGCGAGGTTCCCACTGACCGGCGCGGGCCCTGAGAGCCGTCGAGGAGCGATGGTTCAGCGGCGCCGTGAGATAGGCCCATGCGGGAGCCTGGAGGTGCGGCAACAAGCGGGCGCGGGAGGCGGGAACGCGGGCGGAGGCGAACCGGGCGGCGGCCGGGGCCGCGCGGCTGTCCAGCTCGGAGCCCGGCCGGGCGATCACCGCCACCGGCATCAGGCGCATGATGTCTGTCCAGCCCCGCCAGCGATGAAAGCTCGCCATATTGTCCGAGCCCATCAGCCAGACGAACCGGACCCCGGGATGGCGGGCGACCAGGGCGCGCAGGGTGTCGATGGTCCAGTAGGTGCCGATGCGACTCTCGAAATCGGACACGATCATCGAAGGACCGGCGGCGGCGTGGGCGGCGGCGGCGCGGGCGGAGGCCATGCGCGCGGCCAGAGGAGCGCTCTCGCGAGCGTCCTTCAAGGGGTTCTGTGGCGACACCAGCCAGACGACGCGGTCGAGGTCCAGCCGACGCAGGGCCGTCTCCGCCACATGGGCATGGCCGTCGTGCGCGGGATTGAAGGAGCCGCCGAAGATTCCCACCTTCATCCCCGGCCGGAGATCGAGACCGTCGCGCAGGGCGCCGGGTCGGGGGCCGAAGGCCTTGGGCGCGGGACCGGCGTGGAAGAAGGGCAAGGCGGGCTCGCGGCTGGGCGACTTATGCTCACGAGCGCCCTAACACGCCGCAGCGGCCATGTCGCGGGCCTTCAGCCGGGCGACCGCTTGAAGGTGTCGCCGACCTCGGTGGCGTCCGGACCGTCGGGTCCGGCGCTCCGCTTCTCGCGCTCGGCGTTGCGTTTGACCTCGGCGTCCGAGGTCGAGGCGTCGGGGCGGCCCAGCGGAATGGCGCCGTTATCGTCGCGGCCTTCGGTCTGGATGGGCTTCTGATCGCTCATGACGGGGCTCCTTTCACGAGGAAAGGAGCGGCCGCGGGATTGCGTTCCCCTCCTCAGTTTTCGAAGTCGGCGCAGAACTGATGCATGTGGGCTGTGTATTCGGCCAAGGAGCCGAGATCGTTCTCGTCGCGCAGGGCCTGCACCCGTTCGGGATCCTCAAGATCGATGGGGGCCCAGACGCCCCTGGCCACGCAGCGGCCCTGACTGCCGTAGCGCTGGGGGCGGCCGGCGTTCACCGCCACCCGATCGAACAGGTAGGCGAAATCCCAAGGTTCGATCTCTCCCTCGGCGGCGAGCGGCTCGAGCATGACAAGCATCTCCTGCTGGAAGGCCGGATCGCGGTCGGCGTGCTGGATCATCAGCCAGGCGGCATTGCTGGCGGCCGGATGGAAGGCGGACAGGCGGTACCAGCCGTTGGCGGCGAGGTCGGCTTTCAGCCAGGCCGTGTTGTCGCTGTCGATCCCGCACATCCGGTGGCGGAGATGGCCGAGCATCCGGGCCTGGGCGCCCGGCGTGAGCTCTCCCCAAACCTTCGGGCCCGCTCCGAAGCCATGACGGGTCATCTGATCCAGGGCGGCGCGCCGGTAGAGTTCGCGTTCGCGCTCCGTGGCGGCGCGGGCCATGCCCCGATACCAGCTGGCCACCGAGGCGAAAGGCTGTTCCGGTTCCTGATAGCCGCCGGCCAGTTTTTCCGCGTACGCATCCCAGCGGGCGAGCGCGCCGGCGGCGGCGAGCTTATCCGCCTCGAATGTCGCTGCGTCGGGTGCGGCAAGGGCGGCGGACAGCCCCATCTGCAGCTCCTCCTCACCGGAGGTGAGACAGCGGCCGCGGGCTCCCAGATCAACCGCGTCCGACAGGGCGCGCAAGTCCAGGCCCGACCTCTTCAGCGCCATATAGTCGAAGGTGCGGGCGGCCGCGGCATCTTCGGCCAGCGCCGCAAGGTGCGGCGGCAGCTCGGGCGGGGCGGCCTGGAAGGCGGACAGGGACATGGCGGCGCAGCAGGCCGCGAGCACTCTGATGAGACGAACCACGAAACCCCTCCCGTTACCCGGGAAGAACAGCGTCGCTTCCCGCCGAAATCAAGGCGCCCAGCCGCCCGGGGTTTCGACCACCGTCTCATCCGTCTCGGCGGGGGCGATCTCGCCGCGGTCCTTGCGCACCTCGGTCCAGGCGGCGCGGAGCAGTTCGGTGACGCCCTCGCCCGAGACGCCGGAGACCAGCATGGGACGGCGGCCGGCGACGGCCTCCAGTTCGGCGGCCTTCTCCTGGCGCACCTCGGGGCTGAGGGCGTCGATCTTGTTCAGGGCCAGAACCTCGGGCTTGTCGGCGAGGCCGGCGCCGTAGGCCTCCAGCTCGTGGCGGATGATGCGGTAGGCCTTGCCGACATCGTCCTGGGTTCCGTCGATGAGGTGAATCAGGCAGCCCGAACGCTCGACGTGGCCGAGGAAGCGGGTGCCGATGCCGGCCCCCTCGTGGGCGCCCTCGATCAGGCCGGGGATGTCGGCGATGACGAACCGCTCGGTGGCCGACAGGTCAACCACCCCGAGGTTCGGCACCAGCGTCGTGAACGGATAGTCGGCGATCTTGGGGCGCGCGGCCGAGGCGGCGGCGAGGAAGGTCGACTTGCCGGCGTTGGGCAGGCCGGCCAGGCCGACGTCGGCGATCAGCTTCAGGCGCAGCCAGATCCAGCGCTCCTGACCTTCCTGGCCGGGGTTGGCGTAGGTCGGGGCCTGGTTGGACGGGCCCTTGAAACGGACGTTGCCCCAGCCGCCGTTGCCGCCCTTGAGCAGCAGCTCGGTCTTGCCGGCGTGGTCCATGTCGAGCAGCACGGTCTCCTTGTCCTCGTCGAGCACCTGGGTGCCGACCGGGACCTTGAGGATGACGTCCTCGCCCTTGGCCCCGTGCATCTGCCGGCCCATGCCGTGGACGCCGGTCTGGGCCTTGAAATGCTGCTGGTAGCGGTAGTCGATCAGGGTGTTCAGCCCCTCGACGGCGGTGATCCAGACGTTGCCGCCGTTGCCGCCGTCGCCGCCGTCCGGGCCGCCGTTGGGAATGAACTTTTCGCGCCGGAACGACACGGCCCCCGCGCCGCCGTTGCCGGAGCGGATATAGATCTTGGCCTGGTCGAGAAACTTCATCGCGGGCTTATGTAGGAAAAGCGCGGCGAATTACAGGCGGGGACCGCGCGTCCATCTCCCCTTGCGGGAGCGGGTCGGATGAGGGGTCGTGCCGGACCCGGCCGGAGACCCCTCACCCGACCGCACGAGGACGACGGCTGCGCCGCCGTGTGCGGTCTCCCTCTCCTGCAAGGGGAGAGGGGCGTCAGCTTATCCCTTCGCCCAGACGCCGAACGGATCGCTCCACGGCATGTCCATGGCCTCGGCCACCGCCGGGTAGGTGATCTCGCCCTTGAGGACGTTGAGGCCGCGGGCGAGGTGGGGGTTCTTCTTCAGCGCGTCGAGACCGTGGTCGGCCAGCGCCAGGCCGAACGGCAGGGTGGCGTTGTTGAGGGCTTCCGACGAGGTGCGCGGGGCGGCGCCCGGCATGTTGGCGACGCAGTAGTGGACGACGCCGTCGATGACGTAGGTCGGATCCTCGTGGGTGGTGGCGCGGCTGGTCTCGAAGCAGCCGCCCTGGTCGATGGCGACGTCGACGAGCACCGAGCCGGGCTTCATCTGCTTGAGGTGTTCGCGCTTGATCAGCTTGGGCGCCTCGGCGCCCGGGACCAGCACGGCGCCGATGATGACGTCGGCCTTGACCATCTCCTCCTCGACCGCGCCGATCGAGGAGTAGCGGGTGATGACGCGGCCGTTGGTGACCTCGTCGATATAGGCCATGCGCGGGATCGAGCGCTCGAGCACGACCACCTCGGCGCCGAGGCCCATGGCCATGCGGGCGGCGTTGAGGCCGACGACGCCGCCGCCCAGCACCAGCACGCGGGCCGGGGCCACGCCGGGGACGCCGCAGAACAGCAGGCCCATGCCGCCGTTGTGCTTGAGCAGGGTCTCGGCGGCCGAGAAGACGGCGATCCGGCCGGCGACTTCCGACATCGGAGCCAGCAGCGGCAGACCCCCTTGCGCGTTCGTCACGGTCTCATAGGCCACGGCGGCGCATTTCGAGGCCAGCAGACCCTTCGTCTGCTCGGGATCGGGCGCGAGGTGCAGGTAGGTGAACAGGATCTGGTCTTCGCGGAGCATCTCCCACTCGACCTTCTGCGGCTCCTTGACCTTCACGATCATGTCGTTGTTCGCGAAGATTTCGGCGGCGTCAGAGACGATATTCGCCCCGGCCTTCTTGAAGTCGGCGTCGGTGAAGCCCGCGCCGAGGCCCGCGCCTTCCTGCACCGAGACGGTGTGGCCGTGAGCCACGTATTCGCGCACGGCGGTCGGCGTCAGGCCGACACGGTGTTCGTTCTTCTTGATTTCAGTGGGGACGCCGACGCGCATGGGGATTCCTCTTCCGACGGGGTGCGGGCGGGCTCTGTGGCCGCCTCGCGTCGGGCGGCAATCTAGCGAGGGTGCGAGCGCAGGTTCCTGTTCTTTTCGCCGCATGAACGGCATACAGTCGCAGAATCTGCGAAGGATGTTCTGTTTTGAAGACCATTTCCGCCGTCGCCCTCGACGACACCGACCGCAAGATGATCCGCGCCCTGCAGGGCGACGGGCGCATGACCAACGCCGATCTGGCCAAGGCGGTGAACCTGTCCGAGAGCGCCTGCCTGCGCCGCCTGCGGGCGCTGGAGGCGGCCGATGTGATCAGCCGCTACACCGCCATCATCAACGAGCGGGCCGTGGGCCTGCCGATCAGCGTCTTCGTCACGGTCACCCTGTCGTCGCAGGCGGAGGCGTCGCTGACGGCCTTCGAGACCGCCGTCTCGACCGTGCCCGAGGTGGTCGAATGCTATCTGATGACCGGCGGTTCGGACTATCTGCTGCGGCTGGTGGTGCGGGACGTCGACGACCTGGAGCGGGTCCACTCGCGCGAGCTGACGCGGATACCCGGCGTGACCCGGGTGTCGTCCAGCGTGGCCATGCGGACAGTGGTCAAGCGGGGGGCGCTGCCGGTTTAGTTGCTCGCTCAGGTTGCAATCGTTTGACACCGGCGCGGCGTGAGGCGTTTATCGAAGGCGTGGGCATGAATGACAACATCGCCGTCTGGATCGATCGCGAGCCGACGCTCGACGAGGAGCTGAGCGCGCTCGGCGAAGAGGACATCTTCGAGATGGCCAATCTGGGGGAAGCGCATACCGGCATCAACGGCGTAGTGACAATCACCACGGCGATGGGCCGTCACGGACCGAGGATCAAGTGTTACGTAAAACCCGGGCGCCATCAGCCGAGTTTCTCGGTGGCGGTCGCTGCGGAGCCCCGGGTGGTCGCCAAGTCGAACGAGTTCGACGACAGGGCCTTCGCCCGCATGGCGCCCCTCGCCATGGAATGGGTGCGCCTGAACCATGAGGCCCTGGCGCGCTTCTGGTGGGACGGTGCTGACTGGTTGATGGACGAAGTCGAGGCCTTCGTGGCCAGCCTGAAGAAGGTCTGAGCCTCACTTCAGCGCCAGCGTCACCTGTTTGATGTCGACGTATTCGTCGATGCCGTGGACCGAGCCCTCGCGGCCGTAGCCGGACTGTTTGACGCCGCCGAAGGGGGCGACGGCGGTGGAGATGATGCCGGTGTTGACGCCGCACATGCCCGCCTCGATGCGGCGGCCGATCCGCATCGCACGGTCGAGGTCGCGGGTGAAGACGTAGGAGGCGAGGCCGAACTCGCTGTCGTTGGCCCTGGCCAGCACCTCGTCCTCGCCGGCGAAGGCGAAGACCGGGATCAGCGGGCCGAAGGTCTCCTCCCGGCGGAACAGGGCGTCGTCGCCGCCGAGGGTGACGGTCGGCTGGAAGAAGCGGCCGCCGAGGAGGTGGCGGCCGCCGCCGGTCAGGATGCGGCCGCCGGAGGCCTGCACCCTGGCCAGATGGTCCTCGACCTTGGCGACGGCCTTGTCCTCGATCAGCGGCCCGACCTTCACGCCGGGTTCGAAGGCGGCGCCCACGGGGATCTGCGCCACCGCCCTCGCCAGTCTGGCGGCGTAGTCTTCCGCCACGGACGCCTCGACATAGACCCGGTTCGGGCAGACGCAGGTCTGGCCCGAGTTGCGGAACTTGCCCTTGATGGTCTCGGCCACGGCGAGGTCGAGGTCGGCGTCCGCGAAGACGATCAGCGGCGCGGCGCCGCCCAGCTCCATCGACACCCGCTTCAGGGTCGGGGCGCATTGCTCGGCCAGCAGCCGGCCCACGGGGGTCGACCCGGTGAAGCTGAGCTTGCGGATGAGCGGCGAGGCGGTGAGCGCGCCGCCGATGATCGCGGCGTCGCCGGTGACGACGCTGAGCACGCCCTTGGGCAGGCCCGCCCGATAGGCCAGTCCGGCCACGGCGATGGCGGTGAACGGCGTCTGGCTGGCCGGCTTGACCACGGCGGTGCAGCCGGCGGCCAGGGCGGGCCCCAGCTTGCGGGTCAGCATGGCGGCCGGGAAATTCCACGGGGTGATGAAGGCGCAGGGGCCGACCGCCTCGCGGAAGGTCAGGATGACGTGGCCCAGCGGGCTGTCCTGGGTCTCGCCGATCAACCGTTCGGCCTCGCCGGCGAACCATTTGATGAAGCTGTTGGCGTAGGCGACCTCGCCCCTGGCCTCCTCGAACGGCTTGCCGTTCTCGAGCGCCATCAGGGCCCCGAGCCCCTCCGCGTTTTCATCGATCAGCCCGGCCCAGTCGCGGAGGAAGGCGGCGCGTTTGTGCGGGTCTGAGCGCGACCAGGCAGGAAAGGCGTCATGCGCGGACCGGATGGCGCGTTCGGTTTCGGCGGCGCCGAGGTCGGGGACGTGGCCGAGGATTTCGCCGGTGGCGGGGTCGTCCACGGCGATGCGCTCGGGCGAGGTGACCGGCTCGCCGGCGATCAGGGCGTGCTCGCGCAACAGGTCGAGGCCGGCGTCGCGGCCCTTGGCGTCGGTCATGGTCGTCGTCCGGTCGGGAAGGCGGAAGGGAAACGCCTCAGGTCTGGATCGTGTTCAGGTCCCGCCCGCGCGTCTCGGGCAGCCACAGCAGGCTGACGATGACGGCGATCAGGGTGAAGGCGACCGAATACCACAGGCCGAAATAGATGTTCCCCGACGCCGCCACCAGCGCGAAGCTGGCGGCCGGAAGCAGGCCGCCGACCCAGCCGGTGCCGATGTTGTAGGGCAGGCTCATGGCCGTGTATCGCACCCGGGTCGGGAACAGCTCGACCAGCGCCGCCGCCTGCGGGCCGTACAGGGCCGTGGCGGCGACGATGAAAATCATCAGGATGGCGAACATCAGCGGCAGGTTCATGCGCGCGGGGTCGGCCTTGTCGGGATAGCCGGCGACGGCCAGAGCCGCCTTGATGCGCGTCTCGACGTCGGCGCGGGCGGCCTTGAGGTCGGCGGGCGCGAGGCCCTCGCCCTCGACCGAGATCACCTCGGCGGCGCCGACGCGCACGGTGGCGACGCGGTCCGGCGGGGCCTCGACGTTGACGTAGGAAACCCCGGCGTTGGACAGCACGCTCTTGGCGATGTCGCAGGAGCTGGCGAAGGCGGTCTTGCCGACCGGATCGAACTGCAGGGCGCAGGACGCCGGGTCGGCCACCACCGTCACCGGCGCCGACGCCTGGGCCTCAGCCAGGGCCGGATTGGCCGCCTTCGTGAGGGCGTGGAAGCCGGGGAAGAAGGCGACCAGGGCCAGGATCATGCCGAACAGCATCACCGGCTTGCGCCCCATCCTGTCGGACAGCCAGCCGAAGAAGACGTAGAGCCCGGCCGAGGCCACGGTCAGCCACAGCATGATCATATCGACCGTGGCGGTCTCGACCTTGAGGATCCGCTCCATGAAGAAGCGCGTGTAGAAATAGCCGCAGTACCAGACCGCGCCTTGGGCGATCATGATGCCGAACAGGGCGAGCAGCACGAAGCGGCCGTTGTTCCACTGCAGGAAGGCCTCGCGGTAGGGGGCGCGGCGCTCGCCGCCCTCGGCCTCCATGCGGCGGTAGGCGGGGCTCTCGTCCAGCCGCATCCGGATCCACAGCGAGATGCCGAGCAGCAGGGCGGACAGCAGGAAGGGGATGCGCCAGCCCCACTCGTCGAAGGCCTCGGCGCCGACGATGTTGCGGGTGATCAGGATGACGCCGAGCGCGCCGATCAGGCCGAGGGCCGCGGTGGTCTGGATCCAGCCGGTCAGGAAGCCGCGCTGCCTCGCCGGCGCGTGCTCGGCGACATAGATGGCCGCCCCGCCGTATTCGCCGCCCAGCGCGAAGCCCTGCAGCACCCGCATCAGGATTAGCAGGATCGGGGCGGCGACGCCGATGTCGCCGTAGTCGGGCAGCAGGCCGATGGCTACGGTGGCGACGCCCATGACGGTGATGGTGACAAGAAAGGTGGTCTTGCGCCCCGTCCTGTCGCCGAACCAGCCGAACACCAAGGCGCCGAGCGGGCGGACCACGAAGCCGACCCCGAAGGTCAGCAGCGCCAGGATGTAGCCGGTGGCCTCGCTGACCTCGGCGTAGAAATGGTGGGCGATGACCCCGGCCAGCGAGCCGAAGATGAAGAAGTCATACCATTCGAAGGCGGTGCCGGCGGCCGAAGCCGCCACCACCGTTCTCAGGCCCGGCGCGGCCTTCGTCGCTTCCTCGGTCATGCGTCACGTCCCCCGGCGTCGGACGCGATGCTAGCGCCGCCGTGGATGCGCGCAAGCGGGGTGAACGGGGCCGGACAAGCGAAGGCCCGCCCGGCGGAAACTTCCGGGCGGGCCTTCTTCGACCGGACCGCGTGTCGGGGGAGAGCCGCGGCCGGGAACCCGAACTCAGTTCTTGGCGTCTTCCGCGGCGTCGGTGACGGCGTCACCGGCGGCCGAGGCGTCGCGGCCGACGCCCGAAATGGTGTTGCAGGCGGCGGTGGTCAGGGCGGCCGCGGCCGCGAACAGAATGAATATCTTCCGCATGTTGCGATCTCCTGGCGCCGGGGGAGCGGCGTGTGTTCAAGAACGTCGCGACGCGGACGGGGTTCCAAGGTCGGCGGGGTCGGTCGGGGTCACCGCCTCGGGGGTCGCGAAGGTCATGCGGGCGATCGTTCCGCCTTCCGGGGCCGAGACGATTTCGACATCGCCCCGAAGCTGTTTGGCGAAGGCTCCCATCAGGGTGCGCCCGACCCCGGCCCGGAACGTCTCGCTGACGCCGGGCCCATCGTCCTCGACCTCGAGCACGCTGGTCTCGCCCTGGACCCGGAACCGGACCTTGAGCGAGCCGCCGCGGCCGGCGAAGGCGTGCTTCTGGGCGTTGGTCACCGCCTCGACCAGCCACAGCGCCAGCGGC
The DNA here is from genome assembly GCF_035626535.1 of Brevundimonas sp. Classification (GTDB taxonomy): domain Bacteria; phylum Pseudomonadota; class Alphaproteobacteria; order Caulobacterales; family Caulobacteraceae; genus Brevundimonas. The sequence goes on from NZ_DASPNO010000036.1 coordinate 17,195, forward strand.
GCCAGCTTGTCCGGATCGACGACGAGTGAGTCCGCCTCGACCGACGAGGTCACCACGGGTCCGCGCCCGGCCTCGCTGGAGACCAGCTGGCCGACCAGTTCGGTCAGGAAGATGCGGGCGTCGGCGTAGCGCAGGTCGGCGCTCTGGTAGAGGGTCCGGTAGATCAGGGCGAGGGCCGAGATGCGCTGGCGGGTGTCGCCTACGGCCGCCTTGGCCTGCGGATCGCTCAGCGCGCGCTGCTGCATCGACAGCAGGGACGAGATGATCTGCAGGTTGTTCTTCACCCGGTGATGGATCTCGCGCATCAACGCGTCCTTCTCCTCGAGCGAGGCGTTCAGGGCGGTGTCACGGGTGGTGATGGTGTCGGCGAGGTCGTCGAGCGTGCGGGCGAGGACGCGGATCTCGGCCGGCGCGTTCATTGCCTGCACCGGGCGCACCGAGAAGCGGCCGCGCGCATAGATGGCGGCGACGCGCTCCAGATAGACCAGCCAGCGGACCACGATCCGCTCTGACACCCACATCACCGACAGGAAGGCGATCAGCCAGGCTAGCAGCGGGACGAGGAAGGCGCCGACCGGGTTCAGCCGGGCCCATGACAGCAGCCCCGGGGCGGGGGCCGAAAGCAGGGCGTAGACGTCGCGCCCGGCCAGGGCCGCGCCGGCGTAGACGCGACGGCGGCCCTCGGCGTCGTCGGCCTCGAAGATGGCCGAGGCATCGCGCCGCGCCCGGTCCACCCAGCCGGTGACGCTGCGGCCCCGCGACAGGGCGAAGGCCTCGGGGTCGGTCGCGGTCAGGATCTGGCCCTCGCCATCGGTAAGCGCCGCTTGCGACCCCTCCGGCAGGGCCCGGTCGGCGATGTCCGGCTGCAGGGCCGACAGCGGGATCACCGCCACCATGGCTCCGTCGAAGGCGCCGAGCGGCCGTTCCAGCCGGATGGCCACGATCAGTCCGGGAGCCTCTCCGGGCCGGACGGGGGCGCGGGCCAGGACGGTGTCCTCGCCGCTGCGCAGGCGCTGGAACCACGGCGACGGGCGCGCCTGGGCCAGCCAGGCCGGGGCGGCGGCGCCCAGTTGCTGTGAGGCGCAGGCGGTCTCGCCGGTCGGCGACAGGCGCGCCAGTCCGTCCAGGTCCTCGATGCGCTGGACCAGGCCTGTGAGCCGGGGTTCACAGAACAGTTCGAGGGCCTCGGGCCGGAGGGCCTGGAGCAGGACGGTGGTGCTGTCCAGCCGACTCTTGACGTTGGCGGCGGTCCGTTCTGCGGCGAGCTGGAGGTCGTCGCGGCGCTGGCGATCCTGGACGCGGAACTGGGCGTCGGCCTGGAAGGCGCCGAGCGCGAGAACCGGCAAGAGGGCGAAGGCCAGCGCGGCTCCGAGGCGGAAGCGAATGCCGTGGAACTGTGGCGGAGCCAGCCCCCGACCGAGCGCTCGCCCGAGGCGGACCACCTCAGCCCCGGACGCTGCTCAGGCGATCGGCGTCGGCGAGAATGGAACGCATGGCGTCGCCGGCGGCGCGGCCGTCGCGGGCGTAGCCGCCGCGCTCCAGCGTGGCCTGCAGCGCCTTGCGGGCGCGGGAGACGCGGCTCTTCACTGTGCCGACGGCGCACTGGCAGATCTCGGCCGCTTCCTCGTAGGCGAACCCGCCCGCTCCGACGAGGATCAGGGCTTCGCGCTGCTCTTCCGGCAGGGTGGCCAGCGCCAGGCGCAGCTCGTCGAGCGCGACGGGCGACTCCGGATCGTCGACGGCCACCAGGGTGCGTTCGGCGGCCTCCTGGTCGAGCTGCGACTGGCGCCACGAGCGGCGCTTCTCCGAGTAGAATTGGTTGCGCAGGATCATGAAGGTCCAGGCCTTCATGTTGGTGCCCATTTGATAGCTGGCGCGGGCGTCCCACGCCTTCATCATGGCGTCCTGCGCCAGGTCGTCCGCCGCCGTCGGGTCGCCGGTCAGCGTGCGCGCGAACGCCCGCAGGTGCGGAATCAGCGCGACCAGCTCCCTCTTGAAGGCGTTGTCGTCGGCGGAGGGAGGCTTGGGCGGCGGAGTCGAGGCGCCGCTCATGCGCCGCTCCCGCTCGAGCGTTCATCGGCCCGGCGGAGGATGTCGAGGAACTCGTCGGGAACCGGTTCGTTCACGACTTCGTCGAACATGTGCCGAAGCTTCACCCCGATCGCCTGCTGACGAAGGCGCGCTTCCTCGAGGGCGGGACCGCCCGGGGGCGCCGCCTTGCGGGAGGGGTTCGAATTGTCTGTCATCGAATGAACGGCCGCCACCCTGACGCTGTTGCTGCGATTGCCGAGAACGCCAGCGTCGAAGGACGGTTCCTAGGTTACGGCGGATTAATGCTCAAGCTTTGTTGCGGGGGCGGGAACCGTGGCCGATTTGATACGTTGACCGGACCTGCCGAGGTCCCATTCTGAAGGACCGCTTTTTGTCGGGGAAGATTATATGAGCCTGCTGGCCCGTCTCGCGCCGCATCTGCCGTATGTGCGCCGCTATGCCCGTGCGTTGACCGGCGACCAGACCACCGGCGACAACTATGTGCGGGTGGCTCTGGAAGCGCTCGCCGCCGGCGAACGCCAGCTGCCGCCGGACATGACGCCGCGGGTCGCTCTCTACCACGTGTTTCACGCCATCTGGGCCTCGACCGGCGCCCAGCTGGAGGACAAGAGCGGCATCGAGGGGCGCGACGACGCCTCGCGCCGCCTGATGCAGATCGCGCCGCGCTCGCGGCAGGCCTTCCTGCTCACCGCCCTCGAGGGCTTCACCCCGTCCGAGGCGGCCCAGATCCTCGACGCCGACGCCATGGATGTGGAACGGCTGATCGCCGAGGCCCAGTCGGACATCGACGCCGAACTGGCCACGGACGTGCTGATCATCGAGGACGAGGCGATCATCTCCGCCGACATTGAAAGTCTGGTGAAGGAGCTGGGCCATCGCGTCACCGGCACCGCCACCACCCACGACGAGGCCGTCGACGCCGTCGCCCGCAACCGCCCTGGCCTGGTGCTGGCCGATATCCAGCTGGCCGACGGCTCGTCGGGCATCGACGCGGTCAAGGACATCCTCAAGCGGATCGACGTGCCGGTGATCTTCATCACCGCCTTCCCCGAGCGGCTGCTGACCGGCGAACGGCCCGAACCGACCTTCCTGATCACCAAGCCGTTCCAGCCGGAAACGGTGAAGGCGGCGATCAGCCAGGCGCTGTTCTTCCACCCTTCGCGGCAGCGCGAAGCGGCCTGAACTCCCTGACAGACAGAGGAAAGCCCCGGTCGCAGGACCGGGGCTTTTTTGTTCCGGATTACGGCGTCGGCGGAGGCGCGGAGGACGGTTCGGCCGAAACCACCGGGGCGTTGACGTTCTGCGCCTCGCCGGTCGGCGGATTGGTCGGCTGCCCCGTCGCCGTGGTCGGAGCGTCGGCCGCCGGGATCTCGACCGGGTCGGTCTGGAAGGCGGCGGCGTCCACGGCCTGGTCACCGTCGTTGGCGTTGGTCGTGGCGAAGCCGCCCTGGCTGACGAACCACATGCCCAGCAGCAGGATCGCCACCGCCGCCAGCGAGATCAGCAGCAGGGCCAGGATGCGCACGCCGCCGCGGCCGCCGCGCACGTACTGGGCCTCGACCGGCCGGCCCTCGTGGACCGCGTCGGCGGCCCGGTCGTGGGGGGATTCATGGGTCATGGCGGGCCTCCGACATCGATTACGCTATGCGAGGTGAACGCCCTCGCCAGCGCGGCCGTTCCGGCGCTCGCGCGCGAAGCGAAAAAAGTTCGAAACCGCGGGAACCGCCTGCGGGCGCCGCCGTTATCGGTCTGCGGAGGCGGCGACGCCCCCCCGACTTGAGACTGGTGAAAACCAGTCTGTCGCCTCCGCGCCTCATTCTCGATGATGCCACTTCAGGCGGGCCCTTTGCGGCCCGCCTTTTTCTTCGCCCCGCGCTGGACAGTCCGTGCGGCCCGGTCATGATGGCCCGTCCTGAAAGAAAACCTGCGGAGATCGTCCATGGCTCGCGTCAATCGGCAGTGGGTGCTGCGCCAGCGGCCCCGGGGACTGGTCCAGCCCGGCGATCTGGAGCTGGTCGAGTCGCCCGTTCCGGCGCTGAACGAGTCGGAGGTGCTGGTCCGCACCGTCTATCTGTCCCTGGACCCGACCAACCGCACCTGGATGAACGACGCGGAGGGCTATCTGCCGCCGGTGCCGCTGGGCGGCGTGATGCGCGGCCTGACGCTGGGCGTGGTCGAGGAAAGCCGGTCGAGCCGTTTCCGGGTCGGCGACATCGTCACGCCGCTGTCGGGCGTCTGGGCCGACTACGCGGTCGTGCCCGAGATGGAGCTGCGGCCGGTCCACCGCGCCCCGGGCATGCCTCTGACGGCCAATCTGTCGGTGCTCGGGATGACCGGGCTGACCGCCTATTTCGGCGTCACCGACGTGCTCAGGCCGCAGGCGGGCGAGACCATGGTGATCTCGGCCGCGGCCGGCGCGGTCGGCTCGATCGCGGGGCAGGTGGCGAAGGCGCGCGGGGCTCGCGTCATCGGCATAGCCGGCGGGCCGGACAAGTGCCGCTGGCTGACCGAGGAGCTCGGGTTCGACGCCGCCATCGACTACAAGAACGAGGATGTCGGCGAGGCGCTGGACCGGCTGGCGCCGGACGGCGTGGATCTGAATTTTGAAAATGTCGGCGGCGACATCATGATCGCCGTCTTCAACCGGCTGAAGACCCACGGCCGGATGGCTGTCTGCGGCCTGATTTCCGCCTACAACGCCACCAAGGCGCCGCCGTCGCCTAATTTCGCCCGCCTCATCACCCACCGGCTGAGGGTGCAGGGCTTCCTGGTGCTCGACTACGCGCCCCGCGCCCGCGAGATGGTGGCCGAGATGGGGCCTTGGCTGCACAGCGGCCAGGTCAAATGGAAGGTCCACGTCGACGACGGCCTCGAGAATGCGCTGGATTCGCTGAACCGCTTGTTCACGGGCGATCACGACGGCAAGCTCCTGGTGCGGGTCTCCGAAGAGCCCGCCGGCTGAGGGGCCTGCGATGAGCGAACCGCTCCACGTCCATTTCGAGGATCTGGCCGTGGGCGAGGTCGTCCCCCTGGGCGCCTGCATGGTCGACCCGGCCGCCATGGACCTCTTCGTCGAACGGTTTTCGCCGGGGTGGGACGTCTCCTACGGCGCGCCCGACGCCATGGTCTACGCCCTGTGGAGCCGGCTGTTCGCCGACAAGGTTTCGGGCTGGGCCCAGTCGAAGGTGCTGGCCGTCGACGGGCTGCGCTACATGCGCAATCCACCCCCGGGCGAGCTGATGCGCGGGCGGATGACGGTCATGGGCAAGGATCCGGTCGGCGACGAGAAAGGCATCGTCATCGCCCAGCACGACCTGCTCGACGAAGCCGGCCGGCTGATCTTCTCCTGCCTGACCCGGGCGCTGCTGGCCCGCAGATAGGCAGCAGGCGACAGGCAGCAGAAACATCGCGTCTGGCGAAAGGGCGACCCGCCGAAGCGGGCCGCCCTGATGCCTGTTGCCTGACGCCTGCCGCCTTCCTAGGCGTTGCCGGCGGCCGGCTGGGCCGCGGCGGCCTTCTGGAAGGCGATGGCGATCAGACGGTCCCAGCCCAGCAGCGAGACGAGGTGGGCGTAGATTTGGCCCAGGGCGCCGTTGTCGCGCAGCTCGGCCAGTTTGTCGGCCGGCAGGGCCTTCAGCTTCTCTTCCGACACGGCGAAATACTCGGCGATCTTCTGCGGAGCGGCGGCCGTGCCGTCGGGGTTGCGCGGATTGAACACGGCCTCGCGGGTCTCGAGCAGGTCGAGCTCGGTCAGCAGCTTGACGAAGGCCTCGGTGCGCAGGCGCTCCTGCTCGAAATTGTTGCAGAACTCCATGGCCTGCTCGACGTAGGGCGAGGGCTTGCCGTCGGCGAACAGCGGCGTGGCGCCGCCTTCCTTGACGAAGGCGGCGTCGCGATCGATGCACAGGATCAGGCGCTTCTGGACTTCGTCGTTGGCGAAGACGAACGGGTAACGACGGATGTAGGCCGGGATATAGGCCTCGGCGCGGAAGGCGCCCTTCTCGTCGACGAACAGGTTCTCGCCCTGGCGCAGACCCATGACGGCGACGGGCTGGCGGGCGTCGCCGACGAAGATCACCGGATAGCTCAGCGCCGCCGGCGCGAACTCGGTGACTGTCAGGGGCACGATGTTGGTGTTGGCCGCGAAGGCGTAGGGCTGTTCGACCGAATCAACGCCCAGCTTGCTGTGCGCCTCGACGGAGAGCGGCTCCGGCTTGCCGTAGAACAGGACGTTGCCCGAAAGCGAAGCGGTGGCGGTGGTGTCGGTCATGGACGCGAAACGAGCTCTGGATGGAAAAGGGGAAGCGCGCTTCTAGCCCAGACGGTCCCGGGCGGCAAACGCGGTTCCCCTCACCGGCGCATCGCCTCAGAACCGCCAGGTGACCCCGGCCCGCAGGCTGCGTCCGGGCAGGGGCGCGATGTCCTTCTGGAAGCTGGCGTGTTCGCGCGCCTCGGCGTCGGTCAGGTTGGAGGCCTCGACGAAGACCGTGACGTTCCGGTCGGCGAACGGCCGGATCGCGCCGTTCAGGCTGACCAGGGTGTAGCTGTCGGTGGGCCGTTCGAAGGCGGCCGTGCGGTCCTGTTCGCCGACGTGGCGAACCTCCAGCCCGGCGTCGAACCGGCGCGAGGCCCACTCCAGTCCGGCCGTGACCGACCACGGCGGGATGCGCGCGGCGGCGCCGAGGTCGGTGGTCGCCCGCACCCAGTCGGCGGCCCCGGTCAGGGTCAGGCTGCGCTGGCCGCTCTCCCACAGGCGGTAGTCGGCCTCGGCCTCGAAGCCGCGGAATTCGGCGTCGGTCTGGACGTATTCGAAGATGGGCAGGCCGGAATCGACATCGTCCACGCCGGTGGGCCGCAGGTCGATGAAGCCGTCGTAGTTCGCCGCATAGGCATGCAGGTCGAACTCGAACGGACCCTGGGCATAGTGGACGGTCGCCTCGACGGACGTCGCGACTTCGGAGTCGAGGTCGATGTCTCCAACCTCGAAGGCGCCGGTGGCGACGTGGGCTCCCTCGGCGAACAGCTCCACCTCGCTCGGCGCGCGCTCGTTGCGTGCGACGCTGAGGCCGAGGAACAGGGGCGGGGCGGGGCGGAAGAACAGGCCCGCCGAAGCCGAGACATTGGTGAAGTCGCGCTCGGCCGCGAGGCTTTCCAGCGAGCGCTTGTCGAGGCGCAGGCCACCTTCGAAGCCGAGGCCGCCGCGGTCGAAGCGCTGCACGGTGTAGAGACCCTGCTCGCTGATGTCGGTGCGTGGCACATAGGCCTCGTCGCCGACCGCGTCGAAGGTGCGGTCCAGCAGCTGGGCCCCGATCACGCCCTGCCAGCCGTTGCGCTCGCGCTGGATCAGTTCGAAGCGGCCCTCGGCGCCGTCGGAGAAGAATTGCGTGCCGATCTCGTCGCCCTCGAACTCGGTGTGGGCGTAGTCGGCCCAGCCGGCGGACAGGCGGGCGGCGCTGAACGGGCCGCTGGCGAAGGTCAGTTCGCCGCGCAGGTCGTAGCGGGTCTGCTCCAGGCCGATGGAGACGCCTTCCTCGTGCGCGTCCGGATCGAGCGGATCGGGTTCATGTTCGTGGCCGGGCACACCATAGGTGGTGTCGACGTGCTTGGCCGAGACCCCGATGAAACCGCGCGAACCGATCCAGCTGGCGCCGGCGCCGTACTGGTCGAGCTGGACGGAGGTGTTGTGGACGGTGCGTTCGTCGCCGGCGGTCTCGCCCTCCTCGTCCAGCAACGCCTGCGATTCCGGGAAGACCGGAACGTCGTAGTCCGAGGAGTCGCGGGTGAAGCCGTCGACGGTCAGCACCAGCGGCCCGGCGTTGGCCTTGAGCCGCGCGCCGAAGCTGCTTCCGTCGTCGACGGTGGAGGCCTGGGCCGAGACGTGGCCGTCAACGCCGTCGGCCCGCTCCGTCGGAATGCGGTCGTCGATGATGTTGACCACGCCGCCGATGGCCGAGCCGCCGAACACCAGGGTTGAGGGCCCACGCACGATCTCGATGCGCCGGGCCTCGCCGGGATCGACCGCGACCTGGTGGTCGGGCGAGACCGAGCTGGCGTCGATCATGCCGAGGCCGTTGGTCAGCACCTGCACGCGGGGGCCGGACAGGCCGCGGATCACCGGCCGGCTGGCGCCCGGGGCGAAATTGGTGCTGCGCACGCCGGGCAGGCCGTTGACCAGATCGCCCAGCGTCGCGGCCGGAGCGACCGCCAGATCCTCTTCGTCCAGCACGTCGACGGCCAGCAGGCTGGCGCGGTCGGTGACGCCGAACGGCGCGCCGGTGACGATGACGTCCTCGACGACGATCTCCCGTTGCTGCGGCGGAGTCTGGGCGGCGGCGACGCCGGCGAGGGCGGTCCAGCTTGCAGCGGCGAGAAGGAGGGCGCGGTGGGAGATCATGCGGGGAGCCTTACGACGGGAGGTATAGTGTTATGAAATAACATCACATACAGTCAAGCCCGACGTTGCGGTCCGCCGGTCGAGCGATTAGCTGTGGCCCATGGGCGACGCCTGCCACCATCACCACGACGACGGCCCGCCCGGGGAGGCGGAGGTCGAGCGCGCCCTGAGCGCGGCGGGCGCCCGCCTGTCCGCCGAGGGCGAACGGATGACGGCGGCGCGCAGCCGGGTGCTCGAACTGCTGCTGGGCGCCGGCGAGCCGGTCAAGGCCTACGACCTGATCGCCCGCTTCGGCGAGGACGGGCAGCCGGCCAAGCCCCCAACCGTCTACCGCGCCCTGGAGTTCCTCGAGCGCAAGGGACTCGCCCACCGCATCGCCTCGATCAGCGCCTATGTGGCCTGCAGTTCCGGGGGACGCGATCACGCCGCCGCCTTCCTGATCTGCGACTGCTGCGGGGCCACGCAGGAGGTGTCCTCGCCGGTAGCGGGCGACCTGGGCCGCGCCGCCGACGCCGCCGGCTACGCCATAGAGCGGACCACCATCGAGGCGCACGGGCGCTGCCCGGCCTGCCGCGTCGCCGCCTGAGGCCGACGGCGGCTGGCGTCGGCTGACCCCGGGACCTATCTGGACGCCATGGACGCGATCCGGCTCTCCCCGCCCCGTCGCCTGAGCCTGCCGGTGGCCAACCGCTGGGGCGCGGGCGAGATGAGCGTGCTCGACTTCGGCGATGCGAAGCGGCCGGTCGACCTGGTCTTCGTCCACGCCAACGGCTTCAACGCCATGACCTACCGCAGCCTGCTGGCTCCCCTGTCGGGGACCCTGCGGATCTGGGCGCCCGATCTGCGCGGCCACGGGCGGACGACCCTGCCCGCCGATCCCAACGGCCGGCGCGGCTGGACCGATCATCGCGACGACCTGATCGCCCTGCTGGACGCGTTGGACGGCCCGCCGGCGGTGCTGGCCGGCCATTCGATGGGCGGCACCACGGCGCTGCTGGCGGCGGCCGAACGGCCCGACCACGTCTCGAAGCTGGTGCTGCTCGATCCGGTGATCTGGCGGCGCTGGGTGGTGGCCGCCTTCCATCTGCCACTGCTGGACCGCCTGGCTTCACGCATCCCGCTGGTCAGGAGCGCGCTTCGCCGCCGCGCCGTCTTCGACAGCCGCGAACAGGCCATGGCCGCCTATTCGGGGCGGGGCGCCTTTCGCGGCTGGCCCGAGATCATGCTGGCCGACTATCTGACCGACGGGCTGATCGAGACGGAACAGGGCCTGGCCCTGGCCTGTCCGCCGGAATGGGAGGCCTCGAACTACGCCGCCCAGAGTCATGATCCGTGGCGGGCGCTGGCGCGGCTGGACCGGCCGGTGCGCATCCTCCAGGCCGAGGCCGGCTCGACCTGTCACGTGCCGGAGCATCCGCGCGGTCTGCCGAACGTCGCAATCGAGACGGTGCACGGCGGCACCCATTTCTTCCCGATGCTCAAGGCCGACGTCGCCCGCGACGCCCTGTTCGACTCGGCGGTGTGACGCCGTGGCCGCACTGGCGCAGACGGAACCGGCGGGCTAAACCGCCCGCCACCGGGACACGCCGACACTTCAGGGAACCGCTTCAGCATGCGCGATATCAACCACTTCATCGACGGCGCGTCGTTCACCGGCGCGTCGGGCCGCTTCTCTGATGTGTTCAACCCGAACACCGGCGAGGTTCAGGCGCGGGTGCAGCTGGCGACGGCGGCGGAGATGGACCGGGCCGTGCAGGCGGCCCAGGCCGCTTTCGAGGGCTGGTCCTCGACCAATCCGCAGCGCCGCGCCCGGGTGATGTTCGAGTTCAAGCGGCTGGTCGAGGCCAATATGAACGAGCTGGCCGAGCTGCTCAGCTCGGAGCACGGCAAGGTCATCGCCGACTCGAAGGGCGACATCCAGCGCGGACTCGAGGTCATCGAATTCGCCTGCGGGATCCCGCACGCGCTGAAGGGCGAATACACCTGGGGCGCCGGCCCCGGCATCGACGTCTATTCGATGCGTCAGCCGCTCGGCGTTGTGGCCGGCATCACCCCGTTCAACTTCCCGGCCATGATCCCGATGTGGATGTTCGGCGTGGCCATCGCCGTCGGCAACACCTTCATCCTCAAACCGTCGGAGCGCGATCCGTCGGTGCCCGTGCGGCTAGGCGAACTGATGATGGAGGCGGGCGCTCCCGCCGGCGTCCTGAACGTCGTCCACGGCGACAAGACCGCCGTCGACGCCATCCTGACCCATCCGCAGGTCCACGCCGTCAGCTTCGTCGGCTCGTCCGACATCGCACACTACGTCTACCAGATGGGCGCCCAGCACGGGAAACGCGTGCAGGCCATGGGTGGCGCCAAGAACCACGGCATCGTCCTGCCCGACGCCGACATGGACCAGGTGATCAAGGATCTGTCGGGCGCCGCCTATGGCAGCGCGGGCGAGCGCTGCATGGCCCTGCCGGTGGTGGTCCCTGTGGGCAAGAAGACGGCAGACGAGCTGCGCGAGCGGATGGTCGCCGAGATCCCGTCGATGCGGGTCGGCGTCTCCACCGACGCGGGGGCCCACTACGGCCCCGTGGTCACCGCCCAGCACAAGGCGCGGGTCGAGGGCTGGATCGAAAAGGGCGTCCAGGAAGGCGCCGAGCTGGTCGTCGACGGCCGCAACTTCAGCCTGCAGGGGCACGAGAACGGCTATTTCATCGGCCCGTCGCTGTTCGACCACGTCACGCCGGACATGGAGTCCTACAAGGAGGAGATCTTCGGCCCCGTGCTGCAGATCATGCGCGCCGCCAGCTTCGAGGAGGCGCTGAGCCTTCCGTCGAAGCACCAGTACGGCAACGGCGTCGCCATCTTCACCCAGAACGGCCGCGCGGCGCGCGACTTCGCCGCCCGGGTCAACGTCGGCATGGTCGGCATCAATGTGCCGATCCCGGTACCGGTCGCCTATCACACCTTCGGCGGCTGGAAGCGGTCGGCCTTCGGCGACACCAACCAGCACGGCATGGAAGGCGTGAAGTTCTGGACCAAGGTCAAGACGGTCACCGCGCGCTGGCCCGACAGCGAGCTGGAGCACGCGGATTCCAGCTTCGTCATTCCGACGATGGCGTGAGCCACCCGCTACCTTGACGCGTCCGCCGGAACGCGTCTTGGTGGCGGCGGGGCGTGGGGACCCCGGGGGACGCTTTGATGCGCAGAGTCATCTCGGCCGCGCTCGCGGCCGTCGCGCTGCTGGCCGCCGTTCCGGCCACAGCCCAGATCATCATCGTTCCGGAGGCCCAGGGTGAGGCGGCCATCCGCCACTCGCAACTGGCGACCGCCACGGCCCAGAAGGTGACGAGCCTGATGCTCGCCGTGGTCAACGATCCCGGCTACGTTGAGGCGACGAGCCCCGACGATCTGGCGGCGTATATCGACGCCAACCGCGCAAGGATCGCCTCGACCCGCGCCGAGATTCGTCGCCTCAAGGCCGAGCTGGACGCCTTGCCGACGGTCGGCCGGCCCTCGGACCCGCCCCAGATCCGCATTTCCGATCAGGTGGTGGATGACATCGCCGTCTTCTGCGGCAACATCGACGATCTGCTGGGTGATGTCCTGGCCTTGGGCGACGCCCTGAAATCCGGAGATGGCGCCAGGTCGCAGCGGGTGGCCATGTCGCTGATGCGCGGATCGATCGCCGTGGTCGACGCCCAGTCGCTGATGCTGCGCAGCCGTCTGCCGCTTATGGGGTCGGACACTTCGGCCTATCACCGCGTCTCGGCCATGGCCTGCTTCTATGACGCCATGGCGGCCTACCAGCGCGGCGAATACGAATTCGTCACCCGTTCCGAGGCTGCGGGCAAGGTCGCCGAGGCGGAGGCCTGCATGCGCGAGCGGATCGCCGCCAGCCAGACGTTTCTGCGCATCGAGGCGGTCGCTCCGCCACCCCGCGCCGACCTGATCGCGATGCGCGATCAGCTGACTGCGGTCTACGCCGAAACCCTGACCCAGCTGACCAAGGGCGCCGACCTGCTCGGGGAGGCGCAGAGCGTGATGGCTCGCGGAGACCTTGAGGCCTTCAACCTGCCACTCACCGAGCGCGTCATCGCGTTCGAGGCCGAGATGCAGCGCCTGACCATCCGCGAAGTCGATGTCGTAGCGTCGACTCAAGGCCTGTAGTCTCGCCTCATACGCGTCCGGGGCAGCGCAGCCCCTCAAGAGGCGCTATGGTTCCCGGACAGTTAAGCTGGAGCGCTCCCCCGCATGCGTCGCTTTTTCGTCTGGTCGGCTCTCGCGGCCCTGCTGGGCCTGATCCTCGCGGTCGGCGGCTTCTGGGCCTACCAGCATTTCTACGCCCGCTTCCAGCCGGTGACCGTGACCCGCAACCAGGCCGTCATCCAGCAGCTGCTGGACGAGTCGTCGTGGCTGTCGGCCGGGGGCGGAGGCGAGCCGCTATACATCATCGGCTATCGCGACTCGGCCGCCATGCAGCGCTACGAACGCGAGGAGGCGCCCAAGCTGCGCGCCGCCGGGGTCGAGGTCCGGATCATCGTCTTCGCGCGCCCGGACCGCGAAGGTCTGGCGCAGTCGACGGCGGCGGAGCGGGCCACCGTCGCCGAGCTGTGGCTGACGCGCGACTGGACCCTGTATCAGCGCTGGACCGCCACGCCGTCGAACAATTGGAGCGCCGCGGGCATCCCCGCCGCCGACGGCAATCTGGCGCGCGGCGCCGTGGTCGAGGCCGGGCGCGATTTCGTCGGCGCCCTGAACGAGGCGCTGGGCGGCGAGGGCCTCCGCATCAGCTATCCGCTGGTCATCTGGCGCGATCGCGAGGGTTATATGAAGGCCTGCGCCTGCTCCGACAGCCGGTCGTGGGCCTTCGTGCGCGACGATCTGGACGCGCCGGACCGGGTGGGCCCCGCGGCCGTGGCGGCGCCGGACGGCGTTCCGCCGCCCATGGCCTATCCCGGCGACGGCAGTCCGGAGACCCTGCCCTATCCGACCCTGCCGCCGATCACCCCCGCTGACGGGGCGCCGATACCGGATCCCGGCGTGACGCCCGCTCCGGCCCCGCCGCCGGCCCGTCCGGCCACGCCGCCCCCGCCCCGCAAGGCGCCGCAGCCGAAGAAGCAGGACGACACGACCTTCTTCTGAGGACGGCGGGTGCGGGGTCAGAGGACCCGTTTGCAGACCTCGACGAGGCGTTCGACGTCGGCCTCGTCCTGATACAAGCCGAAGCCGAAACGGATGGTGTCGTCGCGGACGTCGGTGACCACATTGGCGTCAAGCAGCCGCGCCCGCCACGCCTGGGCGTCCGGGTGACGGAAGGCGAGGAAGCGCGCCCGCATGGCCTCGTTGGCCACCGGATTGATCAGTTCGGCCTGGGCCAGCCGTCCCGCCGCGCCTTCCGTCACGGCGTCCTGGAAGCGGCGCATCAGGCCGTGGGCGTGATCGGCGATGGCGGCGGTGGTCAGGCCGGCCTCGTCCAGCATCCGACGCACGCCGTTGAAGCGGTACAGCGGCGTGGCGTCGAAGGTGGCGCCCCAGAAGCGGCCGGCGTCCGCCCGGTAACGGACGTCTTCCGGGCGGCCCATCAGATCGCCGAACTCGGCGAACCAGCCGGTCGCCACCGGTCGCGGACAGTAGCCGTCGGGCGCGTGCAGGATCCCCGCACCCTCTCCGGACATGGCGTATTTGTAGCCGCCGGTGACGTAGAACACCTTGTCCGCGATGGCCGACAGGTGCGTCGGGGCGGCCATGAAACCGTGGTAGCCGTCGACCAGCACCCACGGGCCGGCCGGGTCCGCCAGCGCCGCCAGGTCTTCCATGCGGCCGAACGCCTGACCGGTCTTGAAGAAGATCTGGCTGACCACGATCCAGTCGAAACCGCCGCTGCGCGCGGCCTCGACGAAGCGGTCGTCGAAGGTGTCGAACGGATGCAGCGGCACCCGGGTCACCAAGGCCTCGCCGGCCTCCTCCCAGCGCTCGCCCTGGCGGCGGAAGGAGTGGAATTCGCCGTCGGTGGACAGGATGCGGACGGGCTTGCGATCGAAGCCCGAGAAGATGCGCAGCAGGAAGTCGTGGGTGTTGGGCGCGAACACCACGGTGTTTGGCGACGGCAGGTTCAGCTCACGGGCGACGTGGTCCTGAGCCTCCGGCACGACCTGGCCGAAGATCAGGTCCCATTTCCGGTCGGCGAATTTGTTGGCCTCCACCCATGCCCGGACCTGCCCGTCGAACGAGGCGTCCGGCCACAGATGATGGCTGTGGGCCGCGAAATGCAGCCGCTCCGGGTCCAGCGACAGGGCGCGGGAGAACAGGTCCTTGCGAGCGGCCATCAGCATCTCCCGTCGGCGAACAACACCGACGGTCGATAGCGGTCCCTCACATCGCGCTCAAGCAGCGAGCCGCCGCGCGGCGAGCGTTAGCGCGCCAAAACTGCTCAAGCAGCGAGCGACCGCGTCGCGAGCGATAGCGCTTTAGATGAGAGACCCGTGGCAGTGCTTGAACTTGCGGCCCGAGCCGCACGGGCAGTCGGCGTTGCGCGGGGTGCGCTCCCAATTGACCGGCAAGGCGCCGACCGGCAGGCGGGCGCGGTCGTCGCCCTGCAGCAGGCCCTCGGGCGACTGGGCCGCCGGATTGGCCATTTCGTTTTCGCCCGTGCCCGGGTTCAGGTGGATCTCCTGGAACTCTGGCAGATCCATCACGGGCGGGGCCTCGAAGCGGAACTCGACCGTCATCAGCCAGCGGGTGACGTTGTGGCGCAGTTCGTAGAGCAGCGTCTCGAACAGGTTGAAGGCCTCGGTCTTGTACTCGTTCAGCGGATCGCGCTGGCCGTAGCCGCGCAGACCGATCACGCCGCGCAGGTGGTCGAGGTGGACGAGGTGCTCGCGCCAGCTCATGTCGATCATCTGGAGCATGAACTGCTTTTCCAGACCGCGCGTCTGCTCGGCCCCGATGAGCTCGAGCCGCTCGGCGGCGCGGGCGTCGGCGGCGGCCATCAGCCGCTCCTCGATCTCCTCGTTGGAGACCCCTTCCTCGGCGGCCCACTCATGCAGCGGCAGGTCGAGGCCGAGGGTCGACTTCACCTTCTCGTTCAGGCCATCGATGTCCCACTGCTCGGCATAGGCCTTGGGCGGCATATGCTTGTCGATCAGGTCGGTGATCACGTCGTTGCGGAACTCGGCGACCAATTCCGACAGGTCCTCCGCGTCCATGAACTCCTGGCGTTGCTCGAACACGGCCTTGCGCTGGTCGTTCACGACGTCGTCGTATTTCAGCAGGTTCTTGCGGATGTCGTAGTTGCGGGTCTCGACGCGCTTCTGGGCGGTTTCGACGGCGCGGTTGAGCCACGGGTGGCTGATCGCCTCGCCCTCGGCCACGCCGAAGCTGCGCATGATGGAGTCCAGCCGGTCGCCGGCGAAGATGCGCAGCAGGTCGTCCTCGCAGGACAGGAAGAATTTCGACGTGCCCGGGTCGCCCTGACGGCCGGTGCGGCCGCGCAGCTGGTTGTCGATGCGGCGGCTCTCGTGGCGCTCGGTGCCGAGCACGAACAGGCCGCCGGCGGCCAGCGCCTTGTCCTTCTGGACCTGGATGTCGGCTTTGAACTCGGCCTGTTTGGCCGCCTCCATCCCGGGCGTGACCTCGACGCCCATGTTGCGCTGCTCGAGCTTCCAGCGCTGGACGCGCATCTCGAGGTTGCCGCCCAGCTGGATGTCGGTGCCGCGGCCGGCCATGTTGGTGGCGATGGTCACCGCGCCGGGCAGGCCCGCCTCGGCGACGATATAGGCTTCCTGCTCGTGCTGGCGGGCGTTCAGGACGCTGTGCGGAATGCCCCTGCCGCGCTTGATCTCGATATCGAAGTCGTCGTCCTTGAGGGCCTGATACGCCTTCTTCGCCTCGCGCCGGACCTTCTCGTCGTCGCTGACCACCTTTTCCAGCAAATGCTGGTGCTGCGGTTTCAGCGTCTTGACCGGGACCTCGTATTCGAAGGCCTTGAGCAGCTCCGACAGGACCTCCGACTTCTCGATCGAGACGGTGCCGACGAGGATCGGCTGCCCCTTGACGTGGCATTCGGCGATCAGGGCGGCGATGGCCTGGTTCTTCTCGGCGGCGGTGCGGAAGATCTCGTCGTCGTGGTCGATCCGCTTGATCGGCCGGTGCGTCGGCACCTCGAG
Source organism: Brevundimonas sp. (assembly GCF_035626535.1). Taxonomy (GTDB): domain Bacteria; phylum Pseudomonadota; class Alphaproteobacteria; order Caulobacterales; family Caulobacteraceae; genus Brevundimonas. The sequence goes on from NZ_DASPNO010000036.1 coordinate 33,800, forward strand.
AACATCCATCTTGTAGATGTCGAGGAATTCCTGGGCCTCGGTGGCGGCCGTGCCGGTCATGCCGGACAGCTTCTCGTAGAGGCGGAAATAATTCTGGATGGTGACCGAGGCCAGGGTCTGGTTCTCGGGCTGGATCTTGACGCCTTCCTTGGCCTCGATGGCCTGGTGCAGGCCCTCGGAGAGGCGGCGGCCCTGCATCATGCGGCCGGTGAACTCGTCGATGAGCATCACCTCGCCGGCCCGGATGATGTAGTCCTTGTCCTTCTGGTACAGGGTGTTGGCGCGCAGGGCCTGGTTGATGTGGTGCACCAGGCTGATGTTGGCTGCGTCGTAGAGTCCGGTGGTGTCGGCGGCGAACAGGCCGCGGGCTTCCATGATCTCCTCGATCCTCTCGGAGCCTTCCTCGGTCAGCAGGGCCTGGCGCTGCTTCTCGTCGAGGTCGAAGGTCGACTTGTCCTGGATCAGGTCCTTGATGATCTCGTCGACGGTCAGATACAGGTCCGACCGGTCCTCGGTCGGGCCCGAGATGATCAGCGGGGTGCGCGCCTCGTCGATCAGGATGGAGTCCACCTCGTCGACGATGGCGAAATGGTGCGGACGCTGCACCATCTCGCGCCGGTCGTAGACCAGGTTGTCGCGCAGATAGTCGAAGCCGAACTCGTTATTGGTCCCGTAGGTGATGTCGGCGGCGTAGGCGGCCTGGCGCTGGCCCTGGCTCAGGCCGTTGACGATGACGCCGACCTCCATGCCGAGGAACCGGTAGACCCGGCCCATCCACTCGGCGTCGCGCCGCGCCAGATAGTCGTTGACGGTGATGACGTGCACGCCCTTGCCGGACAGGGCGTTCAGATAGACCGGGGCCACGGCGACCAGGGTCTTGCCCTCGCCCGTCCGCATCTCGGCGATGCCGCCGTCGTGCAGGATCATGCCGCCGGTGAGCTGGACGTCGTACTGACGCTGGCCGAGCACGCGCTTGGAGGCCTCGCGGACCACCGCGAAGGCCTCGTTCATCAGCTTGTCGAGCGTCTCGCCGGCCGCGATGCGATCGCGGAACGCATCCGTCATCATCCGCAGTTCGTCGTCGGACAGGGCGGCGAACTTGTCTTCGAGCGCGTTGATCTTCTGCACCCGGCCCATGAAGTCCTTGACCTTGCGGTCGTTGGATGAGCCGAAAATCTTCTTGGCGATGCCGAGCATGGATGATCCGAAGGCGGGCGAGCGGCTGGGGCTCTGGTACTGGAACGGTCCCGAAGGAGCGGCGGCGAGATGCGCCGGGCGAGGCCTCGGCGGCGGCGGCCCGGTGCGCCTGTCACAGGCGCGCGCAAGGGCCGCGCGAACGTTCGAAAACCCCTCGACTTGGGCGCAGGCCGGACTTAAGCACCGGCCTTATCCCTGTCAACGCGAGGGCCTTTGGCGCCCGTGACGGAGCTTGCCCCGAAATGAGCCTCATCCAGACCCGGACTCTGGCCCGCGCCCTCTTCCCCGTGCTGCTGGCGGCCGTCCTCACCGTCGCCGCGTGCGGCCGCGGGGGCGGCTCCGACCGGCCGCCGGAGCCGGGCGACCGCGCCGTCGCCAAGGTCCAGGACGAGACCATCTGGGCCTCGGACGTCAAGCGCGAAGCCGTGGCGCAGGGCCTCGTCGGCGAGGGCGAGCCTCTCGACGTCACCTCCGACCTGTTCCGCCGCGTGCTTGACGAGGTCATCGACCAGAAGCTGCTGGCCCGCGAGGCCGAGCGCCGCGGGCTGGACAATTCGGCCCTGGCCCAGCGCCGGCTGGCGGCGACCCGCGAGCGCATCCTCGGCGACATGCTGGTCGAGACGGTCGTCAACGGCGAGATCGACGACAAGGCGGTCGAGACCATCTACCGCGAACAGGTCCGGCTGGCCGAGACCTCCGAGGAAATCCGCAGCCGGCTGATCCTGTCGCGTACCCGCGAGGAGGCCGACGCCGTCATCGGCCTTCTGGCCCAGGGCGCGGCCTTCGAGGCCGTGGCCCAGCAGCGCTCCATCGACGAGGCGACCCGCTTCTCCGGCGGCGATCTGGGCTACGCCACGCTCGACGTGCTGCCGCAGGCCTATGCCGACGCCCTGCGCGACCGGCCGGCCGGTTCGACCGTCGGTCCGTTCCAGACCGAGGGCGGCTGGGCCGTACTGCGCGTCGAGGATCGCCGCAAGGAGACGCCGCCGACGCTGGAGCAGGCCCGGCCGCAGATCGTGCGCTACCTGACCTACGAAGGGGTGCGCCAGCTGCTGGAGCAGCTGCGCGGCAAGGCCGAGGTCGAGGTGCTGCTGAACGGCGACTCCACCTCGCAGGAGCCGGCCTCGGCCCCCGCGCCC
>NZ_DASPNO010000037.1:0-14340 GCF_035626535.1 Brevundimonas sp.
GTGCCGAAAAGGGAAAAGCCCAGGAGCTGGTTCGCCCACATGTCGACACCGCCGAGCGCAACCCCGCCGAGCGTGCCGAGCCGGGACCAGAGCGGCTTGACGTTCCTGACCCGAAACAGGTCGCGGCCGATCTCCGAGCCGCGCCAGGCGCTCTCATATCCATCGAGCGTGTCGTGCGCCCGCCCCTCGGCGAGCGCTGCCGCGACGTGCTCGGCGGCCAGCATGCCCGACAGCATCGCGTTGTGGCTGCCTTTAATGCGCGGCACGTTGACGAAGCCGGCCGAGCAGCCGATCAGGGCGCCCCCCGGGAAGGACAGCTTCGGCACCGACTGGAAACCACCCTCGGTGATGGCGCGGGCGCCGTAGGAGATACGCGTGCCGCCCTCCAGATGCCCGGCGATCGACGGGTGGTGCTTGAAGCGCTGAAACTCGTCGAAGGGCGACAGCCACGGGTTCCGGTAGTTCAGGTGCACGACGTAGCCTATGGCCACGTAGCGGTCGCCGAAATGGTACATGAAGCTGCCGCCGCCGGTGAACTCGTCCAACGGCCAGCCGGTGGTGTGCTGGGCCAGGCCGGGCTGGTGCTTCTCGGCCGGGACCTGCCACAGCTCCTTGAGACCGATGCCGAATTTCTGGGGCTCGGCCGTGTCGCACAGGTTGTGGCGGGCCATGATGGTCTTGGCCAGGGAGCCGCGCACGCCCTCGGCGATGAAGACGTATTTGCCGTGCAGTTCGATGCCGGGCTGGAAGTCGCTGGTCGGCTTGCCGTGGCGGTCGATGCCGAAGACGCCGGCGACGACGCCCTTCACGCGGCCGGTGGGCTCGTCCCACACGACGTGGCTGGCGGCCATGCCGGGATAGACCTCGACGCCGAGCGCCTCGGCCTGTTCGGCCAGCCAGCGGCACAGGTTGCCGAGGGAGGCGATATAGCAGCCGTCGTTGTGCATCAGCGGCGGCAGCAGGAACATCGGCAGCGAGGCTTCGCCCTGCGGGCCGAGAACGAGGAAGCGGTCCTTCGCCACCGGCGTTTCCAGCGGCGCGCCGCGTTCCTTCCAGTCAGGGAACAGTTCGGACAGGGCGCGGGGGTCGATGACCGCGCCGGAGAGGATGTGGCCGCCGATTTCGGCCGACTTCTCGAGCACGGCGACGGAGATGTCCTTGGCGTCCGTCACCGCCCGCTGCTTCAGGCGAATGGCGGCGGCCAGACCCGAAGGACCGCCGCCGACGATGACGACGTCGTATTCCATCACCTCGCGCTCAACCCCGGCGAGAGCCTCGGCGGGCGGCAGCTTGTCGATCACGGCGTCCTGCCAGGCGTTCGTCGCGCCGCCTTCGATAGCGTCCTCGGCCATGGCTGGAATCCTCGTCGTCGTCAGGGTCTTGTGGGTGACGCCTTATCCGAAGGTGACGCCGGGGCGGTCAAGGACTATCCCTGTGCCGGCCCGCCCATGACTTCGCACAGCCTGACCCCCGCCGCGACCGAAAGCCTGCTCGCCTTCTGGCGCGACGCGGGCGTCGACGCCTGTTTCGCGGATACGCCGGTCGATCGCACTCATGTGCAGCCGCCACCCGCCGTGAAGGCGGTGGCCAGGGCGACGGCGGCGGTCACGCCGGTGGTCGACGCGTCCGACGCCGTGGCCGAGGCGCGCCGATTGGCGGCCGGCGCGGAGACGCTGGAGCAGCTGGGCGAGGCGATCGCGACCTTCGAAGGCTGCCCCCTGCGCGGACTCGGAGCGCGGCAGTCGGTGTTCGCGCGCGGCAACCCCGAGGCCCAGGTGCTGGTCGTCGGCGAGGGGCCGGGCGCGGAAGAGGACGAGCGTGGCCAGCCGTTCGTCGGCAAGGCCGGAAAGCTGCTGGACCGGATGCTGAAGGAAGCCGGGCTGGAGGGCCGGGTCTTCATCACCAACACGGTGTTCTGGCGGCCGCCGGGCAACCGCACCCCCACTCCGACGGAGCAGGCCGTGTGCGCGCCGTTCGTGGAGCGGGCCTTCGCCCTGCTGAGGCCGAAGGCGGTGCTGCTGGTCGGGGCCGCGGCGTCCAAGGCGGTGCTGGGCGTGGACGAGGGCATTCTCAAGCTCAGAGGCCAGTGGCGCGAGTGGCGGCTGGCCGAGGGCGGTGTCTCGGCGCCGGCCATGCCGACGCTGCATCCAGCCTTCCTGCTGCGCCAGCCGATCGCCAAGCGGCAGGCCTGGGCCGACATGCTGTCGCTGGCGGCGCGGCTGAACGACAGCCAAGCTCGTTAACCCGCCCGACTCAAAACCGCCCCAAAATGGGGTCAATCCTTGACACGGGCCGGGGCGAGTGGCGCCTTTCTGGCCTGACGACCGAACGAACAGCGCAAGGTGGATCGAGTCGAGACGATCCGCAGGACGCTCTAAGGGGGGCCGCCTTCAGTGCCGATTTCTTTCCGCCGCGCGTTTTTCGCGCCGACGACCGCTCTGGCGTTCGCCCTGTGCCTCGGCGCCGCCCTGCCTGCGCATGCCGAAGAGGATGAGCGCCGCGGCGGCGTCTCGGCGCTGAGCCCGGCGGACCGCCTCAGCTACACCACCGCCTTCGACGCCCTGCGCCGCGGCGACCTGGAGGCCGCCCGCGCCTCCGCCCGTCAGGCCAACGATCGGGTGCTGCTGGGCCAGGTCGAGTTCGAACGGCTGTTCCACCCCGACTATTCGGCCACCTACGAAGAGCTGGCGGCGTGGCTGGAGGAGTATGCCGACCTGCCCTGCGCCCCGCGCGCCTACAATCTGGCCCTGCGCCGGCGCCCGGACGGCGCGCCCGAGCCGAAACGGCCGGCGAGCGTCAGCGGCCGGACCTGGTCCAGCGTCGTGGCGGCCGGCGGAGGCGCCGATCCGAACGACCCGACCAAGGCGGCGCGGATCGCGCTGAACCATGACGACCTGAACGGCGCCGTGACGCTGGGCGAACAGATCGGCGACTGGTGGGTGGTGGGACTGGCGCAGTACCGGCTGGGCGAGTACGGCAAGGCCGCCAACGCCTTCGAGCGCGTGCTGGACGATCCGACCGAGGACGGCTGGGTCCGCTCAGGCGCCGCCTTCTGGGCTGCCCGCAGCGCCGCCCGTTCGGGGCAGCAGGACCGGGTGCAGCCGCTGCTGCGTCAGGCCGGCGCCTGGCCCGCGACCTTCTATGGCCAGATCGCCTTGCGCCAGCTCGGCGAAGAACCGGCGATCCAGAACCTGGGGCCGACGCCCTATCAGTCGACCGGCCTTCAGCGGGTGAGCTATCAGCCGGATGAGGCGGGCGATGTCGGCGCCGACGAACTGAACGCCTTCATCCGCTCCGACGACCGCGCCCGGCGCACCGTGGCCTATTACGAAGTCGGACGGGGCACGGATGCGCGCGACGAACTGCGCACCGGCCTTAGGTCGGAGCTGACGGAGCGTGGACGCAAGCTCTGGGCGGCGCTGGCCCGGGCCCTCGGCCCGCGCGTGACCGGCGTCAGCGACGACGGGCGGCGCATCGACGCCGACCGCTATCCGCAGCCGGTCATCGAGCCCGAGGGCGGCTTCACCATCGAGCGCTCGCTGGTCTACGCCATCGCCCGCAAGGAGACCGACTTCAACGCCCGTGCGCGCTCGGCGGTGGGAGCCTACGGCCTGATGCAGGTGATGCCGACGACGGCGGCCGAACTGGCCAACGACCGCGCCTTCGTGTCCGATCCGGAACGGCTGTACGACCCGGCGGTGAACGCCCGACTGGGGCAGGCCTATGTCAGCAAGGTGCTGGCCATGCCGGCGATCAACGGCGACCTGCTGAGGGTGGCGGCGTCCTACAACGCCGGGCCGGGACCGATGGTGGCGGCGGTGCGCAAGCTGGGTCCCGATGCCGATCCGCTGCTACTGATCGAGACGATCGATGTGCCGCAGGCCCGCGACTATGTCGAAAAGGTCGTGGCGGCCTACTGGATCTATCAGCGCCTCAACGGGCGACCGCTGAACACGCTGGACGCGGTGGCCTCGGGGGCGACCCTGGTGCCGCTGGCGCTGGACTATGTGCCGCCTCCGCCGGAACAGACGCTGGAGGTGGCTTCGATCCCCGTGGTCGGCGGCTAGAGGCCGGCGATCAGCAGCGCCGGCAGACAGCAGGCGATGACGATCAGCAGGCCGTAGACCATCAGGCTGGGGCGGCGGGGTTGGGGCTGTTCAACGGGCATCGACATGGCTGACCCTGAACGCAGACGCGTTGGCGAGGGTCCCTGAATATCAGTGTTGTCTTAAGGCGGCGTTCCAGCGTGCGGTTAACGCAACGCCTCGGCGGACCACTCGAGGAAGTCCGGCTGGGCCAGCAGGGCGTCGCGGTAGGCCGCCGCCGGGCCGTCGTCGCCGTAGGCCGCGAGGTCGATCTGGAAATGCCGGAAGCGGGTGGCGACGGGCGTGAAGAAGGCGTCCGGAACCGACCATTCGCCGAACAGGTATGGCCCGCCGGCCCCGAAGCGGCTCCGCATCTGCTTCCACAGGCTGACGATGCGGCGGATGTCGCGCTCCACGGCCTCGCCTTTCGGCGGGGGCGAGCGGTCCGGGCCGACCATGGTGTGGTCCGGGCCCATGCCGCAGTCGGTCCGCAAGCCCATGAAGCCGCCGTGCATCTCGCAGGCGGCGGAACGGGCCAGCCAGCGGGCGTGGGCGTCGGCGGGCCACAGCCGCGCCTCGGGATAGCGTTCGGCGCACCAGACCGAGATGGCCATGGAGTCCCAGATGGTCTCGCCCTCGACCCTGAGCAGGGGCACGAGGCGGGAGGGAGAGATGCGCTCCAGTTCCGCCTGTCCGGCCGGCGAGTAGATGTCGATCTCGCGCACGGTGAAGTCGGCCTTGCAGCGCTTGAGCACCAGCCACGGGCGCAGCGACCATGTCGAATAGAGGCGGGGGCCGATGATCAGTTCCATGGGGCGGGCTCCTCGCTGACGACGACTTGGCCATACGGGGCTTCGCACTCTTGCGCCAACGAGTTTGAGGCGGGCCGGCACAAGCTGCGCTTGACTCCCGACGGCCCGGGACCGACACCCCGCGCCCATGATCACGCGCTATTCACGCCCCGCCGCCGTCGATATCTGGTCGCAGGAGACCAAATACCGGATCTGGTTCGAGATCGAGGCGCACGCCGCGACGAAGATGGCCGAGTTGGGAGTGATCCCCGCCGAGGCCGCCGAGGCGATCTGGGCCAAGGGCGAGGACGCCGTCTTCGATGCCGACCGGATCGACGAGATCGAGCGGACGACCAAGCACGACGTTATCGCCTTCCTGACCCACGTGGCCGAGATCGTCGGCGACGAGGCGCGTTTCCTGCACCAGGGCATGACCTCGTCGGACGTGCTGGACACCTGTTTCGCGGTTCAGCTGGCGCGCTCGACGGACCTGTTGATCGAAGGCGTCGACCGGGTGCTGGCGGCGCTGGAGACGCGGGCGAAGGAGCACAAATTCACGCCGTGCGTGGGCCGCAGCCACGGCATCCACGCCGAGCCGGTGACCTTCGGCCTGAAGCTGGCCGGCTATCACGCCGAGTTCCAGCGGGCGAAGCGACGCCTGCTGACGGCGAAGGAGGAGATCGCCACCTGCGCCATCTCCGGCGCGGTCGGGACGTTCGCCAACGTCGACCCGGCGGTCGAGGCCTACGTGGCCGACAGGATGGGCCTGCAGGTCGAGCCGGTGTCGACGCAGGTGATCCCGCGCGACCGGCACGCCGCCTTCTTCGCGGCGCTGGGCGTGACCGCCTCGTCCGTCGAGCGGCTGGCGGTGGAGATTCGTCACCTGCAGCGCACCGAGGTGCTGGAGGCCGAGGAATTCTTCGACAAGGGCCAGAAGGGCTCGTCGGCCATGCCGCACAAGCGCAATCCGATCCTGACGGAGAATCTGACGGGCCTGGCCCGGCTGGTCCGCTCGGCGGTCGTGCCGGCTATGGAGAACGTCGCCCTCTGGCATGAGCGGGACATCAGCCACTCGTCCGTGGAACGCGGCATCGGCCCGGACGCGACGATCCACCTCGATTTCGCCCTGCATCGTCTGGCCGGCGTGGTCGAGCGGCTGAACGTCTATCCGGAGAACATGGCGAAGAACCTGAACCTGCTGGGCGGGCTGGTGCATTCGCAAAGGGTCATGCTGGCTCTGACGCAAGCCGGCGTGTCGCGCGAGAGCGCCTACGCCGCGGTGCAGGAGAACGCGATGAAGGTGTGGCGGGGCGAAGGGGCCTTCCTCGACTTCCTGAAGGCCGACGAGCGGGTGACGCTGCCGGAAGCGCAGCTCGAGGCGCTGTTCGACATCGGCTATCACACCAAACACGTGGACACGGTGTTCGCGCGGGTGTTCGGAGGCTGAGGCCATGATGATCGGCATGATCGCCCTGTTCGCCGCACTGCTCGGCCAGGATCCCGGCGGTCCGGGCGAGCGCGGACAGGTCGTCAAGACGTTCGACCCGCCGCCGAGGGGGATCGCCCGCTGCCTGAGGGACCTTCCCCGCGGGCGTGAATTCGCGGTCCCGATCCTCTGCGAGGTCAACTCCATCGGCGGCCCGACCCGTTGCGAGTTCGAGCCCGGGACGCCCCGGGAACTCCGCTACGCCGCGGAATGCGCCTCCCGCGGCTATGACTTTCGCTGGGAGAACGGCAAACCCGCGACCGGCCAGCGGGTGTACTTCACGGTCAGGATGAGAACCCTCTGACCCGCAAGCGGGCCTTCGAGCCGGTCGTCGACGCGAAGACGCGGCTGCTGATCCTCGGCAGCCTCCCGGGCGACGCCTCGCTGAGGGCCTCGCAGTACTACGGCCACCCCCGCAACGCCTTCTGGCGGCTGATCGGCGGCGTGATCGGGCGCGACCTCGCCGCCCTGCCCTACGAGGCCCGCCTGGCGGCGCTCGGGGCGGCCGGGGTCGGTCTGTGGGACGTGATCGCCAGCGCGGAGCGGCCCGGCAGCCTCGACGCGGCGATCCGCCAGCCGGAGGCGGCGGATCTGCGAGGGCTGGTCGCGAACCTGCCGAACCTGCGGGCCGTGGCTTTCAACGGCGGAACGGCGGCCCGGCTGGGACGCGCGGTGCTGGCGAATGCGACGAACGCGGTCCTGATCGACCTGCCGTCCTCCAGCCCGGCCCATGCGCGGCCGTTCGAGGAGAAGGCCGCGGCGTGGGGGGTGCTCGCCGGCTGGCTCGACCAGCAGTCGTTCATCGACCGTCGCGTGCGGAATAATTTCGCGCCGACGCATCCTTTCTCAGGCTGAGCCATATTCATTTACGGGGCCGCCGGGAAGGCGGCGCCGTAGAGGGGATGCGGCATGACCTCGACCCGATCCGTGCTGGCCGCGCTGGCGGCCGTGGCGCTGACGCTCACGGGTTGCGACCGGCAAGAGCCGGAGACCGATGCGGCGGCGACCCCGGCGGCGGCTCCGGCGCAGACAACCGCCGCGGACGGTACAATCCTGACCATGGCCCAGCGCGATCCGGACTTCACCACCCTGGTCAGCGCCATCCAGACGGCCGGAATGACGGAGACGCTCAACGGCGGCGGGCCGTTCACGATCTTCGCCCCGACCAACGCCGCTTTCGAGAAGGTGCCGGCGGCGAGGCGGGACGCGCTGACGACGCCAGAGGGCCTGCCCGACCTGCGGCGGCTGCTGACCTATCACGTGGTCCCTGCGCGGCTGGACGGCGCCAGTCTCGTGCAGCGCGTTCAGGCCGGCGGAGGCTCGCTGACGCTGACCACCCTGCAGGGCGGCGTGCTGACGGCGCGCGTCAATGCGGTTGGATCGATCGAGCTGACCGACGCGGCGGGCGGGAAATCGCGCGTGGTTGAGGCGGACATGATCGCGTCGAACGGAGTCATCCACGCGATCGACACGGTCGCCGAGCCCGGCTGACGGGCGACACGGAATACCGGCGCCGCCCTCTCCCCCACACGGCGCCGGCGGCGGATCGCCCCCAATCGATCCGCCCCGAAAGGCCGCAGCCGAAAGGCCGCGGCCTTTCCTCGTCAGAGATCCCGGAGGCGCTATTCGCCGTTGCGTATCTGCTCGCGGGCGACGGAGGACAGTTCGTCCATCTTGCGGCGGATTTCGCCTTCGGAGACGGTCAGGCCCGCGCCCTCGAGGTCCTGGGCGATCTTGCGGTAGACGTCTTCCTCGCCTGGTTGCTCGAAATCGGCGCGAACCACGGCGCCGGCGTACTGATCAGCGCTGTCGGCCGACAGGCCCATCTTCTCGGCGGCCCACAGACCCAGCAGCTTGTTGCGCCGGGCGATCGCCTTGAATTCCTGTTCCTGATCGAGGGCGAACTTGGACTCAAAGCCCTTTTCCCGATCGTCGAAGGTCGTCATGGGCGTCTGCAGGCTCCGTCAGGCGGCGCGATATGTGGCCGCGGTCGTGGAGGTCTATAGCCCCCCGGGAGCCGAACGCAACGGAAACCCTGACGGTTCAATACAGGCCGCCGTTTGTGTCGCAGCGCGGCTTCCGGTAAGGGAGGGCCGACCAATTCTCCCGCCCGCCCGATTCCGGATCGCGCCGCCCAGACCACCGTGCTGGCCGCGCGATTTTCGTTTCTGGCGAGGCCCCGCCCGGACCCGTGATGATGAACGTCAAGCGCAAGAAGCTCTACGAGGGCAAGGCCAAGATTCTGTATGAGGGGCCCGAGCCCGGCACCCTGATCCAGTATTTCAAGGACGACGCCACCGCCTTCAACGCCCAGAAGAAGGCGATCCTCGAGGGCAAGGGCGTCATCAACAACCGCATCAGCGAATTCGTGATGTCGCGCCTGAACGGCATCGGCGTGACCAATCACTTCATCAAGCGGCTGAACCTGCGCGAGCAGCTGATCCGCGAGGTCGAGATCATTCCGCTCGAGGTCGTGTGCCGCAACATCGTCGCCGGCTCGATGAGTCAGCGCCTCGGAATTGACGAGGGCACGCCCCTGCCCCGCTCGATCATCGAATTCTACTACAAGAAGGATGAGCTCAACGACCCGATGGTCACCGAGGAGCACATCACCGCCTTCAACTGGGCTTCGACCCAGGAGCTGGACGACATCCTGGCGATGACGGTGCGGGTGAACGACTATCTGTCGGGCATGTTCGGCGCGGTCGGCATCACCCTGGTGGACTTCAAGATCGAGTTCGGCCGAATCTGGGAGAACGACTTCTCGCGGGTCATCCTCGCCGACGAGATCAGCCCCGATTCGTGCCGTCTGTGGGACAGCACCACGGGCGAGAAGCTGGACAAGGACCGCTTCCGCCGCGATCTGGGCAACGTCATCGAGAGCTACACCGAGGTGGCCCGTCGCCTCGGTATCATGAAGGACATGCCGACCGTGATTCAGGGGGGACTGCACTGATGGCCAGGGTGAAAGTTCACGTGTTCCTGAAGCCAGGCGTGCTGGACGTGCAGGGCAAGGCCGTCGAAGGCGCCCTGCACGGACTGGGCTGGGCCGGCGTCGCCAACGCCCGCGTCGGCAAGCTGATCGAGTTCGACTTCGACGGCGCCGATCCGGCCGTCGAAGCCAAGAAGATGTGCGAGACCCTGCTCGCCAACACGGTCATCGAAAGCTACCGCATCGAGGTCGCGTGAAACGGAGCCTGAAGCTGGCCATCGCCCTGTTCGTTCTGGCCTCGTGCGTGATCTTTGCGGCGGCGCTGGCGGGCGGACTGATGGACGAGACCGCCTTCACGCCGGCGGCCAAGGAAGCGGCGCACTAGAGGCGACTTGCGGCGCGCGGCTGCGCTAGAGTGCCTCCGACCGCAGCAGGAGGACGCGCCGATGACCTTCACCCTCAGTTCCAACGACATCACCGACGGCGGCATGCTGCCGGACGCGCAGGTCTATGCGAAGGGCAACACCTCGCCGCATCTGAAATGGTCAGGCGCACCCGAGGGGACGAAGAGCTACGCAGTCACCTGTTTCGACCCGGACGCGCCAACGGGGTCCGGCTTCTGGCACTGGACGGCGGCCAACATTCCCGCAGACGTGACGGAGCTGGCCGCGGGGGCGTCCAGCCGGGGCATGCCGGCGGGCACGGTGCAGGGCCGCACCGACTTTGGCGAGACCGGCTACGGCGGGGCGGCGCCGCCGCCGGGGCATGGACCGCACCGCTACATCTTCACGGTCTTCGCCGTCGACACCGACAGGCTGGACGTGACGCCCGACAATTCGGGCGCGGTGTTCGGCTTCAACCTGCATTTCCATACGCTGGCCCGGGCGTCCGTCACGGCGACGTACGAGAACAAGGGCTGAAGCCGATGGAAGAGATGGTCAACCGGGAATACGCCGAGCGCATTCTCCGGCCGCCTCTTCTGTTCGCGCAATTGATGGCCGCGCCGCTGGTCGAGATCCGGGGCGCCGTCCTGCCAGGGACCCCGGCGATCTATGCCTTCTATCTGGCTGGAGAACCCGTCCATGTCGGCCGAACCCGCAATTTGCGCCAACGCCTGCGGGGTCATGTGAGTAACAGCCACTACTCGGCCTCGTTCGCCTTCAAGCCGGCGCGGGGTGCAACCGGCCTGACGGCGACTTATCGCAAGGGCGAGGGACGGGCCGCGCTGTTGGAGAATCCCGTTTTTCGCGATGCCTTCGACCATGCCCTGGCAGAGGTTCAGGGCATGTCGGTCCGCTATCTCGCCGTGGCTGATCCGATCGACCAATACCTGCTCGAGCTCTATGCCGCCCTCGAACTCGGTACGTCGCTTTCGGAGTTCGATACTCATTGACGACCCGCCCTGACATCGCCGCCGAACGATGCTAGAGGCGCGCCCATGAGCGCAGCCGTCATCGTCTTCCCGGGGTCCAACTGCGACCGCGACTGCAAGGTCGCGATCGAACGCTCGACGGGCGAGACCGTCGACATGGTCTGGCATCAGGAGACGGAACTGCCGTCCGGGCTGGACCTGATCGTGCTGCCGGGCGGATTCTCCTACGGCGATTATCTGCGCTGCGGGGCCATGGCGGCGCAGTCGCCGGTGATGCAGGCGGTGAAGAAGGCCGCGGACAACGGCGTGGCCGTGGTCGGCATCTGCAACGGCTTCCAGATTCTGTGCGAGGCCGGGATGCTGCCGGGCGCCCTGCTGCGCAACGCCGGGCTGAAATACGTCTGCAAGCCGATCAGCCTGACCGTCGCCAACGGCCAGACGCGCTTCACCTCGGGCTATCAGGGCCAGCGTGAAGTGGTCATGACCCAGGGCAACGGCGACGGAAACTATTTCGCCGACGCCGAGACCCTGGCCCGGCTCGAAGGCGAGGGCCAGGTGGTGTTCCGCTATATCGACAATCCGAACGGCTCGGTCGCCGATATCGCCGGCATCCAGAATGCTCGCGGCAATGTGCTGGGGATGATGCCCCACCCGGACCGGGCCTTCGAGAACGAGCTGGGCTCCGCCGACGGCGCCATCCTGTTCCGCAGCGTGCTCGCGGCGGCCTGAACCGTCCTTCGGACTTGACCCGAACGGCCGATACGGCCGAACTCGCCCGATCGTCGCGTGGGGGCCGGCCATGTTCATGAGCGAACGCCAGAAGATGATCTCGGGCCTGCCGTACAACCCCGGCGACCCCGAGCTTCAGGCTGATCAGACCACCGCCAAACACTGGATGGCGCGCTACAACGCCTCGCTGGCGTCGACGCCGGCCGAGCGGCGCGATCTGCTGCGACAGAGGCTGGGCGAAGTCGGCGAGGGGGCTGTGATCCGCCCGCCGTTCCACTGCGACTACGGCTACAATATCCGGCTGGGCCGCAACGTCTTCCTGAACTTCAACTGCGTCATCCTCGACGTCTGCGAGGTCGACATCGGCGATCAGACCCAGATCGGACCGGGCGTGCAGATCCTGACCGCCGACCATCCGCGTGACGCGGCCGAGCGGGCGGCGGGGGTCGAGTTCGGCCGGCCCATCGTGATCGGCTTCAACGTCTGGATCGGCGGCGGGGCGCTGATCCTGCCCGGCGTGACCATCGGCGACGACGCCATCATCGGCGCCGGAGCCGTGGTGACGCGCGACGTGCCCGCAGGCGCGACGGCCGTCGGCAATCCCGCGCGGATCCGGCTCTAGACGTCGTCGGCGCGGCGACGGTCGCCGTCGGCCGAACCCTGGACGCCGATCGACTGGTCCAGCGCATCATCGTCGTCGGCATTGAGAGAGGCCCCGTCCTCCATCATCGGATCCTCGTCGGCGGTGCGGACGCCGCCCGGATCGCGCTGGGCGTTCAACTCGCGCTCGCCGAAGCCGAGTCCCTGCTCGCGGGCGCGATCCGCCTGCACGGTGTTGGTTTCGAAGTTCGGACTTTCCTTCGGGCGGTCGGGTTCGTCGGCCATGGCGGTCTCCTTTGCAGGGAGAACCCCCGCGCGGAGAGAGGGGTTCCGGGGCGGTGAACCAAGCGCGGACCCGGCGCGTAGTGTCGGCACGTCCTCGCGCTGCAGGAGCCCCCCGCATGTCCTCGATCGTCCGCGCCACCGCCGTCCAGGTCACCCGGCGCCTGATCGTGTTGGCCAGCGCCGTCTTCGCCGTGGTCGTCGCCCAGGCGCAGATGCTGGTGGGCTGGGGTCAGACTCCGGCCGAGTTCTCGGCCGACAGCGACGCGACGCTGAGGGTGGCCGGCTACGCCTTCTCGATCTGGGGCGTGATCTATGTGGCGATCCTGGCCTACGCGGTGCGGCAGGCGATGCGGCAGACCGGCGAGAGCCTGCTGATCCACCGCTTCGGCTGGCCGTCCATCGTCGCATTCCTCGGCATCGGCTGGTGGGTCGTCGCGGCCGCCTTCGACTGGGAGGCGGCGACCGTGGTGCTGATCTTCGGATCGCTGGCCGCGCTGTTGCTGCCGCTGCTCCACAACGCCGACGCCATACGGGCGCTGGGGCGAACGGAGCGGGACCGCTGGCTCGTCGTCTGGCCGTTGGCCCTGCTGGCCGGGTGGTTGACCGTGGCGGCGCCGCTGAACCTGCTCACCGTGCTCACGGGCAATGAGGCGCTCCCGGCCGCGCCGGGCCCGACGGTGTGGGCCATGCTTGCCGTGGTCGTCGTGGCTCTGGTGGCGCTCGGGATGACCGCGCGGCTGCGGATGCTGGCCTACGCCCTGCCGGTCGCCTGGGGCCTGCTGGGCGCCTTCGTGGCCGAGCAGGAGCGCAATCCGCCGCTGGCCTATGCCGCGCTGGCCGCAACCGCGGCGGTGCTGGTGGGAGCGGTGATCCTGACCTTCCGGCTCCGCCCCGGAGTCGAGCGAGCGAACGCCGACTAGTCCGCCTCGGGATTGTCCCGCGGGTCGTGATCGGGATTCCCGACGTCGAAGGCCCCTCTTTCGTCGAAGCCGACGCTGCCGACGCCGACGGCCGAACCGGTCAGGCGCTGACGGCGGCTGGTCATGGCCAGTTCCGGGGCGGCCTCGTCCATGGCCCGGGTGATCTCCGGGTCGTTGGAGCGGTCCATTTGCTGGTGATCCGGGGGGGTCGGCGTGGTTTCGGAGGGCGTCCGCGACATCAGTCGTTCTCCCCCGCGACGTCGTCGTTGGCGGCCTGTTTCGCGGCCCGTTCGGCGGCGGCGCTGGCCCCCGCGTCGTCGGCGGCGATCTCGGCGGCGTTGCGATCTTCGGGCGTGGCGGCGGGATCGATCGGCTGGTCCGTCATGGCGGCCTCCATTGGCTTCGGAGGACTCAATGGCGGGCCGGCGACGATGTTCCGCCGGGAACGGCTGACAGGGGCCACGACTGCGGCTAGAAGGCGCGGCCATGAGCGCTCCCGAAAAGAACATGGCCGAACTGGCCGCCGAATACGGCCTGGCCGCGAACGAGTATCAGGTCGTCCTCGACCGGCTGGGGCGCGAACCCAACCAGGTCGAGCTGGGCGTGTTCTCGGTGATGTGGTCGGAGCACTGCTCCTACAAATCGTCGAAGATCCATCTCGGCAAATTCCCGACCAAGGGGCCGCGGGTGATCTGCGGGCCGGGCGAGAACGCCGGGGTCATCGACATCGACGACGGCGACGCCTGCATCTTCAAGATGGAGAGCCACAACCACCCCTCCTACATCGAGCCCTACCAGGGTGCCGCTACCGGCGTCGGCGGCATTTTGCGCGACGTCTTCACCATGGGGGCGCGGCCGATCGCAGCGCTGAACGCGCTTCGCTTCGGCGACCCGGAACATCCCCGGACTAGACATCTCGTGGCGGGAGTGGTGGCCGGCATCGGCGGCTACGGCAATTCCTTCGGCGTGCCGACGGTGGGCGGCGAGGTGAACTTCCACCACCGCTACAACGGCAATTGCCTGGTCAACGCCTTCGCGCTCGGCATCGCCCGGGCCGACGGCATCTTCTTTTCCAAGGCTGAAGGCGTCGGCCTGCCGGTCGTCTATCTCGGCGCCAAGACCGGGCGCGACGGCGTCGGC
>NZ_DASPNO010000038.1:0-2674 GCF_035626535.1 Brevundimonas sp.
CAGGCCCGCGCGGGCGGTCAGCACCTGACCCCAGTACTGCGTCTGGCCTTCATAGACCCAGAGCAGGGAGTTCTGCAGCGGCTCATTGAGGGTCGGGGTCAACTGGTCGGCCGGCCGCCGCCACTTGCCGTTCCAGGAGTGGACGTATTCGTGGCCGAGCAGGTCGCGGTCGGCGAGCGTGTTGGTCCGGGCGGTGAAATAGTCGGTGTCGACGCTGTTCTCGGACGAGCGGTGGTGCTCCAGCCCGATGCCGCCCAGCTTGTCGCTGACCGCCAGCAGGAAGTCGTAGTGGTTGAAGTGGCGGGCGCCGAACAGGCGGTCGGCCTGATCCACCAGATTGCGGTGCAGTTCGATGTGCTCGTCTGTGGCGGCCAGCATGTCGGCGTCGTCGGCGACGATGTTCAGGCGGACGGGCGAGCGGCCGCCCGGATCGAGGTCGATCTGGCGATAGTGTTTGCCCGCGAACACCGGGCTGTCGGCGAAATGCTCCAGCGTGATCGGGGCGAAGGTCGCCAGCCCGTTCTGGAAGCTGAGGGTGTCCAGCGCCGTGCCGTACTGCCAGCCGGCGGGCAGACGCAGCGTCGGACGGAAGGTGATCTGGCTGGACCGGTAGCCCGCCGGATAGAGCAGGGCCTTCTCCCACTGGATGTTGAGCATCTCGTCGGTGATGACGACGCGGCCCTGGCTGCCCTCGATCGGCGTCAGCCATTTGAACGAGACGTCGATCGAGGTCGCGCCGGCGGGAACCTCGATCTGGAATCCGTTGGTGTGTACGGTGTTGCGGACCCAGCGCAGCGGCTGGCCGTTGGCGGTGATCCTCAGGTCGGCGATGTCGTCGACCGGGCCGACGGGGCCGTGGTTGCCGGGGATCCACTGAGGATACAGCAGGATCATCGGCCCGGGCGCGGCGACGGGGATGGTCTGCCTGACCGAGACGATGCGGCGGTCGAGGTCGGTGGCGTCCATGTCCAGCGAGATCACGCCGGGGTAGGGGGCGTCGCGCGGCGTGGGGATCGGGGCCAGCGCGCGGTCCAGCGCGGGCGTTCCGACCTGGGCCAATGCCGGGGCCGAACCAAACAGCAGCGCGGCGGCGCAGGCGGAGGCGAGCAGGCGGGCGGAACGCATCATCGGAGGCTCTCGGTCAGTGAGGTTCGCCGGCAAGCTAGAGCGCCGCGGCGGCCCGCCGGATTAAATCCTCGTCATGTTGGGAGTTCCCGCTCAGGCGGCGGGCTTCACTTCCAGCAGTTCGACGGTGAACAGCAGGGTCGAGTTGGGCGGAAGTTCGTCGCCGCCGACCCAGCGGTCGCCGTAGCCGAGCGCCGCGGGGATGACGAACTCGAACTTCTCGCCCTCGCGCATCAGGCCGACGCCCTCGGTCCAGCCCTTGATGACCCGGTTGAGCGGGAACTCGGCCGGCTCGTTGCGGGCGTACGAGCTGTCGAACTCGCGCCCGTCGACGAAGGTCCCGCGGTAGTGGACCCTGACCGCGTCGGTCGAGGCGGGCTGGCGGCCCTGGGGCCTGGGGGGGCCGACCCGGCGGTACTGCAGGCCGGTGGCGGTGGTGGTCCATCCCCCCTGCGCGGCGTTCCACTCCAGATAGGCCGCATTGCCGGCGTTCCAGTTCTCCTGGGTCGACGAGCCGGAGAAGTCCCAGGGATTCGGCCCGGCCGAGGCGCAGGCGGAAAGGGTCAGGGCGGCGGCGGCCGCGAGCGCGATGCGTGTCATGCGGCGACGCTATTTTCCCTGCCGTTGCAAAGCAATGGCCCCACTGGAGCGGCCGCTTCGCGCGAGGCTTCGAAAAAGGACGCCGACGGTCTTTATTTCGCCGTCAAAGCGAGTATATCAGCGCGTTCCGCTAACTCCGTGAAGAGATACGCGCGAAAGCGCCGAGGCCCGGTTTGTCGCCCTCCGACCGGTGCGAAGGCGCGCTCCTCCCCAAGGGAGCCTTACATTTCAGGTGTCCTGGGACCGCAAGGCCCGAGGGTGGACGCCGAAACCGATGGTCACGGGTCGCCGGAATGGCGGAGCCGTGGCTGCTGCATTGAGCGGGCTGCCCGGTCCGCCGCATTGGGAAGACAGAATGGCCAAGTCCAAAGCGGAACTCACCGTCAACGGTCAGTTCCTCACCGCCACCTCGTTCACCGGCAAGAAGCGTATCCGCCACTCCTTCGGGCGCATCCCGGAAGCGGTGCAGATGCCGAACCTGATCGAGGTTCAGCGCGCCTCCTACGAGCAGTTCCTGCAGCGCGAGGTCCGCTCGGGCCCACGCAAGGACCAGGGCATCGAGGCGGTGTTCAAGTCGGTCTTCCCGATCAAGGACTTCAACGAGCGCGCCATCCTGGAATACGTCTCTTACGAGTTCGAGGACCCGAAGTACGACGTCGAGGAATGCATCCAGCGCGACATGACCTATGCCGCGCCGCTGAAGGTCAAGCTGCGCCTGATCGTCTTTGAATCGGACGAGGAAACCGGCGCCCGCTCGGTCAAGGACATCAAGGAGCAGGACGTCTACATGGGCGACATTCCGCTCATGACCGACAAGGGCACCTTCATCGTCAACGGCACCGAGCGGGTCATCGTCAGCCAGCTCCACCGCAGCCCGGGGGTCTTCTTCGAATCCAACCCGGGGCGGACGTTCATCCTGGCGAAGATCATCCCGTACCGCGGCTCCTGG
>NZ_DASPNO010000039.1:0-8312 GCF_035626535.1 Brevundimonas sp.
GGCCGCGACGGCCGAAGCCCTGCGGGCCCTTCGCGCCACCGCGCCGTTCGAGGTTCCCCGTGGCTTCACCGGCGGTCGCTACCGTCCAACCTTCCTCACCGCCCGCGCCTGCAGGGGGCGCTAGGAGCCCCGGATGCTGAACCTGATCGCCGTGCTGATGGTTGTCCTCACCGGACAGGACGCCGTGGCGCCCACGCCGACGAGCCCCGCAGACCCGCGTGCCGCCGCCGCGGCGGTCGGCATCTTCAACCAGGTTTATCCGCACTGGCGTCTCCGGTGCGATGATCCCGGTTTCGTCCGCGAGCGCATTCAGTTCGACGTGACCCTGGATTCCGAAGGCCGCATTGTCTCAGGCCCCACCATGGTCCGGCCGCAGGACGACGCCGACTGGCGCGCCACGGCCGAGAGCGCGCGCCTCGCCCTCATCGCCGCGGCCCCGTTCGACGTCCCTGACGGATTCCCCGGCGGGCGCTACCGTCCGACCTTCCTTCCAGCGCGAGCCTGCGCGGGCTGACGACATCTGATCGCGCCCGAAAGTCGCCCCAATCGCGGCCATGCTGGCCTTCTGCGACCGGTTCGGCGACAAGAACCGGCGGACGTCTCAAACTGCGGGAGCCCTCTATGCGACTGAACCGACTTCTGGCGAGCGTCGCCGTTCTTGCAATGACGGTAACCGCCGCGACGGCTCAGACTCCGGCTGGGCAGCCCCCGTCGCAGGAGCCCGAAGAAGTCATCATCGACCAGGGCGTGCTGCGTCCCTTCCAGATCGCCGTCGCCGACTTCGACGGCCAGAACGGTTCTGACCTGTCGCAGGTGATCCGCTCCGACCTGCGCCGCTCCGGCTATTTCGAGCCGCTGGATCCCGCCAGCTTCGTCGAAACCGGCCTGACCCTCGCCAACGCGCCCAACTTCCCGCAGTGGACCTCGATCGGCGCCCAGGCGGTGCTGTACGGCTCCGTGAGCCCCCGCCCGGACAACCGCTACGACTTCGGCTTCCGCCTCTACGACCCGTACCGGCAGTGCCAGCTGGCCTCCTACCGCTTCACCGCCACGCTCGAGCAGTGGCGCCGCATCGGCCACAAGATCGCCGACCTGGTCTATCAGCGCATGACCGGCGAGGCGGGCCTGTTCGACAGCCGCGTGCTGTTCGTGTCCGAAAGCGGCACCCAGCTGAACCGCCTGTCGCGCCTCGCCATCTCGGATCAGGACGGCTTCAACCCCGTCTATCTGACTGACGGCTCCGAGATCATCATGTCGCCGCGCTTTTCGCTGAACGACCCCAACGAGATCACCTATGTGGCTTTGGGCAGGGATTACAGCCGCATCTACCTCAAGAATCTATCGACCGGCCGTACGGAGTCGCTCGGCGAGTTCGACGGCCAGGTGCTGGCCCCCCGCTTCTCGAACGACGGCTCCAAGATGGCCTTCTCGATCATCCGCGGCGGCAACACCGACGTCTATGTGATGGACCTCGCCAGCCGTCAGGTGCGCCGCCTGACCAACGACCCGGCCATCGACACCTCGCCCTCGTTCAGCCCGGACAACAGCCAGATCGTCTTCACCTCCGACCGATCGGGCACGGCGCGGCTCTACGTCATGCGCGCCGACGGCTCGGGCCAGCGGCCGATCTCGCGCGGCGGCGGCATCTACACCGCGCCCAACTGGAGCCCGCGCGGCGACCTGATCGCCTTCACCAAACAGGGCGGCGGCCGCTTCTCGACCGGCGTGATGGCGCCCGACGGCACCGGCGAGCGCATCCTGTCGTCGAGCTATTTCGAGGAGGGGCCGTCCTGGGCCCCGAACGGCCGCTACATCATGTTCGCGCGCCAGTCGCCCGGCGGCGACACCCGGCTGTGGACGGTCGACCTGTCGGGACGCGTCGTCAGCCAGGCCGGCTACAACGGCCGGGGCAGCGATCCGGCCTGGTCGCCGCTCCTGGACGAGCAGCCGACGAATCTCGGAGGCGGCGGCCCCGACAGCTGCTCCACCTGAGTCACAAGCGGAGCCTTTCGGCTCAACTCCGCGTTATCGCAGCTGGCGAAATCGCTGGCGCACCAGTACCCGAGTTTTATAGCAAAGCTGGAGGCCGAGGCCTCGCACCAAGGAGACGATCGATGATGAAGACCTCGACCCTGCTTCGTCTGGCCGCCGTGGGCGTGGCCGTGACCGCCATCGCCGCCTGCACCCCGCGCCGTCCCGTCGACAGCGCCTCGGGCGACACCGCTCCTCCCAGTTCGGGCCCGCAGTATCCGACCGCGCCGTCGGGCCCCGTCGACGGGGGCGCCCTCGGCTCGGCCGCCCCGGGCTCGGAGCAGGACTTCGTCGTCAACGTCGGCGACCGCATCTATTTCGACCTCGACAGCTATGAGATCCGGCCGGACGCCTATCCGCGTCTCGACGCCCAGGTGGCGTGGCTGCAGCGCTATCCGCAGGTCACCGTCCGCATCGAAGGCAACGCCGACGAACGCGGCACCCGCGAATACAACCTCGCTCTCGGCGCCCGTCGCGCCGAGTCGGTGCGTAGCTATCTGGTCCAGCGCGGCGTCTCGGCCGCCCGCATCGACACCATCAGCTACGGCAAGGAGCGTCCGATCGCGGCCGGCTCCAACGAGGAGGCCTGGGCCCGCAACCGCAACGCCCACACCGCCATCGTCAGCGGCGCCACGCGCTGATCCGGCGACAGCGTCGAACATCGGGAGGGGCGGCCGGTTGTCGGCCGCCCCTTTTCTTTTGATCGCCCCGGCGGCTAGATCGGAGCGACAGCGAACCGGGGGCGGGCATGGTGGATATCGACGCGGCGGGCGGAGCGGCCACGGGGGGGCTCCTCGCCGGCGCCATCGAGCGCCCGACCGGCCACACCGGCGACCCCGAAGGCAATTGCACCGACTGCGGTCAGCCGGTTGAAGGCCGGTTCTGCTCCAGCTGCGGACAACCCACCCACGTCCACCGCTCGTTGCTGCATCTCGGCGAGGAGATGCTGCACGGCGTGCTGCATTTCGACGCCCGCATCTGGCGCACCCTGCCGCTGCTGGCCATCAACCCCGGCCGCCTGACCCGCGAATGGGTCCAGGGGCGGCGCACCCGCTACGTCTCGCCGCTGGCGATGTTCCTGTTCACCGTCTTCCTGATGTTCTTCGTGTTCAGCTTCTCCGGCGGCCTTGAGCCGGACGTGAACACCACCATGAGCCCGCAGGAACGGGCCGCGCTGACCGCGAATCTGGAGTCCGCCCGGGCCAAGCTCGCGGAGGATCGTCAGGCCGCCGAGGCCCGGCCCGGATCGAACGCGCTGAAGGTGACCGTGCAGGCGCAGGAAACCATCGTCAGCCAGTTCGAGAGGCGCCTGGGGATCTCACCCGAGGCCGGGGCCGCTCGCACCGACGGTCTGGCGCCCGGCAGCTGGCAGGCCCAGCTCCACGACGCCGTCGTCTCGGGCGATCTCAAGTTCAACACCGGCTCGAAGGGCCTCGACAAGACCCTCACCAAGAAGGCGCTCAACCCCGACCTGGCCCTCTACAAGATCCAGCAGACGGCTTATAAATTCAGCTTCCTGCTGATCCCGATCTCGCTGCCGTTCGTGGCGCTGCTGTTCCTGTGGCGGCGGGGCTTCACACTCTACGACCACGGCGTCTTCGTGCTCTATTCGCTGACCGCGATGTCGATCCTGATGATGCTGATCGCCATCCTCGGCCCGCTGTGGAGCGGCTTCGCCGCCGCCGGCGCCCTGCTGTTCACCTTCGGCGTTCCCGTCCACATGTTCGCCCAGCTCAAGGGCGCCTACAGCCTGTCATGGTTCTCGGCGGCCTGGCGCACCGTTTTGCTGCTGATCTTCGCCAGCATCGCCTTCACCCTGTTCATCCTCGCCATCATCACCCTCGGCCTCACGGGCTGACGCCTTGCGGCGGCCTCAAATCGGTGGGACGAAAACAATCATGCTCAAGCTGCCCCCCGCCCTCCGCTCGAAAAACGCCCTGATCACCGCGCTGGGCGTCGTCCTGATCGCCGGCACGACCACGGTCGTGGCCCAGACCGCGCCCATGGAGCCGATCCAGTGGGACAAACGGCGGCTCGAGCAGCTGGACCGCAACGTCCGCCGCCTCGAACGCGCCCTGACCCAGCGCAACGCCGCCGGCCAGCCGGTCATCATGGAGCCCGATCCCGAGGTCGTCGCCCTGACCAGCCGCGTCACCATCATGGACGGCCGCGTCAACGATCTCGAGGCCACCCTGCAGCGGGTCAACGCCGATCTGGAGCGGCTGACCTTCCAGCTCGACGAGACCACGCGCGACAACGCCGCCCTCGAAACCCGCCTGCGCACCGCCGAGACCCGGCTGCGCGACATCGCCGCCGCCGCCCAGCGCGAGGCGGAGCTGAACGCGCCGATCAGCTCGACCTCTCCGACGGGCGATCCGGCCCGCGACCTCGCCGCCGCCGTGCGCCTCGCGGCCTCGGATCCGGCGATGGGCGACCGCGCCCTGCAGACCGTCACCCTCGCCTGGCCGGATACGCCGCAGGCCCGCGAAGCCAACGCCCGCCTCGGCGACCTGCGCGTCTCGGCCGGCGATCACGCCGGAGCGGTGGCTTACTATGCGGCGGCCCTCGACGGCTGGCCGACCACGCCCTGGGCCGCGGGCACGGTGCTGGAGCTGGCCACGGCCCTGAACGCCAACGACCGCAAGACCCAGGCCTGCACCGCCCTCGGCGACTTCGACCGGCGCTACGCCGCCGGGGCCAGCGCGGCGCTGCGCACCCGGGCGGCCGGCCTGCGCACCCAGTTCGCCTGCCCGGCGGCCCGGAGAGCGGGCTGAGCCCTGCCGCCCCGGCGTGGGTCGCCCCGTCCTGGACTGACCGCGTCCGAGAACGGCTGACCGCGCGGCTTGAGCGGCAGACGGACCGGCCCCTCGCCCTCGCCCTGTCCGGCGGCGGCGACTCCGTGGCCCTGCTGGCGGTCGCCTCGGCCTGGGCCCGCGATAACGGACGCCGCCTGCTGGCGCTCACCGTCGATCACGGCCTGAACCCCGACAGCGCCGGCTGGACCGCCTTCGCCGGTGAGGCCGCCCGGCGCGCCGGTGCGGACTGGCGTCGGCTGTCGTGGGAGGGCGCGAAACCCTCGACCGGCCTGCCCGCGGCCGCTCGCGCCGCCCGCCACCGACTGATCGCCGCTGCCGCCCGCCGGGCCGGCGCGCGCGTGGTCCTGTTCGCCCACACCGCCGGCGACGTCGCCGAGGCCGACCTGATGCGGGCCGAAGGCTCGACCCTCGGCCGCCTGCGCGACTGGTCGCCGTCCCCCGCCTGGCCGGAGGGCCGCGGCCTGATGCTGCTCCGGCCGATGCTGGACGTGGAGCGGGCCGGGTTGCGCGACTGGCTGACGGCGCAGGGGCAGGGCTGGATCGAGGATCCCTCGAATGAGGACGTGCGCTACGCGAGAAGCCGCGCGCGGCGCGCCCTTCTCCCATCGGGAGAAGGTGGGGCCCGCGCCGACAGGCGTGGGAGGATGAGGGATTCCGGTACGAGTGCTCCCGGTGCCGAACCCCCTCACCCTCCCACTCGCCGGGAGGCGAGCGGGCCCCTCCCTCTCCCCTTGGGAGAGGGCTCGTTCACCCTCGACCGCTCCGTCTCCGCCCGCCTCCTCGGCGCCGCCCTCGTTTGCGCCGGCGGCGGCGACCGCCGCCCGCGCGGCGACCGGCTCGACCGCATCCTCACCCGCCTGAAAGCGGGGGAGACCTTCACCGCCGTCCTCTGCGGCGCCCGCATCGAGGCGGGGCCCGACCGGGTCCTTATCGCCCGCGAACCCGGCGAGTTCGCGCGCCGCTCCCCGCCGCCCCTGCCGCTCCCCCCAGGCGTCGAGACCGTCTGGGACGGCCGCTGGGCCCTCACCGCCGCTGACCCCGGCTGGAGCGTCGTCCCCGCCGCCGGCCGCCTGTCCGCCCTGTCGAAGGCCGACCGGGCCCGCCTCAACGCCCTGCCGCCCGCCGCTCGCGGCGCCATGCCTGTGCTGATCCGGAACGGCGCGACCGCCCCGGTTCTTGCAGGAACCGCGGCCAAGGCGCACTCGCTGGTCGAGGAAAGACTGGCGCTGGCGCTGGACCGAATGACGCATGAGACGGAGCTGGAGCCGCGCGCGCATGGCGCTACGCCCCGGAACCACCTATTTTCTGGCGCTGACATCACCGAAGAGGGGAGCGCGCCGCGCTTCCAGGGATCGAGACGAGAATGAACCTTCGCAATCTGGCCATCTGGGGCGCCGTCATCCTGGGCCTCCTCGCCGTCTATGTGGCGGTCAACCGCGGCGGCCCTCTCGCCACGCCCGGCCAGAAGGCGGCCTCGGCCCGCCCCGCCGAGATGACCTATTCCGAGCTGATCGCGGCCCGCGACGCCAGGGAGATCGCGGCGGTCGAGGTGAAGAACGAAACCCTCACGGTCCAGATGAAGGACGACCGGAAATTCACCGTCGTCACGCCCGTGCCGAACGGCGACCTCGTCGAGAGCCTGCAGGCCTCCGGCGCCGAGGTCGACGTCAAGAACACCCGCCAGTCCTTCTGGGTCGGCGCCCTGATCACCCTGCTGCCCTTCCTGCTGATCATCGGCCTGTGGGTCCTGATCATGCGCCAGATGCAGGGCGGCGCCCGCGGCGCCATGGGCTTCGGCAAGTCCAAGGCCAAGCTGCTGACCGAGCACAAGGGCCGCAAGACCTTCGACGACGTCGCCGGCGTCGACGAGGCCAAGGAGGAGCTGCAGGAGGTCGTCGACTTCCTCAAGGATCCAGCCAAATTCCAGCGCCTCGGCGGCAAGATCCCCAAGGGCGCCCTGCTGGTCGGCCCTCCCGGCACCGGCAAGACCCTTCTGGCCCGCGCCGTGGCGGGCGAGGCGGGCGTGCCCTTCTTCTCCATCTCCGGCTCCGACTTCGTCGAGATGTTCGTCGGCGTCGGCGCGAGCCGCGTCCGCGACATGTTCGAACAGGCCAAGAAGAACGCCCCCTGCATCATCTTCATCGACGAGATCGACGCCGTCGGCCGTCATCGCGGCGCCGGTCTCGGCGGCGGCAATGACGAGCGCGAGCAGACCCTCAACCAGCTGCTGGTCGAGATGGACGGCTTCGAGTCCAACGAGGGCATCATCCTGATCGCCGCCACCAACCGGCCCGACGTGCTCGACCCGGCCCTGCTGCGTCCGGGCCGTTTCGATCGTCAGGTCGTGGTCCCCAACCCGGATGTCTCCGGCCGTGAGAAGATCCTCCGCGTGCACATGAAGGACGTGCCGCTGGCCGCCGACGTCAACGTCAAGACCATCGCCCGCGGCACCCCCGGCTTCTCCGGCGCCGACCTGGCCAACCTGGTCAACGAGGCGGCCCTGATGGCGGCCCGCAAGGACCGCCGCATGGTCACCCACCGGGACTTTGAGGACGCCAAGGACAAGGTCATGATGGGCGCCGAGCGCAAGTCCATGGCCATGAACGAGGAGGAGAAGCGCCTCACCGCCTATCACGAGGCCGGCCACGCCATCGTCGCCATGAACGTCAAGATGGCCGACCCGGTGCACAAGGCGACCATCGTCCCGCGCGGCCGCGCCCTGGGCATGGTCATGCAGCTGCCGGAAGGCGACCGCTACTCGATGAAGTTCCAGCAGATGATCGACCGCATCGCCATTATGGCCGGCGGACGTGTCGCCGAGGAGCTGATCTTCGGGCCTGAGAACGTCACCTCCGGCGCCAGCTCGGACATCGAGCAGGCCACCAAGCTTGCAAGGGCGATGGTCACCCGCTGGGGCTTCTCCGAGAAGCTCGGCACCGTGGCCTATGGCGAGAACCAGGAAGAGGTCTTCCTCGGCCACTCCGTCGCCCGCAGCCAGAACGTCTCGGAAGAGACCGCCCGGATCATCGACACCGAGGTGCGCCGCATCGTCACCGAAGGCTGGGAGGCGGCCCGCAGGATCCTGACCGAGAAGGCCGAGGATCATGAGAAGCTGTCCCAGGCCCTGCTCGAGTACGAGACCCTCTCCGGTCAGGAGATCAAGGACCTGCTCGAGAAGGGCCTCGCCCCGAACCGCGACGAGAACAACTTCCCCAACGCCGGCCCGTCCGTCTCCGTCCCAATCACCCCGGTCTCCGACGGCACGACCGTAGAAGCCCCGACGACCGTGCACTGAAACGGACGACTCACCTCCCCATTCGCTATGGCGAATGGGGAGGACAGACCGCGTCAGCGGTCAGGAGGGGGCGGCGCGGGCGGCGGGCAGCCGAGCGCCAATCACCATCGGCCGGCGCCGCCCCCTCCGGGTCGCTGCTTCGCATCGACCTGTCCTCCCCATCGCCTTCG